>JBBRXN010000123.1:0-12655 GCA_038248385.1 Bacteroidales bacterium
CTGCGGCCTGTTCGCTCCATTTGCTCCGCATTTCGAGAACAAGCCTCGATCAAATAGGGAAGAGTGGCATGTTTATTTTAAAGCTCAATTCAGGGCATTCAATTTCAGCATTGACTTTTTCAAACAGAACCACACTTCCCCTTTTATTTAGGTGATTCCGCAATGTTTTAAAGCCAATCTCTAAAGTTTCCCCACTTCATCCGGCACATTCGCTTCACTTCGCCTTTTCGCTCCCTAATCCCGTTCGTACCTCACCGGAACCGGTCGCTCAGTCCGCTCGTTCAGCCCATAAGCCGGATTGAACCCCACGGCAAGAGTGGTTCCTTTCCTTCCACTAACGCGATTCCCAACCCCAATTCCATTTCGCCTGCTCCGGCCTTTCCCCGACACACAAACTATACAAAAAGCCGGGAACAAGCTCCATTTCATCCCGACACAATCGCTTCATTCCAGTTCAGTTACCACACTTGCCTTTTGCCCGCCCGCTTTTGTAAGGTTATCATCAAATCCAATACTCCGGAAACGGAAAGAGCTTCCCAAATCCTCCCTATTTTCGACCATTTTCATCTTTTATTCGATCATTTAGAATTTTATTTAACTCAAATGAAAAAAAATGGCTATTCCAAACCAAGCCATACTGTTTCAACAGCAATTTGTTGGATTTATCTGCTTAACAAAGCGATTTCCATCTTAAATCAAAAAGAGCTAAAATAAATTATTGAACAGTAATTTGTTTAACCATATAAAACACCCAACTTGGGTACAACTTGGTATTTTATTCCTTGCAATATTTCAAATTTGTGTAATTGGTTTTGTAAATATTCACAGGACCAAAGAAAAATCAGTCAGAAATATTTCTGGTAAAAACCTTAAAATTTGAAGCTTTATGTTTGGATTAAATACCATTAGCTGGACGCGGTTTACGTTAACGCTCCTTTTATTGTGCAGCCTTTTCTACGCTGTTGTTTTAATCATTGCCTGGCTGAAACGGTCAGGCAGGGCAACCGGCACTCTGTTTGAAAATGCTGACGAGATGGGAGTCCATCCAGAAGGATTGCTTCCCTTTTCAGTTTCCGCCTCTGATTATCCCGGAGAACTGATTCCCTTTAATCACATCGAACCTGTTGACCTGAAGGTTGACTTTTACCGCGACAACAGCATTGATGAAGGTTACAACATCGAACAGTTTTATGAAGACCATCTTTCATCTCATCCGGAAATCCTGGAGAAAATTCAATTTCAGTCATAAGTCATAATCAATTATTCACTATCAAAAAACTCAAAGTCACATGAAAAGAAAAGTTCAAAGTTTTTTTAAACGGGCAGAAGCGCTGTTAGCCGTTTTTATTCTTGGTATTTATTCCGCTGCAGCCCAGTCAGCTGGCGGGATTGATCAGGCTACTGCCGAAGTCAGTTCTTATGTTGATCCGATCTCCAACCTGATCATTGCCATTGGAGCAGTGGTAGGACTAATAGGTGGAGTGCGCGTTTACATCAAATGGCAAAGTGGTGACCAGGATACCCAGAAGGCGATCATGGGTTGGTTTGGCGCCTGTTTGTTCCTGATCCTGGTGGGAGTGGTCATCAAGGCATTCTTTGCCTGATGCAAGCATTTCCAGTCAAAAAAGTTGACACCCGGTTATATATCAAAGGGCTTTCCGGCCCTTTGGTATTCCGGGCGCTATATGGGATCATCACATCTTTTCTGCTTTTCTCAGCCCTTTATATCCTGGCCGGAGTATTTCCTGCAGTGCTGATCGGAGTCCCCGCTTTTTTCGGATACCTCTACCGGCTCAATATCATCCAGAAAAAGTACGGACCGGAAGGATGGGGCAAGAAACAAACAGCCCGGAAACTACCCCAATTCATTAGTTGCAAACGACGAATCCATCAAATATTTCAGAAATGAAGATCAAGAATATCGAAAACATTCTTTCTATACTGGGATTTAACGGTGATGTTCAGGTTTCCAATAACCTTGATCTGACTATTGGGTTCAGGCTTCGGCTTCCAGAAGTACTATCAAACAGCACCGAACAACTATACATGCTGCATGATACTTTTCAGCGGATGATCAACCTATTGCCTGCCGGAAGTTTTATTCACAAGCAGGATTTTTTTCTGATCAAAGAATTTCAATCACAGGAATCAGGAGAATGGACCAGCTTAACCGTACAATCCCAACAAAACCATCCAGCCAGTCTGAATGACTCCTACTTAAAACATTTTGATGGAAGGCGGTATTTGAAGCACAACTGCTGTTTTTACATTTCATTGCTGAACAAAGGCCTTCTGAAAAGCTACCTTGAATCGGCGTTGATCTTTTCCCGAAAGGAGCGCAACCTGGAGAAATTGCAGTATGACAAAATAGGCGAACTGCGATCCAACATTGTTGCCATTTTTACTCAGAACGGCATTCCATGCGAACCCATCACGCGCGATGAAGCCATTGGTGATGATCGTTCCCTGGGACTTATCGAACGTTTTTTGAGCCTTAATTTTACAGAGAATCATCCGGCTTTGGGCGGCATAGACTTTCGCGACCGGCTGAAGGTGATGGACCAGTTTGTGGAAATTCTCAGCTTAAGCGATTATTCCCATATTCCGGCAGAGCTCCGGCCAGCTTCACAACATCCGCAGACCAGCCTTCCTGTATCATTGGTTTACCCGATAACATACCACCTGCCGTTTTCACACATCACCAACCAGTTGATCTACATTCCCGACCAGCAGGAGATCAAAGGTTTTCTGGAAAGCAGCTACAAAAAGATTTTCAGCTTGTCTAAATTCTCATCCGAGAACAAAGTCAACGCGGGGCTGATTGAAACCTTCCTGGATCAGGTACAGACCTCCGGTGAAAAGATCGTGAAAACCCATTTTAATGTGATGTTGTTCGATTCTTCCCTGAAAGATCTGAAGCAGCACAAAAGCGAAACAGCTTCCGCTTTTTCGATGATGAACTGCTTCCCTTACCAGCATACCCATGATCTGCCGATGCTGTTTTTCTCCTGTGTACCTTTCTCTACGCAGCTTCCGGAAACTGAACTGTTCATTACCCAGGTTCCGCAGGCCTGCTGTTTGACCAACTTCGAGGGCGAATTAAAAAACAGCACTTCTGATTTTATCATCCGGCTTTCCAACCGACTGGAAGGCTGCCCGGTAAAGATCGACATCTCGGATGAACCGATGCACCGGCACCTGATCCATAACCGGAATAAGATCATTATCGGGGGTTCAGGCTCTGGAAAATCGTTTTTCACCAACCATTTGCTGCGCCAGTATGCCGAAAGCGGAAACTGCCACATTGTTTTGCTTGATGTTGGCCGGAGTTACGAACTCTTAACCATGTATCTGAACGAACGGCTCAAAGATCAGGGAGGAGCGATGATGGTTGAGTTTACCTCCGAACACCCGATTTCGTTCAATCCCTTTATCCTGGAAGGAGAACTGGACATTGAGCGCAAACAGACGATTCTTTCGGTGATTTACACCATTTACAAGGAAAACCTTTCGGAGATGGAAAAGGATGTGATAGCCCATTCAGTGACTGCATTCTTCGAATCCGAAGAAATAACCGAAAGGTCATTTAACGGGTATTACGATTTCTGCCAAAACTACATTCCAACACTTGTAAAAGAGCAATCCATCCAGTTCAACAGCAACGAATACTTTTTCATTCTGGGAAAATACTACCGGGGAGGAGAATACGACTACCTGCTGAATAAGGAAATGGATACCGATGAGTTTTTCCATTGCCCGTTTATTGTCTTCGAATTGGACAACATTAAGGAACACCCGGTCATTTTCCCGGTTGCCACCCTGATTATCATTGACATTTTCATGCAGAAGATGCGGCGGTTAAAAGGAGTCCGAAAAGTAATCTGCATCGAAGAAGCATGGAAAGCCATTGCCACGCCCCAGATGGCCGCTTACATCAAATACTTTTACAAGACGATCCGTAAGTTTTTTGGCGAAGCAATGGTGGTCACCCAGGAAGTGGACGATGTGATTTCTTCTCCGGTGATCCGTGATGCGATCATCAACAATGCCGACACCAGAATCCTTCTTGATATGAGCAAATTCAGGAACAAGTTCCAGGGCATCAGCGATACCCTTGGTCTTTCAGAGTTCCAGAAAGAACAGATCCTTTCAATCAACAAAAATCTTCCGGCTGATCGAAAACTCAAGGAAGTTTTTATCGGCCTTGGAAGCTACTCCCAGGTCTATGCACTGGAAGTAAGCAAGCCCGAATACTACTGTTACACCTCTGAACAAAGCGAAAAGGAAATGATCCTGCAAAAGCTTAATCAGGAGCAGAACCAATCCTTTGTCGAAATCCTTATGAGCCTCCCCTAACCTTCCGGTGAACCGGAACAAGCTCTCCAAAGGAGGGGAACAAAAAGGCGGGAAAATATTATTGAACAACAGAAACAAATCAACAAAATCAACAAAAACAATGACAACTATGAAAACAAAAGCCACATTTTTAACCATTCTGGTTATTGTATTTTTCAGCGTTCTGCCGACCAAAAACACCCATGCCCAGACCGCGGCACCGGTAAGTGATGTGGGTGCCGGCATCCAGCGTGAAGCTTTGTGGGAACAGGAAAAGGGAATCCTTTCAGAGATCAACTGGTACAACGTGCTGATCAAGATCCTGAACGGCGACATCAAGGGCCTGACCCAGGAACTGGTAGGCATCGACAAGAAGAAGCTGGAAAGCCTTCAAAAGGTCAGCTATCTGATCAAGGATTACAAGCGTATCAAGCAGACCAAGGAGATGCTGGACAAGATCATCAACATCTACACCACCAAGTTGCCCTTGCTGGTTCAGGACGAGAATTTTACCACGCGCCAGGCGGTGGTGATCGTCGAATCTTTTGACCTGGTGCTGGATGACAGCCGCCAGCTGGTCACCTCCATCCTAAATACCATCGTTGAAGATGATCTGTTCATGATGGACGACAAACAAAGGTACGATGCCATCAACGGTATCTATGTGGATGTAAAAAAGCACTACGGAACCCTTTGTTACCTCTATAATAAACTGGCATGGGCTTCCTATCAGAGAAGTTTTAATGCCGGGCAGATCGAGCAGTTTGCCTTTTACTACACCCTTTATAATTAGGCCGTAATGAAGAAGCACTTTTTAATTCTGGTAACAGCCCTGTCGTTGCTCTTTGCCGGAAAAAATCTTAAAGCACAGATTATTGACATCAAATCCTGGAATGGGACTTATCCTGAAATGAACGGCAAATATCCGTTGACCTTTATTGCTTTCAAAGGCAATCTCTTCCCGGTTCCCCGTGAGTTTATCCGGCTCTGGCCGACCCATTATTACTATGAAGTGGTGTCCGTACCAACCTATGACATTGGGGATTACGCCAGCGAACTGAAAGTTAGTTTCCTCAGGATAGCTGCCAAGTTGCTGGAAAAGTCGCAAATGAAGAAAAGGCAGGAAGAAACGGAGCAGATCAAAAACAATACCGAAATACAGCGGGACATTGAAAAGAAGATCTTCGATTCCAATTCTGATCAGCTTCCCGATGTGTACAGTATCGCTTCCGGTTTTATCCGGCTTTACATCAGCATCGACAACATGGATAAGCTGGACAACTGCAAATGGCTCCGGCAAACCTACCATAAGGAAGCCGATGAACTGCTCACCCGGTTCATCGCCGTCAACCTGTTTTTGACCGATCACGGCAAAAAGCTGGAAGCCTTTGAAGAGATCAAACAGGAACTGAACCAGCAGATGGGCGAGGTGGACTACACCTACCGAAAGGTGCGGTACTTTCAGGCGTTCAATGCCAATGTTCCCCAATCCTATGCTTTCCTGAAAGAATAAAACAGATTGACTATTGATCATTTGCCGCTTATTCCTCTCCGACAACTGCCGGAAGGTTGAAGGGGCTATTAACCATTTAATAATTAGTTTCATGCTATTACAAGTAATGAATACCCAAAGCTTTTTTCGGTTTACCGATGTTTTGGTACAGGGAGGTCTGGACAATGCCCAGTTGCTGACTGGCATGGCTCGCGCCATTGGAGGTATTGCCGCCTTCCTTTATATCTCCAAACGGATTTACGAGCAATTGATTGCTGACAATCCGATCTCCCTGTTGCCACTTCTCCGGCCTTTTGCCCTGGTGCTGGTGATAACCTTCTGGAGCCCTTTTGTTCACCTGCTGATGGTTCCCACCAAAGGGCTGACTAAACTTTCCGAAGCAGTTTATGCGGACAAAAAACACATTGTTGCGGCCAAACTCGAAGAAAAACAGGATGCCATCCTGGCGGCTGATTTACCCTCATTTCAGGAAAACCAGGAGAAAGAAGCCGCCCTCTGGGACAAAGGGGTTAACCTGCTTTTGACCACTTACAACATCGTTTCCGGTTGGGCTTTGCAGCACCAGATCAACTTCTACCTGATGGACGGCATCCGGCAACTGCTGGAATCCTTTTTCGAGGCGCTGGTTTACCTGATCGCTTTTCTCAGAACCGTTTTTTGTGTGCTGCTGATCATCTTTGGTCCGCTGGTGTTTGCCATTTCCATTTTCGATGGTTTTCAGGATAATTACCTGCAATGGATCGCCCGGTTTGTGAACGTGAACCTGTACCTGCCCATTGCCATGCTTGTCCTTTCACTGGTTCAGGAAGTGCTGATCTATGTGCTCGATATTGAGATTGCCCTGACCAAAACAACGCTCATTTATCAGCCCTCGCTCTATTATGTTTCCAACATGGTCGTTCCGGTGTGCGGTATTGTGGGCCTGATGATGGTGCCCAAAATCGCTTCGTGGATCGTGAGCGCATCAGGAACCGGAACGGGTGGGGGACGCATGGTGAAGACCGCTGCCATGATGATGATTACCAAAGGAGCTATGAAATAATCGGAAGAAATATCCAATATCCAATATCTAATAATCAATAATCAATAATCAATAAAAAATCATCAATTGAAAAATGAACAAGATTTTTGATATACAACGAAAATTCCGGTTTACCGTTTACATTTTTCTGGCCGTTAGCCTGCTGCTGATCGGCTTCAGCACATTTGTTTTCACCCGCTCGATAAAGTTGGTTGAACGCTCCCGCCAGAAAATCTATGTGCTGGATAATGGCAAATCCCTACTGCTGGCCCTTCGTTCCGACATCACGGATAACCGTCCTGCCGAAGCCAAAGACCATGTGAAACGCTTCCATGAGCTGTTCTTTACGATGGAGCCTGATAAACAGTACATCGAGAACAATGCACGGGAAGCCCTTTATCTGGCTGATGGATCGGCCATGAAGCAATACCAGTCTTACAAGGAAAACAATGTGTATAACCAGGTTATTGCTTCCGACATCAGTATGACCCTGTTGACCGATTCGGTGCAGATCTATTTCTCCGCTTATCCTTACCAGTTCCGGTTTTTCGGACGCCAAAGAATTGTGCGCAAATCCAACATCACGATCCGCAACCTGGAAACATCCGGGCGGCTTCGGAATATCTCCCGAACCGATAATAATCCACATGGTTTTTTGATCGAAGACTGGCTGATTACGGACAACAAAGATATTGAGACACAAAAACGTAAATCCTTTTAACTCTTAAAATCAATGATTATGAATTCAAATCATAAAGATCAAAAAGAACATACCGGTCAGGATAAGATAAAACCGGCTGATAACAAATCAAAAAGTCTCGTTGCCCGGATCAGTGAAACCATCCGCTTTCATCAGTGGATCGACCGGATAGACCAAAAAGATAAAAAGCTTGATCCGGCCAAACGTAAGAGAAAGTGGAGTATCATCCTTTGTGCATCATTTCTGGTGTACCTGCTTTCTTTCATTGTTTTTCCCAAGCCGGTATTGACCCATGAATCCATCCAGCCGGTTAGCGAAGTAAATCCAAAGCTCAACAAAACGCTAAAAAACAAAAAATCCCTCTCATTTGAAATGCCTGTTGATTCCTTTGAAAACGAATTAAAAAAGCAAATCCATGAAAGCATACCTGAAAAAAAATAAACCATTGCTTTTTCTTCCACTGGTTCTGATCCCCTTTATTGTGCTGATTTTTTATGTACTTGGTGGGGGAACGATGAAAGAAAAGGAAGAACAGAAGCATCAACAGCAGCAAGCGGCAAAAGGAGCCAATTACACCCTGCCGGATGCTGATCGAAACATTGCGATTTACGACAAAATGGACAACTATTCCTCGAAAAAGGAAGTCACAACGACCCATGATTACAACATTGACGGGGAAACTGATTCAACAGAAGAAGAAGCTTCGGCAGATGAACCCATCACAGAAGAACAGTTACTTGCCGGCAAAAAGCATATTTACCAGCGCGACCCTGTCCCGGAACTGAATGCCGATGTTTCCAACGATTTGATGGCACATATCCGCGAAAAAGAACGAACCGTCCGGAAAGATATGGATAACAGCCAGAACGGAGTTAAAACCAATGATGACGGTTTTGTCAAAGAGCAGGATAAACCGGCAGAAAGCAAAACTGACATTAAGAAAGCCCCGGTTTCAATGCCGTCCACTGGTATAGAAGAGCTGGATAAGGTTTTTCGGCAAAATCAGGATTTGGCCAGAAAGAATGATTCGCTCAGCTTTATGCTAAAAGAAACTTCAGCACAAAAAGAAAAGCTGGAAGCAGAGAAGAACAAGCGCTCTAATTTGGAGAAAAGCGGAAAGTCAGGTTTTAAACCCAAAGAAACAGCCGTTCCTATGATTGAAGCAGAAGTTTATGAAACTACCACCGTTCTGACCGGAAACCGCGTAAAACTGCGGCTACTGGAAGAAGCCTGGCTGAACGGTGTTAAAATCCCGGCCAACACATTTTTGTACGGCATCTGTGAAGTCAGCAATGAACGCTTACAGATCGAAGTCATGCAAATTCCGGTTGGTGAAAAGTTTGTTCCGGTTCAAATCACGGTTTGCGATTTGGATGGAATGCCCGGTCTGTATGTTCCGGATAACGCTTCCAGAAAAGTTGCCAAGGAAGTGGGAAGCAGTACCAATACCTCTTCCATGTTTGGGGTCACAAATAATCCCCTGACTTATGCAGGGATCCAGGCTGCTGACCGCACAGCCCAGACACTGTTAAAAATGATCAAGCTTAAAAAAGTCACCATCAAGAAAAATACCCTCGTTTATTTAATCAACAAAAGCAAATAACCATGAAAGCATTTTTTGTTATTTTCATTTGCGCTCTGATCCAAATTTCGGTTAGCGCTCAAACTATTCAGAATATCCAAAATGTCTTGAAAATATCCGATACCAAGACCAGCCATCTGGTTTGTCCGGATAAAGTGAAGTATGTGCAAGCCGGTGATTACTCACTGGTTCAAACAGAAGTAGTTCCTGAATTGTCCAATCTGATCCGTATCAAAGCCACACAGCCTTTCGAAAAGCCTACCTCTCTGACAGTGGTTTGTGCAGACCGCATCTATTCGTTTGAACTCCAATATGGTAATGATGCGCCGATCACTTATCCGATTGAAATTTTTGATTCACAAAAGGCAATGACTTTCTCCGGAAATTTGATGCCTGACTATGTGCTGAAAGATCTATGTGATCAGGTACTGGATAAGCACAAACATCAGTTTCACAAACGGAAAACTGAAAAAGACAGGATTAAAATTCGACTCAATTCCATTTTTCTGAAAAACGATGCTTTGTTTTTTGAACTTCAGATTACCAATAAGACCAATATGGCTTACGATGTGGAAAGCTTTAATTTCTGGATTACCGATAAGAAAAAGGCCAAAGCGACCAATGTTCAGGAATACCAGGTTTTCCCCGAATACCAACGAAATAAGGTTCAGCGAATTCCGGGAGATGTAACTGTCCGGGAAGTATTTGTGATTGAAAAAATGACCATCCCGGATGAGCGGATTTTGAAGATCGAACTGGGTGAAAAAGCATTGGGCAACACCGGAAGAAAACTCAGCTTCAACCTGAAAAACAAGGATATTCTGAAAGCCAAACTTTTGAAATAAATCAAGGAAAAGGAAAATCCACTGATAAAACAAACACCAATGACCGAAGATAAAGATTTGGAGAAATTACATGAAGGATTTCGCTTTTTTAGCTACCTGATGCTATTTTTATCTATGTACCTGAACCAGCTGGGTTATTTTACTGCAAATGGAATCCATATACCTGCATTTTATCCACTGGTTGCAAAGCTTCAAAATCTTGGATTTTTATCCAATGTGTATCAATCCAAAACCGTTTGCATGGTTTTTCTGGCGATCACCTGTATCGGAACCAAAGCCCACAAAGACCGCGAACTGACCGTTTCGACAATTATTTTGCAAGTAGCAACAGGCCTGATTCTATATTGGGGAAGCCTGATTCTGTTTAAATCCTATCCTGTATTCTATCTGACTCTGACTTTCTTAGGTTTTGTGCTCCTGAACATTGGTTTTGACAACATCTCCAAGCTCATCAACATTAACCTGATGAAAGACCGGTTCAACATCGAGAACGAAAGTTTTCCACAGGAACAGGTTTTAAAGGAAAATGAATATTCCGTCAATTTACCGACCCGTTACCTCTATAAAGACAAAGTACAAGAAGGCTGGATTAATATTGTCAATCCTTTTCGGGCGACCATGGTCATCGGAACACCCGGTTCCGGAAAATCGTTTTCAGTTGTATTGCCATTTATCCGGCAGCACCTGAAAAAAGGGTTTTCGATGTGCGTATATGATTTTAAGTACCCTGATTTGTCGTTGGTGACCTACAATCATTTTCTCAGTGCAAAGAAAACCGGAAAACTGCCGGAATCAACTAAGTTTTATGTGATCAACTTCGAGAATATCCAGAAATCCTTCCGGTGCAATCCGCTTGCTCCCGAGTGGATGGAAAGTCCTATTGACGCTTTTGAATCATCCCGAACGATCCTTTATAACCTGAACCGGGAATGGATACGCAAGCAGGGCGAGTTTTTCTCCGAATCGGCCGTTTCCTTTTTCGCTGCCGTGATTTGGTTTCTGAAAAAGTACAAAGACGGACAGTTTTGCACTTTACCACATGCGATTGAACTGCTGCAAATGGACTACGACGATCTGTTTGCCGTTCTGGAACAGGAAAAAGATGTTGCAAATATTATCAATCCCTTTATCAATGCTCATAAACGCGGAGCCAGCGAACAGTTGGAAGGACAGTTGGGAAGTTTGAAAATTGCCATATCGAAGATCATCAGTCCGGAGATTTACTGGATTTGTTCAGGGGACGATTTTTCACTGGACATCAATAATCCTGAATCGCCTAAAATCCTATGTCTGGCCAATAATCCGCTTCGGGTGGAAATGTATGGGGCAGTCCTTTCATTGTACATTACCCGTATGCTAAAGGTGATCAATAAAAAGCAACAGCAATCATCATCTCTGATCTTTGATGAGTTGCCAACAATCTATTTCCGTGGATTGGATACCCTGATTGCCACTGCCAGGAGCAATAGAATCTCAACTCTGCTAGGAGTGCAAACTGTCGATCAATTGATCCGCGATTACGGAAAAGAACAGGCCAATGCCATTACCAGTAACATCGGCAATGTGTTTTCAGGGCAGGCTGCCGGAGAAACTGCACGGTTTATTCAGGGACGGATGGGCAAAATCCTTCAGGAACGACAATCGGTCAACATTAACAGAAATACACAATCCTCTACATTTTCAACCCAGTTGGACTTTCTGGTACCAGAAGGAAAGATTGCTACGCTACCACAGGGATATATGGTGGGTCAGGTTGCTGACAATTTTGGTGAAGCCATCGCCCAAAAGAACTTTAATTGTCTGATTCATTTGGATATTCAGGCTCTGGAAAGTGAGGAAAAACGATTTGTTTCAATTCCGGATTTTTATCAGTTTGATAATATTCCACAAGTATTGGAACGCAACCGCACCAAGATTCAGAACGATATCCGGTCCATTACCATTCATTGGTCAGAATCAGATCAAAATGGGAAGCTGGACCAAAATCCGATTCAAATACAAAAATCGGATCAAATACAAAATAAAAAGTCACAACTTAAAAAATAAAAATCCAATGATTCAGAAAACAGTTTATTTTAAAAGCAGACCATCACAGCTGATCAATCTGGAAACTTTTCTGCTTACAATTTTGGTCGTTCCGTTCATTCTCCTGATGGACGAGGTACTGAAACAACACCTTCCAATCTATTTCATTCCTGCGAAGATAGCAGTTCATATATACAGGCTACCAGTTTACCTGGGCGCATTTGTATTACTCAATATGGCTTATCAAATTCTTCGGGTTTATTGCATCACCTATGAAATCGACTCGGAGGAACTCAGATGCTACCGGGGAATATTCAGGAGAAGACACGAATATGTTGAGCTATACAGAGTGAAGGATTACCGGGTGGAAAGGCCATTGATATATCGAATTTTCGGTTTTGGCAACCTGATCATTTATACCTCAGATAAAACAACACCAGTATTCCGGCTGGACGCCATCCGAAATCCGGAAGAAAAATATAAAATCCTTCGAGGTTTGGTAGAACTGAATCGCAGGGAGAAACATGTATTTGAAGTTGATTAACCATTTAAAAAGTAAAAATCATGGAACAGAAAACGCGCATGAGTACGGACCAGATTCCGTTTGACAAGTTGGAAAAAGTAGGTATTGATC
>JBBRXN010000124.1:0-12623 GCA_038248385.1 Bacteroidales bacterium
CACAACGCTGGCAAACGAAAATCAAAATCGAGATCATTCTATATGAATTAGTACTGTTCCCGTTGCAACAAAGAGATATTGTACATGAATATTCAGATCAATTGACCAATCATGCAAAACAAATCAGGTGCTATTCCATCAATGAAGTTTTATCCGAAAAAATCCGGTGTCTGGTTCAACGTTCATACACTGCACCAAGAGATTTATACGATTTATGGTATTTATCCGGATTTTATAAAGACCTTGATCTGAATAGCATTGCTGAAGTTTTTTATCAGAAAATGGCATTTAAAGGCCATTCATTTACTGGTATTGACCAATTGTTGAATCCTGAAAACGACCGGCAACTCAAAGCGGCGTGGAAAAATAGTCTGGGACATCAAATTTCGGGACAATTGCCTGATTACGATTTGGTGAAGTCAAATTTACGAGATTGGTTCTCACGGTTTTTAGGAAACACATTGTAAGATATTTCCTGATTTCAATCAATTCAACTCCCATTCCACCTGCATATTTTCCTTAATTCTGTTCAGACTTTCAATGGTACTTTTCAAATAATCGGTATAGACAAATTTCTTGTCAGCAGTTTTCTTGGTAAATTCATCCATCCAATCGGTTGGTTTGGAGTAAAAAGAGCGGACACTAAAGTAAAATCCAGTCATGATGTGGAAAATAACCTTTGCGGCATCGATAACGCCGATAAACCAATTTTTACTTTCTTCGGAATTAATCCGCTCAATGGAAAAGCAGAAGAAAAATGGATCATCGAACCGCTGAATAACAAACTGAACAGCGAGCAGAACCTGGTTACTTCAGCAGCTGCGAATTCTGAAATCATGTTTGCCATCATGGTAAATCCAAATGTTATGGGTGCAGGTATGCCAGGCGGAGCTTATGCCGGAAATTCAGGAGGAAGTAATATCCGTGAAGCTTACCTGATCAACGTGGCAAATGCCTGGCTCGACCGCCAGACCATGCTTGACCCTGTGGAGATTGTCCACCGTTACAATGGTGGAGATGAAAATGTAGAATGGAGATTCAGAAACACTGTTCTCACAACTTTAGACACCGGTGCCGGAACCACAAAGACATTGTCATAAGAAGCCCAAAGCCCCACCCAAACCCTCCCCGAAGTGGAGGGCTTAAAAATGCTCTTAACAACTTTAACATATTATCATGAAACAAGAAAATAATTGCAACAGTTCTTATCTCCCCTCCTTCGGAGGGGTAAGGGGGAGGCTCTCATGTTAATTAAAACCATCGACGAAGTAAAACAATTCCTGGCAGTTGGCGCCGGAACTGATTTCAACAGGCTGAAACCGCATATCCAGAATGCGGAAACTGCATACTTGCGCCCATTACTGGGCTCGGTATTATTCAATGAGTTGCAGGATTTCTACGACAATCCTCCTGCAGAAACAAACAGCCAAATGGTAGAGCTTTTATCGCTGGTTCAAAGATCACTGATTCACCTGACCTATTGGTCTGGCTTTCAGGTTCTGAATGCCACCATCTCCGACGGTGGATTCAAACGCACAGAAAATGAAAAGGTAAAAAGTCTGTTCAAGTACCAGGAACTTGAATTGAAAGAGTACTTCAAAACAGCCGGCTTTAATGGATTGGATGAAATCCTCTTTTATCTCGAAATAGAAATCAAAAAGTCAACTGGTGAAACTATTAATTTCAAATCTTTTGCAGAATCAGATGCCTGGACTATCCTTAAATCATCCTTCATTCCGGATACCAGCACTTTCAACGCGATTATTTTCATTAACCACAGCCGACTTACTTTCCTTCGCCTGAAATCTCCAATGCAACTGGTGGAAGATCTCGACATCAAACCGGTTTTGGGAGAAGAAATTTTTTCTGAAATCAAAGCGGAAATGGTGAAGAAAACTCCGTCGGCAAAAGTAACCGCTCTCCTACCCTATATTCAAAAAGCCATGGCCTATCTGGCAACAGTGCTATTAATGGAAGAAAGCGGAGCGGATCTTACGGAGAAGGGTTTGTACTTCGAAAGTACTTCATCAGAAAATAACTTAACGGTCAACAAACAGCCTGCTGAAAGTGACCGAATTAACTTTCTGGCAAAACGGAATAAAGCGATTGGTCAAAATTATCTGGAACGTCTGAAAAGTTACCTCATTGCAAATGCAACGGATTGGCCAGCCTATTCCGGTCAATCCGGAAATATGCTGCGCCGCAGTAATACCGACAAAAAATCATTCTGGGCATGTTGAAAATTGAAGTAAAATATCGTCCGGTCAGTTGGTTGCCTTTCACCCGGAAGGTTAACAGCAACGTTCCTCAAAACTGGTGTGATGTGACTCAAAATCAATTGATCGCCATTGCCTGCCTTCACAAATCTACAATTTCAGACATCGATTTTCTGAAAACAATGTCCGGAATGAAAAATCGAACCATCAATAAATTGTCTGATTTTGAACGATACAAACTAATGGAAATCTTTGAGTTTGTTGGTGAGCAGAAAGCACATCATGAATTTATTATCAAGAAACTGCCTTCGACAAGCCTTCGGCGTGAGCGCTCAGGCAGCAGCTCATTGCTCCGCTGCCTGAGCGCAAAGCTGTCGAAGGCAGAATTGCTCCTTGCTCCAGACGGAAAACTTAAAGGAATCACTTTTGGGCAGTTCATTTTTGCAGATACCTATTTTGCTAATTATCAGGAATCACAGGATGAAACCGATTTGAATAAATTCATCGCTTCCCTGTACCTAAAAAAAGATGACGCCTTTGACGAAAAGCTAATTCAAGACCGCCATTTTCTGATTGGAAAAATTGATATAAATATCCGTGAGGCCATTGTTCTGAATTACCAGTTAATACATGAATGGCTGGCCTTGGCTTATCCATTGATTTTTCAAAAACAAACAGAAATGCTCACTTCGATGAACTCTTTGAGCGCTGAGCCGCTGCCTGAGCGCGAAGTAGTCGAAGGCCGCAGTCACCAAAGGGATCCCAACCAGTGGATAAAGGTTTTTCAGAATTTTGTAAGTGATGATATTATTCACGATGAAGTCTGGGCAGCAAAGCCGGTCAATACCATCTTTGCCTATATGACCAGAAAATACAAGGAAAACGCAAGAAGAGGCCCCACCTAAATCCTCCCCCAAGGGGAGGACTTTAAAACGCCTTGAACATGAATAATAGTAAATATCAACAATAACGCATTAATCTAAAGCCCCTCCTTCGGAGGGGTTGGGGAGGCTTCCATTATGTCAAAATTTTCTCAACTCGTTTCCTATTTTGAAAACCTTGCCCGATTGCACAAGGATATCGGGCACACCGACAGCGAGAAACATTTCTTCCGGATGGAAGTCGATGAAGTTCTGGGTGGTATCAACCGGACGGATGTAAAACACCCATTTCTTATTCTGGAAGGTTATGGCTATGACTTCACTGACGACAAAAGTGATAATCTACTGAAGAACCGCCGGGACGCTTTTATGCTGATCGACCATGTTTCTGATCAGACTGATTTTGAAGCGATCCAAACAGTTTGGGAAAACATGGAAGAAATTGGAGATGAACTTTTAGTCAGAATAAAATCAGATAAGCGAAATCCTTTGGCACCTGCCATCCGGGACTTTGATTTTTCGACTGTCGAAGCATCACTCTTGGCGAATGAAATGGATGGTAATTATGGTATCCGTTACACATACGTCCTTACTTCACCGCGCAGCAATGAAGTAAATCCGGACAAATGGTTGATCTCAATACCAGAATAAAATGGGCTTATTAAAAAACGATTTTGGCACAAATGGAAATGTAAAGGGAAGAACATCAAAGTATGTTTCCAGATCAACCGGCAGTCAGACTGATCCGCAAACCGTTCAGCAACAAAATGCACTGGTTCTGAAATGGACACCAATGGTCCGAACCTCGCTTCGTGGAAGTGCCCGTTGGTTTTCGGATGGGAAAACAGAATCATTTGTTTTGCGCGATGGTGGCAAACAAACTGAAAAGAAATTGGCTGCCAGCATCATGAGCAAAGTCGGAAAAGAATTTGCACTGGCCAATTACGTTGGTTTCTACTTTGAACGGCATGGTGTTTTTGTGCATAAAGGTGTTGGACGGGGTTATCAGTCAAACGGAAAAGGATTTGTTACCCGAACAGCCAAATACCCCGCCAGATATCGCGAACGAGTAGCTGTCGAATGGTTCAATCCTGTGTTGGATCGAAACATACCAATTCTGGCAAATGAACTAGCAAACATCAATGCTGATGCTGCTGTTAATGCAACGAAGATGAAAATCAAATAACAACTCTTTTTTTACCATTATCTATTTATAATGGTATTTTCACTATCTTTGATACATTAAACAACACAAGTTCTATGAAGGTAGTGAAAGTTTCAGTGATCATCCGAAGGCTCGAAGCCGAGGGGTGGTACCTTAAAAACCAGAAAGGCAGTCACAGACAATTCATACACCCGCTAAAAAAAGGGAAAACAACTGTTAACGGTAAACCTTCTGATGATTCTTGGGGTGAATTACTAAAGAGTTTAGAAAAACAGTCGGGGTTAATATTTTAACACCGGCTTTAAAAATTTTAAAATCAGATAGAGATGGATAAAGTAACAGTGATTTTTGGCCGTACCGAAAACAATTATGCGGCTTATGTTGAAGGATTAGACGGCTTTGTATGTACAGCCGATACCTTCGATGAACTTAAAAAAGAAGTTGCCGAGGGTATTGAGTTTCACTTTGACGGACTTAGGGAAGACGGCGATCCGATCCCCGAAATATTTCAGGGCGCATATGAACTAGAATTTAAGTGGGATGTGAAATGCTTAATGTGGTATTACAACCATGTAATTACCCGTTCGGCGCTTGCAAAGCGCACCGGTATTAACGAGCGGCAATTGGGCAACTATGCCACTGGCCGTTCAAAACCTCGCCCGTCACAAGTTCAAAAAATACGGGCTGCTTTTCATCAATTGGGAAACGAATTAGCTTCTATCAACCTTTAGAAGTTGTTGTTTGATAATAATACATCTTTCAATTTACACGAACTTTACAGATATTATATAAACTCCAAAAAAGCGGCTATAAACCGCTTTTTTTTGTCCTTTCCTTTCCTCTTTCCCCACCCGATATTTGATTCAATTACTTAAAATTGAATCATGGCAACTTCCTACAACAGGCGCATCAACCTTTATATCAACGGTCAGCAGGTCACCAACGACATTGCCAGCATCCGGGCCGAAATGAACAAAACGATCAACGCCCAGTCACGTATGACCTTAGGCTCAAAGGAATATTACGTCGAAGCCGCAAAAATCAAACACCTGAAAGGTATTCTCGATCAGCACCGGGCAGACATTGGGCAGATCGAACAAAAATGGTCCATGCGCAACATCGGTCGCTTGTTTAATGATTATTTCTCGATGGTTACTGCTTTTTTGTATCATTAATAGAAATAAAATGGAAAATGTAATATGAGTGATACAATTATTTTGTCCGAAAAGTTGTCCGATAAAAATTAAAAAACCCTTGCAATCTATTGATTAGCAAGGGTTTAATTTTTGTGCTTTGTGACCCAGTTGGTACCTGAAAGTACGTATCAAACCTATGTCATTTTACCTACTTATCTGCTACAATCCAATACAATCAATGGTTTTATTGTACCATTACCACTACATTTTATTACAATAAATTTGACCCAATTTGGGATTTTTACTATATTTGACCCATTATTGACCCAAAAACCCAAATCAATTATGTCTCTTAGCTACTACCTTAAAATTACCTCGGTTTACATTCGTTTTCGCCAAATGAAAGACGGCAAGAGGGCCGATTTAAAATACTTTCCAGGCATTATTGTTGATCCCGACAACTGGCTCCAGAAGAAACAACGTGTCAGGGAAAACAGTCAGGAAGACATTGAAATCAACCGACAACTGGTAAGGATCAAAAAAGTGGTTGAATCGATCGTTGAAAACTACAACATCTTTATATTTGACAACAAGCGATTTCAAAAGGTTATTGCCGAATCACTGGTCAATAAGAAAAAGCCTGTCAGAACATCATTTTTCGCATATTGCGATAAATTCTTTGAAGATAAGGTTGATGAATCCGGGTACAACCGTGCCAAAAGTCTTCAGACCACCATTCGCAAACTGCGTGAATTTCAGCCAAAGCTGGCATTCGAAGAAGTTACAGACCAGTTTTACCGCGAGTTTGTCAAGAGTCTTCGGGCAAAAGGTTATGCCGAAAACTACGTTGCCAAGCATGTGACCAACCTTCGCAGGATAATGACCCAGGCCACAAAGGATAAGATAAACACTTGCCTTGACTACCGTGAATTCAAACGTCGGAACGAAGAAGTTCACAACGTCTATCTTACCGAGCAGGAGGTGGAAAAAATCTATCATCTTTCACTGGTTTTATCAGGCGATTTAAAGGAAGACTACAAAAGATACATCGACGAAAATGTTCCGGATTGGTCGGATAAACAATTCTCCCAGGCTTTAAAGCTTCGGGTAATTGCCCTTAACCGTGCAAAAAAACTATTTGTGATCGGATGCTGGACCGGTTTGCGTTGTGAAAACTACCTGAATATTGATCCATCCATTCAGGTGGATGCTACCGGAAAGTTCCTTCAGGCCATTGCAAACAAGAATGGGCCAAAACTATTAATCCCTTTACACCGGATCGTCAGGGAAATCATTGACAGTGGATGGCCGGAACCTATTTCAGGACAAAAACTAAACAGCCATGTCAAAACGCTGGGAAAATTAGCCGGCCTGAATGAAAAAGTAATGTTTGCCCGGACCGAAGGCGGAACCAGAGTTACACATGTGAAGGAAAAATGGGAAATGATCACCTCGCACACCGCCAGACGATCTTTTGCAACAAACCTATTCATGCGCAATGTGCCAACTCCGGTTATCCGGGCAGTTACCGGACATAAATCTGAAAAAGAATTCCTGAAATATATCAAAGCAGCACCGGAACAAATCAGCCGGATGCTTGCCGATTACGATGTATGGAACTAAGTCTTTAAGTAATATAAGATCAATGCACAATGCAACAGAAATACTAGAAAGTTATTCTTTCGACGCATCCTTTTACAATAAACATTTTCAAAATATCCTGCTTTTCTATTTCGAAGGGCTCGTGTAATCCGTTTTCGCTCTTGCAGGTAATTGATTCTTCCGAACTGCCAGGGTGAACGTACTTGATAGTACGGTGGTCTTCATTGCTTATTATCAGGTATATCAAGCCATACTCAATAAAACTTTGCTTCCACTCCTTGCATATTATCATTGATCCGTTTGGAATCAATGGACTCATACTGTCACCAATAACCTTAATAGCAATATCACAATCCCCGTATCCCGGAATTATAACATCTCTGTATGGAACATTATTTCCCGGATCAAACAATGAATTATTCCCCGCAGAAGCTTCTATGTCATAATAGCGGACAGGCTTTTCTTTTTCATTTGAAGCGATGAGCTTATATTTGAGAATAATATCACCATAGTGTTTATGGAGCATGTCAAACTTTTCGTAGTTAAGCGGCTTTTTCCCGCTTTCTATCTGTGACACATAGGATTGGGCCATATTAAGCACTGAGCATATCTCAGCTTGCTTAATTATATTCTCTTCTCTAAACCTTTTTAGATCAATCATATGAAAAATATATTAAAATATTATATCAAAATAGTTGCCAATATTACCTATTGTAGGTATTTTTGAAACCTACAAATATACTAATATTATCCAATATGTTGCACTTGTATTATACAAATCTTACTAAAGGCAGTGAAAAAAATAATTTCATTGCCGAAATCATGGAAAAATGCAGGGTGAATTACCCTACTGTTCGTAGCTGGATTTCGAATCCAGCCACCAAAGTACATCGTACCCCTAAGCCACTTTACAGGGGAATCATCGCTGAAATTACAGGTATTCAAGAGAATGAACTTTTTCTACAGTAACCAAAACCATTAAAACCAAAATCTAAAACATGGAAAAAAAGATCATCCTGGAAGGTTTTACTCTGAATGAATTCCTGGGAGAAGTTACTGAATCGGTTCGAAAAGCCCTTAACCCAATAGCAGAACAGGAGATAAGCCGGAACAAGGCAGCACAGAAACTGGGGGTGGATTCCCGGACACTCAAACGGGCAATGGATTTATGTGGAGTTTCTATTCTTACTCCAAAGTCAGTTGAATATATCAGAGAGAACTACCGGAAGAATAAACGATTATAATTTTCATTGTCATGAAAAAATTGATCAAAATATTTTTAGAATTTGAACAAAGGACTATTTCTCATATTGACTTACATGGTCAATTCTGGATTGCTATTAAACCAATATGCGCAGTATTGAATGTTGATTATAAAACTCAATTTAAAAATGTAAAGGCAGATCCAATATTAAGGAAAGCTGTTGGTGTTCAAAAAGTCACAGCTGCCGACTATAAACAACGTGAAATGTCATGCCTTCCAGAGTTCTTCATTTATGTTTGGATTTTACAGATACAGTCAAATTCAAATGAACTAATGGAATATAAACTTGAATGTGCCCGACTATTGTATAAGAATTTCAAAGGTGCAATTAAAACCATTTAGCTGCAGGGCAAATAAGGTCGTTTATGACCAGCAATTTTATTCACGAACAGTATTCGTTTTTAACACCTGTGTTGGCTAAACGGACAATATAGTTTACAGACAAAAACCAGCACAAAATCACAAATTTTTAAAATAAAAGATAAAAATGGAAACAAAAGCTTTACAAATGTTCACGGCCACCGTGAAGAATGATGATGAACATATTTTCATCAAACCATTGTGCGATTTCTTTGGAATTGACCCGGAGAATCAGGGTGACAGAATTAAAAATGATCCGATTTTGGCAAAATCTTCGGTAAAAAAGCCGATGAAAATGCTCTTTGGAGACAACTACCCCCGCCTTTGTCTGGATAAAAAGGGATTTATCCGCTGGATACAGCTACTTAACCCGAACATTATTGACCAAAACCTCCGTCCCGCATTCCTGATATATCAGGAAATGATTTTTGAATTCTTATATGGTGCAGCCGAAGAACAAAAGATGATCGGAATGTTGAATGCAAAACTTCAGGATTTAAAAATGGATTACAGCATGATCGGCAACGAAATCAGAACAACTCAGCAAAAATTGTTTCGTGCATTGAACGATCATTATCAATACAGTCTGCCTTTTTCTTCATCAAATAAATTGCTTCCATAATCAGAGCAAAACTTTTTTCTCCTGAACAGATATGGGGGTAGAATCCTGATCGGTGCCCCCATTCTTTTCTTAACCGGAACATTTCAATAATTAAACCAACAAAATTCTAAAAATGCCTACACTTTCAATTATTCAGTCAGGTCATAAATACGCCGTAACTTATATGGGCGAAGAAAATGAGATAAGCAGAATGCTCACCAGTTGTGCCCTTCGCGATGAACTGCTGGCTGAAGCCATCCTTCAGTCGGCACTGCATATCAATAGAAAACGAACGGTTGCCGTCAATCAACAAAACTTTAGTCTTCAACCTGAAACCCCGGAACAATGAATATCCTTGACCCTTCCATTGAAACCGGAATCATCCGGACACTTTCCGGCAAACATTTTAACCTGTTTGAACCGACTCCGGAAATGATCGACATTCAGGATATTGCATCCGGTCTGGCCAATAAAGGTCACTTCTCCGGACTGACCCCTTCCTTTTTCTCCATTGCCCAGCACAGCGTGATGGTTTGCGATGAGTTTGCATTCTGGGATTTTTCAATTGATCCAAGGTTGAAACTGCTGGCATTGCTGCACGATGCAGCCGAGGCTTACATAGGTGATATGATCAAACCGCTGAAAGTTAGGATCCCGCAATTTTCTGAAGTGGAAGACCAGATCATGAAGGCGATCTGTCAACGCTTTGGCATCGACCATTCCAGTCTCCACCTGATTAAATCCACCGATTTATTCATTCAGGAAGTTGAGTACAATGCCTTTTACCTGGGAGGCAGGATTACCTGTATGAATCCGGAAAAAGCAAGAGCTGAATTTCTGAACCGTTTTAAGGTTTATTACGATGAGCATTAAAAGCATTTAAAAACAGACAATGATCATACAATACATTAAAGCAGTTGCCCAACTTCAGCAGCTATTTCAAAAATTAGCTGAAGAGGATAAAATTACTTCCGACCAGGCAATCCTCTTTGACCAGTCACAAAAAGTGCTGGTCAACTTCAATAACTGGGTAAGAAAACAACTTGATGGCAATATCAAGGTTGATCTTCCATGGGAAGATGACCGGTTTGCACAGGCATGGAAACTTTGGAAGGCATACAAAAAAGAAAATGGATTCACTTACAGAAGTATTGGCGAACAAAGTGCGCTGATCGGACTATCTAAACTTTCGAAAGGTGATATGGATACCGCTATCGCAATTTTAGAACAATCCCGTGAAAGACAATGGAGCGGACTGTTTGAGATAAACAGTAATGCTATAACTAAGAAATTAGTTCATCAGCGGCAAACCGACTATAAACAACAGTTATTAAACCGTTTAGGAGTATAATGATCATGACAGAAATTGCAAGATTCGAGCAAAAATCTGCTTTACCGGCAACGACCAAAAGTTTTCTCGCTGAATTTGCTCCCGCCAAATGCCTTCGTGTTTTTCAGAAAGAAAATACCCCGGCATTGACAATACACAGCTCCGCTCCCACCCTTGGCAGCATCCGCAGGGAGTATTCGGAAGACTTCCAGATTGCCTACGTGGCTGTTTGGATTGTCAACTTAAACGATTTTGTGAATGCCCTGCGAAAAATGACACCCGAACAGATTGACGAAACGGCCACTATCATTGTTCAGGAGTATTCCTACCTGAACCTTGCAGATATTAACCTGGTATTCCGGCGAATCAAAAAGGGTGAATTCGGCCAACTGTTTGCCGAAATCGATGGGATGAAAATCCTTACGTGGTTCGAACAATACACCCAGGAAAGGGCACGGACAGCCGCTGATTTCTCCATGAGTAACGGTGATCGTTTCAGACAGGATTTGCCGCGCACATGCGATGCATTGGCCGTAAACAAGATAAAAAACCAACAGGCTATTGGCCTTCACATTCAGGAACAAGCAAAACAAAAAAAACAGTGAGCGAAACTATCGAATTATCCTATCAACCACTTAAGCTGAATAGTCAGCCAACCGGAGATCAAGCTGTATTTATTCCAACAGCTGTAAGCGATCAAAAAACGATTGCTTCCCTGTTTGTTACCGATCTGCCATTCACAGCCGAATCTGCTTTAAAAGCCGGTATTCCAATTGTTGGTTACAAGGGACTCACCAACCAGTACAGCGAAAACTTCCAGGTTCTGCACCCTGATTTTGCTCAGCTTCTTCAGGAAAAAAAAGTAAACACCGTTGTGTTGGTTTACAACTCCGATGTGCTCGATCCCGGATTTTCACATGGCATCGATAAAGACCTGTCGGGACCACTGTTCAGCTTATTTTTCGCGGTAAAAAAGTTCAAGGGCCTGCTCAATGCCTTCGACCGTGACATTACCCTGATATGGACCAACATCAGGCACCAATTTGCGTTTGAACAGGTAATCACCCTTGATGATCTGGAAAAGAAACATCCGGAGCGCGCTTTTACTGCTCTTCAGAACTTCAAATCACAGGAAAACTCGTTTTTCGATTGCATCAACCTGACTGAGAATAGCCTGAACCGGCTGTTTTCCCATTTCCGTTTGAAGGATGCCATTACCTTTTACAGTTACCATGCCGACCAGTTAAAACAATACGAGTTTGTTTTCAGATCGGTGTGTTATTGCCACGATGGGGACAAGCTGGAAAAGATCAAATACACCGACACCAAACTATACCTGCGTGTTGGCCCTTTTTTTTACAAACGCATTATGGTAAAAAATGCCCACGACCAGTTCGAGGAAGTGCTGAAACCGTGGTCTGTTGGCGAAATCCACAGGGATTATGGAACAGATTTTATAAAGCAGATCACCCGCTACGATTCATTTGTAAACAAACCCAACAACTCGGCTGAATACCAAAGGTTGATCACTTCCAGCCACAACGGTATTGTGAGCAACCTTTTCAATATCTACCATCCGGTTGACTGGGAACCGGTTACCGGTGAGTGGCCGATCATCGAGAAGTTTTTGAAACACATTTTCTC
This sequence comes from Bacteroidales bacterium, assembly GCA_038248385.1. GTDB lineage: Bacteria > Bacteroidota > Bacteroidia > Bacteroidales > Prolixibacteraceae > Aquipluma. The sequence continues at coordinate 12,200 of JBBRXN010000124.1, forward strand.
AGCCTGCAACGTGGATGGAGAAGTGCTGTACGAATTCGGACTGGACTACATCCAGCTATCGTATCAAAATCCGCGGCAACGGCTTCCGATCCTGGCATTGGTAAGTGGGGAACGGAACACTGGTAAAAGCACATTTCTGGATTTTCTGAAACTGATTTACGGGGCCAACATGGCCATTCTGGATAATCAACGATTCAACCCCAAGTTTACCAGCCACTTTGCAGGGAAACTGTTTGTGGCCATTGATGAAGGGCACATTCCCCTTCACGATAAAACCACCAAGGAAATGATCAAAAACATGGCCACCGGCAAGGTGATGTGGCTGGAAGGCAAAGGTTCAAATGCTGAAGTAATAGAGAACTTTACGCACCTGCTGTTTTGTACGAACGATGAACGGAACTTTATGCAGATCGACTCTGGAGAA
>JBBRXN010000125.1:0-12186 GCA_038248385.1 Bacteroidales bacterium
CCGCTTTTTATTTATGTTATTTTATAGTTATTGTATTGCTTTTTATTTCAAATTTTACTTCGTTGGTCCGTTCAATTTTTTCAAGGATGTTGTTGAAATTGTCCGTTCGTTCCAAATTACCTGTAAATCTGATTTTTTTCTGTTCTTCGCCTGAAAATACCACCTCAACATCGTACCATTTTGTAAGTGTATTCATGATATCTCCCAACATTTGATCCTGAAAAACAAAACGCCCGTATTTCCATGCAATATATGACGAAACATCGACCTGTTTTTTAATGATTTGATTACTGTTCATTGCCAAAAGGCTTTGTTCGCCGGGCTTTAGTATTAGTTTTTCATGTGGATTGTTATCCAGAGATATTTCCACACTTCCTTCAATCAATGTAGTATAAATAGTTTGATTCTCAGGATAAGATGAAATATTAAACTGAGTCCCCATCACTTTTACCATTTGATTTCCGGTAGAAACAATAAACGGAACTTTTGCATTTTTCGATACTTCAAAATAAGCTTCTCCTGTAAGTTCAACACTACGCGTATCTGATGCAAACTGAACCGGAAATCGTAGGGTCGTTTCGGAGTTGAGCCACACTTTGGTGCTGTCGGACAAAACAAGAAAATACTCTCCACCTCTCGGGATTTTGAGTGTATTGTATCTCATTTCAATTGGTTGTCCGTTTATACTGATGTATTCCAGCTTGTTGCCTGTATTTTTTATTGTGGCACCATCGGCATCAATAATTGAGTTTTTTCCTTCAGACAGATCGTGTTCGCTGCCGTCGTCAAGTATCAACAAAGCTTTGTGGCTCCCGGGAACAATCGATTGCACCTGTTGTGTGGTTAAACTGTTTCCAAATTCGAATGGGCTGAAATATTGAAAATAAAGAAGGAGTAGGATACTTGCGGCAATGCTGGTAAAAGCAATAATCTGAGTTTTTCTGTAAGGAGAGCGAATGCCTGTTTTGTGATGAATGTTTCTCATCGCTTTTTCCAGTTCTGCAGGCGAATTTACAAATTGAGTACCGCTTGTATAAAAGCGAAGCGCATTTTCATAATAAAGGCGGTGCGAGGGCTGTTCGTCAAGCCATCTCTTCAAAAGAATCTCTTCTTCATCCGATATCCGATCATTGATTTTTTTCCAGATGATCTCAAAATCGATCATTTGATTCAATTCAGCCATGTTAGTTTTGTCAAGTTAGTATCATGACACACAAAGATCAAAAAAGGGTGACAGAAAATAAATAAAATTAAAGAAAGAAATTCAGATTGTTTGTTTCGATCAAAGCCTTACGTAGTTTTTCCTTGGCCCGCTTGAGTTGGGTTTTTACTGTATTTTCCGAAATATGGTTGATTTCGGCAATTTCATGGTATTTACGTCCGAAAAGATATTTCTGTTTAAACAATTCTGCCATTTGAGGCGGCAGTTGTTCCATGGCATCCTGTATGTTTTTCAATATTTCCAGATCGACCCAACCCGGGGAGTCATCTTCATTGAGTAAAGCTTCGAGGTATAAAATTTTATGCTTGTCTTGTATTTGTATATCGCGAAGGTGATTGAGACAGCGGTTTTTAACCGACTGATAAAAATACGATTTAAGTGAAAGCTGAATGTCGATACGTTGAGTGTTTTCCCAGAAGTAAATAAACAGGTTTTGTACAATGTCTTCACAGGCCTGTTTGTTGAAAATAAAACCTTCAGTGTATCGCAAAAGATGAGGATAGTATTCGTGGAACAGCGCTTCGAAAACCTTACGGTTTCGGTTTTTTATTTCCTCAAGTAATATTTTATCTTCAACCTTCATTTAAGATGTTTGTCGGCTTACAAAGCTGTGAAAATTTTGCAAGTATTAAAACACTGAATCTGGTCAGGTAATTATTTCACCGACCCAAAGCTTTTGGAGGAAAATGTTCCAGGGTAAAATCAGGATATTATCTATTTGCCTTGGAAAAGGATCATTGCTTATCAGGATTGATTTTTTCACCGGGTATTCTTCGGCAAAATTCCGTAATCCGCTCAAATGTCGGGTATTCGCATTTTCGGTCGCTTTTACTTCGATGGCCACCTCATGATCACCCAAAACAAAATCAATTTCAAGTTGTGAAGCTGTTCGCCAGTATGAAATCGGATAATTAAGGTCTGAATACGAACTGTGTGCATAAATTTCCTGATAGATGAAATGCTCAAATCCTTTCCCAAAAGCTTCGCTGCCTTGCTCTATCTTACCACGTTTAAGCAGATAATTAGCGATCCCGATGTCAAAAAAGTAAAATTTTGGAGCCAGAATAACCCTTCTCTTTGGCTTCTTTTGAAAAGAAGGGAGGAATCTACCGGTCAATGAGTCTTCCAAAATCTTAAAATATTCCTTTACAGTATTCGCACTCACCCCACAATCAGAGGCAATGTTGGTGTAATTTACAATTTCACCGTTTGAAAAAGCGGCTGCTTCCAGAAATTTAGCAAACGAGGTGATATTCCTGATTCTGGCTTCAGCCATAATTTCGTCTTTCAAATAGCTGCCGATGTATGAAGAGAGAAGTTTTTGGGGATTTACCGATAAATAATGCCGGGGCAACATTCCGTTGTTTATTCCTCGAATCAAATCAAAATCGGGAATTTCCTGGCTGATTAATGGGAAAAGCTCATAACGAAGGGCACGGCCACCCAATAAGTTTGAGCCTGATCTTAAAATCTTCCGCGAACTTGAACCACTTAAAATAAACCTCGTCCGGTTATTTTCGATCAACCAGTGAATTTCATTCAGTAATTCCGGAATCCGCTGAATTTCATCAATAATAACAGGAGTACTTCGTATATCTGCCAGAATAATTTCGCGAAGTTGTGCCGGATTTCGTTGAAGTCTTTCGAATACGTCAGTTTGTAAAAGGTCAAACCATAACGAATCGGGAAAAATTTCTTTTAATAAAGTACTTTTTCCAGTTTGTCTCGCGCCCCATAAAAAAAGGCTTTCATTACCACTACCCTGAAAGATTTGTTTGCGAATATACATGATAATCTGAAGTAAAAGTTACTTTTATCCTGATAAATTGAAGTAAAAATAAATAAATATCTCTATATATGCAAGGCCATCAGTTTTTTAATCGTGAATTATTCAGATTGTCAATCAGAGGTCAACATGAAGTCAACCGCTGAATAATCTTTGATATTATTCCATCACCAGCATTCCATTTTTGACCATCGGAACCGTCACCAGAATTCCTTTTTTTATCATGATAATTTTAAGTTCATTTCTGATTGAACCCTGCTGTAGCCATGCTTTTTTTATTCCTGAAACAGGCAATCCGATTTCGGTTTCCTGATTGCAACTGATTTTGAAGTTTTTCCCATCAACGACCAGATGGGCAGAACCATTGACTTCCTTCGATTTTAAAGAAAATCCGCTGTTGGTTATTTCAGTTCCTTTTCCGAGATACAGTGAGTTTAATTTCCCATTTTTAAATCCTGAAATTCCGAAATATCCAGAAATACTACCGGATTTAGTAATATTTAATGTTTCCGGATTAACCGACTGGTAGATTTCCTGAACTGTTCCATCATTGTTAACAACCGTCAAAGCAGTAAAATCTCCGGAGTAGTTTCCTTTTTCGACTGAAATCCGGTCAACACTGTTTCCGTTGATTCCTTTGTATGGTTCAAATACAGCTATAAAAGGTTTTGTGCGCGCTTCTGTTTCAGTGCGCATAGTGAAAACCGGAACCGGTTTGCCGTTGTATTGTTTTCCTGCGGTTTTTGTTTTCAACGATTTGGCTCTGTAGTAGGTTCTTCCTTTCGTTCCCGGAACCAAAACCTGCATAAAAAGATCGTTCGACTGTTCATCCTTGATTGAGAAAAGGGCAATCAGGTTATCAGAAAAACCTTCCAGTTTCTCAACTTCAGTGTAAAAACGAAATCCAGGAAAATCTTTTTCGGTGACCGGATAGTTACTTTCAACAGTTTTTAACGTAACACGTTTGCTGTTCAGAAAAGTGACCTGTTCACCAATGTTGTGATAAACGTAATCGTTGCTGATGGCATTGTCGGAGCGATAAATATCTACATAATAGCCACTGGTTTCAGAAGTGCGCACGATAGCCAAGGTTCGCGACTGATTCGTATTGGTTGATTTATCTAAATAACGAGTGTCGGTAAAAGAAAAATCAGGCGAAACTGCGTCATCATCGGGCATGGGTTCCATGGCGGCAAGTTCAATCTGCCCGATATTTTTGCTGCCTGCCGATCCGCTGAATGGAACTGAACTTGATGAACCTGCTGCTACAACTGTATTGTGTGCTGCCCACTGGCTGTAATAATTGCGGTGCAACGGATGTTCGTAATTGGGACCTGTACCTGCATCTATTCCCATCACTTCGCCCAATCCGTACAATTCCACAGACATTCCGTTGCAGTGGTTATGGTTATAAGTAGCGCCCTGCACTCCTACCATCAATCCGGTTTGCGGATTTGTTCCGTTCCGCTGAAGGAATAGACGTGCAAACTCCAGTGTTCCTGTCCGTGGCCAATGGTAACTAATTTTTGCCTCCGGAATATCAGGAAGAAAGCAAAGCAATCCCATAAATCCCGAACTTTCGCGTTTGTACATTCCACTATCAATCAGCTTTTTCATCGAAGCCAGCATTTCGGGCAATTCCGGCTGATTGTATTTGACAGCTCCGATTAAACCGATTTCGAGCGATTCGGCGCTTTGCGAAGCACGGCCGGTATCACCAAAAGCGCCAACAGTTAGGTTCGGAAACGAATATTTCAGCATGGCATACGATGCCCTTAAAAGTGCCGGGAACTTGCGAAATACATCGAATCCGTTTTTCTCCAGAGCTAATGAAGCCATCAGCAAATTACCTACCGGATAGTTGTGATAACCTCCGGGCTCTTTCCAATGGCCATCTGGTGTCAGCCATTTTTCGACTGTTGAGGGCAAAGCCAATTGACCGCAACCTCCGTTGATGGTATCTTTTTCAAGAAAAAACTGAAGGTAATAATCTTGCTTTTGCTTTTTTTCTAAACTAAGAGCGGCAAAAACAAGGGTTGAACTTTCGGCTGCATACCAGTTGTTGTTCCAAAAACCACGGAAAGCGAGGGTTGAGGCAAATTTTTCGAAAACAGTTTCGTACCAGTGCAGGTCGTAGTTTTTTTTCTGCATAAATGGTTTCAGAAAATCATAAGCAAGAATCATTGATCGGTGAGCTCCATCACCCAAAGTTTGCATGTCGAGGAACCCGGTACGGCACGGGCCGATGATAGGTTCCTGATAGTAAGCACCTTTAGCCCACTGATCGAGAAGGTCAGCGGCAAATTTTGCGTATTTGTCTTCGTCTGTCAGCCAGTAAAGAATCGCTGCATCGAGCGCTAAATTATTTATATCTCCATTGATCCCGGTAATATAAGCCTGTGGATCAACCCATTCTTCCTGATTGGTTTCAGGATTAAAAAGGCTCATCAATTTAGCCGTATCATTCGGGACAAGTTCTTCGATAGTTGGTTTTCGGTACGAAGTTCCTTTTTCGGTAATTGGCGACCGCAAATAAGTATTCACCCTGACTGTCGGAACAGGCGCATCACCCGTCCACTTGACCAAGCGTTGTCCTGATTCGTCTGAATAAACCGTTGTATATCGTTTCCCGGGAACGCGGTTCATTAAATACCTGCTCAATATCCACTGAGGATCGGTCTGGTGCCGCTCAATATAAGGTCTGACTTCGTTTTGAATTTCATCAAAAATCGATTTAGCCCAGGGTTGTTGGTCGATCTTTTTCAGAATACCTGGCTTGTCTTCGTGACCGACAAGTAGGTGCGGATGGTTGTTTTGTGCCTCGAAAATCCAGATTACCGGATGCCTGACCGGAAGATTGCGGATCACTTCGGGATGTGTCGGATTGGCCGGAAGTTTCAGATACAAGCCTATATAATCTTCGTTGTTGTAAGCCATACCGGCAAACAGCAGACACGACTGCCGCTCCGGCCATTCTTCCCAGATATAAATGTCTTTGGCAAAAGGCCATTTGTTTTTATCTGCAATAAATGGGTAAATAAATTCCATTCCTTTCTTCAGCGACCTTCCGGTAGGAGTGGAAAATTCCCAAAGGTTATTTTCGGGAGTGGATAAAATGCGGGCCACATTGGCAAAGGCATCCATATTGAAGAGCGAATATCCATAAGGTTTGGTACGATTTATTTCCCGCGGAAAACTTCCGTCAGCAGCCATCTGATCAGGTAAGAGAACAGTTTTAAAACGATTTGTGCAAAAATCAATTATCTTTTGGTTTTCGGTTAGGGTTGCAAAAGCGGAAGCTGTTGCAACCCAACAAGTGCCGTGATTATTTTCAGCATTCATCTCTTTTATTCCGTATTCATGTGTGGTCATCCATGTCAGGAATTTGACGAACCAGTCTTTTATTTTTGCAGCTGCTACAACCGAAATTCCTCCTTTGTCAGAAAGCATTTTTACCGATTGCGCCACTTCAACCAAATGGTATGCGTCAATCAGTCCGATACTCCTTCCGGTAAAACGGCCTTTAATTGCCTGGGCATAAAGCATATTTGGATTCATCATCGTTGCAGGATTGACAAACCATGCATTCAGGTGCTCAAGTGTTTTATCTGCATACTTTTGATCGCCGGTAAGCAACCAGGCCGAAGTAAGTGTGGCGGTAATTTCGCTCAGACGAATCATTGCGAATCGGTGCTCCGAAAAATTATCAGGATTGCTCTGCCCGTCTTTCTGAATATATGGTCCATCGGGATTTTGCGGATCCGGCCACCAATAGTCGCCTTCAGAATAAAAATCGTTCAACCCACCAGCGCTGCGTTCGCAATGTGCAGAAGTGACGGTCACAGGTTTTTCGCTTAAAAACGATTTCGCTCTCTCTATTACCGACTTTTTTACTGAATTTATCACTTTATCCTGAAGTGAATTTTTCGTTACAGTATTGGCAAACAGTACATTGAAATAAATTACCAACAAAAATACAAACAAGTTTTTGATCATTGAATTATAATTATTTTTTAAAGTTAGGTTTTATTTCCGAAAAGTGTTGATGCAAGTAAATTCCGATTTTAAATAGCCAGTCACATGCTACCAAATATGAAAGTATTATTCAGGGAGTTTGATCTGAACTGATCTGACAAAAAATTAAAAGATCTGCAAATCAATAGATTTACAGACCTTTAACCGGGTTTGTTGCCCGCTTCGTCGGCTCGCTGGGATTCGAACCCAGGGCCCGCTGATTAAGAGTCAGAAAAAATATATTAGTCATTGATACTTTAATGTTATTCAAAACCTTTGTATCATTGGTATTATCAACTTATTATTTTAGTTATAAAAAGTCATTATTATTCAATATTAACTATCTTTGTGTATCAATTAGTGTACTATTAATTTCATACTTGATACACATGGGAGCAACTATTTCAATTTACCTCGATACACGGATAAAAAAGGCTGACAATGTTTATCCTATCAAGATACGTGTAACTCATAATCGTGAGCGGCTTTACCTGGGCATTGAAAAGGCAATGGTAAATAATATCCTTAGTAATTCTCAACTTGAAAAATTCAGGTATGACGGTAAAGGTAATTATTCAATAAACGAAGATCTATTTAATAACGCGATGAAGGTTAAAAAGGCCGGGATCTTCAAAGAACTTCAAACAGTTTTTAGGGGAATTGAACTCGATACACAAAAGATTGCCGACAGCATTGATCCGTTTACACTTGAGTTGTTTAAAATCCGAATGAGCAAAAAGAAGACAAAAGAAAACAAAGTCTTTTTGCAGTTTAATGAATTGACTGATGAACTTAAAGCCAATGACCGGATAGGAACAGCGATAAGCTATAAAAATGCCGCTAAATCATTAAAAAAATTCACTGATGACAAAGAAGTGAGTTTTGAATATTTCACAAAAGACCGGCTTGATAAATACAAAATTTGGATGCAGACCGGCGACAATAAAAATTCTGATACAACAATAGGAATTTATCTTCGTGCTTTTAGAACGTTATTTAATCGGGCTATTGAAGCCGGAATAACTACTCAATATCCATTTACACAAGGGAAAGAAAGAGGAAAGGATAAGTTCAAAATTCCAAAGGGAAAGGGCCGAAATTTGGCTTTAAATAAATCCGAATTACAAAAAATATTTGAATATGTTTTGCCTGAAAAGCACCCGTATTGCTTTTATCTTGATATGTGGAAACTACTTTATTTGATGGGCGGCCTTAATCCTACCGACCTTTGTATGCTTCGTGAAAGCAATATTCAAAACGGCCTTATCTATTTTTTCAGACAAAAGACCAGGCGAACAAGCAACGAACCCAAAGAAATCAAAGTACCATATTCAGAATCAGTTAAAACTATCATTGAAAAATGGAAGAAAACAGATTTAAAAAACCCATACCTAATTCCTGTTATAAACGATACAATGGATGCAACCAAAAGGAAAGCAGTTATTGGTCAGTTTGTAAAAATGGTTAATACTGCCATGAAAGCCGTTGGTGAAGATTTAAAGATTAGTTTACGAATAACTACTTATGTGGCGCGCCACAGCATAGCAACCCAACTATTAAGGGCCGGAGCTTCGGTTAAGTTCATTGGTGACCAATTAGGACACCACGACACGAAAACTACAGAAGCTTATCTCGATGGTTTTGAAGATGAACAAATAAGAGCAACATTTCTTCAGGCAACTAAATTTTAAACCACGGAACAAAACAATAATTTTGAAAATATTAAAAAAAGGTTCGAAACAAATAAAGATTTTAAACAGGAATTTAAACCCACTAAATGGAGTATTAGAAAGTTTATAGCCTTTATATCTAAATTTAAAGGATGGGAACAACAAACATTTGTAACCTATACTATTGATTGTTTTGAAAATTTCAACAGATTTGATAAAGACACCGGAAATTTTATAAAACAAATTGAAGAAATAAGAGAATTAAAATATAGCTATAAAATTAAAACTTGATCAAATCCTAACTTAACAGTTCCTAAAGAAAAGCGTGATCTATTTATAAAAATTATGGTATTCTCGAAAAAAAATAAAATCATTCAAGAAAAAGGAACCGAAAAAAAACTGCAAGGATTTTGAAAAAAATATTTTGGAGTAACATATTCAATATCAACAATATAATACAATATATATATAGAACTAACAAAGAGCTTGATTAAAAAAATTGCTATTCCGAGGCTATGAAATACTTTCAAATAATTTAAAATAATTTAAAACCAAAATCGTAATATTCTGATATATAATACTTTAAAATTATATCAAAATGTATATATTTTGTTAATACAAGATTCTTTTGTATAAATAACTGCAATTTTATTGATTGCATGTCGCTCATAATCAAGTAGTTTTGTTGAATAAAGTAAATAATACCAATTATTCATTATTAATAACAAAACTATGAACACAAAGAATTATGATTTTATTGAAGCCGCCGAATTTTTAAGACTTCCAGTTAACACCTTCCGCAAACTTCGCCCTGAGATTGGTGGAAGTCGCCTCGGCAGAAGGTATATCTTTTCTGAAAAAGAGGTAATTGAATTCATGGATAGAAAACGGTCTAAGCCAGTGCACCAACTTTTATCGGCTTATGCTTAGTCATGAAACAAAATTCAACCATCTACTATGTATTTGAGCAGAAAAAAGAGCAATTTTTACGGAAATATGAAATAGAAAAGCATTAAAAAAGGTATCAATTGACTAATGAACACCTATGCAATTTAAAAGATTCTGCTATAAATTCTGCTATTATTTCACGGCTGGAAAAAACAGTAAAATTGACCACCTACTTTCGGTTTAAAGTTACCGGTCATACGACCGAAAAATCATTCAATGTTTATGGATACTTCTTGGGAATTGTACGCAGAAACAGGAGGTTAAAATCAAGAATAACCCGATTTTGGCGTTTTGATACGCAAAAAAGCCGATTAAAACGATGTTAGGATAAAACTACCACCTGATTTGCCAGGATAAAAAAGATTTCGTTTCTGTTGATCATCTTATGACTTCAGCGGATGCGTTGAATTCAACTCCAAATAAACCAAATTCAAAATATTCGAAATACCAAGGGATACATACTACAACATGATTTCTACCGCTATGGCTCGGAGTTAGCCCAAACGGATATGGTTGCTTTCGGCAAACAGTTTGAAGACATGGCCAAATGTCTGATGCGATCTTTCGTTGGGGTATATGTGCCCTTGGGGTTACCTCCCTATCATAGTATCGCAAAGTTTCAGGAAAGGTTTCGGCTTGATGAAAACTCATGGCAATACGAAACCATCAAAAAGGACTTCTACAGCAATGGGATAAAGGATCCACTGGATTTCGGTAATGAGATTTTCAATAAATTAGAAATAATAGTTTTAAATACCTTAAATGAATTAGGGACAATCAGTAAAAAAGCCAAAATCCATTATGAGACAACTGAATAAACTGGCAATGATCTCAGTACAAAAAAATCATTATCAATGGCCGGAATTGTAAGTTCACCATTATTTCGATGAACAATACCAGGGTAATCGAAAAGAAAGGGAAATTTGCAAAGGATAAATCATCGGAACGTCGGGATTCCATCCTGCCGGAAAAAGCAACCCACTTCGGGGATGCGGTGGATAAACGGTTCTGGACCAAATACGGAACAATTTTGTATAAGGTTGGTGGCTCAACATTCGTGAGCCCGAGGATCTAAACTTTTGACTATTTAGAATTGTTCTAAATGAAACTAAATTTGCTTGTCGTTCCTAACGATAATTATTATGAAAACATTATTACTTTTTTTGATTTTAATTGTCTTTTTGACAAAGGACATAATGTCACAGAATGCTCCTGAATTCACAAAAGGAACGAGAAGCCTTTCATTTCAACTTTTTGGTCCTGAAGTATTAGGGGCCTATTATAATCGTTATCTGTCAAAGAATTTATCCTGGAATGCTGGTGTCGGTATGGGGTTTAATTCACATGTTGGATTTAATTATTATCCTTTTAAAGTCAGTCGTCTGTCACTATATACTGGTGGACAGGTTTGTCTGCTTACGGAAGTAGATATCAGCAGCTTATTTAATATCTATGGAAGTCAGATTGGAGGTTATATTCCTATTGGACTTCAGTTCACCGGACCTAAAGGCTTCACACTTCACTTGGAAGGTGGCCCCAATTTCTTTAGAGAAGACTATTCTCAACGAAATACACAAAGTTTTTTATACACGGTTAGGATAGGCAAAACATGGTTCAAACAAAAATGATTAAACACAAACTCTTTCTTTTTATTTTCCTCACCCAACTCACCAATCCCTTCATAACTTTCCCTTTACTTTCGTTCAGGTCAATTCGTTTAGGATCGGCCAATTTGTTCTTTAATTGGAAAAACGTTTAATATACTCAAACACCAGGACTGAACCCAATCATTTAACTCATCCTTCATTTGAGTTAAATGATTTGGATAAGGTTTCAACCCATCTCTCCTTAGTCAGGTTAGTTGATGAATTCAGGATAGATTGCCGTATGACCAAAAAGGAAACCGAAAGCCCATGCGATTGCAGAACGTACGGCTCACTCATTTCAAACGCCCGTCATTCCCGCTATCCCCCTAATGGATAGCTGCATTTCACGCTAATTCATTCGTTCACCAAACAATCTTCATCGCCACACGCCTAAGTTCTGTTTTAACTCCCTGAATCCGTTAACACCGAACACAGGCCTTGCCAAATCACAGGACTGACAACAGAGGAAACCCCATCAGCCAGCACATCCTTCGGATCAGCTTTCTGATTTGATATGGAATCAACACATCAGGTTTCTGCTAAATTTTATTTTCTCTCCTTTCATCCGAGCATAAAATTCAACATTTTTCCTGATAAGTTGATGAGTGTTTACTTTGCTTCGCATACCAAGGACTCCTTCGGTTTTTCTGCCAAATTCAGGACTAATTGCATAAAGTAAGGACTGATCCTGACATTCACTGTGGTGGCTATTGTGTGTCACTGTGGTGGCTGCTAATTGGCAGAATAGAGCGTGCTAACTGGCAGAAAGGTGGCTGCTAATTGGCTGCATAGTGGCTACTGTCTGGCTGTGTGGAGCGCCATATATCCGCATTTTCTGCCTTTTTTTCTGCCTGAGAGCATAGGGCGAGCTCGGTTGATTCAACACAGAACCAAATCCGA
>JBBRXN010000126.1:0-12096 GCA_038248385.1 Bacteroidales bacterium
AATCAGAACCGAAATAAATCGTTTGATGGAACATTTGGGTTATGGAAGCCAGCCTTACTTCGTTTACAAACATGCCGATATTGATCGGGTACATTTTCATATCGTTTCAACTCGGATTGACAAGCAAACTGGCAAGAAGATTAAGGATAATTTTGAAAAAGAGAAAGTTCGAAAATTCATCAAAGGATTGGAACAAACATACCAGCTTACCAATGATGAGCCAAATGAAAAGATTAACCTGAAGTTTACAGCGTAAAGCAAAAACCTGAAACAAAACATAGAAAGTCTGTTCACGGAGCTCAATCGGATGGAGTTTATAACCAGCAAACAAATGTATAATGATGCACTTAGGCTGTTTCATACAGAAATAAAACCTGCCAATAAAGGACATTTAGTATTTGTTACTGACGGACAAGGAAATCCAATTCGGCATCCGATAAAAATGGTGGAATTTGAAGAACAACCGATGTTTTATGAGTCGATGGGGAAAATGAAGGAATTTTAACGGCTTAATTCGAATACCCAAAATAAACATGATTTGAAAAAATCTGATCATTTATATCATGATAAGGCAAGCAGAATGTTTTTTGATTTTGCTTAGTTTGGTTACAAACTATTCAAATAGAAATGGTCATGATTGGAGAAAACGGTTGTTAAAGAAAAGGAGAAGGCAAAAACGGTGGTAAGTTGGAGTGTAAAAGTTATCTATGGTTACATTGCAATGGATATTTTATCAATTATTGGATAAGTCACCAGCTATTTAAATTGAAACGTAATTATTTAATCCTAAAAGAAAAGTTATTTAACTATAAGTTGTTAGAATAAGCATAAACGTTATTTCGAATGATTTTAGGGTAAAATAGTGCAACCAAAGGATAAAATACACCAATAAAAAGCCTGAGAATTCCTCTTTATTTGTATATAAAATTATACAGCTATGGAATTTGCATTTTTACCTCTCGCATTAGTATTGTTTGCTAGTATCTTTCAAGGATCATTTGGTCTGGGCATGAAGTTTATGGCTCCTCTAAAATGGGAAGCCTGGTGGTTGGTTCACGCCTCAGTAGCAATGTTACTTTTCCCCCTGGCATGGGCATTACTGGTCGTACCTGATTTGTTCTCAATTATTGCTGCAGCTCCTGCATCAGCAATCTGGATCGGAATGTTATTTGGTTTTCTATGGGGTATTGGTGGTATCATGTTTGGAAAAAGTATTCCATACATCGGAATTTCCCTGACTTATGGAATTGTAATGGGAGTGTGCTCTGCCGTAGGTAGTTTAATCCCTTTCTTTCAGTTGGAAAATGCCGCCGGTTTACCCGCTTTCCCATATGTAATTGCCGGTGTGGCTATCATGTTGGTTGGAGTTGCAATTACAGCTTATGCCGGAATAAAACGTGATAAAATCATTCAGGAAGGAAAATCGGAAATTAATCTTAAAACAGGTTTAATCATTGCAATTATCAGTGGGGTATTATCCGCTCTATTAAATGTGGGTTTTGTAAATGCACAACCAGTTGGACAATCTGCTGAAGCTGCCGGTGTTATTTCGCGCAACAGTAGTTTGGCTATTTGGGTGGTCGTCTTGATAGGTGCTTACACCATGAATGCAGGATACGCTGTTGTTTTACTTTTCAAAAATAAAACCTGGAATTCTTTTTCTGTACCAAATGCAGGTAAAGCATATACGTGGGCTATTGCAGCCGGCTTGTTTTGGTTTGGCGCATTGGGAATATACGGTCAGGGAGCTACCCTGATGGGAAATATGGGACCAGTAATCGGTTGGCCAATTTTACTGGGCGTTTCGCTGATTGTTAGCAATGTTTGGGCATACATGAATAAAGAATGGGAAGGTGCTAAAAAACCATTCAACATCTTACTGGCCGGATTATTGGTACTTATCATTGCCACTTTGGTATTGGGTTATTCGAATGGAGTAGTATAAATCAAGAATTAAAATAAAAAATAAACAGGTAGAATTCTGAGTGATTCTCAATAGTTGAGCTTGCAATACTTCCTGTAAAACTAGAAGAAATGAAAATAAAATCGATTGAAAGCTTTATTCTTTCTGATAAATTGAAGGAAAGCTTTTATTTCTCTCAATGGGAATATTCGGAAAGACGTATTTGCATTGTTAAGGTAACATCAGATACCGGACATGTAGGTTGGGGTGAAGGTTATGGACCCGCCGGAGTGATTCGGGCCGGTGTTCAACATTTAACTCAGTTTATTGTCGGAATGAATCCCCTGGAAACAGAAACAATTTGGAGTATCATGTACCGTCGGACTCTGGATTATGCCCGAAGAGGTATCCTTGTTTCTGCAATCAGCGCGATCGATGTAGCATTGTGGGACTTGAAAGGCAAAATTTTGGAGCAGCCGGTTCATCTCTTGCTGGGTGGAAAAAAGCGTGATACGATCACTCCTTACGCTACTGGATTGTATTATACTCATGGTGGAAACTTATGCGATAAACTTGTTGAGGAGGCTAAACTTTATGTTGAGCTTGGGTTTAAAGCAATGAAAATGAAAGTTGGACTCGGAATCGAGGTGGATATTGAGTATGTAAAATCGGTTAGAGAAGCGATTGGTCCGGATATTAAGTTGATGATAGATGCAAATCATGCTTATAATCTGCGTGAAGCGGTGGAATTGTCAAATGCTGTTGAAAAATATAATATTGGTTGGTTCGAGGAGCCAATTTCTCCTGAATATTACGACCAGTATGCTGAACTTAGAACCAAAACTACCATTCCTATTGCTGGAGGTGAATGTGAATACCTGCGTTTTGGATTTCAAACCTTATTAAAGTCAAATTCAGTTGACATTATTCAGCCTGATATTTGTGCCACTGGTGGTCTTACCGAAGCAAAACGAATTGCATCATTAGCTTCAGTTTATGGCGTTGAAGTAGTTCCTCATACCTGGGGTACTGGAATTGCTATTTCTGCAGCCTTACATTTTGTAGGTAATTTGGATATTTTACCCGGACGTTTGAGAACACCTGATGCATTTATTGAGTATGATCGAACTGAAAATGGCCTGAGAGAAGAATTGACACAAACCGACATGGTAGCTGAAAATGGATTAATTAAATTAAGCGACAAGCCAGGATTAGGATTTGAACTAAATGAAGAAGCCTTGCATAAATACACTCTAAAAGAATAAGATATGAAATTCGGATATAAAAAATTATACATCAACGGAGAATTAGTCGATTCTGCGGATAAGAAAATTCATCAGGTTGTTTGCCCCGGAACTGAAGAAGTGGTGGCAGAGATTGCCTGGGGTGGAAAGAAAGATGCTGAATTAGCTCTTGACGCCGCACAGGCAGCCTTTAAGAAATGGTCGAAAATGAGTTTAACTACCCGCAAAATGTGGATGGATAAATTGCGCGATGCCGTTAAACTTCAGGAACACGAAATTCGTGAATCGGTGATGTACGAAATGGGAAAGACCTACAACCAGGCTATGGAAGATTACGATACTGTAATTAATGCGCTGGAATGGTATCCTCAGGAAATGCTTCACCGTCGTGATGAAATTATTCCTGATCCGGATGGAACTCATGCTCATCAGATTATTTCGCAACCTGCCGGAGTTGCAGTTGGGTATCTGGCCTGGAATTTTCCGCTCCTCAATTTGGGCTTCAAAATTGGGCCGGCATTAGCTGCCGGATGCACTCTGATCTTAAAACCTTCTGCAAATGCACCTCTTTCAGCCTATTTGATTGGTGAAATTATGGCAAGTATTAACTTCCCGAAAGGCGTTGTCAATATCATTGCAGGATCGAATGAAGAAGTCGCTTTGACACTTTCTTCAAGCAAAATACCACGAGTAATTACCATGATCGGTTCTTCTGTTTCAGGAAGAATGGCTATGCAACAAGCTGCCACATCGATCAAACATTTCAGCATGGAATTGGGTGGAAATGCCCCGGCTATTGTTTTCGATGATGCCAATTTGAGTCAGGCAGTTAACGACTTGTCTGCTCTGAAATTCGGGAATTGCGGTCAGGTTTGTGTTTCTCCAAACCGGATTTTTGTTCACGAAAATATTTATGAGGAGTTTGTCAGTCGTTTTGTTGAAAAAGCTAAAAAACTGGAACTCGGTTTTGGCAACGACCCGAATATTGGTATGGGACCAATTGTCGATAAACGATCGCGCGACAGAGTAATGAAACTGGTTGAAACCACTCTTCAAGAAGGTGCGAAACTGGAATGTGGAGGTAAAATTCCTGCCGATAAACCTAAAGGATATTTTTACGAACCAACTGTATTTACTGGTGTCAACCGAACTATGACCATATTCAAAGAAGAGATTTTTGGTCCGCTATCTGCTATTTATAAGTTTAAAACTGAAGAAGAAGTTCTCGATATGGCAAACGATTGTGAAGTCGGTTTGTCGAGTTATTTATACACCAAAGATTTGAGCCGTATTCAAAAATTTAGTGCCGAACTCGAAGTTGGTGAAGTGCATGTCAACGGATTTAAATATGCGATTTATTTGCCACACGGTGGCGTAAAAGAAAGCGGATTGGGACACGATTGTTCTCATTTGGCTCTGGGCGATTATTTGGAAAAGAAACGTATCACGATCAGAATATAAAATTATGCAACCGATATCACAACAGGCGATGACGCCTGAAATTATTCAACGTATTGACGATGCCGGAATCATCGCAGTTTTAATTATCGACGATTTAAAACATGCTGTACCAACGGCAAAAGCCCTTCTAAAAGGTGGTGTAGATGCTATTGAGCTGACACTCCGGACACCAGTTGCTCTGGATGCGGCTCGTGCCATTCGAAAGGAAGTGCCTGAAATGGCTTTAGGTTTCGGAACTGTGCTGACCGTTGAACAAGTAAAAGCAGTAGCCGATTTAGGAGCTGATTTTGCTGTTGCTCCGGGCTGTAATCCTAAAGTTATTGCCGAAGCAATTAAGCAAGGTTTGTCATTTGCTCCAGGTATTATGACTCCAAGCGAAATTGAAATTGCGGTGGAACTAGGATGTCGGATCTTGAAATATTTCCCTGCTGAAACTTCAGGTGGAATAGCAAATTTAAAAGATATGGTCGCTCCTTATCAGTATTTGGGCCTGAAGTTTATTCCTCTTGGGGGTTGCAATATGAGCAATGCGCGGAATTATCTGGAATCCTCATTGATTACTGCAATTGGAGGTTCGTGGGTTGCTAATCGCCAACTCATTCAAACTGAGAATTGGGATGCCATTGAAACCAATGCGAAGGAAATCAGAAATTTAATTAAATCAATCAGAGAGAAGTAACGAAACATTGAATTCAGTAATTTATAGCTGGATTCCTGAAAATATAAAAAATGAAAACAATTGTAACCTTTGGAGAAATAATGGGACGTTTATGTCCTGAAAATTTTCAACGATTCCGTCAAAGTATGCCGGGAAAACTGGATATGACTTTTGCCGGAGCAGAAGCAAATGTGGCTGCATCAATTGCTTTGTTGGGAGGGAATGTGAAATTTGTAACGGCATTGCCTGATAACGAAATGACCGAAGCCTGTCTGCCTGTGCTAAAAGGAATAAACATCGATGTGTCGGGTGTGAAAATCGTAAAATACGGACGATTTGGATTGTATTTTGTCGAACGAGGCGCCAATCAACGCCCAAGTAAGGTGATGTACGACCGCGATTATTCGTCGGTTTCGCTTACAAAAGGTGATGCTTACGACTGGGAAGATATTTTTTCCGGAGCGAATTGGTTGCATACTACCGGAATAACTCCTTCTTTATCTGAAATTTCAGCACTTGCGACTGAAGTTGCGGTTCGGACTGCAAAAGAAAAGGATTTGACCGTATCCTGTGATTTGAATTTCAGGAAAAAATTATGGCAGTGGAAACCTGGGACTTCAGCCAGTGATCTTGCCCGCAAAACGATGAACGATATTCTTCCTTATGTTGATGTAGTAATTGCAAATGAAGAAGACGCACATGATGTTTTGGGTATTTCGGCCGGAAATTCGAATGTCGAAGGAGGAAAACTCGATGTCGATAAATATACCGATGTGGCTAAAGAAATCGTTCGTCAGTTTCCGAATGTGCAGAAAGTGGCCATTACTTTGCGCGAAAGCCATTCGGCTACTCACAATAATTGGGGAGCAATGTTGTATGATGCAAGCACCGGACTATCGCATTTTGCACCTTTAACTGATGGAAATTACACACCTTACGAAATAAAAAATATAATTGATCGTGTTGGTGGAGGCGATTCGTTTGGTGCGGCTTTGGTATTTGCGCTGAATACTCCGGAATTGGCGGAACCACAGGATGCCATTCGGTTTGCCATAGCTTCTTCATGTTTATGCCATTCAATTAATGGTGATTTCAATTACGTTTCCAGACCTGAAGTTGAAGCCTTAATGGGTGGTTCAGCATCCGGAAGAGTTGTTCGTTAAAAACTTTACTATAAAGATTCAATAAAATGAGGAATAAACTTCTGTTTCTTAGTCTGATTCTAATTTCTATATGTCAATTCTCTTTGGCACAAAACGATTGGGAAAATGAAATGGTATTCGAGAAAAATAAGATGAATGCCCGGGTTCCAAGCTATTCTTTTTCGAATGCAAAAGATGCATTAGACGGGAATCGGGATATGGCTCGAATGAAATCACTAAATGGAATCTGGAAGTTTAATTTTGTTGAAAAATCAGAAGATCGTCCAGTCAATTTCATGGCCACCGATTTTACAGGTAAAGGTTGGAATGATATCGAAGTTCCTTCAAGCTGGGAACTAAAAGGGTATGGACAACCCATTTATACGAATATTGTTTATCCGTTTACTCCACATATTTTAGATTCTAAAATTAAATCGGACTGGAAAGGGCCACAACCACCCCGACCACCCAAAATTTATCGCGACAATCCGGTTGGCAGCTATTACCGCGATTTTGAAATTCCTTCGGAATGGGCTGATCAGTCAATTATTTTACATTTTGGCGGAGTAACTTCTGCATTTTATGTTTGGGTAAACGGGAAAGAAGTTGGGTACAGTCAGGACAGTTGTTTACCTGCTGAGTTTGATATTACCGATTTTCTTCAAGTTGGAAAAAATAGAGTGGCAGTGCAGGTTTTTCGATGGAGCGACGGAAGTTATCTTGAAGATCAGGACATGTGGAGATTGAGTGGTATTCATCGCGAAGTTCTGCTCATGGCTCAACCTAAAATTTCGCTGAACGACTTTTTTGTCCGCACCAGATTTGATGCGAACCTTCAGGATGCTAAACTTGAAATTCGTCCAAATGTTTGGGTGAAGAAAGATGCTGAAAACCTCGATGGCTGGAAGATTTCGGCGATGTTGTATGATGCGGAAAAAAATCAGGTGTTAGATTCCTCACTTCAAACTTCTGTAAAAAAAGTTTATCTGGAACGCTGGCCGGCACGCGACATTACCAAATGGGCATTTATGGAAGCAAATATTCGTTGTCCACATAAATGGTCGGCCGAAGATCCGTATTTGTATAAATTAGTATTTACGGTAACTAATCCGAAAGGTGAAGTCGTTGAATCCCGAAGTCAGAATATTGGTTTCCGGAAGATTGAATTCAGTAAAAATAATGAGTTGCTCATCAATGGCAAGTCAGTCGAAATAATGGGAGTAAACCGTCATGATCATCATCCGACACGAGGCAAAGCGTTAACCCGCGACGACATGCGCAAGGATGTGGAACTGATGAAGCAGTTTAATTTTAATGCGGTTCGTACTTCTCATTACCCCAATGATCCTTATTTCCTTGAGCTTTGCGACCAATATGGGATTTATGTCATGGGTGAAGCAAACATCGAATGCCATCATTTAGGAGGTTTTATTCCACAAAGTCCAACCTGGCCTGCTGCAATTCTGAGTCGAACCATACGCATGGTCGAACGCGATAAAAACAATCCCAGTATCATTTCATGGTCATTGGGAAATGAATCAGGAACAGGTCCGGCTTTCTCAGCATCTGCGGCTTGGATTCGCGATTTTGATCCTTCACGGTTTATTCATTATGAAGGCGCACAAGGTGATCCGAACGATCCTGCTTACATTGAAGGTGATTTGGTTGGCTATGAAGTTACCAAATGGCCTTCGATGGCCAACCCTGATGATAAGGATTATGTTGATGTGGTCAGCCGCATGTATCCTGATTTAAGTCAATTGGTCAATATGTCGAACAGTCCACATATTAAACGCCCGATTATTATGTGCGAATATTTGCACGCCATGGGAAATTCAATTGGTGGATTGGGCGAGTTTTGGGACGAAATTAGAGCAAGGCCAAATCTGATTGGAGGTTATATCTGGGATATGATTGATCAGGGATTGGAGAAAACGGATTCCAAAGGAAATAAGTTTTTTGCTTATGGAGGCGATTTTGGCGACATCCCCAACGATCAGAATTTCTGTCTGAATGGTGTTTTTGCAGCCGACCGAAGTCCAAACCCACATGCATGGGAATGTAAATATGTATTTCAACCGGTAGTTTTTGAGGCTGCCAATGTTAAATCCGGAAAAATCCGGATTATTAACCGGTTTGCATTTACGAACCTGAACAAGTATGAAATTCGCTGGTCACTTTCAGAAAATGGCAATGAAATTCAAAATGGTCAGTTGTCTGATCAGGATATTGCTGCCGGTGCATCTTCAATTGTGGAAGTTCCATTCAAAAAAGTGAATTTTAACGATCAGGCTGAATATTGGCTTCATTTGAGTCTTAACGAAAAAACTGATCGATTGTGGTGCAAAAAAGGTTTTGAAGTAGCAAAAGATCAAATTCTGCTGAAGGCCCGAAAAGAATTGTCTGCTTATGAATCGGTCTCAAAAGAAACCATATCGACAAAAGATTCTGATTCAGGAATTGAGATCATCGGAAAAGATTTTTCGGTCAATTTTTTTAAGACTTCAGGAGAATTAATATCCTATAAAATAAAAGGGATAGAACAATTGCCAACATCTTTAAAACCAAACTTTACTCGTCCTTCAATTGATAATGATATTCGGGGAGCGAATACGCGATACATGCACGAATCCAATCAGTTCTGGAATAAAGTAATGACTGAATTGGAAACAAGTTCTGTTGAACTAAGCTCCAAAAGCGAGAAAAGTGCAACCGTTGTGGTGAAGCAAAAATTCGAAGATAAAATTCAAATGAATACGACGTATATCGTTTTCAATGATGGTACTATTGATGTGAAGTTTAGTCTGAATGCTGATAAAAGTCTTCCGGATCTTATCCGTGTTGGATTAACCATGGGTATTCCATCAACATACACCAATACTTCCTATTATGGGAACGGTCCATGGGAAAACTACTCAGATCGGAAACGTGGAGCAGAAGTTGATGAATTCAGTACCAAAACTGATGACCTGTTTTATAATTACGCGGTTCCACAAGAAAATGGAAATCATACCGATACCCGCTGGGCGAAATTCAGTTCAGAAAACAATAAATCAGGATTGATGATTACCGGAAAGCCATTGATTGCATTCTCTGTATGGCCTTTTTCTGCTGAAAATATTAACAAGGCGAAACATCCTTTT
Organism: Bacteroidales bacterium; assembly: GCA_038248385.1. Lineage (GTDB taxonomy): Bacteria > Bacteroidota > Bacteroidia > Bacteroidales > Prolixibacteraceae > Aquipluma. The sequence continues at coordinate 9,552 of JBBRXN010000126.1, forward strand.
GATCTGAATCGCCAGGGGTTTTATACCTTGAATATTGATCTGATTCAGTCTGGTGTTGGTGGAACTTTATCAAATCGGTTGCCACAATATTGCCTGAAATCAGGTGTGTATGATTTTGAATTTCAGATCAGTCCTTTCAAATAGAAACTAACAATCATTAATATAAACTACAAACACATGAAATATCCATTTAGTCATATTGGAATCCCAACAACTGAAGAAAAAAAATGGGATGGTTTTTACGCTCCGGGGAAAATTCATTTTACCGATTTCGCGAACGACGAGTTTGGTGTTGAATACATCAAGTGTGATGAAGATAGCCCCATGCCTGAACTATTCCAGACAGTTGCACATGTTGCCTATTTAGTTGATAATATGGAAGAAGCTTTGGTTGGAAAAGAAATACTTGTTGAAATTTTTTCGCCCGGCGAAGGAGTTCGTGTGGCATTTATCGTACACAACGGATCGCCTGTTGAGTTTATGGAAGTTTCGTCCTGAAAAAGAAAATGAAGAGAGTATTATAGATAAAGGATTATTTGTAATATAGTTATATGCATTTTTCCAATTCTGAAACCCAGTTGAGTTTAAAATAAAACGGGTAATTTCTTAAAAATTTGTTTCTTAAAAAATTTGTACATTTACCATTAGTCAGATTAAAAACTGAATGGTTAAATGAATGATAAATCAACATATCAAGAATTAGAAAATCAGATTGCTGAACTTAAAAATCAGGTTGAAATTCTAAACACGAGATCTTCTTTTCAAAACGAAGATGAAGCAAAGATTTATTTAAATTTGTGTTGAAGAATCCTCAAAATAACTTTTAAGTCATGAATACAGATATCTATAACTTACTGATAATTGATGATGAAATCGAAATTACGAAAAGCTTATTCAGGCAATTTCGTAAAGAATACAATGTCTTTACTGCAAGTAGTGCACAGGATGCTATGTCCGTAATGGAAAATAACAATATTCAGCTTGTGATTTCTGATCAACGTATGCCTGTAATGACGGGTTTAGATTTTTTCATTACAATTAAAGAGAAGTATCCTGATGCTATTAAAATTATGCTGTCGGGTTATTCTGATATAGAAGCAGTTATTGGAGCCATAAACGAAGGTCAGATATATCGATACATAACAAAACCCTGGAATCCTGAAGAGTTAAGTAAACTATTAAAAGATGCTACCCAAAAATACGAGCTGATTACCAAGAATAAACGCTTATTATATAGTTTGGAAGAACGCAAACAGGCAGAAATTAAGTTGAAAGCCGCCAATACAGAGCTATTCTTCCAAAATGGAGAAAAAGAAAAACGTGCGGATGAATTAAGAAAAGAAAAAGAAAAAGCCGAAGAAAGTGAAGAGAGACTGAGGATTTATATAAATTCAACATCTGATATTGTTTTTACCTTAGATTTAGAACAAAGGCATACAGGCGTATTTGGCGATTGGTATAAAAAATCAGGAATGGTAGCATCTGATCTTCTAGGGAGAACTGGAAAAGAGATACTGGGAGAAGGTTCAAAAATACATGAAGAGGCAAATGAAAAAGTGCTTAAAGGAGAGCCTCTAGTTTACGAATGGAGTGCTAAAATACATGAAAAGGCAGTTTATTATCAAACATCTTTATCGCCTTTGAAAAATGAGAATAATGAAATTGTTGGGATTATTGGAATAGGCAGAGATATTACGCAACGAAAAGAGACAGAACTTGCATTAAAAGAAAGCGAAGAAAAATACCGTTTCTTATTTGAAAATACCACTCTGGGTATTGTTTATCAAAATGCTACAGGAAAAATAATTCATGCAAACAAAGCTGCGGAACGAATACTTGGCATATCTTTAAATCAAATGCAAGGACTAAAATCTATTGACTCCCGCTGGAAATCGACTCATGAAGACGGAAGAGATTATCCTGGTGAAGAACATCCTGCTATGATTACGTTAAAAACCGGACAAGCTATTCATAATGCAAAAATGTGTGTTTTTAATCCTCTAAATAACTCACATACAATTTTAAACATTAGCTCTTTCCCAAAATTCAAAAACAATGAAGTTGAACCATATCAGGTTGTTACTACTTTTGAAGATATAACTGACCAAAAAAAAGCAGGACAAGCACTAACCGAAAGCGAAGAGTTGTTTAGGCAACTATTTGAAAATATGAGTAGTGGTGTAGCTATATTTGAGTCAGTTGATAACGGAGCTGATTTTTGTTTTAAAAATTTTAATTCTGCCGCTGCAAAAATTGATAATCTAACAAAGGAAAAAGTAATAGGCAATACTATTTCAAAAGTATTTCCAGGCGCTAAGGAATTAGGTTTTTTAGAAGTATTTAAACGTGTATGGGAAACAGGTATATCCGAACATTTTCCAATTTCTTTTTATCAAGATAAAAGAAAATGATTATCCGCATGATGACCTATTGTAAATTCTTGACTTGAAATCGGTGTTGTAACTGACGGCAGCAATAAGCAACCTGTCGAAAATTGCTTCGCCGAAATAGCGTCGGTTGAATTTATAGCAGAACTCGTTCAAGT
>JBBRXN010000127.1:0-11871 GCA_038248385.1 Bacteroidales bacterium
TCATCCACTTTTTATCTAAACTGTATTCGTTCAGCTCAATAAAGGTATTCGGATTCGAAACAACGGTTTCAAGGTTATAATATTCAGGTGGAAAAATTTTACCAATACCCAACAATGCTTCAACCTTAATTTTTACATTGACATGTCTCAGTACAAAAAATGCCTTGTGGCTCTTGTTCCAGTAAACCCCTTTGATGTCCATCAATTTGGGCGTAATTCCTGCCTTGTATGGAACTGCTAATATCCAATATTTACCCGTATTACCCTTGAAAACAATTTTGCTGACAAATTCAGGATCGGAATCCTTATGTTCTGCCTGTGTTTCAGGCTGAAGTTCGCTGATTACCTCAGCTATGTGAACAATTTCTTGCCCGGTTAGGGCAGGTTCAGTGCGTCGCTCGTTGTTTTCATCTTTTTCGATTTCAACTTCCTCAAAGTTAAGAAGTATTTGCCTGTAATTCTCCTTGTTATAAAGCACATACCAGCATTTGTTGGTTTGACTCCAACGGGCGCCAATGCTTCTGGCTTTGTTCTTCAAATTTTCGTCAAATCCAAAATAGATCCCAATCTGGTCATTTCCATTGTGAAATAGTTTCCTTAGTTGTACCATATTTGAATGATTAGTTCTTAATCAAAGTGGATTTGCCTAAATTTAGGAAATAAAAACCTTATTAATGCATAGTTGAATTATCAAATTTTCGCACTGTAATTCTGTGCCATCAGGTAATCGATCATTGCCAGCAGTAAAAGAATAGAACGCGGATATACGCGGATTGAATGCGGATTAGCTTTCAATAAATTGAAACGGATTCAAGAATAGGAAGATTAGGCACATTCAACAGCCCGTCTAAAAGATCGGTTCCGACTTGTCGGAAATAAGCCCGTTTTAATCCGCGTTCTATTTACTTTTTTTGAATTTATTCATAAATACTTTTCTTTTATACTCTGCATTTTTTCCGAAATTCATAAGTAATCCGAGTTCTATCTTAGTTGCTTTCAGATAATTAATTAACTGGCATTCATGTTCCTCAAGCAGAGAGCTGGATGCTTTTAATTCAATAACTACAATATCATTTACAATAAGGTCAGCAAAATACTCTCCAACTATTTTGCTTTCGTAATAGACAGTAATAGGGTATTGGCATTTTACTTCCAATCCCATTTGGCGAATCTCTATAGCCATTGCATTCTCATACACTTTTTCCAAAAAACCATATCCAAGTGTATTATAAACTTTATAGAATGCTTTAATGATCTTCTCTGTGATTTCTTTGTGAAGTAAAACCATAACTATAAAATAAAGAAAAACATCGGTATTACTAAAAATCCCTGACAGGGTTTTGAAACGCTGTCAGGGATAAGCTTGCAGTGAAAGGCACTTGCCGTATTAATTTGCTTCGGCCGGGGTCGCTTCAGATTCCTTGCTTTTGGTGTTGGCCAGCCGGGAGTAGGTTTTACGCAATTCGTCCATTTGTTTAAACAGGGTGGTAAAAATGGTTCGTTCGCTTTATACTTGCCAAACAAGTCAATCAGAACACCTGTCTGGGTATTCATGGCTTTAGTGCTGAAATCCCAATACGGGCGGAGAAAAATTTCCACGATTTCGGCGGCTGCTTTCTTTTCAGGATCCCGGCCTTTCAGGGCAGTGGTCACGTTGCGTTTAATTTCAGCGAAACGGTCTTCGCGATCTTCTTTCATTTCTGTCAATTGAGGGGTCAGTAAACTTTTCAACGCTTTATTCATCTGCAAGCCCATGGCGTTGTTATCAGTTTCGAGTAGGGCAAGTATTGTAGAGTTGAAACCTGGACTTACTTCGAAATCCAGTCTTCGGGGTTCATTTTTACGTTTTCCTTCCAGATTTGGAATTTAAGTACGGTTTTATCGCCGTCGTCGCTGTCGGTAGCAATTGTGCCAATGGTTTCCTTTGTGCTCACCTTATCGCCCGATTTGACCCGTACATTGACCAGGTTGGAGTAAACAGTGAGGTATTTGCCGTGTCGGATAATCACGGCCATGGTACCACCGCTTACCATGAATACCCGGCTCACTTCACCGGCGAATACCGCACGGGCAGTGGAGCCTTGGGCTGTCGAAATATCAACTCCATTGTTTTTAACCTGAATATTTTTTAATACCGCGTGTTCATGAATTCCAAAGTGGTCGGTAATCACTCCCCGATCGACAGGCCAGGGAAGGCGCCGTTTGTTCTGTTCAAATTGCCCTGAAGCCAGCTTTTCTTCCGGGGTCATCTCATAAGAAGTGCCAACACTTGGTTTGCCGGTTTGCTTTTCCTTCTCTTTGGCTCTTTCTCTGGCTTTTCTGACTTCTTCTTCAATTATCTTCTGAATCTCATTACTTAACTGCGCCTCTATTTGCTGCTGTTCACGAAGTTTCTTTTTAAAATCTCTTTGTTTTTCCTGAAGGCTTGTAAGGTATTGTCCCTGTTGTTTTTTCTCTTGATTTAGTTTATCGGCTTCTTTCTTTTTACTATCAAGAAGAATTACTTTTTCGGTCTTCTGACGCTCTAATTTTTTCACTTTTACCTCTATCAGATCATGTATCCATGAAATAAGTTCAGCCTGTCGTTTCCGGTATTCAGTGTATTGTCTCAAATACATCATTCGTTTATAAGCCTGATTAAAACTATTCGATGAAAGTAAAAAGAGCACTTTGCTGTAATTGGTCTGATTTCTCTGCGCGAATACAATCATGTTGGCGTATTCCTTCTTAAGTTCTTCCATATCAGCATTCAGCGAACTCACTAACCAGGCATTCTGGTCGATAAACTCGCCCAAAACCCCGACTTCAGTGTTGATCCCGGTGATCAGATTGGTACGCAGTTCAATTTGTTTGTTCAGGATATTGTATTTGTTCAGCGTTTTCTTTTCATTCTTTTTTGCTTCCTCTAAAAGTCGGTTGGTGTATTTGATCTCCTCGTTCGTTTTCTCCTTCTTTTTGCGCAATTCGTCGAGCGACTGGCCATTGGCCAGAGTTGAAAGAAGCATAAAAGCCGAAAGAATTAATAATATCCTCATCCTGTTAAAGGTTTACATGTGTAAAATTTTCAGGCACTTTGAAACGAATAAACTTCTCTGCGTCCAGTGAAAAATTACTCAGTTTCATTTGCAATTGCATATTGTTTTCAGGACTTAAAAAATGAAGAAATAGCTCACCGGGATACAGTTGTTTTTTGACTTCAACAAAATCAGAAAATTCAATATTCAGATTTCGGGAATTCAAGTCATCTGCTACAGTTATTTTCCGGAGTTTAAAGGTAAGCGGATCGACATACAATCTCTGGAGGATGGGAGCCCCCTCAATCAGTTTTTTCGATCGGCGGGTTGGCTTTTTTTCACGTATTTGAGGTTTTGAGTTCTCTGTTTTCAGTTTATTTACCGATTGCAGCACATACATTCCTGAGTCAATGCTCGTTTCATAGCCGGGATGATCCTTGTCGTTATATTCATCCTTTAATGAAAATAAATTGCTTGAAACAACTGCATTCACCATTTGAAAATCAATATCCATGTTGAGAAATGAACTCAGGTAACTGTAATCGCCGAGAATATAATTGTTTTCAAGGTAATTGATGAATTTAACGCTGTCGGGAGTAAGCCATAGCCGCCCAACCGGAATGTTTAGCTTGGTCAGCATCACAATAATCTGCTTGTTGTTTTCAGCCTGAATGCTGGCCCTGAATGAAGTTTTTGTTTTTCCGTTATCGAACTGACAGGCAATCTTTTTGATAAATAAATATTTGTAGTCAAATGCATTGTTTTCAATATTCCGTATCAACTTATTGGTGCTGATTGGTTTTACTATTGCAGTTGAAGTGGGGATAACACGGGCCGTTTTACAGGATACAAGACCAAGCAAAGCAAAAAAAACAATCCATAAAAATGAATTTCCGGGTATCGTATTTTCTGTTCTTTTCATTATTTATCGATATAGCGTCCCTGCTTGATTTTGTCGTTTAAAAACTTCGAAACTTCGCCTTTTCCGATAGCATTTTTCCATTGCTCCATGGCCTTTTCCTTTTCCCCCAGCATGAATAAAATATCGCCGTAATGTTCAACAATAACGCCATTTTTATCGCCACCGTTTTTGATGGCTGTTTCCATATAAAATTTGGCAAGGGCATAATCATTCCGCATAAACAAAACCCAGGCATAAGTATCCAGATAGGTCGGATTTTCAGGATTTGCCCTGACTGCTTTTCCGCTTAATTGCTCAGCTTTTTCAAGGTTTTCGTTCCGAACCGAAAGATAATAGGCATAATTGTTCATGGCCAGCCAGTTCTCGGGATCGAGTTTGATTACATCATCAAATGCCTTGAAGGCCTCCTCTACCCTATCCAATTTATAATTGGCTTCGGCCTTGTATAAATCGAACTGAATTTTCATTGGTTTATTATCCAGCAGATAGGGTTCTCCTTCTTTCAGAACATCAAGCGCTTCGGTGTATTTTTCGAGCTGGAGACAGGCCACAGCTTTCAATCCGTATAACATGGGTTGACTTGGGAATAATTCAATGGCTTTTGAAGCATCGGTATAAATGCTTTTAAAATCGAGTAAATCATTGCTTATTAATATCATCCGTTCCCAAATCAGGTAATTGTCCTTCTGGGTTTCGAGTACTTTCCGGAGCTGTTCGCGCGCTTCGGTCAATTGGCCTTTTCTGATCAGATATTCAGCATAAACCGTATAAACCCGGTAATCATCACCGTTTGTTTTCACCAGAATATCAACCAATTCGTTGACCTGGTCTTCAGTAAAAAATGGTTTGTCCTGATCGGCAGTCATCATCAGGTAATACTGAATTTTGGTCTCCACTTCAACCGATTTATTCTGAAATCCCTTACGGGCATATTCCCATGCTTTTTCTTTGTCGCCTTTTTCGCGGTAAAAGGAAGTCAGCGAAAAGAGTACAAAACCGTTTTCCGGATCAATTTCCAGTATTTTCATGTAATATTTCAAGGCGTTGGCTTCATCCTTTTCTGAAAGATAAAAATCGGCCATCAACCCATAATAACGAGGTTCCTTCGGATTATTATCAATCAGTTTCTGAAGTTCGGCCAAGGCTTCCTTTTTCTTTCCGGCAGCCTGATAAATCTGTTGCTTTTCAACCGAAATCTGATCGTTGATGCCAATTTTCTTTTCAAGCTCATCATAAGCTTTAATGGCCAGTTCATACTTCTCGGCTGAAGAAAGCAGCGCTGCGTTCATGTACAGGTATTCCAGATTTTCAGGATCAAGCGCGTTGAGCTGCTGATAGAGATCTGCCGCTTTTTTGTACTGTTTTCCCTGCTGATAGATCTGGGCAAGCAATAACTTGTACCACTTGTTTTCAGGACTCAGAATGATGGCTTTCTCGATTAAAAGCGCCGAACTGGTTTGATCGCCGTTTCCGCTGTGAATTTTAGCCAATTCGAACATTGCAGCTGATGAATTGGGATTGATCTGGAGGCACTTTGAAAACAGCGTCACCGCAGCTTGTTGGTTCCCGATCATTTTTTGCTTCAAAGCTTCGATAAAAGTGTATTCAAATTCATTTTTATCATCGTCCGAAATGGCTGCCTGCTGCGTTTCAGGCTTGGATATATCACCCGATTTCACCTGTTTATGAGCCGTTCCGCAAGAGGTAGCCATTATTGAAACAACAGCAAGATATAGCAGATATTTTTTCTTCATGTGTTCTAATTTTTCCCGGTATGTCCAAAACCACCGGCGCCACGTTTTGTTTCTTCCAATATTTCAACCACATCCCATCCAATATGTTCATGCCTGGCAATTACCATCTGGCAAATTCGCTCGCCATGCTGAATCACAAATTCTTCGTTCGATAAATTGATCAGGATCACACAGATTTCTCCACGGTAATCGGCATCAATAGTTCCGGGAGAATTCAATACAGTGATTCCCTTTTTCAATGCCAATCCGCTTCTTGGGCGTATCTGGGCTTCGTGTCCAACCGGCAATTCGATAAACAAACCTGTTGGAACAAGCGCTCTTTCGAGCGGTTTTAAAGTTATCGGTTCAGTTAAATTGGCACGAAGATCCATTCCGGCAGAATGAACTGTGCTATATTCAGGAAGCGGATTATTGGACTGATTGACAATTTTTACGATCATTTTATTCTGGTTCTGGTTCACTAAATTTAAATTTTTCAAGCCGCTAAGATATGGATTTATACCTTGAATGAAACATGAAGTCATTGCAATTAACAATATTTAGCAGGATTCAACTACCATAAAATCAGCCATGATTTTATCTGAAATAAACAATCCTTCCTGACTTAGGGTAATCGTTCCGTTTGTATTTTTCAAAATGCCAGACTTGGTATATTTGGCTATTACTTCCTGAAAATGAACCAAATATTTGGCTGGAAACTGAGACTGAACACTGGTTGTTGTGATGCCCCAAACAGTGCGCAAACCGGTAATGATAAAATCGTTGTACCGGTCTTGCTCGGTCAGAATTTCGGCTTCGAAATAGGCTTCATCATTCTCCAGACCATCCAGGTATTTTGAAATTGAAGATACATTCCATCGTCGGCTTACCAGATCGTACGAATGTGCTGAAGGGCCGATTCCAAGGTATTTTTGACTTTTCCAATATGACGAATTGTGCTGCGAATAAAGGCCGGGCTTACAGAAATTAGAAATCTCGTAATGCTCGAAACCTGCTTCTTTCAAAATTTTTATAAGCACCTCAAATTGCTGAATGCTCAACTCATCGGGCAGTTCCTTCAGAATTCCCTTTTTAAGCTGATCGTAAAAAACGGTTCCTTCGTGGTAAGTCAGATTGTAAGCCGAAATGTGTTGCACGTCCAACTCAACCGCAATGCGTACGTTCCTCTCCCACTCTTCCAATGTTTGATTGGGCAAACCATAAATCAGATCGATACTGATATTTGAAAAACCCGCTTTTTTCGCCCATTTCACCGATTGAATGGCCTGCATAACTCCGTGACGGCGATTCATCAGTTTCAAATCGGATTCGGAGAAAGACTGTATGCCCATGCTTAGCCGGTTGAATCCGATCTGCTTCAGGGCTGAAAGGTTAGCCTGTGTTAAATCGTCGGGATTTGCTTCGAGGGTTATTTCGGCATTTTCGGCCACCGGATAATTTTCCCTGATAATGTTTAACAGGTCCTTTAACTCGTCAATGAGCAATACGGAGGGAGTTCCGCCACCAAAATAAATGGTATTAATTGCTTCGGAAGTCAATTCTGAAGGCCGACTTTCCAATTCCTTTTTTAAACCAGCCAATAACCTTGCTTTCTGGCTTAAATCGGTCGATTTAAAGAAATCGCAATAATGACATCGCTTTCTGCAAAAGGGGATATGAATGTAGATTCCTGCCATTAAATTGTCTAATCAGAGCGTTAACCGTATAAGCGTATATTGCTGTAATTTAATCCAAATAGTTGACAATTTTTCCACATCTTCAGGAAGTAAGTAATAGGAACAATTTATTGTCGTATTTTCAAACTCACCCCAAGTCCGCAAGCGGACTTCCCCCCTCTCTTTTTAAAGAGAGGGGAAGAGCATCGCAGATGCGAAGGGGTGAGTTAATCTAAATTAAGGAGACCCTAAAACCCGACATTATTTCATTCCTGCAACTTAAGACTCAAAGACACTAAGAAATTTAAATTCTTTTATTTACATGAGAATAATTTTGTGTCTTAGTGGCTGGAAAAACACTTTTCGGAGCAGGCTCTGTTACAATTTGATCAAATCCTCAAAACCTGTCATATCGCCCAATATCTCAGCAATTGTTGTTTCCTGATAATACTGTAAAAGCTGAAGACGAATGGGGGAAAAGCGGGTATGTACCGGACATGGTTTTTCTATGCCATTGTGAGTGGAACAGGGTTGAAGGCCAATCAGGCAATTTTTGAAATAGTCTTCTCCATCAACGATCTTAACGATATCGTACAACGAAATTTCATGCGTAGCTTTTCCCATACCAAAACCACCGTTAGGGCCTTTGGTCGAAACCAATACCTTTTGTTTAACAAGGTTCTGAAGAATTTTTCCAAGAAAAGGAGTTGGTATGGTCAGATCAGAAGAAATTTTTTTTATCCCGATTTTTGTACCGTCGGCTGAGTTCTTTCCCAGATAAATGAGCGCTCTTATTGCGTATTTACAAGTATTAGATAGCATAAATTTATTTTTTAGATGTCCATTGTTTGCTAAACGATTGATCGGCCAATTTCGGAAGTTGTTTGTTAACTCCAAGGGCATTGGCACCAAACAAAGCAAAAGCATTTTTTGTTTTCCCACCCGCCAAATCCAATCTGCTCCGCTTTGAAAAAGCAAATTCGTAGGCTTTCATACCCTGGTTCCAAATAAATCCCCCTGCCCCTGCCCTCACCGCATCACGCCGGTTAATGAGCAACTGATGGTGTAAAGGAATTTTGACCGGACAAACCTCGGTACATTTGCCGCAAACCGAACAAGCCGAACTCAGGTGATTGTATTCTTTTAATCCTTTGAAAAACGGTGTAATTACTGAACCTATTGGCCCGCTGTAGGTGGCATCATAAGTATATCCGCCAATGTTTCTGTAAATCGGGCAGGCGTTCAGACAAGCACCGCAACGGATACACTTCAGAACTTCATACTGGTCATCATTTTGGTAAATTGATGAACGTTTGTTATCCAGAAGTATCACGATCATTTTATCAGGCCCGTCAGTTTCTCCATCTTTTTTAGGCCCGGTAATGAGCGAATTATAGACTGAAATTTGCTGTCCGGTTCCGTGCGCCGCGAGGATTGGCCACATCAGGCCAAGGTCTTTCATGCGTGGAATAATCTTTTCAATTCCGGCAATCACAATGTGTATTTTGGGAAACGAAACGGTCATAAGCGCGTTTCCCTCATTTTCGGTTAAACAAATTCCGCCAACATCGGCCACCAGAAAATTGGCGCCGGTAATTCCCACATCAGCCAAAGTAAACTTTTCGCGTAGTTTTTTCCTGACAAAATCTGTAATATATTCGGGAGTACTGCCTTCGGGGGTATTAAATTTTTCAGTAAAAAGTTCGGCGATATCCTGCCGCGATTTGTGCATGCAAGGTGTTACAATGTGGTAAGGTTTTTCATCTGCAAGCTGTACAATGTATTCGCCCAAATCGGTTTCAAGCGACTCAACTCCAATCTCTTCCAAATGCTCGTTCAGATCAATTTCTTCAGTGGTCATCGATTTGCTTTTAACCACCGTTTTCGAATTGTTTTCAATCAGTATTTTCTTAACAGCCTCAATGGCCTGATCTGTATTTTCGGCCCAAACAACAGAAGCGCCGTTCGAGGTAATATTTTTTTCAAACTCGATTAAATAGTCATGCAAATTATTAATGCCCGTCGATTTGATGTACGAAGCACGCGTTTTGGCCAAATCAAGATTGGAATAACGTTTCATTCCACGCGCAACAGCCACATCGTATTTAGAAATGTTAAACTTAATGGTCGCCCGGTGCTTCAGATCGAAGGCAATCTCTTCAGACTTTTGTATGAATATTTCCTTTTGTTTCGACATTTCTAACAGGGTATCTTGTTGATCCGATTGATATGACGGCCACCTTCAAATCCGGTAGCCAAAAATACCTTAACAATATCTATCGCTTGTGCATCAGTAATATACCGTGCAGGAAGAGCGCAGATATTGGCATCGTTGTGTAATCGTGCCAATTGAGCTATTTCTGTCATCCAGCAAAGTGCAGAGCGTATTCCCTGATGTTTGTTGGCCGTCATGTTAATGCCGTTTCCGCTGCCGCACAAGGTAATTCCAAATTTAAATTCGCCATTACTGACCGCTTTAGCCAAAGGATGCGCAAAGTCGGGATAATCGCTGCTTTCGGCAGAAAATGCACCAAAATCCCTGTATTCTATTCCCTGTTCCTGAAGGTATTTCAGCACGGTTTGTTTTCTTTCAAATCCGGCATGATCGCTGGCAACTGCAATTTTCAATGGTTCCATAATTCTATGAATAAACTTCAAAAATAATACTAAAAAGTATTTTATTGGTCTATCGCTTAATAAAACTTAGTATCTCTTTTTTTTCAGCAAAAAATACGACTGCCAAAAATGAAGCAAACAAGCTAATATTAAGGCTGTATTTCAGTAATGAAGCCGAAATATTTATATATCCGGAGATATAATATAATCCGATAGCGACAGCAAAATAGAGCAGTATCCGTTTCAGATCGTAGTCAACCCGATAGTATTTTTGCCCAACAATATATGAAATGACAGTCATCAGCACAAAGCATATCAGCACAGCATAAGCCGAGCCCATGTAGCCCATAGTTGGAATTAGCCAAATATTGAACCCGATGGTTAAAACAGCGCCAATTCCGCCAATGAGTGCACCCATCCATGTCTTATCCGACAGTTTGTACCAAAGCGAAAGGTTAAAATAAATTCCAAGAAACAGGTTGGCCATCAAAACTGCCGGAACCACTTTTAAACCTGAATGATATTCGGGACCGATAACAATTTTAAATACATCTATAAACAGAGTGATCCCGAGAAATATCAGCAATCCGAAAATGATGAAATACTTCATCACCTGAGCATAAATTAAACGCGAATTGCTGGTTTTTTGATGGCTGAAAAAGAAAGGTTCGAACGAATACCGAAAAGCCTGTATAAACATGTTCATAAGTACGGCTAATTTGTAATTTGCTCCGTAAATTCCAAGCTGTTCCATCGGTTTTTGGCTGGCTGGAATCAGTTCAGGAATCAAAATTTTATCTATATTCTGGTTGATCATTCCCGCAATTCCAACGAGTAGGATAGGGAAGGAGTACCAAAACATTTCCCTGAAAAGCGGCCAATCAAAAATCGGCTTTATTTTTCTGATTTCAGGAATGAGCATAATCAGCGTAATTACCGAAGCCAATAAATTGGAAATAAACACATAACCCACGCCAAATTCAGGATGATAAATGGTTTGAATAAAACTGTCCGGATTTGACTTCAGAATATAGGGACAGACCGAAAGGAAAAATACATTGAAGAAAATATTAAAGAAAATATTGACTAATTTCAAAGTGGCAAACCTGACCGCTTTTCCTTCGAGGCGTAAATTGGCAAATGGAATAGAAGTTGCTGCATCAAGCGCTACAATTACGGCCAGCCATTTAATGTAAGCTTCGCTGTTGGGATAATCGAGAAAACCGGCAAAATTTCCGGAGAAAATAAAGGCCAGTGCAACAAAAAGCAATGAACTTCCAAACAATGAAATGGCGCTGGTTGAATAAATTTTATCATTCTGACCGTTGCTCTTATTGGCAAATCTGAAAAATCCGGTTTCCATGCCGAAGGTCAGTATCACCAATAAAAAGGCGATGTACGAATATAAATTCGTTACAACGCCATATTCTTCAGGAAGAAATATACGCGAATGATAGGGTACCAGCCACCAGTTGATGAATCGCCCGACAATACTGCTCATGCCATAAATGGCAGTTTCGCCGGCAAGTTTTTTTAATGAGCCCACAATCTTAAAATTTTGGCCAAATATATACAAACCAATTCTTTTTGCCGACTGCAAAATAGAGTACAATCCGAAAAGTGTTTTTCCAGCCACAAAGTCACTAAAACACAAAAAGAATTAAAACAATCTATCAATAATGCTTACAAAACCCCATCGTACTAAATTGACTTTTATTTTCGGGTGTACAACAAAATTCCCTTGAGCATAAAATATAAAAATATGAAATTTTGAGTCCACTCCGAAAAGTGTATAAATTTTTAATTAATTAATAATCAGATATTTAATTGTATATTTCAATTGTTTTATGTATCTTGCAAGCATAATATAAAAGTCATCAAATGTTTAAGAAGTCATCGAAATCGGTTCA
>JBBRXN010000128.1:0-11773 GCA_038248385.1 Bacteroidales bacterium
ATAGCCGGGATTGGCGTGTGGCCTCAACACTACCCTCACATTGCCCAAATGGTCGGTTAGGTTGTACTCCCAGCTCCAAACCGGAGCCGCGTCGGTACCCGTATTTTTAATCCTCCCCTCGGGGGTAATAATATACTTCAATGAACTGGTGCTACCACCGGTACTCTCGCGCACGAACATTCCCAGGTAGTCGGTATGAACGGTCGGGTTACTGCCATTGGTCACCTCACGGTATAGCTTCTGGCCTGAACCGTCGTAAATGTAAACTTCTTTTTTGTTACTTCCAAAATGTTATATATTCGTTGAACTGCCATTTATATAACTGCAACTTCTGTTATACTTTTTCAAACTGCGGTTTATCTTCTTGCAACTTCATTTATGTTTACGGTAACAGTAGCCATAAAAAAAGCTCCCCGTTTCCAAAGAGCTTTTTTTATGCTTTTAGCAAATGGTCAAACTATTCCTTTTTCTTCTTTTTCTGGATGAAATAGACGGAAGCTCCTCCACCGACAATGACAATACCACCAATTATCAGGGCAATGGTCAGCCCATTCGATGTTTCTTCGGGTGCTTCTTCTTCATAATAAACAGGATCCATATTGTCGATTGAAATGGTATCTGTTGGTTCATCGATTATGACTTCAACTGAATCTTCTCCCTGGGCATAAACAGCTGATGGAACTCCAATAAATAACATGCCTAATAAGGCTAACAGGATTGCTTTTTTCATTGTTCTAATTTTTATCATTATTTTAAAGTATTAATTATTTTATCGTATTTTTTAGCCACTTCGGGCGCCGACTTCCGATAGCTGTCAGCCAAAGCCTGAAGCGCCGGCTTGTAACGCGAATTGATCTTCAGGCAATCTTTCAGTACTTTACGTGCCACAACCATGTTGGTTTCAGTGTATATTCCGGCCAGCTTTGTGTATGCGCTAAAATATTTCCTGTTCACCTCAATTACCTTCCTGAAATAACCGGCAGCTTTTTCAGCATCTTTCCGCTTCAGGGCCAAATCACCTGCAAGCATCAGTGCCAATTCAAAATCAGGATTCATTTTCAGGCATTTGTCCAATATTTGTTCTGCCTGTTCCTTATTGCCATCATTAGCCAACGAAGCTGCAAATTTATAACAGATCCATTCATTTTGAGGGTCAGCGGCCAATGCTTTTTGAAATAAGTACGCAGATTTAATGTTATCGCCCTTTTCCATCTCCCGTAATCCTTCCAGATCGTCTTTTGTAACCCGCTCAATTACTGCACAAACCGGAACTCCATCGGCAAAAATAGTATGAATTGTATTTTGTGGCGGCCAGGTTTTATTTTTCAGCTGATAGGGCGGAATGTAACTGTTGGCGATAATGGCGTAATCCCAGTCATACTGGCTGCGGTTCTGGTAAGTGAAATACACAAATTTAACTGCCTTGTTATTCCTGAAATACCATTGGATAGGGAAATTACCGCCAACAATTATTTCGTCGTTTTCCTGCTTTTCTTTCAGGTATTCCTGAAGCCATTCGGCTCCATTGCGCATCGAGTGGTAATAGTAGTCGGTTTCGTAATTTCCGTAGGCTCCCTTTAGCCCGCCAACAAATTGATTGTAATACAGGTAATAAAACGGATGGTTGGCCACCATAAATTTCACCGGATGGAAAGACAAAATCAACAGTAATCCGATTGAGGCGATTCGGACAATCCGATGTTTAAACCTGACAAATAACGCATGAAACCCAAGGGCCGAAATCAGGATAATTCCGGGGTAAACAAACAGGAAATGCCGCCACGACCCATACAGGTTCGAGCCTTTCAGGATGACAAACAGAACCGGGAATAAGACGGTAAAAATCAACAACAACAACTGCATTTTCTGATTGCCTGAATAATGCCTTTTGGTATTCAGAAAGAAAGCGCCTATTCCGGCAAAAACAACAAACGGAATGGTAATGGCCATGTATTTAGGCAGGTAGTACCAGGGTAGGAAATCGGACCATTCGGACCTGCCTTCGAAAATCTGACGGACAGTGGTCGGAAACTGCGTCATGACCTGGTATGATTTCCATGGATTCAGCAACGGGTTTTGCAGTGAATAGGGCCAGGTAATCAAGCCAAGTAAATATCCTGAAATTGAAATGATGCAAAAAAGGATCAAAAATTTCTTCAGTTGCTTCCAATCAAGGCCTTTCTGTTTCATTCCATCCGAAACGACTTTCAGGAACATAAAAAGGCCGAGATAAAAAACGACCAGGATGCCACCAATGCGTATTCCGATGGCAAAACCTATGCTTAAAATCAGCAGCAAAATGGTTTGCCGGGTTGGCTTTCCTTCAGTATAAACAAGTTTAAGCGAAAAATAAACGCTCGAAATATAGGCCAATGCAAAAGGGATGTCTTTCAGGTTGTTTTGAGAATGGCCCAGAAATGCAGGCGAAACAGCAAACAGAATCAGAACAAAAATGGCCGCTCCGTAGCCCGAAAACCAGGCGGCAAACAACGCGGTTACCAAAATGGCCAGCCAACCTGAAATGCTGCTCATCAAGTGCCTGAAACCATAAATATCTTCGATCCCGAACCAATGGATCAAAATGGTGACCAGATTATCAAATGATTGTCCGTAGTATTGAAGGTGGGTTTTGGGCGTATCGAGCGATGATTTGTCGGCACCCAGGCTGCTGAAGTAACTGTAAACCATTTCCGACTGCTTGTAATGCACTTCTTCATCGCCCGAAATGCCGGCATCGCGGCTGATCAGCACTAAACTGATCAGCATGACCAGTGCAAGTAACCAAAAAATTTTCTTCAGATTTTTTTCCTGCATTATTCAGTTTCAGCGTCATAAAATTTCTTCACCAGATAGATGGGACGGTTCTGCGATTCTTTGTAGATGCGGTAAACATATTCGCCTACAACGCCCAAAAATATCAGTTGAATAGAGCCCAGAAAATAAATACTCAATACGGTTGAAGACCAGCCAATAAGTGCAAATCCGAATATTTTGGCGATCAATACATAGATTCCGGCAAACATGAATACAATGGTTCCGATCAGCCCAAGGAAAAGACATACTTTAATCGGGAATTTTGAAAAAGAAAAGATGGCATCGGCGCCAAGTAACATCAGTTTTCCGATGGTCATTTTTGGTTCACCTTTCAGGCGGTCTTCCCTTACATATTCAACAAATCCCTGATTGAAGCCGATAAATGAACGTAAGCCGGGCAAATAACGGATGGATTCCTTCATCTGTACCAAAGCATTGACCGCGGCCCGGTTCAACATCGAAAAATTTCCTGAATTTTCCATATCGTCCAGTCCGGCAACACTCTTAAAAAATGCGTGAAATAAGTTGGTGGTCAGCCGAAGCCGTTTTCCCTTCCGGCCCAACCGTTTTCCGGTTACAATGTCAAATCCTTCCACTGTGATTTTACGGAACATTTCGGCCAATAACTCAGGCGGGTCCTGAAGGTCACCATCCATCATGGCCACATAGTTTCCCAGCGCCATTTCGAGCCCGGCGGTAAAAGCAGCCTGATGCCCGAAATTTCTCGACAAATCAACAATTTTGATCCTTGAAAAACGTTTGCGGACTTTAATCAATTTCTGAAGCGTTGAATCTGTACTTCCGTCGTTTATAAACAGAATTTCATAGTTAATGGTAAATGATTCAACTGCTTTGATTGATCGGGCAGCCAGTTCCTCTATCAGACCTTCTTCGTTATAAACGGGAATTATGAGTGAAAACATCTGTTTGTTTTTAGCCGTTATTTTTTAATAATCCTTATCTCCCTTTCAATAACCTCAGTATCTAAATTGATCCGTTAAATATAACGATTTTCAGGTTAATTTGCCTGAGATGTCAAAACTGTCGATTTAATACCGATTGGAGAAGTGTTAGACCAATCTTCGCATACTCGATTGGTCTAACACTTCTCCAATCGGTATTATACCATGAAAACTATTGGATTAATTAATATTTCACTTTGGTATAATAAAAACTGCCAGTTCGGGGAGGTTAATTTCCCGTCGCTGGCAGTCATTGGTTGGTTTAGAACAGTATCCCGGTTTTAGGATGAAAAGCTATTTGTAATTATTTGAAGGCATTATATTGTCGGTATTTTCCATGGTTCACGGAAATTTCTCATCAGCATTTTACTTGCTTCAGCATTGTTAATGATCTGTTCCTTCACCGGATCCCATTGAATTTTCTGTTTGGTGGTCATGGCAATTTCACCAAGCAAACCAACTGAAATGGAGCGATGTGCAATCTCAACCGGAGCAATGGTTTCTTTTCGGGTTCGAATACATTCAAGGAAATTGCCAATATGGTCGTCACTTTTATACAATGCCTTTTTGTTGGCGCCCAATTCTTCAGTAATCAATTCCGGTTTCGAGCCTGTGATGATGTCGCCGCGGTCAACGTGAATCCATCCATTTTCGCCATACCAGGTCACTCCCATTCCCTGAGGTAACCGGGCAGCATTGGCCACACGGATCACAACCCCGGATTTGTATTTGCAGTTAAAATCAAATTCCATCGGAACATTGTACAATTCTCCTGAATCCGGATAAACTCCTTCACCTGAAATTTCGATCGGTCCGGTGCGGTCGAGACCCAAACCCCAGTGCGCAATATCGATGTGATGACCTGCCCAGTCGGTTAACTGGCCTCCTGAATAATCGAGTATCCATCGCCAGTTCCAGTGACAGACACCGCGGTAAGGTACTTTTGGCGCTGATCCCAGCCAGAAATCCCAGTCGAGTTCGGAAGGTATCGGTTTTATTGATGGCATACCCACCAGTTTGGTCGCGTTAGGCAAACCAACTTCAACACGATCAACTTTTCCAAGCCTTCCGTTGAAAACCAATTCGGCCCCTTTGTGGAAATTGGAAACAGACCTTTGCCAGCTTCCGGTTTGCCATGTAATTTTGTTTTTATGAACGGCCTTAACTATCTGCTGCCCTTCGCCAATGGTCCTGGCCAATGGTTTTTCGCCGTAGATATTTATTTTTTTGTTGGCTGCGGCAACGTAGGCAATGCTGTGCCAATGATCGGGCACCGAAATACAGACGGCATCCAGCTTTTCTTTTTCCAGAAATTCGCGGTAATCCTTGTGTGTCCGGCAATCGGTATTTTTATAGAATTGGTTGACCATGGCCGAGGCCTTTTCGAGGTGACTGGAGTCAAGGTCGCACATTGCAACGTATTGAACTTCTTTAAATTTAAGGAAACCCCTCATGTTGCTGATTCCCTGTGAACCTACCCCAATTGATCCCATTACAATACGATCGCTTGGAGGAACCACCCCATTCATTCCCATTGCCGAAGCTGGGATAATGTGCGGGAGAACAATTGTTCCGGCTACTACTGAAAGCGAATTTCTCAGAAAAGATCTGCGTGTGCTTTTGTTGTCCATATTGTTTTAGTTTAAAGCCTCCCCCAACCCCTCCGAAGGAGGGGAGAAAGAACGGGCTTATGATTATTTTCACTTTAAATTCATTTTTCCACTTATAAACATTGGCCTAATACATAATTAATTTTTGACCGCTTCCTTTCGGAGTTGGGTTTGCTCCCTTCCCTCTCGGGGAAGGGTTGGGGATGGGGCTTTACGCTTTATGCGCTGTTCCCGGAATTGGTACTTCAAATTGCATGTCAACCGGACCAAATTCGATAACTTTTGGCCCGAGATCCATGTCCGACTTGTAAATTTCTTCCCAGGTAACTTTTTTGCCTGTGTATGCTGCCGTGCGCGCCATGATGGCTGTTAGCGTTGACAATGCCGTTTCCTCCCCCTGATTCACATATTCACCGGTACGGATGGCATGTACAAGGTGCATGTGCTCCTGAATGTATGCCGGAATTTTTATATGATCGGTTGCATTGCCGTTTTCGTCTTTCTCATATTCAAATTTCCATTTCACCGATCCGTCCAGATTCCAGATGGTATTGGCACAGTTGGTGTAACCTTCGGTTCCCATGATGAATTCGCCGGTTCCGTTGGCACAATTGTCGATTTGGCGGCACATGCTGTGCGAAAAAACACCTTCGCCATAATCAAAGTCGATACTGAAAAAATCGTACTGGTCGCCTGTCAACCGACGGGCACGGCCTCCGTAACCGATGGCACTTTCGGGTTGACGGCCCAAAAACCAGTTGATCACGTCAATGTTGTGAACGTGTGTATCCAAAATATGATCGCCGCATAACCAGCAGAAGTTGTTCCAGTTACGGATCATGTAAGTCATATCGTCCCAGCCTTCTTCGCGGGTACGGAACCATACGTGGTTTTGGTTCCAGAAAGCCCTTGCCGAAACAGGTTTGCCGATGGCGCCGTTTGCCACCTGTTGATAGGTTTCAATGTAGTCTTGCTGATGACGGCGCTGGGTGCCGGTTACAACATTCAAGCCCACTGCCTGTGCTTTTTTGGCGCTGGCAATAACCGATCGGATTCCAACCGGATCAACCGCCACAGGCTTTTCCAGAAAAACATGTTTGTTCTGCAAAACAGCTTCCTTGAAATGTTCGGGTCTGAATTGCGGCGGAGTTGCCAGTATTACCACATCCACATCAGCCAAAGCCATTAATTTTTTGTATCCGTCAAAACCGGTAAAGCAGTTCTCCGCCGGAATATCCATTTTCAGTTTAGCAAAACGCTGACGACCCGAATCAATTTTATCCTGAAAAACATCGGCCAAAGCGACTATTTGCAAATCGGGGCCACAACTGATAAAGTTCATAGCTGCTCCGGTTCCGCGGTTGCCAACTCCTACCAATCCGGCCCGCAGTTTTTTGCCTTTTGGCGCTGCTTTCAAGATGGGCGGTAACCCAAGTTCTTGTGCATTCCTGGTTTTTTTACATCCTGAAATCATGGCGCTTGCACCCAATAAACCAATACCGGCCAAAGCGGTTGATTCAAGAAATCGTCTTCTGTTAAAACCTTTATTATTTTCCATGTTTGGCTGTTTTTCTATTTAATATTCCCGTCAACTTCGCACACTACCCTGAAACCGATATCGACACAATCGGAATACCACCAAATGCTTTTTGGCATTTGAGGATCGGTAACCAACCATGCCTTGGTTTTGGTAAAATCGCGTGCTGCGCTTCGTACATCTTTGGCATCGCTCTTAAACGAACCTCCTCTGATTACATGTTCCTGACCCCTTTTGGGTCCTTTGGGATTTACGACTCCCTTTTTATATGCGGAATAGGCTTTTGGTGAATAGAAATCGGAACAGAATTCATACACATTGCCCAACATATTTTTCAGGCCGTACGGATTCTCTTTTACTTTTTCCGGCTCTTGTGTTTGGGAAGGACTGGTTTCTTTATAAACTATATATGACTGAATAACAGCTGTATCGCGACCAAATATTTTCCTAAAGAATCCTTCGGAAGTAAATTTCTTCGGATTTCCTTCGAAAAAATAAGGAGTTTGTTTTCCTCCGCGACAAGCATATTCCCATTCGGCTTCAGTTGGAAGTCGGTATTTCTTACCTGTTTTTTGCGAAAGCCATTTGCAATAGGTGTTGGCTGCCTTCCATGACATGGTTATGGCCGGACGTGAGCCTTTACCCCAGCCCTGATCAGGAGCTCCCCATGGTGGTGTCGGGCCTGAGATGGCATCCACATTTTCGTTTTCCTCAGCTTCCTTGCGCCCCTGCGACGAAGTTGCCTTAAAGAATTCAAGGTATTCGTCCCAGCTTACCTCCACTTTTGCCATGAAAAACCGTGAAAGTTTTACCGGATGTGCAGGACCTTCGTCAGGCTTCCGCAAAGGTTCCTTTTTCGGACTGCCCATGATGAATTGACCTCCCGGAATGGCTACCATTTCGAACGATAAGCTTGTCCCGGGAATTTTTTCAGTAAAATTGGCAAATGAGGTAACAGGTGTTGTTTCGGTATAAACTTCGGCATTTACAGTTACGGTAACTCCGAAATTTTTGTTGTGCTCGTGTTTATTATTCGGGTCAAAATGCCCAACATCGAGATGGCAGTTCAAGCAGCTAATCTCAACTTTACTTGTAATGAAATTCAGGTGGGCGTTTTCACCCTCAACAGTGAGTGTTTTCGGAAATAGATTTTGATGACAATTGACACACGATTCGGTGTAGGTAAATTTCTTTGCTTTTTCAAGTGTTCGCTTTGCTTCCCATTTGAAATCAGCCGAATCCTTAAATAGGTAACCATACAAATCTATTGCTCCGTGTTTGGCTTTCGCGGCCAACATCCCATGTCCCTTTGGCGGAAGGTGACACTCGGCACAATGAACAATTACACCGGCTTTGTTATCGTAATGAGGCGAAAGTTTCCAGCTTTGCTCGGCATGTGGATGAACATGGCACGACATACAATACTCGTCAGTCGAGGTATAATGGACAGCCTTATTTCCGGCGAGTATAAATAGCAAACCCGCCATCAGGCCTCCAACAATTAACCATACAAATGCCCTTTTGCCAGTAAACAGCTTTTGAACAGAATTCCAAACCTTCATAAAATCAAACTGAATTAATCCTTATTATAAAGCCGGAAGTAAAAAGAGTTGATCCGGAATTAAAATCTTTTATCAAAGCTAACAGAACGGAGTTAGCAGCGTTTTAACTGAGGCTTACAAGTGGGTTAAGGCAAGGTTAATTACGGGTTAATATTTCGTCTGCGGTAATATTTCAATCAAGATAAAGTCAATGATTTTGAGCAAGATAAAAAATATATTTGAAAAATTAACCCTGCTCAATAACATGTTTTTTCATACAGCTGTCAATTCGTCAAATTTGCCTGAAAATTTCTCTCCATACATCTCTTCATAGAGTACACAAAAGCGGTCGAAAGTAAACCGGGCAAGATTGTAATTGTTTTGTTTGATTAAAACCTTCAGTTTAATGACCAGTGCCTGATCGTTTACCGGATCGGTCACCAGGACGCGGTCGGCTAATTTCAGGATTAATTCGCTGTCGTTTTCAATGGTTAGTTCATTAATAAATCTCAGGAGAATATCAACTATGTTGTTTCCAATAAAACCTTTGAAATCGTCGAGCCAGTCGTAAGATTCGCCTTTAAATATTTCGCCTTCCTGAACAATGTGGTAAAAATTCAGGTTAAAAATAGTGTCATGAATTTTTTCTCTTTTCAGGAGTTTCAGACATTCGACATAGTCGCAATAAACAGAACCCCCAAATGCCATTGACCAGCGATCGATATGAAAATTGATCTGAACCAAGTCGAGCGATTCGAGTATCAGCCGCAGTTTGCGTATGGTCACACCACGGCTGTTTTTAGCGCTTTGCGACGAATGTCCCAGCCAGAGAATGTCGGTTAGTTCTTTGGTTGAAATACCGTTTTTATTTCGTTGAGAATACAAAAGTATGATGAGAAATAATTGTTTCAGCTTGGGAGTGAACTGGTTGGTAATATCGCTACCCGCTCTGTCGAGTACTTTGAAATCGCCAAAAAGCTGTATGTAATTTGCTTCCGGTTTGCTGATAATGGCACTCTCGATACTTCGGATCTTTTCGGCTGACGAAACCTGTTTTTTAAATTTCCGAAAGGGAATCTTTAACCAGGCCAGGACCAAAAATGCAAGAGCCAGTAAGGCTAAAAGGCTTCTGGACAAAATCGGATAAAGAATAAAAATATTCTTTATCGGGACAATTTCGATCACCTCTTTACTCATGCCCCAAATTTCTTCCTCGCCCAATGCTCTCGACCAAATGCTCAGATTATCTATTGCCCCGTACATATAGGTAGCCCAGTTAAAACCGGCAACTCCAATGTAGAGATTATCCCGTCCTTTGTAGGCTGGATGACCCAGCGAGCGGCTGTCAAGTTTGCCATTCAGGAAAATAGCCTGTTCTCCGCTCAGTTTGTTGTATCTCCAAACCAAATGATACCATCTTCCGGCTTCGAGAATCGTCTTGCCCTGAAGGTCATTGTTGTAAAATCCAAAGTAAGGTTTCCTGTTTCTTACCAACAAGTGAATCCCTTGCTGATAGGAATTGTTCTTTGTACCGATAATACAGTAATCGGCTTTATTAGGCAGGTATTCCTTAATTTTCACCCATGCAGCCACCGAAAAATCATGATCCCGCATCTTAAATTCTTCGGCCCCGGGCAGAATGATGTAGCTGCTTTCGCCAAATATTGCTACTGACGAACGTGTTGAGTCATTTGAAAACCGGATATTGAATGGTTTCCCGTTAAACCCGTTAATGCTGAAGTCGTGTGCTTCTTTCCCAAACGTATAATGACCTTCCAGATTATCAGTAATATCAACCGATGTACCGACAAAATGCTGAACCAGGCTTTCCTTTGGTTCGTTAAATGTGGCTGTTTCGGGCGTAAAGCGGAATCCCGGACTCTTAGGCGCTAAAATTAAATTATCACCCGGACCAACCGGGAAGCAATACTTTCCACTGGTGAGGCTACTTGTCTTTTCCCAGTTTACATAGTCGAGTACCTGTGCATTGTAGGTAACCGTTCCTTTGATGATTTTAAATCCCCGCAAATAGGAAACAACACCCACGATCCAGTCTTCGTAGCGGTCGAGCATGATAAAATTGGGCGTTTTGCCTGTATTGGTCCATGTGTTTTTAATATGCTCAATCAGATAAGGATTTTGGTTGCTTTCGTATTTGAGATTATTGGCGCTATCATTTTTTTTAGGAAAATTATAATCATTGTAAATCAAGAGACTGTTTTTTGGGTCGCCTTTAAGAAATTCACCCTTGAAAACAGGGGCTTCCCAGATGGAGAAATAAGGTTCAACAGCGTGGTTCCATACATAGTGCAGCCAATCCGGACTGTTACGGTGTTCCTGCATCGAAAACACAACCAGCCTCTTGTTCTCTTCAATCATGGTTTTTATCGGCGACCAACCTTCCTTTGCATCGTAGGTATAAAGGTACTGGTCGATTCCAAGTTCATTGAATATATCACCAAGTTCATTGATATTGGTGCTGAAATCAAGAAAAAGAGACAGTATCTTGTTTGGCTTGCTGTCCATGAAATTCTTGATTTCCTGCATCGTTTTCCTGAATGGGATGGAGGATCCATCGGCCTTTTTGATCATGAGTTGGTTTTGTTGTTTTTCCCATTCGAGATAAAACCTGAACCCGCCGATGTTTTGATCAAGAAGTTCCTGAATGGTACGGGTTTCGTTGAGGTTGGCATCAACACCGGAAAAATTCGAAATCACAAAAATTGTTTCATCGTAAAGTTTAATGGTCGTGTCGTCGCTGGCTTTGGCACCTGGTACCAAAACTGAACAGAACAACCAAAACAGTATAGCAATGCAACGAATTCCTGCCCTCATCTGAAATGTATTAATTACTCAAAACCGATTAATTCCTTCACGCAAAATAATCTACGAAAAGATTTCTGATTCTAAATTCTCAAATTTAGACGATTTATTCACGAATCGAGAAAGAAAGCAAAATATTTATATTTTTGTGGCTCGCAATCGACAGACATGTCGCACAAGAAGGGCTGTTAGCTCAGTTGGTTTAGAGCATTACCTTGACAGGGTAGGGGTCACTGGTTCGAATCCAGTACAGCCCACGTTTTAGCTTCCAAAGCAAACAAAAATCCAGTAAATTTTAGATTTACTGGATTTTTTATTTTGATCGATCTGCGAGGTTCAAATATAAACATGTTTTATCTTTGATAACAGGATTGGGATATTTAGTCAACTGAATCTCAAAGAAAATACAAGTATTTAGAACCCCAAATATGAATCT
Organism: Bacteroidales bacterium; assembly: GCA_038248385.1. Lineage (GTDB taxonomy): Bacteria > Bacteroidota > Bacteroidia > Bacteroidales > Prolixibacteraceae > Aquipluma. Next base: position 11,724 of record JBBRXN010000128.1, read on the forward strand.
TCCGAATCAGAAAGGAAACATGGATTTTAAAGAACTGCTTGAAAAATACC
>JBBRXN010000129.1:0-11736 GCA_038248385.1 Bacteroidales bacterium
AAAAACTGAGCACGGTTTGAACCTACGTTTGGATTTGGCTGATCGCCATCTCCATTTGGATTGATGTCTGAAAATTGAATTTCAAATACCGATTCGGAATTGTTTTCAGTGGTGTGTTTAAAATTATCCTTATAGTTTGTAACAAGGTTGTAATTTGACTTTCCGGCACCTTCAACCAACCAGGCCAAAGCATCTTTTGCTTTTTGCCAATCGTGTATTTGCATATAAGTTTTACCCAGTAAAGCCAGAGCTGCACCTTTTGTCGGACGGCCAAGATCGCTGGTCCCCCATTGGTCGGGTAAGCTTTTTACAGCATCCTGCAAATCGAGTATCACCTGAGCAAAAACTTCAGCTTCTGTTTTTTGTTCTGGTGTGTCACCAGGGTTTGATACAGTAAGTACAATTGGGACATTATCAAACATGATGGCCAAATTGTAATAATAAAATGCACGTAAAAATTTAGCCTGAGCAATAATTTTATCCTTATCTACCGCATTAGCGAATTCAATTTCAGGAACATAAGTTAAGACCTGATTGCACCTGAAAATTGCTTTGTAATGGTCGCGCCACATCCAGGCATTGCCTTCCCAGAAATTATAATTAAAATAAATAAAACGGGTCCATTCTTTTAACTCATTCCAGGGGCTTTGGCTGTAACCTTCGTCGGAAGTCAAGTCATAACGGAAATAAATCCATCTGTTCCAGCTTCCCGATTTATAAAACATGTTATAAACTGCATCCAATCCGGTTTGTGCATCTGCGGGACTCTTCCAGAAAGTCTCAGTAGTCGGTGAATTCGGGTTAGGAATATCGATTAATTTTTCATTGCAGGAAACACATGACAGTATTACTGCAAGAAAACTATATAATAATATTTTTTTCATAATATTTAAAAATTAGAATTGAACAGAAAGTGAAAATACAACCGACTTTGGAGAAGGATACGAAGCGTCATCATGTCCTTTTACCCAAATATTTGGCGCTTTAAATTCAGGATCCAGCCCACTGTAATTTGTGAATGTAATCAGGTTTTGTCCTGTTACAGAAACACGTAATTCATCAAATACTTTTTTGATAATGGGTTGGACGAATGTATATCCAAGCGTGATTTGCCTGATCTTAAAATAAGAACCTTTTTCAATCCAACGGTTCTGGTCTCCACGGGCATTCCGGTTATCGGCATATAATACCCTTGGATTATTTGTATTAGGATCTTGTGGTGTCCAACCTTTATATCCTGATAAATGGTTGGTATTATCAGAAAAACCACCCATCCAACTGGCTGCACCGTTAAATACGTCCTGTCCAAAAGAACCAAAACCAGCAATGCTGAAATCGAAGTTCTTATAGGATGCCTGACCATTTAGTCCAATTTCGAATTTTGGCCATGGATTACCGCAAATTTCGCGATCGTCATTATTAATCTGCCCATCGTCATTTACATCGTTGTACCTTATGTCACCCGGTTTTGCTTTGGGTTGAATTACCTTGCCTGTAGAATTTTTATGTGCAAGTACTTCAGCTTCATTTTGGAAGATTCCATCGGTCGTGATCGTATAGAACATAGCCAAAGGCTCACCAATTTCAGTTTTCGTAATCCATGTATATTGTTCAACTTTCCCGTATCCAAATTCAAGGACTTCATTTCTCAAACGGGTAAAGTTGGCTCCCACCGAGTAATTGAAATCACCTATCTTATCCTTCCAGTTACCAGTAATTTCAACCCCTCTGTTTCTTAAGCTTGCAGCATTCACATAAGGATTGCCACCATCGTTACCGGTTGACATTAAAATTTGCATGGGAGTCAGTACATCTTTGGTAGTTGATATAAAATATTCGGCTGAAAACTGCAATTTATTTTCCAGGAAAGAGATATCCAATCCAAAGTTATCCTGAGTCTTTTTTTCCCATTTCAGATTTTGGTTTACCAACTGAATTTGAGTCATACCTGAATTCAGGTGTTGATCGCTTCCAAATACAGCTACCGGAAATGAATTCAGAATGGCAGAATAGTCCCAGTTCCCAATATTGGCATTGCCCAGGGTTCCATGGCTGAAGCGTAATTTTAAATCGCTGATGGCATCAACGTTAAAGAATTTTTCTCTACTGATGCGCCAACCTGCAGAAACCGATGGGAAAAATCCCCATTTATTTCCTTTGGCAAATTTTGAAGAGCCGTCACTTCTGAAAGTAGCACTCAAAATATACTTTTCATCAAAAGTGTAATTCAAACGTCCAAAATAGGAAAGCAGTGCACTTTCACCAATATTTCCCCAGGCATTGGGGTCAGTTGTCCCGGCATCAATCACATCAAAATAGTGATCGCCAACTTTTACCAGGTTCTTTTTCTCTGCGGCAATCATTTCGTAGTAAGTATGCTGATAAGAGTTACCTGCTACTGCATTGATATCATGTTTCCCTATCATGTTTTTATAAGACAGGGTGTTTTCAATCAGTGTAGAGACAAACTTGGCTTTGTTCTCATAGCGGGCCGACGGATCGTAAGGCTGATTGAGGGTGAAATTTCCCAATTTCCTTAAGAACTTGTTGTTGTCCCTGCTTGTTTCATAACCCAGGTTGACTTTGTACTGTAGTCCTTTGAAAATATCAAGGGTGGAATAAACATTCCCGCGGATACGAAGGTTTTCATTGGTTGTGTTCAGTAAGTCTTCAGTAGCAATTGGATTTGACCCAAAGGTACGAGCCGTTGCTTCGTTTCCGTAACCATAACCCCCAAAGTTCTTTTCTTCATAGATAGGAATAATTGGGAGCATACGTAATACATCGATATGTTTTGAGAATATTGAATTTTGTTCTTCAACATAGGTATTGCTGATTGCCAGATTTTCTCCAATGGTGAAAATGCCTTTTTTACCTTCGGTATTTACCCTGAAGGTATAGCGATTCATCGATGTTCCGTAAACAGTTCCCGGATTATCGAAATAGTTCATTGAAACCAGGTATTTCTCATTCTTTGCCCCTCCTGAAAATGAAAGATTATGATCCTGAATGAAGGCTGTGCGGAAAACAGCTTTGTTCCAATCGGTATTGCCATCCATCCAGTTCGGCACAGCTTTAACATCCGGAACTCCGTTGGCAATCGCATTTTGATACGCTTGTGTGGTTATATTTATCCACTCATCGCGGCCCATCAGATCCATCATTGGTAAATTGTCAATACTTAATTTGCCGGTGTAATTCACTTTCATCTCTCCGATAGCCCCTTTTTTTGTCTCGATAATGATCACCCCGTTTGCAGCTCGCGAACCATATATTGCTGCTGCCGAAGCATCTTTCAAAATCTGGATGGATTCTATATCATTCACATTAAAATCACGGTTACCGGTAGTTGGTAAACCATCAATAACATAAAGGGGATTGTTGTTGGTAAAGTTACCCAGTCCTCTGATTTCAATAACAGGCTCACTTCCAATATTACCACTTGACCGGATGTTAACTCCCGGAACTAAACCCTGTATCGCATTGCTTACTGAAAGAGCAGCTATATTTTTAAATTCGCTGGCTTTTACGACAGATACTGCACCAGTCAGGTCTGCTTTTCTTACAGTACCATAACCAATTGCGACAACCTCTTCAATTCCAAAATTTTCTTCCTCCAGAGTAACATTGATGGTTGTTTTACCTCCAACAGCAATTTCCTGCATTTTCATTCCTACGAATGAGAACTGCAAAGCCGCATTTTCAGAAATATTGGAAAGTGAATAGTTCCCGTTGGAATCGGTTATCGTTCCTTTTGTTGTACCTTTCACAACTACAGAAACCCCCGGAAGTGAAGCTCCAGTGCTGTCGGTTACTTTACCTGTAACAGATTTTTGCTGTTGTGAAATGCCAGATTCACTCATTGAACTGGCAGTCGTTAATACGATTTGCCGATCTTTGATCAAATAACTGACATTGGTGTTTTCGAAAAGCCGTGTTAGAATTTTGTCAACATTTTCATTTTGAACATCTACATCAACCCTTCGTTCAACGTCAACCAATTTTTGATTAAAGAGAAAGAAAAATTCGCTTTCGTCTTCAATTTTACCCAGAACATCAATGATTTTCGCACCTTGCATTTTAAGTGTCAGGCGCGTTTGCTGGGAGTAAGTAACTGTTGCAAAGGTTTGTGCAACAAACAGGAGTAAAAAAAATACACTTAAGCGCATAATTTTCCAGAGTTTAAAGAGCATCCGGTTAGGCACGGGTACCCTGATTCGTTTTTTTTTCATAGATTTGAATCATTAAGTGGTTAAACAATTTATACAGCGTTATCTACTTGATTTTGACAGGAGAGTGGTACGAACACTTTCCTGTTTTTTTTATTTGAATTGATTGATTTTTGATTTGTTGATACCAATTACTATTTTCCTTTTCTGAAAAATACCATCTGTGTCCGGAGCCCTCTTTTTTCCATTGTAACTAATTGGTGTGGTAATTGAAAGCAATTTCAATACTTCATCCAAAGGCTCATCAATAAATGTAGCGTGAAAAGTATAATCGTCGAGTTTGCGGTCGTCAACAACCACATCAGCATTGTACCAACGGCTTAACCGGCGTGCTACCTGTTGCATATTTTCGTTTCGGAATACCAGCTTTCCATCTTTCCATGTGGAATATTGTGAAGCTTCAACTTCATTTTTTACAAATGTTCGTTTATTGATATTCAGGATTAATTGTTCGTTTGGGGCAAGAACTGCAAGCTGTTTCCCGGTTTTAGAAGAAATATCAACCTTTCCGGTTTGCAATACAATTTCCTCGGTTGGTTCATTTTCGTTGGCAATCACGTTAAAGGTGGTTCCCAGCACTTTGATGTTCAGATTTTTGGTATTCACATGAAACGGGATTTCCTTGTTGTGAACCACATCAAAGAATGCTTCGCCCGAAAGTTCAACCGTTCTTTCACTGGCAAACGAAACCGGATATTTTAAGCGCGAACCACTATTGAGGTAGCCGGTCGATCCGTCGGGAAGCTGAAATTTGGTGCGGACTCCCAGTGGACACTCAATTTCGGCATAAGAATCATGGCTTACTGTTTTTTCGGATTGAAAATAGAAATAAGCCAAAAAGGAAAGCAAGAGCGGAAAAATAAGAATGGCAGCTATTCGCTGGAAAGTTTGCCAAAAGTTCAGGTGAATCAGCTTGTTGCTTTCATTCAGACGGATTCGGTGGTGAACCGAGTCGAGGATGGGTTGAAAGTTGCAGCTGGAAATAATCTCTGATTCAAGCTGTAATTTCCAATCATCATGCAGCACTTGTTCGGCAGTATGGTTTTGCTCATCAGCTATTTGTTCCGAAAGTTCAATTTGTTCTTTCAGATTGAGTTTTCCTTCTGAATATTTTTGGAGTAAATTTTCTAAATGTTTCTTCATCGCATCAAATTGCACAAATCTTTTTTATTTTCAGGAACAAAGCACCTCATTTTCTTGCTTCATTACTTATATCCGATGAAGTGCATTTTCTCATGGGTGTTTTGGAAATAAAATCAATACAGAAACAAAACGGCAAAGAGCATCAATGCAGTATTTTCATGGCTTAATCGGGAGCGGATAAACCGAAGAGCTTCAGAGACCTGATTGTCAACCGTTCCGGCAGAGATATTCAGTTCGGAAGCAATTTCTTTCGAGCTTTTACCTTCCAGTTTGCTTTTCATGAAAATTTCACGTCGGCGTGGTGGCATTAGTTCAATGAGTTGGTTGATCTGCTGCAGAACAGATTCGTAATCATCGTTTTGTAAGGATGGATGTTCCGTCAGTTCCGGATCATTTTGAAGACTTTCGAGGTATCGGAACGAAGTTGCCTTTTTATTGAAATGTTTGCGGATTTGATTCAGTGCAATTGTAAAAAGGTAGGATTTGAATGAAAATTCTGATTTTAGCGATTGCCGGTTTTCCCACACTTTCACAAAAACCGACTGAACAAGTTCTTCAGAATCACTTTCGTTTTTAAAATATTTCAGGGCAAAGCCATATAGCTTCGAACTGTATGCTTCAAAAAGTGAATCAAATGCGGTAACATTTCCCTTTTGCAGTAACTTAACCAAATTTTGATCATCTTGTTTTTCTGCCATCTGTAAAGTGTTAATTCGAAATATTAAAAGGATATCAAAGCCTGTTTTGGATTTTATATTGTGGTTTGAATTTGTCTATCTGTCGGTGAAGCTAATCTCTGCCCAAACGGGTAAGTGATCGGAGGCAACAGGCTCATTTTCGACTACACTTGTTATAGTTTTGAATACGTATTTTGCGTCTTTTTTTGCCAAAATATAATCAATGCACTTTTTGGGATCGTTGGCCGGTATGGTTGGTTGTTCCGGATCATTCATGATCAGCCAGTCTTGTTGCAGGTTTTTCATTTCGGTTGAGCCTGGTTCAGCATTCAAATCACCGGCTAAAAACACCGGTTTTGAATATTTTACGGCAATTTTGTTGATCAGATCAACCGACGAAATTCTGTCTTCGCTGGTAAGCGACCAATGAGTGCAGCAAATCACATAATTCTCCAATTCTACTATCAGTAAACTGCGCTTTTCTTCCTTTCCCGGTAAAGGAATTTCTTCAGTTTGAACAGGTTTTTCTTTGGTCAAAATTCCAATTCCATATTTTCCGCCCTGATAGCTGATGGAGGCACGGTAAGTTGGAAACATGTTGGTTTGTGCTGCAAGTTCTTTTAAAACAAACACTTTATTGCTTCGTTCAGTTACGCTGTCAAGCTCCTGTAAAGCAACAACTTCGGCATCAATACGGTTTATAATAGCCGAAATCCTTTTATAATCGGTAATGTTATCAAGCCCTTTACAATTACGAACATTGTAACTCAGTATTTTTGCTTTTGAAACTTTGTGTTTATTTGTTCCGGAGTAAATATGAGTATCAAAAAGCATTAATACACAGATAGATAGAAAAATAATTAGGTTTTTCATTTCAGATGCATTGAAAATTGAAGTGTAAACATAAATAAATCGAAGATGTATCCCAAAAGTTTTTCGTATAAGTAAAACTTTACGCAAATACTCAATAAGTTTTACGTATAGGTAAATGTAGTTTTAAAGAATTGGCAGGTTCAGGATACCATTTTCAAACGAAACGGTGAAATAATAATTTGTACAGTGAAGGAAATAGGAACTTCTGAAATAAAATACATCAATAATGAATATAATCCTGAATTGTTATTTGCCATCAGAAAAAGCCAAATAGAAAAGATTGTTTATGCCAGTGGAAAAGTTCAGGTTTTTGACTTGCAAGCAGAATTAAGTGAAAATATAGAACAGAATTCAGAGGATCTTTTTCAGATACAGGCGAAAAACGCCTTGAAATTTGATTTCATCAGTCTTGTCAATAATACAATTACCCTGACTTACGAAAGGTGCCTGAAGCCTGGCAGATCATGGGAATTTTCATTAGGTATAATTGGACTTGGGGTAGCAGAGGATAAAGAAGATAAGGCATCAGGAATTTTGTTCAGGGGAGGGTATAAACTCATCAGGAGCCCTGATTTTTATCTGAAAGGAATGCGATATGCCCATATTATGAAGGGATCGTACGCGAAATTTGAGTTTGAATTTGCGAGTTATGGAGTAGAAGGCACTAAAGACCTCTTTTCAAGTACAAGGGAAAAATATACAATGACCAAATGGGCTATTCTACTTGTACTTGGTAACAAGTGGGTATTTAATAGCCGTTTCGTTATTGACGCTTATAGTGGAATTGGGATTGGTAGAAATAACCAGGATCAACTTGACTCCACCTATCCTTATGGTTTTGCAACTTTCGGTAAGGGTTTTCCACTTGCTATGTCTATGGGAATCAGGTTCGGATTTTTATTTAAATGACCGTTTGAAATTGTTGGTAATTTAATAATCGGGGAGGCCAAAAGGTCTCCTTTTTTTCTACCTTTGAAACCCTGCAAAAAATTTTAGATGCAGAAAGACCCAAATATCTGATTGATTGAATTCCAATAAAATGGCCGGAGAAAGAAAGAATTACCAGCAACAAAATAAAATGACCGTTGAGCAGGTCAACGCTCAATACGGAAAGATCCCGCCACAGGCCATTGAAGTGGAAGAAGCAGTTTTGGGTGCATTGATGCTTGAACGCGATGCCTACGTGACCGTTGCCGACATCATTGATACCCGCAGTTTTTACAAGGAAGAGCATCAGAAAATTTTTGAGGTGATCAAGTTTTTATCGACCCACGAAAAACCGGTTGATTTGCTGATGGTTACACAGGAGCTGAAAAACCGCGATAAGCTGGAAGAAGTAGGAGGACCGCTGATGATTACCCAGTTGACTTCGCGGGTGGCTTCAGCGGCACACATCGAATTCCATTCTCGCATCATCGCACAGAAATTCATACAGCGTGAAATGATCCGCGTTTCCACTGAAATACAAACCAAAGCCTACGACGATACCATTGATGTGGACGATCTGATTGATTTTTCCGAAACGGCACTTTTCCAGATTGCTGAAGGAAATATCAAGAGAGAATCAATGCCCATCAAACCACTTTTACGGGAAGCCGCCCAATTAATTGAAGAAGCTTCGAAGCGGGAAGACGGACTGAGCGGGGTACCCAGCGGCTTTTCAGCCCTCGACCGCATTACTTCGGGTTGGCAGAAAACCGACCTTGTGATTGTTGCCGCCCGTCCTTCGATGGGGAAAACAGCCTTCGTTTTATCTATGGCGCGCAACATGGCCGTTGAACACAAGGTTCCGGTCGCAGTATTTTCGCTCGAAATGTCCTCGCTTCAGCTGGTTAACCGTTTGATTTCTGCTGAAACTGAATTGGGTTCCGAAAAGATAAAGAACGGTCGGATGCAAGGGTGGGAGTGGGACCACTTTCACCGCAAGCTGGCAATTTTAGATGATGCACCGCTGTTTATTGACGATACGCCTGCCTTGTCCATTTTTGAATTCAGGGCCAAATGCCGCCGCCTGAAATTGCAGCACAACATTGGTGCTGTGATTGTTGATTACCTTCAGCTGATGACCGCCGGGACCGACATGCGGGGAAGCCGCGAACAGGAAGTTAGTATGATTTCGCGCTCGCTCAAAGCTATCGCCAAGGAACTCGACATTCCGGTAATGGCTCTTTCGCAGTTGAACCGTTCGGTTGAATCGCGCGAAGGGAAACGCCCCCAACTCTCCGACCTTCGTGAATCGGGAGCCATTGAACAGGATGCCGATATCGTTCTGTTTATTCACCGCCCCGAATATTACGGAATCACTGAAGACGAGAACAACAATTCACTCATCGGGATAGCCGAAATCATTATTGCCAAGCACCGTAACGGGGCTGTGGGTGATGTCAAACTGTCGTTCAAGAAAAACCTGGCCAAATTCTCGGACATGGAAAACATCATTCCTGAAGAAATTGGCGGCGGACAATACGGACAAAAATTACAATCAAAAATGAATGAAGATTCCGGCGATCCTTTCCGCAGCAAAGCCGGAGCAATTCCGGTCAATTCTTCGTTCGAAAACGATAAATTCAGCCATTATGGAAATTCAGGAGGCGATCATGTTCCGTTCTGATAACTATCGTAAATGGCTCGTCCTTGCGATGTTGTTTTTGCTTTTTCAAACGGCAAATGCAGCCTTTGTTTTAATCCCGATGGACGAAAAACAAACCAACCATTTAAAAGCTTACGGAATTGCTTTCTGGACACTTGAGCAAGGTGTTGAAGTCAAATGGCTGCTCAATTACCGTGGCGGCAGTTTCCTTATCCAGCATCAGCAAGCTATTGCCGGCGAGTGTCTGGTCAGGGGGGTTAGCTTCGAAACGCTTGCTGATGGTCAGGCCAATAACCTTTTGAGTGAAATTTCGAGGGAAGATGTCAATCAGGATGCGGTAAGTATGCAGAAAGCACCCAGAATTGCTGTTTATTCCCCACCCAACAAGCAACCCTGGGATGATGCGGTAACACTGGTTCTGAAATATGCTGAAATAAAATTTGATGTACTTTACGACGAAGAAATCCTGAATGGTAAGCTGAAAGACTACGATTGGCTGCACCTTCACCATGAAGATTTCACAGGTCAGTTCGGGAAATTTTTTCAGGCATATCAGCATGTGCCGTGGTATCAGGAAGAGGTGAGGATCAACAAAGAACTTGCGCAGAAACTGGGATTTATGAAAGTTTCTGAAATGAAAAAAGTGATTGCACACGATATTCACCGGTTTATCGAAAACGGTGGATTCCTGTTTGCCATGTGCGCCGCCACCGACACTTATGACATTGCACAGGCAGCTCAGGGAGTTGATATTTGCGAATCGATGTACGACGGCGATCCGGCTGATCCGGCCATGAACGAAAAACTCGACTTCCGGCAAACGCTGGCCTTTCAGAATTTTACGATCAACCGGAATCCATACGAATACAATTTCTCAAATATTGATGTATCACTCACCCGGAAGGTGCCGAGGGAACAGGATTATTTCACGCTGTTCCAGTTCTCGGCCAAATGGGACCCGGTTCCAACCATGCTTTGCCAGAACCATGTGAACATGATCAAAGGTTTTATGGGACAAACAACTGCTTTTAACAGAAATCTGGTAAAGCCGGATGTTTTGGTAATGGGTGAAAACAAAGCAGCCAACGAAGCCAGGTATATTCATGGCGAAGTTGGCAAAGGATTCTGGACCTTTTACGGCGGACACGATCCCGAAGATTTTCAGCATTTTGTAGGCGATCCGGCAACCGATCTGAACCTGCACCCCAATTCACCCGGTTACCGTTTGATTCTGAACAATGTTTTGTTTCCGGCTGCCAAGAAAAAGAAACAGAAAACTTAGAAATAGGTTGGTTTCGTATATTTTCTTTTGTAAATATTGAAATCATATCCTACCAGAATTTCATGGGTACCCAACTGATATCTACGGATATCTGAAGTTACGGAATAATCAGCGGCGTAGCCAATTCTGAGACCATTCTTTAAAGTGTACTGGCCGAAAAAGCAGATCAAACCGGTACTCCTTACATTCACTCCGAACTGAAGATCAGAAGGCAGATAAATTAAGGCAGCTGCATCAGCGTAAACAGGTTTTCCGATTGTTCCTGCCACCAATAGATTTGGGCGAAAGCGAACCCTATTCCGCAAACTGAAAACATAACCTCCATTCAAGTATATTGTATTAAAATTCTGCGTTGTTGAATAATTTATATGGTTTGCACTGAATATATTGCCTATTATCGCCGGCGCTGAAAGGCTTAGGTAATAATTCTCACTGAAAAGGACTGCCCCCATTCCAAATGTGGTCATGTTATGAAGCCAAACATCGGTTGTAGTATATGGATCAGGAATGTAGTCGGGATAAGGCTGATAATTATTCAGATTATTGTCGTAATTTACAACTCCGGCCCGAATACCCATTTGCAAAAAATGGGTCAAATCCAGACGCAGGCGATAAGAATAATCGCCCGTCAGGATAATCCGCTTTTCCAGTCCTATGTTCAGCCGCTGAATACTAAGGCCCACGCCACTTCGCATTTCTTTGACCGGGGTTGAATAATTAACATACTGTGAGAGCGGCGCGCCTTTTATTCCCACCCAGTTTGACTTGGTTGAAAGCATCAGCCCGGCCTTGTCCCAGATACCCACATAAGCAGGATTAATTGTCTGCATGTTGGTTACGTATTGTAACAACCATGGATATTCCTGCCCTTTGACCTGTTGTTCGAAAACAGTGCAAAAGATCAGTAATACTATCAACCTATCGATTAATCTGCGAATCATC
>JBBRXN010000130.1:0-11639 GCA_038248385.1 Bacteroidales bacterium
AAAGCCGCCCCAAATAGGATCGCAAAGAACAAAAGGTACAGCCTAAAATCAGAAATTATGGTGAAAAAATCAAGTTTTAAAGCGACTAAACCTAAAAAAGACTATTTTTCAAAACCAAATTTTTAAACTGCGGATTTAAGGCATTAGGCTATTATTTGTACAAGTCTGTTAAAAGCAGTTAACGAATGTTACTGTTGCATATAATTGTTTGTATTTTTTTACTTTTGCCTGAACCGTTTAAAATCCTTTAATCAAGTTCAAAGTTCAAAGTTCAAAGTTCAAAGTTTCAAGTTTCAAGTTTCAAGTTTCAAGCTCAAAGTTCAAAGTTCAAAGTTCAAAGTTTCAAGTTGAAAAGCACTGAATATAAATCATGTATGTTAATCTGTTTTCGTCCGTTTTTTACAGGCGTAACTCTCTTTCTGTTCTTTATTCTTGTTACAAGTTTTTCTTCTGTTCTTGCACAGGAAGCTGAAGAAATTGATCCGATGCCTATCAAGCTGAAAGGACAAGTATTAAACCTTGACGATGAAATGCCGGTGCCCTTTGCATTTGTAATTAATTTCCGCACCCACAGCGGCGTAACTACCGACGACCAGGGCCGTTTTACCATGGAAATGCTCAATATTGACAGTCTGTCCATTTCTTCACTCGGGTTTTCAAAAACAACGGTTCGTATTCCGGCCAATTACATCGAAATGAATGTATTACTACTTTACGCTAAGCCCATCCGGTTTGCACTTCCGGAGGTAAAAGTGAAAGGTGAACAGGCAAAAGTAAATATGGATGGAATTCCTCCCGCAAAGAAAGTTGACATTGATCCGCAACTCAGGGGCGACGCTTACAACAAAAAACCTCCGGTACTGGCAGCAGTTTTCAATCCTGTAAGTTTTGTTCAATATTACACCAGCAAGCGCGAGCGCGAAAAACGCGAAACCAGAAAAGCCATTCTTACCGAAAAACATTGGGAAATTTTATCGCAATTCTATAATAAAGAACTGGTAATGGAACTCACCGGTCTGAGTGATTCCTTAGCGGATGATTTTATGTTTTATTTTAACAGCAAGGAAGTTCTGGATTACACTTCAACCGAGTATGATGTGCGCAATGCCATTAAGGAACAATATAAGTTGTACCGTGAAGAAGGACATTGAATAGAATACCGTTAAATTTTGCCACATTTGCATTTCAAAAATCAGGAGAAACAGAGCTGATTATTAGCATTTAACCTGATGAGATAATTTTAGTTTCAGAAATAATTAAACTTGTGAAAGAGCTCCCTAAAAAAATAATCACCTTAAAAAAGAAACAATCGGTTACTGAACCAGTCAGTGAGCCGGTTGGAGACGGATTAATTCGCCTAAACAAATATATTTCGAATGCGGGTATCTGTTCACGCCGCGATGCCGATGATCTTATCAGTAAGGGTTTGGTAACCGTTAACGGAGAAGTGGTGACGGAACTCGGCAGGAAAGTGACACTCGATGACGAGATCATATTTGAAGGAAAGCGCCTGAACCCGGAACGAAAAGTATATTTGTTGCTCAATAAACCCAAAGGTTTTTCTACCACTTTGGAAGATCCTCATGCAGACCGTACGGTGATGGAACTCGTTCAAGGGTCTTGCAAGGAGCGGATTTACCCGGTCGGCCGGCTCGATATTCAAACCACCGGATTGTTGCTTTTTACCAACGACGGCGAATTAACCAAAAAGCTGACTCACCCAAGTTTCGAAAAGAAAAAAGTTTACCATGTTCAGCTTGACCGTGATTTTCTTCCGGAAGACATGGAGAAAATCGCCAATGGAATAGAATTGGAAGACGGATTGATTGCTGCCGACGAAATTCACCGGATTGACAGAGACGATGCACGGCAGGTGGGGATCGAAATCCATTCAGGAAAAAACCGCATTGTCCGCCGTATTTTTGAGCATTTTGGCTACCACATCGAAAAACTCGACCGTGTACTTTTTGCCGGGCTGACAAAAAAAGACTTACCCCGAGGGCGTTACCGCTTTCTTACCCTTCAGGAAATTAATTTTCTGAAAATGAGTTGATGTAATGAAATAAGGTTTCGCAGACTAATAATCCACACTTTGGAAAAGGAATTTTTACAAATAATTACTGATAATCAGGGAATCATTCACAAGGTTTGTTCCATTTATTGCGATTCGGAAGAAGACCGGCGTGACTTGTTTCAGGAAATTCTGGTACAGTTGTGGAAATCATTTCCTTCGTTCAGAAATGAATCAAAATTCTCGACCTGGATGTACCGTGTGGCTTTGAACACTGCAATTACAAGTTTCAAGAAAGACAAAAGGCAACCGGATAAAACGGGAATTCCTTATGAAAATTTGCAGTTGGCCGTTGAAGTATATGATACAAGTACCGAAGATCAGATAAAAATGCTGAATAGTGCAGTTTCGAAGTTGACTGGTATCGAAAAGTCAATTATTTTGTTGTTTCTGGAGGATAAAAAATACGAGGAAATTGCTGAAATTACCGGAATCACTCAGAATTATGTGAGGGTGAAGATGAATCGCATCAAGAAAAAGCTGAAGTTGTTAATGAATACAGAGGGATAGATGGATTTAAATGATTTAAAATCGGCATGGAATACATATTCTTCTCAGGAAGAAGATAAGCACTATTTAGGCAAGCAGTCTATCAATGAGTTACTGCGGACAAGAACCAAAACGCTGGTAGAGAAGATTGATCGCAATATAAGGATTGGGATAGGGATTTTACTTGCTTTTATTGCCTATATCATTATTGATGATTTGTATTTGTCGAAAATCATCATTAATGAGACCATTCAATATCCGTCGTGGATGATTCCACTGGATGTTTTCTCGAATGCGTTGATTATTACCACCTATCTGTTTTTTGTGATCCGTTACCTGAAAATAAAACGAAACTTCTCGGTTGACCTCCATTTGAAAGAATGTCTGACCGGGATTTTGGATACACTGAAAACATACCAGCGATTGTTTTATCTGGCCGTTATCTTATTGCTCTTAAATATGGTTGTAAGCTTCGCAGCGGGGCTTTATGAGGGAGTTAAATTCAGTATGGGAAATTCTCCCGGAGGGATGGAAAATCTTACTGGTTCAAAAATATTCCTGATTATCGGTGTTGGATTGGCAGTTTTAATCCCGCTGATTGCCGGAACTTTTCTTATACTTCGCTGGGGATTCAATAAACTTTACGGCCGCTACCTGATTGGTTTGAATGAAACCTTGCAGGAATTGGACGAAACAGGAAATTCAGAGTAATCAAATAATTAAAAGCGCCAAAAATAACCTTTTTGAACCTTCCCATCTGCCTGATTGTTAATTGGTTTTTAACCATAGTAAATCAGCAGCCATGCAATCAAAAGCACAAACCCCCGAAGAATATATCAGTCAGGTTTCAGACGATAAGCGGGAAGCAATGATCATTCTCAGGCAAACAATACTTGAAAACCTGCCTGCCGGGTTTCAGGAGGAAATGAGTTACGGAATGATAGGGTATGTTGTTCCGTTCAGTATTTATCCCAAAGGCTATAAGAGCAATTCCAAACTTCCGCTTCCTTTCCTGAATATTGCCGCGCAAAAAAATTTCATTGCCCTGTATCACATGGGGATGTATGCGGTTCCTGAACTACTGAAATGGTTCACCGAAGAATATCCAAAGCACAGTAAACTTAAACTTGATATGGGTAAAGGCTGTGTCAGGTTTAAAAATGTGAACCAAATTCCTAATTCGCTGATTGGTGAATTGGTTAAAAAGGTGCAGGTGGCCGATTGGATCAGGTATTACGAATCAACCTATATCAGGAACTAAATCGAATTCAAAACCTCAAATGAATTGCATTTTATTGAACCTTTCGAATCAACTGATTATGCCTACATGTCAACAGAAGTAGTTTCTGAAAATCAAACCAAAGTAAAATGGGGATTTAACGGCAAGATGAAACATCCAATGAACCTGATGATGTTATTTATGGATATGGAAAAGAAGCTGGCCCCTGATTTGGAAAACGGTTTAAAAAAACTGAAATCAATTCTTGAGCAGTAAATCTTCACACCTTTTTTCTGAGCCTGTGTCTTAGCCTTTTCCTTATTCTTCTTTACTCATTAACGGATTCCAGCCCTGAGCCTGTAACGGAATGATAGAGCCACCACTGGTGATGAGGTTGGCGCCTTCGCTTTCAGGAGTGATGTGGCCGATGATGGTAAAGTCGAATTCCTTTTTAATCAGGTCGTAACTGGTCAGTGGAACGGTAAACAGCAACTCATAGTCTTCGCCACCGTTGAGCGCTGCCACCAGCGGATTGATGCTCAATTCTTCGGCAAAATCTTTGGTTTGCTTGTCGAGCGGTATTTTTTCCTCGTAAATGCTGCAGCCAACTTTCGAAGCTTTGCATAAATGCATAACTTCCGACGAAAGTCCGTCAGAAATATCGATCATCGAAGTGGGTTTGATGTCCAGTGTTTTAAATAGTTCCTTCATATCGCTGCGTGCTTCGGGTTTCAACTGGCGTTCCAGAATATAGTCGTATCCTTCAAACATCGGTTTTTGATTCGGATTCACTTTGAACACCTCATTCTCACGTTCAAGCAGTTGAAGTCCCATGTATGCACCGCCCAAATCGCCGGTCACACATACCAGATCAGTTACTTTAGCACCGCTGCGGTACACCAGTTCGTCTTCAGCTGCTTCTCCGATTGCAGTGATGCTAATGATAAGTCCGGTGAGTGAGCTGGTAGTGTCGCCGCCAACAAGGTCAACTCCGTATTTTTCGCATGCCAGATGAATTCCTAAATACAATTCTTCAATAGCCTCCAGCGAAAACTTAGACGAAATAGCGATTGAGACTGTGATTTGCCGGGGTGTCGCATTCATGGCATAAATGTCGGAAAGGTTCACCACCACTGCCTTGTAGCCCAAATGTTTCAGCGGAACGTACATCAGATTAAAGTGAATACCTTCAGTCAGCAGATCGGTGGTTACCACAATCTTTTTGTCAGGATAACTCAATACCGCTGCATCATCGCCAACACCAATCAATGTACTGGTATTTTTTAACTGAATTTTTTCTGTCAGGCGCGCAATCAATCCAAACTCGCCGAGTTCAGCAAGTGTTATCTGTTTTTCTTTGTTTTCCATGTTAAATATTCGGACTTGGAGGTATTTATTAGCTCCAAAGTTTTGACAAAAATAGCTTTACTTCCTTATCTTTGCAATTTATTTTAAACTGTCGGGTGGTAAGATTGTTAGTAAGGTTACATTCAGAAGCGACAGAAAACAGAAAGATATGGAAAACCAGGATAAATTATTAAACGATATAACAACGCAGGAATATCAATACGGGTTTGTGACCGACATTGATACTGACGTGATTCCGAAAGGCCTGAGCGAAGATGTGGTCAGGCTGATTTCATTCAAGAAAAAGGAACCTGAATTCATGCTCGAGTTTCGGTTAAAAGCATACCGTGAATGGCTGAAAATGAAAGCTCCGGAATGGGCTCATTTGAAAATACCGGCCATTGATTTTCAGGAAACAATTTATTATGCGGCGCCACGGACATCTCCCAAATACCAAAGTCTGGATGAGGTGGACCCTGAATTGGTTGAAACATTTAAAAAGCTGGGGATTCCGATCGAAGAGCAAAAACATCTGGCCGGAGTGGCGGTTGATGTGGTAATGGACAGCGTTTCGGTAACCACCACCTTCAAAAAAGTATTGGGCGAAAAAGGGATTATTTTCTGTTCGTTCAGCGAAGCATTGATCGAGCATCCGGAGTTGGTAAAGAAATACCTTGGAATGTCGGTTCCAATCACCGATAATTTCTTCGCAGCGCTCAATTCAGCCGTATTTTCTGACGGATCGTTCTGCTACATCCCGAAAGGCGTTCGCTGCCCGATGGAACTTTCTACCTATTTCAGGATAAACACCGCCGGAACCGGGCAGTTTGAAAGAACCCTGATTATTGCTGAAGACGATAGTTACGTGAGTTACCTCGAAGGTTGCACGGCTCCCATGCGCGATGAAAACCAGTTGCATGCTGCAGTGGTCGAAATCATTGCCATGGATCGTGCCGAAGTGAAATATTCGACGGTTCAGAACTGGTATCCGGGCGATAAAAACGGAGTCGGTGGAATTTACAATTTCGTAACCAAACGGGGAATTTGTCGCGGCGAATCGTCTAAAATTAGCTGGACACAGGTTGAAACCGGTTCGGCTATTACCTGGAAATACCCGAGTTGTGTACTGATTGGCGACAATTCGATAGGAGAGTTTAACTCAGTTGCTCTGACCAATCATCATCAACAGGCTGATACCGGAACAAAAATGATTCACATCGGCAAAAACACCAAAAGCACGATCGTGTCAAAAGGTATTTCTGCCGGGAAAAGCGACAATTCTTACCGCGGATTGGTTAAAGTAATGCCAGGAGCAACCAATGCGCGCAACTATTCGCAATGCGATTCGTTGTTATTGGGTTCAACTTGTGGAGCCCATACTTTTCCCTATATCGAAGTTGGAAATAAATCTTCGATTGTAGAACACGAGGCAACCACCTCAAAAATCGGAGAAGATCAGATCTTTTACTGCAATCAGCGTGGAATTTCTACTGAGGATGCCATCGGAATGATCGTTAACGGTTATGCCCGAGAGGTACTGAATAAACTTCCGATGGAATTTGCCGTTGAAGCACAGAAATTGCTGGCCATCAGCCTGGAAGGCAGCGTTGGGTAAAAAGAGGGTTAGAATATTAGAATCTTGAATGATGAGTATTTTTGATTCAAGATACGAGATTCGATACTCAGGACTATAAATATTAAACAAGAAATAAGAAATAAGGAACAAGAAACAAGGTCTCATCCGATTGGCGGAGCAACCTGAAATTTGAAACTTTTATTAAGAAATAAGGAACAAGAAACGAGGTCAAATCCGATTGGCGGAGCAACCTGAAACTTGGAACTTGAAACTTGGAACTTTTATGCTATCAATAAAAAATTTGCGTGCCTCGGTTGAAGGCAAAGAAATACTGAAAGGAATTAACCTGGAAGTGAAAGCGGGCGAAGTACATGCCATCATGGGACCGAATGGTTCAGGAAAAAGTACGCTGGCCAATGTGCTGGCAGGGAAAAAAGATTACGAAATTCTTGAGGGAGAAGTAACCTATCTGGGTAAAGATTTACTCGACATGTTGCCTGAAGATCGTTCACGCAGCGGATTGTTCCTTAGTTTTCAGTATCCGGTGGAGATTCCGGGAGTGCCAATGGTCAATTTCCTGAAGGCTTCGGTGAACGAACACCGCAAATTCAAAGGACTGGCTCCATTGACTGCCGGTGAGTTCCTGAAACTGATGCGCGCCAAAAAGGAAATGCTTCACCTCGATTCTGAATTGACCAACCGTTCGGTGAACGAAGGTTTTTCGGGTGGAGAGAAAAAGAAAAACGAGATTTTCCAGATGGCGATGCTCGAACCCAAACTGGCTATTCTTGATGAAACCGATTCAGGATTGGACATTGATGCGCTCCGTATTGTGGCCGAAGGCGTGAATGCCTTGAAAACGCCGGAGAATGCGACTATACTGGTGACACATTACCAACGCCTGCTCGACTACATTGTACCCGATTTTGTGCATGTATTGTACAATGGCCGGATTGTAAAGTCAGGGGGAAAGGAACTGGCCTACGAATTGGAAGAAAAAGGCTACGACTGGATTAAAAACGGGAACGAATAACAGACATGAATATTATTTCTGAAAAAATAACACAGGCCGATAAGTTGGTTTCGCTGTTTGAACAAAGCAAGGCAACACTGAACCAAGGCTCATCTACGCTACTGAACCGGATGCGCGAAGTGTCCATCAAACGTTTTGCCCAGGCCGGAATCCCTGATTTCAGGAACGAAGATTACAAATACACCAATCTGAAACCGGCTTTTGAAAAATCGTATCGCCAGGAGTTGGTTAGGGAATCGGGATTAATTAACCTGAATGAGATTTTTAAATGCAATGTTCCCCAGCTGGATTCGCATTTGGTTTTTTTGGTAAATGGCTGGTTTTACAATGGAAATAATCCTGGATCTGAATTACCTTCCGGAGTGGTTTTGGGAAGTTTGGAACAAATTGCCAACGAAAAACCTGAATTATTGCAGAATTACCTGAATCGTCAGGCCGGTTTGTCGAATGATCCGTTTGTAGCACTGAATACTGCTTTCGCCAAAGATGGTTTCTTCATGTACATCCCGAAAGGAGTGGTTGTTGAAAAGCCGGTGCAGGTGATCAATCTGTTAAGTTCAGACGAAAATTTAATGGCTACCCAGCGTAACCTGATCATAGCCGACGCCAATAGCCAGGTAAAAATACTGGTTTGCGATCATACGTTAACAACTCCTTCGGTATTATTTAATACCGTTTCAGAAGTTTTTATTGGCGAAGGTGCAGTGGTTGATGTATATACCATGCAAAATCACCACAACCAATCGACAACGATTAATTCATCGTTTTTCAAGCAACAACGCAACTCAACGCTGATAACCGGCGCCATCAGTTTGCATGGCGGATTAATCAGGAACAACCTGAAAGTGACTTTTAACGGTGATCATTCCGAAGCCAGCATTTATGGTATTTCGTTTACAGATAAGAAACAACATGTCGATAATTTTACACTGATCGAACATGCTTCGCCCAATTGTCTGAGCAACCAGATTTATAAAAACGTTCTTGACGATGAATCAACAGGCGCTTTTGCCGGAAGGATCCATGTGGCCCGCGATGCCCAGCAAACCAATGCTTTCCAGCGGAACAACAATATTTTGCTTTCAGACAAAGCCAAAATGCAAACCAAACCACAGCTTATTATTGATGCGGATGATGTAAAATGCAGTCACGGCGCAACTGTTGGCCAGATCAACGAAGATGCGCTGTTTTTCCTGAGGGCGCGTGGAATAGGAGAGAAGGATGCCCGGATGATGCTGATGAATGCCTTTGCGCACGAAGTGATTCAGAAATTCAACATTGAACCGCTCCGAAACCAGATTGACGAACTGATCGAAAAACGACTCAAAGGAGAAATCAGTCGTTGCCACGATTGCAATTACCAATGCAATAGTTGATGGATAAAAAAACTCCGAAATCAATAAGATTTCGGAGTTTTTTTGTCTGTGATTGTTTTACCATGGAGGCAGAGATTGTGGAGATGCGTGTGCCTCCTTAGGAATACTAAGCAACATCATCATGGTTGCAGCTGAAATTGCCATATACCCGGTTTTTTTGATGGCTTCTTTGCGGGTAATTTTCTTTTTCGGCACTCCGATTCCTTTTTAGTGACTTCTCAATTTAACTTTCCCTGCCTACCAATAAGGGAAAGGACAGTTGATACTTTATGGAAAATATCAACTGTAAGTCAAATTCTGAACATTATATAAATTTTCGCAATTTCAAAAATTGGTTACCTTTAAAAATTCATTACAATAGTTTTCTGACAGTACACTAATATATATTTAATGCCTGCAATTCAATTTATCAAAAAAAAGATCCAAAATTCCTATTTGGTATGGCTGAAAAACAGCAACAAGTACATCCAATTGGAGGAACCTGCCTGGTTCGTTTTCAGGGAAACAGTTAAAAGGTACAGGGCTGAAACTATTGCAGAAAAATGTGCTGTTCGTTATGGCCTCACTCCTGAGGAAAGCCTCACTTTCGTTAAAGACATTCGTTCAGGAATGGAGCTTATGAACCAGCCGGCCTATATTAAAGCGAATATGGGCGAATTCCCAGTTGAATTAACAACCCACACCTTTATCCCATACTCGGTTCACTATTACCGTTTTGGCAATAAACAGCTGAAATTCACGTTCGAAAACAGGATTTTTGAGTACTATCTTCATCCGTTGATCAGTCATTTGGAAACAGCAGAAACACAAGAACCAATACCGGTTTTTGAGCTGTTTGCTTACGATAACAAAATTGTTTTCCGACTGAACAATGAAGTTAAAGGGATTTGGAACGATGATGAAACCCATCTGGTGAAAGGTTTGATCTTTATGAACCTGATGAACAAGATGTTAGGTAAAAGCGATGATGACTGGCTAATGACAGTTCATGCATCGGCTATAACCAACAGGCAAAAAACCATCCTGATATCAGCCGAACCGGGCAGCGGCAAAACAACAATGGCGGCTTTGCTGCAGAATCGCGGGTATCATTTGGTTTCCGACGACTTTGTCCCCATCGACCGGTATGCATTTAAAGCATGGCCATTTCCGATTGCCATGTCGGTCAAACAAGGATCAGTGGATTTGCTTTCATCCATTTATCCCGACCTGGAGCAAAGACCTTTAAATCATATCACTCCTGAAAAAAGTGTACGTTATTTAAACCATGCATTTAATTCTGAATTTACCAAAGAAGCTTTCCCTGTAAAAGAGTTTATCTTCATTCAATACAATCAGTCGGTTGACTTTGAGTGGGAAAAACTTGATCAGGTAAAAGCTGTGAAATTACTTCTTGACCAATCATGGATATCGCCGGCTGAGGGAATTGCCAAAATTTTACTGGATCGCATATCTGAATGGTCATTCTTCCAGTTGACCTATTCCGACAACAAAAAAGCGATGGATGCCATCACCAATCTGTTCGATCATGACTAACAATGAATTGTTCTATTTTACAGGCAAATGCCTGACTCTGGATGAACATCCCGGCTTCGCAGAGGAAATTATACAGAAAATATCGTCTGAAACAATTGAATGGCAAAAATTTGTCGGCCTCTGTAGTAACCACTTCATTTTGCCGGCGATCTATCTGAAATTCAGATCACATCATATTGTTTCTCATTTGCCTGAAGTGTTGGCTGAATTTCTAAAAGAAGTATATCAGTTAAACTTATCGAGGAACGAACAAATTTTGAAACAAGTTCAGGAGATCACAAAACTTTTAAATGAGAATGATATTTATCCCACTTATTTGAAAGGTGTTGCCCATCTTGTAGATAATTTATACAGCGATAGGGGAGAAAGAATGATTGGAGATATTGATCTGCTGGTTTCCGATAAGGATTATCTCCGTACTGCCGGAATATTGGAAAATGACGGTTATGCCACTGTCGGACCTTGTTATGCTGATGTTGAAGGTTTAAAACATTACCCGGGTTTATTAAAGGCAGGGGCCATGACCCACATTGAAATTCACAGGCTACCTGTTTCAGAAGCCCAAAAGCGTTGGTTTAATACTGAAATAATTGACAAAGAAAAAAAAGCAGTTTTTAATATTGACGGCTGTTTTGTGCTCTCAGAGAATCATAAAATAATCCACAATTTTATTCACAGCCAGTTGGGCCATGATGGCCATTTATATGGAATCGTATCTTTTCGTGATATCTATGATTTGTACCTGATTTCCAAAAGGTTTGATGTTGCGCAAACAATCAGCCAAATTCAATCAAAAAGAAAAGCGATTGCTTATTTCGTATTTGCAGGGAAAGCCTTCAGCCTTCTGCAGCGGTTTTATCCAAATTCCTCTTTTTCAGCAAAGGTCTTTTGCCTGAAACATGATTTGAACCATAATTCCCGCTATTTTTATTATACTTTCAGGAGTTTAATATACCTGTATAAACGAATTTTAGTTGGATATACAAGCCAGA
>JBBRXN010000131.1:0-11626 GCA_038248385.1 Bacteroidales bacterium
GCTTTTGGTATTGGAGTTTACTTTTAATACAGTCAGATTGACCTTCGAATAAACATTATTGTATGCTTGAGGTATGATTTGGGGTATGATCAATCAAAAAGTCGCTGATTATCAGCGACTTTTGTAGTCTCACCGGGAATCGAACCCGGATCTACGGTTTAGGAAACCGCTATTCTATCCGTTGAACTATGAAACCAACTTTTTAAGGTGCTGCAAAAATATGCAAATATGCCGTTTATGCAAAAGCAGCGAACATATTTTTCAGGCAATATCAATTAGAGAATACTTGCCCGTTTTTGACTTTGTATCGGTTCCGCTCCTTTTATCATGCAAGTTTATGCTTAGAAACATTATAAATTAGCGATTTTATACCACATTTTATTGTAATTGAAGCTTGTTAACTCTACTTTTGGCGGACTAAATAAAAATGAATTCATTATTAAAATAAAAATCTGTTATTCTATGAGCAATTTACTGACTGCCTCTATTGGACGGAAGCTCCTGATGAGCGTTTCAGGTTTGTTCCTGATTTTATTCCTCTTGGTGCATTTTACCCTTAATTCTTTTTTACTGCTTGATGGCGTGATGGGATTTCAGGAAGGTCAAATGTTTAATGCCGGGGTACATTTCATGGGAACCAATCCACTGATTAAAATCATAGAGCCGATACTGGCTTTGGGATTTATTGTACACATCATCTACTCTCTTATCCTGACTTTCCAGAACATGAAAGCCCGTGGTTCACAGCGTTATGCTTCAGGAAACAAAACTACGGGTGTTGATTGGGCATCACAGAACATGTTGGTGCTTGGTATTGTTATATTTTCGTTTCTTGCTGTGCACATTTTCAACTTTTACATGAGAATGAAAGGATACATTGCATGGGAAGGTGGTGAAGTTACATTTCCGTTCTTCGGATCAACAGCCACTGGCGAAAATGCTTACTCGCTTGTTAACCAGGCATTTCAAAGCTGGCCAATTGTAATAATGTACGTAATTGGTTCCGTTGCGTTGGCATTCCACCTTTCACACGGTTTCTGGTCTTCATTCCAAACCATTGGCTGGAACAATACCACCTGGATGCCTCGTTTGAAATTTATCGGTAACCTGATTGCCATTGTCTTGGGCGGAGGTTTTTCAATTATCGCACTGGCACAAAAGCTGTTTTTCTAATTTTCTAAAAATTGAAACATGAGTAAAATAAACGCAAGGATTCCTGAAGGGCCTCTGGCTCAAAAATGGACCAATTATAAAGATCATCAGAAACTGGTGAATCCTTCCAATAAACGTAAACTTGATGTGATCATTATAGGCACAGGGCTGGCCGGGGCTTCGGCTGCTGCTTCGCTTGGTGAAATGGGATTCAATGTTAAAAATTTCTGCATTCAGGATTCTCCCCGTCGTGCCCATTCAATTGCTGCTCAGGGTGGAATCAACGCCGCAAAAAATTATCCGAACGATGGAGACTCTGTATTTCGTCTGTTCTACGATACCATTAAAGGTGGCGACTATCGTTCACGCGAAGCCAATGTTTACCGTTTAGCCGAAGTTAGCAACAGCATCATCGACCAATGTGTGGCACAGGGTGTTCCATTTGCCCGCGAATATGGTGGTTTGTTAGACAACCGTTCGTTTGGTGGAGCTCAGGTTAGCCGTACTTTTTATGCAAAAGGACAAACCGGTCAGCAGTTGCTGTTAGGTGCGTACCAGGCACTGATGCGTCAGGTAAATTTAGGCACGGTTACCATGCATACCCGTACTGAACTGGTTGACATTGTGATTGTGGATGGTAAAGCGCGTGGTATTATTTCCCGTGATCTGGTTACCGGCGAATTGCAGCGTCATTTCGGACACGCTGTAGTATTGGCTACCGGTGGTTATGGTAATACTTTCTTTTTGTCAACAAATGCCATGGGATCAAACGGATCGGCATTGATTAAAGCCTACCAGAAAGGTGCTTTGTTTGCCAATCCGTGTATGGCACAAATCCATCCTACATGTATCCCGGTTCACGGCGAAACCCAAAGTAAACTGACTTTGATGTCTGAATCGTTGCGTAACGATGGCCGCATCTGGGTTCCTAAAAAGAAAGAAGATGCTGAAGCCATCCGTGCAGGAAAACTGAAACCAACACAAATAACTGAAGAAAACCGCGATTATTATCTTGAACGTCGTTATCCCGCATTTGGGAACCTTGTTCCCCGGGATGTTGCTTCGCGCGCAGCAAAAGAACGCTGTGATGCAGGTTTTGGGGTAGGTACAGGTTTGGCAGTCTATCTCGATTTTAAATCATCCATCGAACGTTTGGGACAAAAAACCATTGAAGAACGTTATGGAAATTTATTCCAGATGTACGAAAAAATTGTTGACGAGAATCCTTACATCACTCCGATGATGATTTACCCGGCTATGCATTACACCATGGGTGGGATCTGGGTTGATTACGAATTACAGACAACCATCCCCGGCTTGTTCTGCGGAGGTGAAGCCAATTTCTCTGATCACGGTGCCAACCGCTTGGGAGCTTCGGCTTTGATGCAGGGTTTGGCTGATGGTTATTTCGTATTGCCATACACCATTCAGAATTATTTGGCTGATGAAATCGCTACCAAACGCATGACAACCAATGAACCTGAATTCGCAGATGCAGAAAAAGCAGTGAAAGCCCGTTTTGCAAAACTGATGGGCATCAAGGGAAAGCGTTCGGTTGACAGCCTTCACAAAGAACTTGGTTTGGCAATGTGGGATTTTGTTGGAATGGGCCGCAATGAGGAAGGTCTGAAAAATGCCATACAAAAAATAGCTGCCATTAAAAAGGAATTCTGGACCAACGTTCGTATCCCGGGCGAATTGACCGGAATGAATGTTGAATTGGAAAAAGCCAGCCGACTGGCCGATTTTATCGAAATTGGTGAATTGATGGCTCGCGACGGGCTGAACCGCGAAGAATCGTGTGGCGGACATTTCCGCGAAGAATACCAGACTCCGGATGGGGAAGCGCTTCGTCAGGATGATAAATTTGCCTACGTAGCATGTTGGGAGTTCAAAGGCGACAATGTTGTGCCTGAACTTCACAAAGAAGAACTGGTTTACGATGCTGTAAAAATGGTTCAGCGAAATTATAAGTAATGGCTTTTTAAAAAGGACTTCAATCATGGAAAAAAATATAAATATCACAATTAAAGTTTGGCGTCAGAATGGTCCAAAAGAAAAAGGCCGTTTCGAAACTTTCAAGTTAAATAATGTCTCAACCGGTAACTCGTTTCTCGAAATGATGGATATTTTGAACGAGCAGTTGATCAATGAAAATAAAGTGCCTGTTGCATTCGATCACGATTGCCGTGAAGGTATTTGCGGAACTTGTTCGTTGTACATCAATGGCCGTCCGCACGGACCTGACGATGATGTAACCACCTGTCAGCTTCACATGCGCAAATTTAAAGATGGTGAAACGATCACCATTGAACCCTGGCGTTCGGCTGCTTTCCCTGTTATTAAAGATTTGATGGTCGATCGTCGCGCTTTCGATAAAATCATTGCTGCCGGAGGATATGTTTCAATAAATACCGGTGGTATCCCTGATGCCAATGCTATTCCGATCCCAAAATCTGATGCAGACGAAGCAATGGATTCAGCTTCGTGTATCGGTTGTGGTGCCTGTGTTGCAGCCTGTAAAAACGGTTCAGCCATGTTGTTTGTTTCGGCCAAAGTGAGCCATTTGGTCATGTTGCCACAAGGCCGTGTTGAGGCTTCCCGTCGTGCCAAAGCGATGGTTGCTAAAATGGACGAACTCGGATTCGGAAACTGTACCAACACCGGTGCCTGCGAAGTGGAATGCCCGAAAAATATTTCAATCTCGAATATTGCTCGTTTGAACCGCGAATTTTTGTGCGCTAAGTTGCAAGACTAAAGAAGTTTTAAGTTCGAAGTCTAAGGTTCAAAGTTACGGCGCTGAACAGGAACGTATATTTGAAAATAAAAAAAGCTCCAAAGGATTTTCTTCGGGGCTTTTTTGTTGCCTTTTTGAAATCTAAATATCACACTTATTAAAATTCTTCATTTTACACTTCCCCTATGATGAGTAATACCGATTGGAGAAGTGTAATAGTCCAATCTTCGCAAACTCGATAATACTGACATTTCTATCCATCGGCATTATACCAGTAAATCTTTTGGATTAATTAATAATTCACTTTGTATAAATTTATTCAGGGCGAAGCGATCATGGTGGTGTACAAAGGAAAAATGAAGATTGACAATATGCACCGCACCCGAATTACTCACAACGAATTGCTGGAAGCCGTGAGCGAACATGGTGTCGATTCCGTTACGGAAGATTCAGGATAGCTATTGGAATAAAAAGCAAAGTCACAAGAATGGCGATCAGCAGTATCAGTAACAGTTCCGGTGCCAGTTTACCAATTACCGGAATTTTTGAGGTAAATTGTCCCATCGTTTTCAAAAATTTGGATTCAGTTTCGATGGGTTCTTTGATAAATCCGCCTTTTTCCAGGAGGTACATTGCACGTACAACATCTTCCTGCCTCACACAAACCTTCACTCCGCCAACGGCATTGGCGCCTGCTTCACAAACCTGTGAGTTCAGTTCGTCCCGAATTATCACTTCAATTTCTTCCGATTCGAGTTTCGATTTCACCAAGTGGGCCTCATACCCATAAGTAAAAGAGATAATTACTGTCCAATTGTTCATCGTTCCGGTTATTATTATTGTCTTGAATAACGTATTTTAAATCAACCTGACACCAAAAATAATAAGCTTTTTTTTTGTGTCTTCGTGCCTTCGTGGCAAAAACCCTCAGTTTTTCAAAAAGAAAACCGTGGCGGCAATCAACCCGGCCGATACCACGATCCAGCGAAGTAATTCAGGTTTAATTTTCCCGGCCAGCTTTCCACCGATCCAACCACCGAGGATGGAGCCGAAAACCATTACAAAAGCTACCCACCAATCTACCTTTCCGGAGAAAGCAAAATAAATGGCAGCAGCCAGATTGATGATGAAACCAAGCGCCTGTTTCAGGAAATTCAGACGGGTAAGCGAATCATCGGTTACCAGACCCAAAACAGCCATCAGGATTACTCCCAGTCCGGCGCCGAAATAGCCACCGTAAATCGCTGCCAGAAACACCATGGTCATCATGAAAACCGGATTGTGCTTTTCGTGATGGATATTACCCATTCGGGCAACCACCCAGTTTTTAATTTGAACCTGTGCAGCAAGCAAAATAGTTGCGAGTAAAATCAGATATGGAATGATGCTTCGGAAAGCGTTTTCGCTGGTATTGATAATGAGCAGTCCACCGGCTACTCCGCCAACAATGGCCACCGGCAATAATTTCAGTAAACGGCGGTACTGCGATTGGAAAAGGTTCCGCTGAGCCCACATTCCACCTATGGTTCCGGGAACCAGGGCAACCGTATTGGTTACGTTGGCAACAACCGGCGGAATTCCCAGTGCCAGCAATACCGGAAAACTAACCAGTGTGCCTCCACCGGCAATGGCATTGATGAATCCGGCTACCATAGCGGCTAAAAAGATCAGAACTTCGTTGAAAAGTGACATTGCAAATTTTTGGTTAGAGTTGCAAAGATGAAAAAAGCAGGGGAGAATGACAATAAGAACCCGAATCAATGTATTCTCAAACCTTCGATAAGTGTTCGATCTACATTTACCGTCTAATGTTTATATTTGTGCATTAACTGATCAAACTTAAACAACCTAATCATGAGAAATCTTTTAATCCTTTCCTTGTTGTTGATTTTCGCCTCTAATCTTTCGGCGCAAGTTCCAAAAATGAACAATCTATTATACGGAGCAGCTTACTATCAGGAATATATGCCATCCGACCGATTGGCTGAAGACCTGAAATTGATGAAGGAATCCGGTATTTCGGTCGTTCGGGTGGGCGAATCGACCTGGAGTTTGTTTGAACCTCGTGAAGGCGAATTTGAGTTTGCATGGATGGATCGCATCATTGACGGACTTCATGCCAACGGAATCAAAGTAATTCTCGGAACACCAACTTATTCGATACCTGCCTGGTTGTGGCACAAACATCCGGAGGTGCTGGTCGATTATGAAAAGGGCGGAAAAGCATACTACGGAATCCGACAAAATATGGACATCACCAATCCAACCTTCCTGTTTTATTCTGAACGGATTATCCGGAAAATGATGGGACATTACGCCAAACACCCCGCCATTATTGGGTTTCAGGTTGATAACGAAACCACTTCGTATGGTGTGAACAACTACGATTACCACATTAGTTTTGTCGATTACCTGAAGAAAAAATTTGGGACTACCGAGAAACTGAATAAAATCTGGGGCTTGAATTACTGGGGAATGACTATAAATGGTTGGGATGAATTCCCGGAGAAAGACGGCGTTACCAATACCGCTTATAAATTGGAATGGGAGCGTTTCAAACGCAAAACGGTGGCCGATTATTTGAGTTGGCAGTCGGCAATTGTTGCTGAATACAAACGCCCAGATCAGTTTATCACCCATTGTTTTATGCCTTCAGTTCAGGACATTGACCAGATTGCCAGTTCAAAAAGCATGGATGTGTTGGCAGTCAATGTGTATCACGGTTCACAGGATAACCTGACTGGCGACGAAATTGCTTTTGCCGGAGATTTTTTCCGTTCGGTGAAAATGAAAAATTACCTGATCACCGAAACCAATGCGCAAACCATAGGCTGGGACTCGAAATCGCAGATGCCTCCGTACGACGGACAATTGCGCATGAATGTTTATGCTCATACTGGCTCAGGTGCAAACATGGTCGAATACTGGCACTGGCATTCGATTCATTACGGTCAGGAAACCTATTGGAAAGGAGTTTTATCACACGATCTGCAACCTAACCGTGCTTATGCAGAAGTTTCGAAAACAGCCCACGAACTTCAGCAATTTGGTAAAAAATTAGTGAACCTGAAGATTACCAATAAAGTTGCCATTCTGTTCAGTCATGATGCCAATGCTGCACTGAATATAATGCCATTCAAGAACGGCAAAACCGATATGTGGGGAGGTTCATCCAATATTTACCGCAATGAACTGGTTGGACAATTTCATAAAGTACTTTTCAGGAATAATGTGGGAGTCGATTTCATCTTTCCTGAAAATGCCAAATTTGAGAATTACGATTTGCTTATTATTCCAGCTTTGTACATTGCCAGCGACGAATTGCTGAACAAAATCGGCAAATATGTTGAAAATGGCGGTCATGTGATTATGCAATTCAAGAGTGGATTCTGCGACGAAAATTCAATGGTTCGCCCGATGCTTGCGCCCGGACCACTTCGGAAAGCCTGTGGTTTTTATTATCAGGAATTTACCAACTTTTCTGAATTAAAACTGAAAGACAATCCTTTCAAAGTCGACGAAGCATCGAACAAAGTCTACGATTGGGGCGAATACCTGATTCCTGAAACAGCCAAACCGCTGGCTTATTACGATCATCCGTATTTCGGAAAATATCCGGCAATCACGATCAATAACTTCGGGAAAGGAACTTTACTTTACGAAGGAACCGGCGTTTCGGATGGTATTCAGGAAAAACTAATTCTTCAGGAAATGGAACGTGCCGGGATTAAAACGGTCGATCAGGATTTGCATTGGCCTTTGGTAACCAAAAGCGGAGTGAACGAGGCAGGGAAAAAAGTTCACTATTACTACAACTATACTTCGCAGAAATCAAATTTCGTTTATCCATATAGTGCCGGAACCGAGCTAACTGCCGGCAAGGCTGTCGCTTCAGGAGCATCGTTGGAAATCGGTCCGTGGGATGTGTTGATTGTAGAAGAGAATTAAATTGGAATCGGAAAATCGAAAACTCAAAGAAATAATTAATGCCGAAGGCATGATATTATTATAGCTCATAAATGCCATAGATATAAATACCGAAGGTATGGCAAGATCATTTCACCACTTCGTGGTTGATGGAAACATGATGCAATTGGTTCTACAATAATGTCAACCATTCTGGTTTAAAGAAAAGTACAATAATCTTCAGTAATATCTTCGATATGAAACGACGCAACTTTATTTCGTTATCAGCCGGCATAGCTGCTTTGTCAGTTATGCCGTCAGCGTTATCTGCCAACACAAATACTTCATCCCGGATTCGTTTGGGAGGACCGGTTTTCGAAAAATACAATTCGCCTGAAGAATGGGTTTCAGAGCTCAAAAAGCTGGGATACCGGGCGGCTTATTGTCCGGTTTCGTTAGGAGCGAATCAGCAAATAATCAAGGCTTATCAAACCATAGCAGCAAAAAATGATATTATAATTGCTGAAGTAGGAGCGTGGAGCAACCCGATTGATCCGGATCAGAAAACTGCTGACAAAGCCATTCAGAAGTGTATCGATTCGTTGGCTTTGGCCGATCAGATTGGTGCCAATTGTTGTGTAAACATCAGTGGATCAAGAAACCCAAAATATTGGGCCGGTCCATACAAAGAAAATCTGACCGAAAAAACTTTTGATTTGATTGTTGAAACTACACGGAAGATTATTGATTCGGTAAAACCAACCCGCACTTTTTTTGCTTTGGAGTGTATGCCCTGGGCTTATCCCGATTCGGCTGGTTCATATATAAAATTGATTAAAGCCATTGGTCGTGAACGGTTTGCTGTTCATCTCGATCCGGTGAATTTGGTTACCAGTCCTCAAATCTATTACCGAAACGGGGAAATGATCAGCGATTGCTTTCGCAAACTTGGACCTCATATCCGGAGTTGTCATGCCAAAGACATTACTTTGCGCGAAGACAATTACATTCCGCAGCTCGATGAAATTATTGCAGGAAAGGGGAATCTTGATTATAGAGTTTTTCTGATGGAATTGGCCAAATTAAAGGATGTTCCGCTTATGATGGAGCATTTGAATTCGGCAGAAGAATATCTTCAGGCGGCTGAATATATCCGGTCAGTTGGAAAAACGGTGAATATTGAATCGTAAGTCCCAGTCCGGGTTAAAAACTCAGTCTGGGATTTAAAATAGGTCAAACTAAAACAGACAATAGAAAGCCACCTAAAATTATTCAAATCATATCTATATTCCTTACCAACAGAATGAAAGCAACTAGTGGAATGCGTTTTAAAACGTAATTGTTTTATCTGCCCAAACAATCAACTCAACACAATCAACCATTGTGGAAATAGGGCAAGCTTCGGTGCTGTCCAATTGCCTCGATTTTAAACAAGTACCACAGGCCAGTATCTCTCCGCCGATATTCACAAAATTGCGGAGTTGTTCGTCAACATTGTATTTTTCATGTGTCAGTCCTTCACATTCGACGGCTTCTCCCATTAAAAACACTTTTGTATCGTGGCCTTGCTTTTTGGCAGTTACTGCAAAGCGAAAAGCGTTCCATGCTTTTTCGTAATCTTTGGTTTCAAGAATAATTGCGATTTTCATGGTATGGGTAATTAAAATGTTAATACGATCTTGTTTTTCCGCACTATTTCATAAAGATCAGCTAAGGAAGAAAACTTGCATACTTGAGGTTCTTTGTTATTTCGGCTTCTTAGGCAAGTGCCACACCCAAGTATGGTTCCGCCGTTATCCAAAAACTTGTCAGTTTGTTCTTTGAGGTCTTTATCGGTTTTTACCAGATTATCAAGCTCAACACCTTTGCCAAGCAGAAAAATTCGTACAGTATCGCCCTGATTTTTAGAATAATTAGCCAGCCTCAAAGCATTCCAGACGGTTTCGGTGTCGTTTGAATAAATGACCATACCAATGGATGTAGGTTTTTTTTCTGTTGAGTTTTGACTGAACAATTGGGTTGAACAGAAAAGTGAAAGAATGAAGATCAATTTAAATTTCATAGGATTTGTATTTATGGTTTTTGAATGACAAGCCCAAAATGATAAGGCTCGATGATAAATTGTTTTTTGAATAATTGAAACCCTGCTTCCTCAGCCCAGTTTGCGCATTCTTCAGGCCGGGGACGTATTTCAAGTGAAGGGCCACGCGGTGTGTCAATATCGCTACGCCAATGAATGATTCCAGCCATCGCCTTTTTTTTGAGAATCCGGTAGGCTTCGTTCAAAATCTGGGAAGGATTGTCGTGATGCAGAATATTGAAAATCATCACGTAATCGACCGAATTTGCCGGCAAACCGGTACCTTCGGCAATAAAATCGGCTAAATACAATTCAATATTTTTGATGCCTGATCGATCCATTTTGATTTGCAATTGCCGGATCATTTCCTCATCGATATCGAAGGCAAGTACTTTTCCTTTGACAAGGTTAGCTGACGGAATGGAAAAGGTACCAAAACCACAACCAAAATCGACAATGGTTTGTATGTCGGAGGTCACCTCCATTTGTCGCAAAATAGATGGAGGGTCAAAAAAATCAGACCATATCGTTTCTTCGGGCATACCGCTATTTCTAATTTTCATTCCTGTTATTGCATGAAGTTTGAACTATTCAAATCGTTGATTATTAGTCCTTGATCAATTCGTGATGTTTTTTAAGGTTTTCGATCAGTACCTCTTGCATCATCCGGCAGGCGATTGCAATTTTTCCGGTAGTCAGCCTGAAATACCTGAATAATTCTTCTTTTCACTGCGAAAGGTAATCACTTCAACAAACTGATTACCCTTTTTAATTTTTCGGTTACTTCCTTTGCCAACGGTTCCAATGCCGGGTTTTGTATGGCCATCATCGAAGCAATCGGATTAACGGCTGCAACCTGGATGGTACCATCTTCATTATCGGTTACAACTATACTGCAGGGTAGCATCACGCCGATCATTTCTTCAACCTGCAATGCTTTATAGGCATAAGACGGGTTACATGCTCCCAGAATCTTATACTTTTTATAGTCCACACCCAGTTTTTCCTTTAGTTTAGCCTGCATGTCAATCTCCGTTAAGACACCAAAGCCTTCTGTTTTCAAGGCTTCTGTGATTTTAACCACTGCATCATCAAAATTTGTATGCAAATTGGCACTGAAATAATATTCCATCGTTTAAAATTTTATAAGTTAATGTTATAAGTACTAAAAATGAAATAATGTCTTATGACTACATTTTTTCCATCTTCCTGTTTTTCGTTGAAAATATTTCACCACAGATTACACAAATTCACACAGATTAACAAAAAATGGATTTAAAACCTGTTTAAATCTGAGAAATGAGTGGTTGAAACAATTAAATTTAGCTTGCCCGAAGGGCAAGCCAAGATAACAAACTTTTGTAAATTTAATTTTGTCAGCAGTTTCACCATTTTACCCCTTTTTCGCACCGGTATTAATTCCGAATGGCCAATACAACGGGCAAAAGCTGATAAAACTTGTGAAAATAAAAACGCCTGAGAGAACCAACAGTACAATTCCAATTGTTCCTGAAATTACACCTGCGAAGTACAGTCCGATCAACACAAGGGCTATCAGTATCCTGATCACCTTGTCAATAGTACCCATGTTCTTTTTCATTTTCTTTTAATTTAATGATTATCCGTATGACGACCTAATAAAAAAAGATCAAAAATCAAGCGGATTTGGTTAATATTAACTGCTTAAATAATTTGTGTAATTAACTGATATTCATTATATTTACATCATAACATCATTACAAATCACATTA
>JBBRXN010000132.1:0-11346 GCA_038248385.1 Bacteroidales bacterium
AGCATGATCCGAAATACGTTCGATATTTGACACCATTTCCTTGATATTAATAAAGCTGAGCAGTATATTTTTCTTTTCTTCAGCCTTTTGAGCTTTGCCGATTGCCTTTTTTAACATTTTTCGGTTCAACTCATCAACAACGGCTTCATTTTTAATGGCCCAGATAGCCAGATCCATATCTTTGTTAATGAATGAAAGCATGGCATTTTTCACCATTTTTACGCTGATTATCATCATGTTCGAAATAAAATCAGACAGACTGGCATAAACCTGCTCGTTCTTGATTTCTTTCATAAATTTAGTAATGCTCACAGCTAAATCGCCAATTCGCTCGAGACTGATCAGAATCCGGTAAAGTGCAATCAAATTGCGAATTTCGGAAGCAACAGGCTGATAAAGCACAATGGTATTAATAATCTTATCGCTAAGTTTTACTTCCCATTTATCAAGCTTAATTTCGTTGTCTTTAATGGTGCGGAGCTGTTCGTCAGAAAAATGCAATTCATTGCTTGTAATCAGCAATTCAAGAATATCGAGCTGTTGCAGTACCAGGTTGGCCAGTGATTCGTATTCAGCCATGATGTCTCTGATTGCTTCATCCTTTTTTAGTGACATGATTTTTTTGCTTTATTTATTTGATTAAATTATGTTTTGATGCCTTTGTAAATTTTACGATTGCCAACTGTTGTAAATAGCCAAAAGCGATAAAAATCAACCGAATTTTCCGGTCAGGTATTCTTCTGTTCGCCTGTCCTGAGGATTGGTAAACATATTTTTCGTTTTGCCGTACTCGACCAATTCACCAAGATACATAAAAAGTGAATAATCAGAAATACGAGCCGCCTGCGACATATTGTGCGTGACCATTATGATGGTATAGTGTTCTTTCAAAGTTATCAGCAAATCTTCTATTTTGGAAGTAGCCACCGGATCAAGTGCCGATGTTGGTTCGTCGAGCAAAATAATTTCAGGATTAAATGCCAATGCTCTTGCAATGCAAAGACGTTGTTGTTGTCCTCCGCTTAAAAAAGTTCCTTTTTTGTTCAGAGAATCTTTCACCTCGTCCCACAAGGCAACATCTTGCAGCGAACGTTCTACAATTTCATCCCGCTCCTTCTTTTTCTGACTGATCCCGTTGAGTTTGTATCCCGCAATCACATTGTCATAGATACTCATGGTCGGAAATGGATTTGGCCGTTGAAAAACCATCCCTGTTCTGCGACGTAGCTTGATGGGCGACATTTTAAAAATATCTTCGCCATTCAGCAGTACGGTGCCGGTTGTGTGAATATTTTCGTATAACTCGTGCAAGCGGTTTAGTGCGCGCAAAAGAGTGCTTTTTCCACAACCGGAAGGTCCCATAATGGCTGTAACCGTGTTTTTCTTAATCCCGACTGAAACATTCTTAACTGCCACATTTTTGTCGTATGCTACCGACAAATCCTGAATGGAAAGGATGGGATCTTTTATCTCTAATATATTCGTATTCATAAGTCCTTATTTGCGTTGAGCAGCTACCTGTTTCGAAATCAGGTTAAATGTAAGCACAATTATCATCAGTAACAGCGATGAACTCCAGATTAGATCAACCATATTCGGATCATTATAAAATTCCCATATCACCAATGGAATTGCACTGGTTGGTTTGGCAATATTTGTATTGATAACTGTACTTCCTAAGGCGGTAAGCATCAAAGGAGCAGTTTCGCCAATCACCCTCGAAACGGCTAAGAGGATTCCGGTCATCAAGCCGCTAAAACCAGTCGGAATTAATATTCCGAAAAGTACCCGCCAATAGGGGATTCCCAAAGCCAACCCTGCTTCCTTAAGTGTTTGGGGTATCATCTTCAGCGTTTCTTCAGTCGATCGTACAATCATCGGCAGCATCATGATAGCAAGTGCAACACTTCCGGCCAGAGCTGAAAAACCATGAGTAATGTGCTTTACCACCCACATGTATGAGATCAATCCCAAAACGATAGACGGAACTCCCTGCAGAATATCGGAGACATTCCTCACCATGTTGGCCATAAGTTTTCCCTGATTTTCGTACAGGTAAACTCCGGAAATAATGCCAACTGGAATGGCTATTAAAGAGGCCAGTGCAACCATCAGGAAAGTACCAAGAATCGCGTTTGCAATACCACCGGGAATCAGCTCATGAGCAGCAATGGCCGACATGGCCTGAAGGGTATCAGGAGTCTTTTCTATCAGGAAACTAAAGCTAAGTTGTTTGTATCCCTTTTCAATTAACTTGAAAATGATCAGAACGATGGGTGAAACTGTGATGAGTGAAAACAATATCACCAGGCCTAAAAAGATACGGTCTTTTTTAGTTCTTGAATTGATATTATCTTTTATACTTATGGCTTTCATTTTAGCTCATTTTTTTAATGATCAGTTTCCCAATCCAGTTTACAATTCCGGTGATCACAAAAAGCAATAAAGCAATTGAAATCAATGCACTGAGTTTTAATCCGTCGGCTTCGCCAAATTGGTTTGCAATAACTGATGCCATGCTATTTCCGGTTGAAAATAAGCTGTTAGGCATTTTTATCGAATTCCCGATTAGCATGGTTACTGCCATGGTTTCGCCCAATGCACGCCCGAATGCCAGAATGTATCCGGCAAATATTCCCGATCGTGCTGCCGGAACTGTCACGTGCATAATTACTTCATATCGTGTTGATCCCAGTGAATAGGCAGCTTCCTTCAAATCGTTCGGAACCATCGAAATGATTTCGTTGCTTAATGAAGTTGCATACGGAATGATCATGATTGCAAGCACAAGACTCGCTGTAAGTACGCCAAATCCCTGGTTTTCGAAACCAATACTAATCAAAAACGGACGAAGTACATAAAAGCCCCATAAACCATAAACGATTGAAGGAATTCCTGCCAGCAAATCAACCATTGTCCCCAGAATTTTAGCAACAAGGGTGTTCCGGTAATATTCTCCCAGAAATAAAGATGTGGCAAAGGAAAGCGGGAAACTAATGATCAAAGCCGCAAACGAGGTAATCAGTGTTCCGGCAATAAAAGGCATCGCACCGTAAACTTCTTTACCTTCAGTAGGATCCCACTGCGTTGAAGTAATAAATCCCAGGCCAAATGTTTTAAAAGTAGGTATGGCACCCCCAACAAGTGAGAATACCATACCTCCTGCTACTATCAGAATGATAAATGAAACAGAAAATAATACGATTTTTGTGATTTTGTCACTGTTCATTTAGTCCGGTTAAGTCTTAATTCAGGATTGTTTTTCCATCATATGTAATTGTACGAAGAATTGCTTTGGCTTTAGCTGCTGCATCATCAGTCAGCGGTGCATAATTTACATTTGGAGCCTGAGCCTGAGCATCGGCGCTAACCAGCCAATCCAACAATTTTACAGTTGCTTCGGCCTGTTCCAGTGAACGGCCATTGTATGCCTGTTCTTTGTAAAGAATGATCCAGGTAAAACCACTGATCGGATATGATGAAGGATCACTTGAATTGGTCAGCATGATGCGGGTGTCATCAGGTATATTTCCTTTTGCAGCAGCGCTAACCGAAGCCATTGTTGGAAGTACATATTCGCCATTGCTGTTCTCCACTTTGGCCATCTGAATTTTCTGTGCAAACGCGTATTCCGATCCTACATAACCAATGGCGCCCTCAGACTGACTAACCATTCCGACAACTCCCGGATTACCTTTGGCACCCATTCCAACAGGCCAGTTCAGCGATTTGCCTACACCAACTTTGTCGGCCCAGTTTTTACTAATCTTTGTCATGTAATCTGAGAAAATCTGAGTTGTTCCGCTACCATCTGAACGGTGAACAAACATGATTTTGGTATCAGGTAATTTAGCTACAGGATTGTTGGTTGCAATTTTAGCGTCATTCCATTTGGTGATTTCACCTAAGAAGATTTTTTCAAGCAACTCGTTTGACAATTTCAATTCGTCAACGCCTGGTAAATTATAAGCGATAACTACCGCTCCCAAACAAGTAGGAATGTGAACAATTGGTGCAGGCATTTCGGCCATCGCCTTATCATCCAGGAATGCATCAGTAGCTCCGAAATCAACCACTTTGTCGGTCAGACTGCGGATACCACCACCAGAACCGATACCACCATAAGTAATATCAATATCTTTATTCGCTTCAGAATAATTTTTAAATACCAGATTATAATAAGGCTGTGGGAATGTTGCTCCGGCAGCAGTAAGAGAAATTTTTTCTCCTGAAGACTTTTTTGCTGAATTCTGGCAGGAACTGAAAACCACTGCCAATGCCAATACTAGAATAATTGCTTTCATGATTTTTTTTTGTTTTATGTATTAAAATTTTATTTCGCAATTCAACATCACTGTCGAAATATTTGCTTTTGAACCGTTAGCAGGGTTCCAATAGCGGAAATTTGGAGATAATTTAATTCCTGAAGTTGGAGCATATTCAAATCCGGCCAATAATAATTTCCCGTCTTTGCCCAAGTTCCAATCTGCTGTTTTTCCTGATGGGGTATTCGATTGAAGGTCGTCGTAACGGGCAAAAAACTTAGTCTTCTTGCTGATGTTAACCGATCCGTAGAATGAAGTTCCAAAAAAGTTGTTGTCAGAAATCATCTTGTTATTTTTCTGATAATTGTATTCAGCACCTAATGCAAATTTGCTGGCTTTATATCCTACGAATCCTGCATACGTAATTTGAGTACTGTCTTTACCCATAAAATCAGCCAATCCGCGAATAGTCAATTCTTTGATAGGATTAACAGTAAGTCCGACTGCGGTTTTAAACTTATTGTCTGCCTGCAATTTTTTATAACCTTCACCATTTGTAATGGCAACATCGGCGCTAAAAATATCACTAAATTTATATGCGGCGCTTGCACCCAAATCGGCGCTTGATGCAAAACCATATTCATCTTGAAATACTTTGGCAAGGTAACGGTTTCCCCAGAAGTCTTCCTGAACTTTGAACTGGGTAGTTGGCATCATACCAAAATTTACTGAAAGATTTTCGTGTTTATAATTTAGGAACGCATTTTTAAGGTATGCAGTCATTTGTAATGATGGAATGGCAACTTTGCCATTTGAATCTTTCACTCCAAGATTACCCGGATCTGCTACATCGTAAATTACAGTTCCTGAAAATTCCTGACTAAAGTGGTGTTCGTAACCAAGATACACACGGGTCACTTCAAATGCTGATGTGGAAGTTCCGTCACTAAAAGTGGTGTGTGCATTGCTGAACACTCTGATAATTGGTTTGCCATTCGGTTTGAATGCTTCCTTTACCACTTCAGGTTCCTGCGACATAGCCAGGATGGCGATACAAAATACAGCCAGTG
Organism: Bacteroidales bacterium; assembly: GCA_038248385.1. Taxonomy (GTDB): domain Bacteria; phylum Bacteroidota; class Bacteroidia; order Bacteroidales; family Prolixibacteraceae; genus Aquipluma. The sequence continues at coordinate 5,336 of JBBRXN010000132.1, forward strand.
TTGTTAAAATTGTCTTTTTCATTTTATACTCAAGATTAAAATTGATTTATATTTAAGCCGGTACAAAGATGAAGTGTCGCGATTACACGCCCATTAAAGAATTATTACAATTCGATTAAATTAATTGATGTGCCCACAAAATTAGAATAAATAAGCCAGATATTCAATGCAATACCTAATTACATGAATGTAATAGAACCGTTAATAAACAATTACATCAGGTAGAAAAGAGTTAAAAATAAAATTTATACAGGAATCACTACCTAAAATATTGATGATAGTGTTTTTTAGTAAAACACAAAAAAAAAGGCTGCCCGGAAAGAATAAATTTTGCCTATTGAGACTACCTCATTCTTTTATAAAAATTCTTATCCAATTTGTCCTACAACAACAATCTGACGGGCAAGTCAAAACCAGTTTAATGTAGCTTGATTCGATTATTTCAAGTAATTCAGATTCCGTCCATGTTTCACGGTGTGTAATTCCTCATTTATGGTCGACATAACTTTTAAATGATGCCAAATTTTTTGGTTTCCCTGCGCTTCGTTTGGTTTATCCGAATCAATTTCAGCAATCAACAACCAACCACCGGGTTTTACCACTCGTTTCATTTCTGAAAATGTTTCTGCTTTCTTTATTTAAAATACTTTTTCACTAAATTCAACCTGAGAAAATTGAAAGAGAAAATTTCACGTTCATCAATTGTAAGGATTCAATGCTTTATTTTACTATTTCAACCATGGAAACTGTTTAAATTCAATTAAAATTAAAATAGTCTCGTAACGTGATCATTTTTATTTTAGAAACTTTCCAAACCAGAATCCAGAATCTTTCATCGTTCTTTTCTGTGTCAAAAAATCGACATGTACCAAACCAAAACGAGTACGATAACCTTTGTCCCATTCAAAATTATCAGTGGGTGACCAAACCAAATAACCTTTAACATTAATTCCTTCGCGCATCGCTTTCAAAACAGTAGAAAGATGATCCTGAAAATATTCTTTTCGCTTTTTATCTTTTACTCTACCCTTTTTATTGAACTTATCAGGAATACAGGTTCCGTTTTCGGTAACCATGAGATTTCGTATCCCTTTGTACTTACTGAATTTCTTCAGTACTTGGTACAAGCCATCAGCGTATATTTCATAGCCCATTTCATTCAAAGGTACACCCCGGTCAGAAGCTTTTATCTCGTTGGCACGAATAATCGGAATGATCGATTTTTCCACCACCGACCTAAAATAATACTGAATACCTATAAAATCGAAATCGAACACCATCTGCTCTTCGTCTCCATCCATCTGAAATTTACGGATTTTCTTTAATGTAGGAAGGACATCTTCCGGATAGCCCAATCCCAGGCAGGGTTCAATAAACATACGGTTTATCCCTGAATCAATCCGAATGGCAGCTGCAACATTCTTCAGTTCCTGATCAATTGGTTCAATGTGCGCAGTAAAAAAAGTAGTTCCAACCTGAGCATCAGGAACATTGTTGCGAACAATGCGTCCACCTTCGGCATTACATAGTACTGAATGATGAACTGCCTTCAAAAATCCAATGATGCTGTGGCGACCTGGCGCCAGGAAACCAGCCAGATAGCCGCCTGCGGTAAACGAAAATTGTTCGTTCATCACCATCCATGTTTTTACTTTGCTGCCATATTCTCTGGTGACAAGATTTGCAAATTCGGAAAACCAATCAACTATTTTGCGGTTGGTCCAGCCTCCCTGTTCTTCCAAAGCCTGGGGCAAATCCCAATGATAAATAGTAATCCAGGGTTCAATACCAACAGATAAACATTTATCAATCACTCGGTGGTAAAAGTCAAGTCCTGCCTGATTAATTTCGCCGGTTCCGTTGGGTAAAATGCGTGGCCACGACAATGAAAATCGGAAAACCTTGAAATTCATTGACCTGATCAGCTCAATGTCCTCTTCATAGCGGTGATAAAAATCGGATGCTACATCAGCGTTTTCTCCCCGTTCAATTTTTCCTGATTTTCGCGAAAAATGATCCCAGTTCGATTCTCCCTTTCCATCTGTATTCCAGGCGCCTTCTGTTTGATAAGCAGCTGCTGCAACTCCCCATTTAAAATCAGGTCCAAAATCGGCTTTTGTAAAATCAACCAACTTTTTCCCTGAAGAAATATTTCTACTCATTTCTATGATATCCAATTCAATGACTATTGATGAATCAAAATTGGCATTTTAAAAATTGTTTTTACTGGTAAAATATCTTTTGGACTTTGTTCGGTTGAACAATGCTTAAGCAAAATGTTCTCCAATATTTCACGGGTTAAATCAGGAAAACTGATTTGAAGGGCTGATGATTTGCGAACCCATTCGGTCAGTTCCGCTGATGAATTGGTAAAATGATCAAGCACTTTTATTCCCATCGATTTCAGGTAAGCAGCGTTATAATACTGTTCGTACTGTTTTTTCATAGGAATCACACAAAGCTTTTTGCCCATAAAAATAGCTTCGGCTGGTCCTTCAAAACCAGCGGTGGATATTAATCCGGTACAACTAAGAAAACTTTTTGTAAATCCTTCAAGTGAAACCGGCTGAAACTGAAGATTGCCGATTGTATAGTTGGTTTTTGAATGTTTGGAAAAAACCTGCCATTCGACTTCAGGGATTTGGGAAAGAACGGACTGAATCTGCTGATCACTATAGGCTGGCAAATAAACGGTATAATGCTTATTTACTGTAGTCTCAGCAGTTCTGATGTCTTTGCGAATGACAGGAGGGAAAACATTGGGAGGAGAGGGTTTAAAATTAAAACCGTAATTAAAGGTTGTCGGAGCATATTTTTTCAGGATAAGTTTTCCGACAAAATCGTTGAATTCGGGCTGAGGAGCTGAGGGATGTAAAACGGCATTCTGATGGCTGAGACCCACGCATTCTTTTCCATGAAGCCAACAAGCCCAGGCTGATACCGGTTCAAAATCACTGATCACCAGATCGTATTGATCAACAGGAAGATGACGAATATCGTGCAAGAATTTTTTTACCGGCATCTTCCTCGCTGTTTTTACCAGATCGACGCCACCATTTTTACCGATTATAAAACTTAATCCGGATAAGCGATAATCAATTTGAAAAGGTACATTCAAATCCGACTGCGTGCCACTGACCAAAACATCAGTATCAGCCATTGATTTCAGAATCGGAACAATTTCGGTAGCTCTGGCGAGATGCCCATTACCGGTTCCCTGTATTGCATAGAGAATTTTCATTGTTATTCCTTCTTGATTAATAATATTTGATGCACAAACCACTGTAATGCATGAATTTAAAGAAAACTAGCTACAGCCAATTCTTCCAGAATCGATTTATACAATTGTTTTTTATCAGGAATATACAGTTCATCATTGGTTTCTTCCGGTTCTTCATCCACTTCACCCTGGAAATAATTCAGGGTCCAGTTTCCATCCAAACATTCTGCAGCTGTAAAATTCATCACCCAATCGCCACAGTTAATATACCTGACTGTTCCTTTTTCGGTGGTGATTGTTTTATCAACCGGAACATGGGTATGCCCGCAAATTACCAGATCAATGTTTTTACTGATCGCAGCGTTTGCGGCTGATTTTTCGAAATTGGTCAATATATTTTTGTCTTTCTCAATCCGGTCTTTCATTGATTTGTACAAATACATTTCACGGCCTCCAAAAATTTTCAGAATGAAATTCAATGCATTGTTAAATGCGGTTAATAGGCCATAAGCTGCTGCAAAAAACCTTGCTATGCTGGGTGAATGGTGAATGATGTGGTCAAACACATCGCCATGAAAAATCCAGATTTTTTGTTCCTTAATGGTCAACTCAAATTGATTGACCATACTGAAATTCCCTAATCGGGTGTTGTTGAATTTTCGGAATACATCGTCGTGGTTACCGGTAATGTAAACTACTTGTACCCCTTTCTCAATCATTTTCAGCAATTGGCGAATCACTTTCAGGTGAGACTTCGGAAAATAGTTACGGCTGAATCTCCAGGTGTCAATGATATCACCATTCAAAACCAATATTTTTGGCTGAATTGATTTTAAATATTTAAGCAGAGGTTTGGCTTTGCTGGCAAGGGTTGCCAGATGGAAATCTGAAATAACTGATACATCTAAATTTCTAATAACTTGTGGCATAAAGCTTAGTGCTAAATTCTGCCTGCAAGTAGCTTCTATTACATTACATGTTGATTAATATTCAGTGAAAGTTTAGTTAAAGTATTGTATTTCTGTAAAATCCCTTTTAAGACATTCAACAGAATAACTAATTTTATTGCAAAGAAGAGTTATAAGCCCCAAAAACCTCTTCCGGCTTAAAGAAGAGGTTTCAATCTTGAATATAAATGAACTATTCGATCTGCAATCCAGTTTATTTGGAGGCTTGCAGTTCTATCTTTACCTGATTGGCTTTTGTATTAACCTTGAATGATTTCTCATTCTTGTTGTATGAAGTGTAGCTTGCAACTAATTTGCAATCACCAGCTTTCACGTTGTTAATTACAAAATGACCATCAAAATCGGTGTATGTTTTAATGTCCGAATCAGCTACTTTAACTTCCACGCCGACTAAAGCTTCTCCTGAAACTTCGTCGATTACGTTTCCGCTCAATGACAGAACTGCTGATTCTGTTTTCGTTTCAGTTTTTGAATCTGTTTTTTCAGCAAATGCCGAAGTTGCTACAAAAGCGATCAGTACGGCAAAAATTACTTTTTTCATCTGTTTTTATTTTTGTTTGTTTTTGTTCCTAATCAATAGGTCAAAAATAAACTCTGGCCATTAAAGCACGATTACACTGCAATTAAAGATTAATTAAAATTTAAGAAAAGTTGGAAGGTTTGAATTACAAAACAATTAATGCAGAATTGTAAATACTTGCAAATAAGCAATCTAATCTTTCGGTTTACTTTTCCTTTGTTTTTTCAGGATATTCACGTTCACTCACAATTTCGCCGTTTTTGCCAAAGTTGCGCCATGTACCCACTTTTTCGCCCATGTTGTAATGCAGTTCGTAAAGCAGGTTTCCACTGGCATCCCAAATCATCCAGGTACCGTTTTTCAGCCCGTCTTTATAATTGGCCAGGCCAGTCAAAACTTTTTGCTCGTTGTAGGTAATCCACGAACCGTTCATCAAGTTGTTTTTATATGATCTGACCTCATTCAGCTGGCCATTTTCGAAATATACATTGACGGTACCATTTTTTATTCCGTTTTCCAGATTCATTTCAATTTTGGTTTTGCCATTTTCGAAATGAGTTTCGTATTTTCCGGTATAAGCCACACTGTCGGCATAATAAATACCATTAATTTCTTTCAAATCCTGGGCCTTTGTCACTAAAGACAAAACGCCAATCAATGCAATTAAAAAACCAAGTTTCTTCATGGGGTCATTCTTTGTTTCTAATTCTGACATTTTAATCGCCAGTAAATTTAGCTATTTTAAAAGAGCTTCACCGGCGACTTGCCAATGAAGCTCCTTAATTTATTCTGACTTATTATTTCTTATTTTGAAATCATTTTAACTGATTTCTGAGAATTATTGGTAATCACCTTTGCAAAATACAATCCTTTTGGTAATGCTGATCCGTCAAATGTAAACTGGTGTTTTCCTTCGAAAAGATTTCCATCCTGAAGGCTTGCAACAGTCCTGCCTGACATATCAAGAACCAGAACTTTAACATACGACTCATTTTCAAGCTGAAGCTGGATAATAGTGCTTCCACTGAAAGGATTCGGGTAGTTTACAAGGCTTGTTGCATTTGAAACCGAAACAGGACTTACCGCAGTTACAAACCAGTAAGAAGCGTTCAGCACCGGAGATCCGGCCAAAGGCTGGAAGTTAGGTGCAACAAAGTTGAACGGATCGGTAATTTTAACATCAGTGTTGGCAGCATAAACCGAATTATGACGTGTTGGCGCTTTAAACCAGGCTTCTTCAGTTGCAGCAGTCATTACTGTTGCATTTGGATCCTGTATGAAATAGTCTCCACGAATTCCGGCC
>JBBRXN010000133.1:0-11120 GCA_038248385.1 Bacteroidales bacterium
ATCTTCTTGCCAGTTTGCTTGTCAATCCGAGTTGAAACGATATGAAAATGTACCCGATCAATATCGGCATGTTTGTAAACGAAGTAAGGCTGGCTTCCATAACCCAAATGTTCCATCAAACGATTTATTTCGGTTCTGATTCCTTTTTCTCCCAACCTGACCAAATCGTTGATTGTTGGATTAAAGGAAATATGAAGTCCTTTGTTTTTTACTCTGGTATTTGAATCCTCAATACGCTTGAAAATCTGGTGGCGGTGTTGCGTTGAATAAACAAATGGATTCACTGAAGGAGTATTCCGGTTATCGTAAAATGTAGCCTAGCCTTCTTTGACTTTCCGTTCATTCCAAAACAATGCATTTTGGGTACTTGCTGCCAAGTGGATAACAATGACCGTATTGGTTTGAACTTGCTTTTCTTCAAAGAGGGGAATCATTTTCGTCAACCTTTCAGGGAATGAGGGGAATGCTCCGAAGGACAGTTTTGTCAAGTTTTTGTGGAACAAAAACACATCTTTCATTCCCCTCTTTTATTAGATTCCCCTCCCCTCTTTGGCCTTCCATTTCATTCAAAAGACAGGAAAAACTTTTTAAAATTCTTCCCGTCTCTGATGCACAAATCATTGCTGAGCGTTAGAAAAATCAACTGACTTTTTGCCTGGCACCTTGCTTTTTGCTTTCCGAATTTTCCTGTTTCGCAGTTTCTGATTTGCTTGAAATCGGAAAATCCAATTTTTCGCGATGCTGGATAAATCTGTAAAACAGCTGAAAACTTCATTTCATCTTTTCCGGTTATGTCCATCACTACCACTTTTTTTACTGATGCATGGTTTTCTTTCTTCTTTGCAGACAAAGTGTTTTACCTGTTTTACCGCCAAAGCAGTATCAGCTAACTATATAATGATCAAATCTCTGAAAAATGTACATATTTACTACTATGGCAGTAATATTCTGCTAATTATTTGGTATATACATACAAAAACAGTATTTTTACTGCTATAACAAAACAAATATGCTCGAACCAAAAACATTAGCTACAATAATAAGGGAACACCGTAAGATTGCCGGACTTAGTCAGCTTCAACTTGCTGAATTAGCCGGGGTAGGTAAAACTGTGGTTTTTGATATTGAAAAAGGTAAGGAAACTATTCAGATGGATACATTGAGAAAAATCCTGACTGCCTTGAATATTAAAGTTCAGCTCACAAGTCCAATAATGAATCAAATTACTTCAAATGAGGACAGCTAAAATATATATCAATGGATTTGAAGCAGGAATTCTGACTGAACTTAATTTTGGAAAAAAGTATCGGTTTGAATATAAAGAAGGCTACGACGAAAATCCTGTTTCCTTAACGATACCCATAAGCCAATCTGCCTATGAATTCGACGATTTTCCTCCTTTTTTTGATGGATTGCTTCCGGAAGGTTATCAATTGGAAGGCCTTTTAAAGTTCGGGAAGATTGACCGGAACGATCTCTTCTCTCAGCTCTTGGCTGTTGGAGATGATTTGGTTGGTAATGTAACGGTTAAAGTTAATGAACTATGAATCGCTGTCCGATCACTTACAACCTTTGCGAAGAAAACCTATATAGCGAAAAGGGTTTGAGTCAATTGTCCCCAAAATTGAAAACATTGGCGTTACTTGACTTTTCAGCCGAAGAATTAAGAGCAGAAGCCATGCAACGGGCATCAAAAATGTCCATTCAGGGAGTTCAGCCCAAGCTAAGTGCTATTCTAAATATCAAAGAAAGTAAATTCGAAATTGTAGATAAATGCGGAAAATATATCCTGAAGCCCCAGCATCATATTTTTCCGGAGCTTCCTCAAAATGAAGACCTTACTATGCATTTTGCCGCATCTGTAGGAATTGAGGTTCCTCTACACGGTCTAATCTATTCAAAAGATGATTCACTAACTTATTTCATTAAACGGTTCGACAGAAAAGGACAGAAAGACAAGATTGCTGTAGAAGATTTTGCACAATTGGCAGGAATGAGCAGGGACACCAAATACAATTATTCAATGGAGAAACTGGTTAAACTGATTGATGAATATTGCACCTTTCCGTCCATTGAAAAGGCGAAAGTATTTAAACTGGTACTTTTTAATTTCCTGATAGGAAATGAGGACATGCATCTCAAAAATTATTCGATAATTGTTCGAAATGGGAAAGTTGAACTAACTCCTGCTTACGATTTACTAAATTCCACAATCGTTCTAAAAGGAGATATTGAGGAAATTGCATTATCGGTGAAAGGAAAGAAAAGCAATCTGAATCGGGATATTCTGATCAACTATTTTGGAAAAGAACGATGCAATTTAACCGACAAGATTATTGAAAGAACTTTTGACACCATACAAAATGCTTTGCCTTCCTGGTTTGATCTGATTGACATTAGTTTTTTATCCCAGGAAATGAGGGACAGATACCGAAATCTACTTCAAAAAAGAATTGATATTTTAGGTTTAGTAAGGTCAAAATAAAATTGGCATCGAACCCTGATGAACTGACTGATGTTTTAATTCGAGATTGATTTTAATTTACGGTGCAGATTAGAATGACTAATACCAATTTCTCCGGCAAGGTATTCGGTGCCAAATGATTCGTTTGTCAGATTTGCTTCAACAATTGCTGTAAGTTATTGTATGAACTCCTTATTCATGGACGGCCTGATTAAAGCTATTCATTACTTTATCGTACAGACATAAACACACAACTTTTTTTAAGCTGAAAAGTGGTAAAAAGAATACCATTTAATTACCAAACCTTCAATTTAACCATTCCTTTCTTTTGGTTTTCAAATGGGCCAATCGAAGGATTCGATTCGGATCGTTTCGCACCAAAATAGTCTGAATCAATCTTTAAGGGTGTTCCGTCAGGATTATCAAAAGCCGCTTTTGGAATTTTGGCCTTTCCAAGCAACCCGGTGGTAATCATTTTCACTTTGTGGTTGTAAAATGCCTGGCTGAAACTAAATTTCAAATACCCATTTTCTGCTTCCTGAAACAATGTCACCTCCGGATTAAATGTTGAGTCGGCAGCGAAATTTATATCTTTATTTGATGGTTTTGCTCCGTAATAATAAATATTTCCACTTATAAACACCGGAAGTTTAGCTTCATTATATCCCTCCAATCCAAATTTATTTTTGTTGTCAATGTTGATTTTTTCGCCATTCCCAACAAATACATTGTTATAAAACCTGTCATCGCCTGAAACGATCGTCGTCAATGCACCTATGTCAGTTGAATGTGGCAGAAAATAAGGTGTAAACCTGTTTGGATCAGGCCACATAAAAACAGTACCGGTAATCAGATTATGCACGAATGCTCCTCCTTCCGACTGTGTTCGAATTGAAACCGGCGACAGAAGTATATTATTGTCAACAATAAATGGTCCGTGGTTCACCTCCAGGAAAATATCTTCCATGCTGTTATCGTAAAATATATTGCCTGAAACGCGGGTTCCCTGTGTCATCCAGTCAAGCCACAATCCTCTTCCGCAATCATGAATCCTGTTTCTCCTGATTTGTGTATCAATGGCTGCATGAAATTTAATTCCTCCTATTTCAGCGCCTGAAAATTGTCTTTTTGTCCAAATGTTATAGATATGATTATTTTCAATAATGCAGAATGCTCCACCCATACTTCCGCATATACCAGTCTGCTCACAATTAAAAATCGTATTATTCCTCACAATATGAGAACCTATATTTTCTCTGTTCCAGCCATTCCTGAGAACTCTGAACATTACTTCAATGTAATGAATATTACCGTCTCTGTTGATATTTTCCTTGTCGGCTGACCAGACATTATGCCCGGTGCCGCGTTCTTTTCCAAGCGTTATACCCGAACATTTCGAGTCACAGATCACGTTATTTTCGATGATCCAGCCTTTGTTCCAGTGAGTCGCTATCATTCCAACCTGTTCGGCTGTTGGAGCACCCCATTGTGTAGCAGCCTGACTGACATAAAATCCGCTGATGGTAATGAAATTAATACCAGGTTTTTCAGGATAAAAAACAGTTCGTCTGGCACTAATTTCAACTAATTCGTTGTTGGGATTGGATTGATGAAAATTAGCCCAGATGGTTGTGTTGTTATTGTCACATCCACAGTACCAGGTATAAGTTGAACCTTCGACATCCTTAATTTTTGTGTCAGGCAATGGATTAATTACCTTTTCTATCGTTTCCTTTTCATATAGCGATTTACCGTTCAGGAAGACTTCTCCGGTATGGTGAATTCTTCCCTGATTGTTAAACCAATCTCCGTTTATTGAATCTTTGTATGGATTGTAATCACCAAAAAATGAATTTGGAACGGTAACTTTCCAAACACCATCCTTTTGTTTTTTCCATCCGGTTATGATTTCCGATCCCTTGATCTCCACTTTTTCGCCAGATGCAGCTCTGTAAACAATTCTTTTCGAATCGCTTTCGCCACCTCTGGCAGGATTGATCCTTTCCCGATAAGTTCCGGCATGAACAGTTACCAAATCGCCGGTTTGTGCCAGTTGTGCAGCGAAATTAATCGTTCGGAAAGGTTTTGATGCAGATCCATCATTTTTATCGTTTCCATTTACTGAAATGTGATACTCTTTGGCAGAAATAATGGTTGTTATCAGGAACAATAGTATCAACAGCTTGACTTTTAGGTTTTTCATATCGTTTTATTTTATCTGTTAAGTTCATGAATGGCATCTACCATTGCCACAATGTTTTCAACCGGTACATTTGCCTGAATGTTGTGAACGGTATTGAACACGAATCCGCCGTCTTTGGCAAAAATATCGCAAAGGCGGAGTACTTCTTCACGTACTTTTTCAGGAGTGGAATACGGCAATGTTTTTTGTGTATCGATTCCGCCACCCCAGAAAACAAGATCTTTTCCATAAGTTAGTTTTAAATGTCGGGCATCCATTCCCTTGGCGCTTACCTGAACCGGATTGATGATGTCAAAACCGGCATCAATAAATCGCGACATGAACGATTCTACAGCGCCACACGAGTGTTTGAAGGTTTTCCAGCTGGTGTTGGCATGCACCCAATCATTGATTCGACGGTAGTACGGTAGCCATAAATCATCGAATTGCTCAGGAGCGCAAAAGGTGGAATCCTGGGTGCCAAAATCAGTTCCGCAGATAAAAACGGCATCAATATTATCACCAATTACTTCATACAAGCGACGAAAATTTTCCACTGCAATTTCGGACTGGCGATCGAAAATAGAGGTAACATAATCGGGCCGCAAAATGGTGCTCATGTACCATTCCGTAATATCACGGATTCCTTTCGGGTGTTTCATTTGGATACCGGGAACCAAAGCAATGTCGCCCAAAGCGGTTCCTCCCAATCCGGCAATCACTGCTTTTCCTGTTGCACGCGCCTTTTGGGTTGATTCTTTCCAGAAATTCAGTTCGCTTTCGGTTACCAGTCCAAATTCTTCCAGATTATCCTGAACATCAAGTTTTTCATCATCAATAGGTTCCTGACGGATAATGGCATCAAAAAAATAACTGGCCTTTGGCATTCGTGCAGATGCCGGAACTGTCAAATCACCTTCAGGATGAATAAACAAGTCGCCCTTTTCATCGTTTGAGGTATTAAAACCTTCAGGAACAAGTACAGTTTGTCCCCAAAAAGTGGTGAACTCCTTATAAGGTTCATGGTTGTAAATGCCAAACATGTTGTTCTTTCCCCATGCACCAACTATATCAACTCCAAGCGCTTCCTGCAAATCATCTTCAACAAATCCGAGCATCTGGTATGGTTCAATTACCCGAACTGGTTTGCTTTCCAGTCCGTAGTAATTCCGGAGGTTTTCAACTGAAAGCACATGAATTCCTGTTACTGCTGTCGATCCAAGGTCAACCACTACCTTATTGGGTTGTTTGTGATTGACTGTCAAATCAAATCTATCTTTAGATGTCATATTTTTATATTTAAAATTCCAAGTTAAAAGGTAATGCTTTGCATCTTTATTTCTTCCTAAGTTAATCGGTTAATATGAATTTGTTTACTTTAACTCCCTTATCAGTGCTTAATCTCACAAAGTAAATCGTGTTTGAACTGGTTGGATTAGATTTAAAAATGAAAGAGCCGGATTGTCCCAAGACTTTGTATGAAGAAACCAATCGTGAATCGATTTGGAATACTGAAATATTTCCCGAATTTTCCCGATCAAGATGATATCCGATTAGAACTCCTGATTCATTGGGTATTTTTTTGATATTTAATTTTAAATCGTTGTTGAGTATTTCATTTTGCGAATGGGTTTTAATGGTTTCATACCTGATTTGGGCAGGGAGTTTTAGTCCAACAGGAATATCAGGACCGAATGTTGGCCAGTTTTTCTCGTTCTGAAAAGAAGGTATTACCTTTAAATAAAGCGAATTCGGAAGGTTTCTATCTGGAATTGTATCGTTCCACTTCACCACCGAATTGATCACGTTCCCATGCTCGAGCAGATTTATGCTGGTATTGCCCTCGTTTTTAATCAGTTTCGTTCGGTTGCCAATTACATTCTGAAAATTTGAGTGGTCGTTGTAGAAAATACCTTCGCCTGCCACCCGGTTCCGGAAATAGGTGTTTCCCGGTCCGGCAGGTCCCCAGTAATCGCCAATTCCCATTTCCTGAATGTCGTTTCCTTCGAAAAGATTCATGAATGCATAATGGCCGTGGACTGAAATATCAGGTGGAGTCCAGCCAACGTTCAAATTGGTTTCTCCGGTTCCCTGAACAGCATTGATCGAATAATTGTACCCGAAAACATTCCCGTTTGCACCCAATTGAACCATCATGGCATGGCGTAAGTAGTTGAAGATGTTGTTCTCGATTAAATTATCGGTGGCATGTGAAGCACATTCTATTCCATAGCCACTTCCGCCACCGCCGTAATCGAACGAATGATGAAAATAACTGTCTCTCACCACGCAGCCTAAGCATGATGCGAAATATACATGCGATTTACGGGTATGGTTGCTTTCGATATTTTGAATCCAGCAATAAGCAGCATTCGTGAAGTTAAACGTGTAACCACCAGCTTGCTTTTTTTCAAGGTAAAAGTTCTCAAAACCAACATTCCTGATCAACTTTTGAGGACGTATTTTGATATTCAGCTTATTTTGAAAATTGATATGGGTGGAGGTTTTAAATTTCAGGAGATTGCCCGAAATGCTAACGATTTCAAAAAGTTGTCCAACTGAATTTTCGGCCCAGGTTTGATTCCATTCAGGATTGGTGTACATGATCACAGGATCGTTCTCCTGCTGAATTTCAGCAAAATCACCAACTGTAAACTTCGAAGCTGAAGGAACTGCAAGTTGACTGGTTCCTTTTACAATATCAGAAGTAATGCTTTGCCATTCACCACGGCTATATGTAACTATACTGAAGCAATCGCCGCTGAAATCCACGATAATGCGCGTTTTGCCAATGCCTTCGCCCCTGATAACAACATTGTTTTTGCTGATGGTAATTGTTGAACCGATTTTATAAGTTCCTGCCGGAATAAAAACAACCCCGCCTGAAATGGGTAATCCATTTATTGCGCTAATAAAAGCCGCTTTACTGTCATTCACTCCTGTTGGATCGGCATTGAAATCAAGCACATTTTTTTCCGGAGTATTTATTTCCGGAATTCCAGCAGCTATTCCGGGACTCCAGTCAATCATTCTTGAGGGAGGAATGATTTGAGCTTCTGTTCTAATCGGGTTGAAAAACAGAAGTAAACAAAATGCAAAAAGGATTGGATGTCCCATTTTTTCTGAATTGGTTGATAGTTAGTTATAATATCGTTTCGTTTTCAGGGAAGTAAAAGGACTTCCTAAGCTTTCAATACCCTCCTGAAAACTGGTTGATTACAAAAATAGGTTTAAAATTCCTTTTGAATTCTCATTCATCCAATTTTAATTCATTCTTAGTTCTTCCTGATTTTCTCAACTGTATTAAACACAATCTTAGCGGAATACTTATCTTTGCCGCCGGCAATGAGGTCTGCCTTTAACCGCCTGCTTTCTATTCAGGCTGATGACATCTACCAGCAAATTAATATTTGAAAACGTAATTTTATGGTAAAATCAATCATGATTGTCGGACTGGGTGGATTCATCGGAACGGTTGCCCGATTTTTAATTTCCCGGTATTTTCAAGTCAATTTCACTTCTGTTTTTCCATGGAGTACTTTTATAGTTAATATTGTCGGATGTTTACTAATCGGCATTATTTACGGTATTTCAGAAAAAAGCGAATTGTTAAGTCCTGATATCCGCTTGTTTCTTACTGTTGGTATTTGTGGCGGTTTTACAACTTTCTCTACCTTTTCAAACGATTCTTTTATGCTTATTCGCGAGCAGGAATGGTTTCGTTTTGCACTCTATACATCGCTCAGTATTTTTATTGGCCTGATGGCTGTTTATTTCGGACGTCTCATCATTAAACTTTTCTAAAAATGGAAAATAACACAGATGCATTTGTTCTTAGGATTTTCATTGGATCAACAGACCAGGTTAACCAAACTCCTTTGTATGAATACATTGTTTTTCAGGCAAAAAAGAAAGGAATTGCCGGTGCAACAGTTACAAAGGGCATTATGGGTTTCGGATCAAGTTCAGTCATTCATTCCTATAAATTCTGGGAGCTGAGTGATAAAGTACCATTGGTGGTTGAATTGGTTGACGAGGAAGAAAAAATCCGTTCGTTTTACGAAACCCTTTGTCCTCAACTCGAATCGATGAAATACGGATGTTTGGTAACGATGGAAAAAGTGAATGTATTGCTGTATAAATCGGGAGAGAAAAAGATGTTTGGGCTATAGAGTTTCCAGTCGCAGTTATCAGTTTTCAGTAAAAAAGGCTGTTTGTAGCAATAATACATAATCGAAGCATTATCCTTTGCCGTCTGCTTTAGCTGACGGAGAGTTGCCAGTCACAGTTTTTAGAAAAATGAAGGTAATTGAAGTTGGAAATCAACAATCGAAGCATTATCCTTTGCCGTCTGCTTTAGCTGACGGGTATGGATCATAAATTTAGCGGAAAATTGAGTTCTCAATATATTTCAAATTAAAAATTAGACTATATGAGTTTTACACATGAAGTAGCAGGCATGATTTGTGTCGCTCAGGGTGCAAATCATGGCCCGGCTCCAATTCCTGAAGAAGGACGTTGGGTGAAAGCCAAAGAAGTAAAAGACATCTCGGGCTTGACCCACGGAGTTGGCTGGTGCGCACCTCAACAGGGTGCTTGCAAATTGACATTGAACGTGAAAGAAGGTATTATTCAGGAAGCATTGGTTGAAACCATCGGATGTACCGGTATGACGCACTCGGCTGCTATGGCTGCTGAAATTCTTCCGGGAAAAACCATCCTTGAAGCGTTGAATACCGACCTGGTTTGCGATGCAATCAATGTTGCCATGCGCGAATTGTTTCTTCAGATTGTTTATGGTCGTACCCAAACAGCTTTTTCTGAAGGCGGTCTGCCAATTGGCGCCGGTTTGGAAGATTTAGGAAAAGGTTTGCGCGGTGTAACCGGAACTTTGTACGGAACTGTTGCCAAAGGTCCCCGTTACCTCGAAATGGCCGAAGGATATATCACAAAAATCGGTTTGGATGCCGGAAACGAAATCATCGGTTACGAGTTTGTAAGCCTGGGCCGAATGATGGATATGATCAAAACCGGTATGGATGCCAATGAAGCTTTAATCAAAGCATCAGGCAAATACGGCCGTATTGACGAAGCAGTGAAAACAATTGACCCACGTAAAGAATAAGGAGAAACAGATATGCCATTATTTGAAAGTTACGACAGAAGAATCAACAAAATCAATGAAGTGTTGAATTCTTACGGCATTTCTTCGGTTGAAGAAGCCAGAAAAATTTGCGACGACAAAGGCGTGGATGTTTACAAAATTGTAAAAGACATTCAACCCATCGCATTCGAAAATGCCATGTGGGCTTACATCGTGGGCGCTGCAATTGCCATTAAACAAGGACAAACCAATGCCGCTGAAATTGCTGCAACTTTGGGTATCGGTCTTCAGGCTTTCTGTATCCCCGGATCGGTTGCCGATGATCGTAAAGTAGGGATCGGACACGGAAACCTTGCCGCCATGTTATTGAAAGAAGAAACCAAATGTTTCGCTTTCCTTGCCGGCCACGAATCGTTTGCTGCGGCTGAAGGCGCCATCGGTATTGCCAAATCGGCCAACCGTGTTCGCACAGAGCCATTGCGCGTTATCCTGAATGGTTTGGGTAAAGATGCTGCTAAAATTATCGCACGGATCAACGGTTTCACTTATGTACAAACCCAGTTCGATTATTACACCAGCGAATTAAAGGAAGTTGCCCGTACAGCATACTCAACCGGCGATAAAGCCAAAGTAAACTGCTACGGATGCGACGATGTTCGCGAAGGTGTTGCCATTCTTCACAGCGAAGGTGTTGATGTTTCTATTACCGGAAACTCGACCAACCCTACCCGATTCCAGCACCCGGTTGCTGGTACTTACAAAAAAGAATGTATCGAACAGGGAAAGAAATACTTCTCGGTAGCATCAGGTGGTGGTACCGGACGTACTTTGCATCCTGATAACATGGGCGCCGGTCCTGCTTCTTATGGTATGACCGACACCATGGGACGTATGCATTCTGACGCTCAGTTTGCTGGTTCATCTTCAGTTCCCGCTCATGTTGAAATGATGGGATTAATCGGAATGGGGAACAACCCAATGGTAGGCGCTTCGGTGGCTGTAGCTGTTGCTGTTTCGCAAGCGTAATAAAATATTCAATAAATTTGAAAGCCCCGCCTCGCAAAAGGTCGGGGCTTTTTCTATTTTATAAGAGAGAATGCTGTTAGATGATTATCTTTTGCCGTCTGCTTCAGCTGACGGAGAAATAGCAACAAAAACTATTGGCTTTAGCCATTCTAATTTGGGCTAAAGCCCGGATTTATTCTTATCCATTAACCGTTGACTGAAGTCAACGGCAAAGGCTGTATGTTTGTATAGTGCATAAGCATCCAAGTTTTTGTAAATTAGTTTTTGCAAAACATTAAAAAAAAGGAGGACGCTTATGCAAACGAAAAGTAATACAATTAGTTTTAAAGGGCAAAATATTTACA
>JBBRXN010000134.1:0-11073 GCA_038248385.1 Bacteroidales bacterium
AACCGGAATGCTCATTACTTCATACTGATGCGAATGATCATTTGTATTGGTGGTTTTGTCGGTCAATGTTTCCCAGTTATGTTTGTCAATGGAGTATTCTACCAGATATTGATGGGCATGTAAACCTTCACGACCTAAAAGTCTGGTGAAATTTTCGGCAAAATTTATCTGAACAGCATTGATCGTACAGAGTGAACCCAAATCGACACTTAACCATTCATCTTTATTAGCCGTTTTAGCGCTCCAGTATGATCCTATATTTTCATCAAAGGCATCAGACGCAGGGTTTGTGCGCAGGCTTGATGATGCTTCAGCTGATTTGTTGTACGAAAGCAGTGACCATCCCGGGTTTAGTTCACTTACATCGGTGTATTTATAATTTGGCATAATAAAAGGGAAATCGCCAAAATCGGTTTTTGCGAATAAGTTTCCGTCCTTATCGAAACCGGCAGGAAACAATCCAAGTCTGGATCCTGAAATGTAATTTCCTGAAGCAGCCAATGTGGCAATATGCCACCAGTTACCGTATTTATCGGAAAAGGTTGATCCATGACTGGCTCCGCAAACAAAACCGCCGGGTCGCGATGAAAATGGATTATTGGCAGAATATGTAAAAGGACCTAACGGATTATCAGAAACATAAACAACATCGCTATAACTTTTAAATTCAGTAACCAGCTCTGCACATTGATAATAGTATTTCCCATTGTATTTATTCATCCATGAACCGATTATGCTGGGAGTGTATGTTTTGGCATTGGTATCACCGGGTCTTTTCGGACCTTGTTCAAATGGATTTATCATCAGACATACTTTAGGAACTCCTTTGGGATTAAGCTTGTTGTTAACATCTAATTCACGCGCCATCACTCCGCTATTATTCGAACATCCATAATAGCAATATACACTTCCATCGGTATCGGCAAAAATTGCAGGGTCGCTTATCATTGACAGCGGGAATGAACTGTTATACACTTCCCATTTATTGCCGGCCGGATCGTTGGAGCGGAATATTGTATTGCTGAGCGGCGGAAAGTAGTAAAGCCATTCACCAATTACAACCGCCGTCGGAGCATCATTTTCAAGTTGGAGGTCAGTGTTTGTTATAAATTTCCAGGAAAGCAAATCACTTGAGCACCAATATCCTCCTGATTTTGAAGCGAATAAATAATAATTATCCTTGTACAAAACAACAGTCGGGTTGGCTGCTTCACGTCTTGATGGCTGATCCTGACAAAATCCATAGCTTAAGTTCAGCGGATTACAATACGTTTGACCTTTTACTGATTTGATCTGAATTCCAAGAACAACGATCAATGTTAGAATTAAAATTGCTACTACTCTTCCCATATAAAACATTCCTGAACAAGATTTAACGCGATAAAGATAGATAATCCTATTATCCAAAGCAGTTCTCCTCTAAAATTTTTACTTTTACCCATGGTTACAATTGTTGCTTCACAACTTCAAATACTATAAAATCAACCTATGTATTCAAACACCCATCCGGTTAATGTACTGAAGTTTTGTCCCCGATGCGGATCGGCAAATTTTCCGGCAACAGGAAGTCGTTCGTTCAATTGCAAAGATTGTTCGTTCAATTATTTTGTCAACTCATCGGCAGCAGTTGCAGTTTTGCTTTTCAATGAAAAAGGTGAACTGCTTTTCACCCGGCGGGCGATTGAACCTCATTTCGGTAAACTCGATTTACCCGGTGGTTTTATTGATCCGGGAGAAACCGGTGAAGAAGCTGCTCACCGCGAAATTCAGGAAGAATTGGGTATTCAGGTTCATTCACTCCGGTATTTTTGCTCCTATCCGAACGAGTATATTTTCTCCGGATATTCGGTTTTCACACTCGATCTGGCTTTTTTAGCCAAAACCGAAAGTTTGCACCTTATGACTGCTATGGACGACATTTCATCGTTCGAATTTTACAAACCAAAGGATGTTAATCTGAACGAATTGCCATCCATTTCAATGAAAAATATAATCAATGAACTCATCCAACGTGAAGGAACTTATTAAAAACAGAATCACCAATCTCAGAACTGAGATGCAGAAAAAAGGTTTGGATGCCTACCTCATTTATGGTACCGATCCTCATTTAAGTGAATATATTCCTGAACGCTGGCAAACCCGGTCTTTCATTTCCGGCTTTACAGGTTCTGCCGGAATGGTCATCATTAGTATGGAAAAAGCCGCACTCTGGACCGACTCGCGCTATTTTCTTCAGGCCGGAGAACAACTTTCAGGAACAGGGATTGAGTTGGTTAAAATGCGCACACCCGGCTATCCGGAACCTGCTGAATGGCTGAAAGTGAATCTGGAAGCCGCATCGTGTGTCGGCACCGACGAATGGTGTATCTCAGTCAATCAGTTCAGATCGATGCAGAAAAGTTTGAAACAATCTGATATTTTTCTGAAAGAAGCAGGCGATCTGCTCAATAAAATATGGACTGATCGCCCTCTCCTGCCCGATTCTGAAATTTACGAACATGAAATGAAATTTGCCTGCACCGATCGCCAGGCCAAAATTAATTCCATTTGTACTGAATTGGAAAAATCAAGTGCCAATATGCAAATAATCTCAGCGTTGGACGATCTGGCATGGACTTTCAACCTGCGTGGAAGCGATGTGGAATGCAATCCGGTTTTTATGGGATATGCTTGTGTTTCCATAGAGGAAACCACTCTGTTTATTGGAAACAGGAAACTGAAACCGGAACTTAAAAACCAACTTGAATCAGAAAAAATTCAAATCAAAGAATATGATGAATTTGCAGGTTTTCTCACCCTATTACCTGCAACTGCGCGGATTCTGGTTGATCCTGACCGCACCAACCATGCTATTCTGAAGAACATTCCAAAACATTGCAAAGTGATTGAAGGATTGTCGCTACCCTGCAAGTTAAAAGCGATAAAAACCGAAGACGAAATCAGGAACATACGGCAGGCAATGCGAAAAGACGGTGTGGCCATGCTTGAATTTCTATTCTGGCTGAAAAATAACCTTGGTAAAATTCCGGTAACTGAATTCACCGTTGCTGAAAAACTGATTGAATTCCGCGCCAGGCAATTCGACTATAAAGGAATCAGCTTTTTCCCTATCGTTGGATACAAAGAACACGGTGCGATTGTTCATTTTCATGTATCCGAAGAAAATGCCCTTACCATTGAAAAGGATGGATTGCTGTTATTTGATTCCGGAGGACAATATTTGGATGGAACTACTGATATTACCAGAACCATTGCCTTATCAGAATTGACGGTACAGCAAAAAACTGATTTTACTTTGGTTCTGAAAGGTATGATTTCGCTGACAATGGCCAGGTTCCCCGTCAATACCCGGGGATACCATCTCGACATTCTGGCAAGGAAAGAACTGTGGCAACACGGATTGAATTACGGGCATGGAACCGGGCATGGCGTTGGCTATTTTCTGAATGTGCACGAAGGCCCGATGAGTATCCGTCAGGAATTTAACGACCGGGTGATTGAAGCCGGTATGGTTTTGTCGAACGAACCGGCCTTGTACCGTCTGGGCGAATATGGCTTGAGAACCGAAAATATGATTGTTTGCGTCAAAGACCAATCGACTGAATTTGGTGATTTTCTTCGTTTCGAAACGCTCACCATTTGCCCGATTGACACCAATGCAATCGATAAAAGCCTTTTATCGCCTGATGAAACCGACTGGCTAAATAATTACCACCAATGGGTTTTCGATGAGTTGGAACCTTTGGTTGATAAAGAAATGAAGGAGTTTCTAAAGGAATTGACAAAAATGATTTAGTAGTCCTTCAGCATGGAAGCACATAGCCAATAATAGAAAACTTGGTGACATTGGAGAACAGATGTGATTCAAGTCAGGTTTGGTCAAAATATTGGTAACCCATTGGAAGGCCCCGGATAAAATAGAACAGCAAGAAAGCCGTCCGCAAAAAAATTGATAATCAATGAATTTGCCTTCCTTTGGACGGAACGATTTCGCTATCAAAAATGGAATAACCTTGGAACCTTATCGAGCAAAAAAACCGTTTCAGACCAAAGCCTGAAACGGTTTTTTTATTTTTTAAGTTGTCGTATTATTTCACGTAATCAGCATTCAGTAAAAAATCTAAAGATTGTTTTACACCGTCAATTGGGTTGGAATTAAACTCCTCCACTTCAACGACATAGTGTTTCATACCAGCTTTTTCAGTATTTTCGAAGATCGGTTTAAAATCCATCTTGGCATCGGGTCCACCCAATTCTTTAACGTCTTTCACATGCCACAATTCGAAACGACCGGGATAAGCATTGAAATAGTCAACCGGTTGTTTGCCACCTTCGGTAATCCAGTATAAATCCATTTCAAACATCACTTTGGCAGGATCGGTATTTTTCAGCATGTAATCGTAAATCGTCTGACCTTCCACATCCTTAAATTCTTCTGAATGGTTGTGATATCCGAAACGAATACCGGCAGCATTGCATTTTTCGCCGACTGCATTGAAATAATCGCAGTAGCGTTGAGTTCCAGCCAGACTTTCGTATCCAACTTTATCCATAAACGGCTGAACAATGTATTTTACGCCGGCAGCTTTATGGGCGGCAATGCAGGTATCCCACCATGCCATCGTAGCATCCCAGCCGGCAGAATCAGGAACAGCCTGTCCACAATGTGCTGAAAAGAAATTCAAACCATTGACATCACACAATGCTTTGAAATCGGCAGGTTCCATATTATAGATTTTCCCATCGCCGTAACCGGCAGCTTCAATTAATTTATATCCCATAGCGCCAACTTTTTCGACAGTACCTTTGGCATCCGCTTTCATGTCGTCGCGAACAGAATACAATTGAAGACCAACCTCTTTTGCAGGCTTAGCCGGCGTACAGGAAATAATTCCACCGGCAACAAAAACGGCCAGTGCAATGAAAGTCAATGACTCTTGAATGGTTAATTTTAAACTCATGATTAAAAAAAATTAGTTGATTAATATTGATTATTTGTAATATAGGTATTGTCAACAAAAGTAGTTTCTAAATATTACTCCTGAAACAAAATGATGAAATTCTTTTTTAATCAGGGTAACCAACAGTATCCGGGCAAACAACGGTATCCGGGCAAACAACGGTATCCGGGCAAACACATAGGGTTGCCCCTACGGCAATTCATCATTAAAATCCCATTGTAACACACTGGCAATTAACGGTAATACATGGGCTGCCATTTTACGGGCCCCCGAAAAATTCGGATGGGTATCTGATCCAAGATCCTTATCAGGAATCATTAAATAAGTCGGGATTCCAACAAAATACACCTTCCTTTTCTGGTTCCCCGACCTGAAATCCTCCACCATTTCCTTTACGTATGAATAGCAGGGTTCGTCGGTCATAGGGCCCACTATACAAAAAATTGGAAGATCACCATATTGTTTAAGGACTTCATTAATCAACTTTTCATATCCGGCCTTAAAAACTGCCTTATCCGGAAAAGGTTTTGTACTGAAATCATTGGTTCCCAAATTGATAACCACTATGTCCGGGTTCCATTGTTTAAAATTCCAGATGGGTTGTTCCTTCTCATCGAAAACCCGGTTAAACCGATCGGGCATGGCATCGGGCGAAACTTTTTCCTTATAACCGTAATTGCGCACAACACCCATTCCTGAATGTGCCACAATGTGGTAATCAGCTTTAAATGCCCTGGCCATAATAGGTGCATAACTCAGATAGTTATTTTCGGTTGAAGGAGTCCATCGTTCACTTTTCGATTTGCCTTCGGTACCGTAACCACAGGTAATTGAATTTCCTATAAACTCAATTTTTCGCGATGGAATTTCTTTCCATGGAAGCATTTCGCCATTTTCAGAAATAAGAATTCCTTTAAACGTGCCTGTGCCCTGATTTCCTTCAGTTCGTTTGTAAACCTGAATTTTATGAATCTGGTTTCCAAGTTTGCTGGCGATCACAACTGTTGTATCGCTCTTTACATCAATGGTCTTCGATGGCTGATCATCAATAAAAACATTGTAATAGTTGTGACCGGTGTCGC
Organism: Bacteroidales bacterium; assembly: GCA_038248385.1. GTDB lineage: Bacteria > Bacteroidota > Bacteroidia > Bacteroidales > Prolixibacteraceae > Aquipluma. The sequence goes on from JBBRXN010000134.1 coordinate 6,044, forward strand.
TCAGCTTAAGTGCACATTCCGTTCCTTTAAAGCTAAACTGGATGTAAACACCCGACCAGTCATAGCGTACTTCCTGTGGATTTGAAAAATCGAAGCGGCCAACATATCTGATGGCTTCGTGATTGGCCGCAATAAATTTAGTTTGTGCGAATCCTGACAAGCAAATCTGCAATAGGACAAATGCGATAAAAAGTTTTTTCATAGTTTAATATTGATGGACTGTGGACTGAAATATTATAATTAGACAATTTGATAATTAGACAATTAAACCGAGACAGCATTTTTAACCTGGCAACTCCTGACAACTGACAACCATTTGTTCCGAACACTGAGACTGAACACTGAGACTGCTTTCAGGTTTCATAAAACGCCTCCACTCCCGGATAATGATATTTTTCACGGGCTTCTGTTTCTGAAAGCAGAAAATACTTGAGTTCAGCTTCAGCACAGATTTTTCCGGAAGAATTAATCAACTCTGCGTGTATAGTTGCCAGTCGTTTGTTTTGTTCCGTCAATCTGGCGCGGACAGTAATTTCTCCCTGATCGATGAATAAAGGCTGCCTGAATTTTACCTTCATTTCGGCAGTAAGGCCAACGGTGCTGCACTTTACATATACCACCCAACCTGCAATTTCATCGAGCAAGGTCGCCTGAATACCTCCATGTACGACCTTCGGATAACTTTGTAAAACCGGCCGCGGAATCCAGCTTGAAATTAATTCTTCGCCGGTATCCCAAAATTCAAGTTGAAGACCGAAATCGTTGTACGGCGAACATCCAAAGCATTGGTAAATTTCAGGATCATCGTCGAGATGAATATTTTTGATTTTTCTCATGGGATACAAAAATAGCAATGATTTACTATAAAGATATTGCCTTTCAACTTCATTTTACTAAGTTTAGACCATTCAAAACAAATAAATAAAAAATGATTAAATCATCTGAGCTTATTATAAATGCCGACGGAAGTATTTTTCACCTGCACCTTCAGCCTGAACAAATTGCCGATAACATCATACTCGTTGGAGATCCCGGACGGGTTGAATTAATCGGCAAGCTAATGACAGACATTGAATGTCAGGTACAAAACCGCGAATTTGTTTCAACTACCGGTAAATATAACAATCAACGTATTACCATCGTTTCAACGGGAATTGGAACCGATAACATAGATATTGTGGTAAATGAATTGGATGCTTTGGCCAATATCGACCTGAAAACCCGCGAAATAAAACCGGCTCACCGCACATTAAATTTCGTCAGGATTGGTACTTCGGGTGGAATTCAGGATTTTTTACACGTAAATTCGTTTGTAATCTCTAAGAAAGCAATCGGTTTCGACGGATTGCTGAATTTTTATGCCAACCGCGATTTGGTTTCGGATTTACCATTCGAGGAAGCCTTCAAAAAACATACAGGCTGGGGCAATCAGCTGACATCGCCATATATAGTTGATTGTTCAGAAAAGCTTTTTTCAAAGGTACACCGAACCGATACTATTTCAGGAGTAACAATTTCGGCTCCCGGATTTTACGGACCACAGGGAAGAGTGCTGCGCTTGCCACTTGCCGATCCGGATTTAAATGACAAAATCGAATCATTCACTTTTGAAGGGCAAAAAATCACCAACTTTGAAATGGAATGTTCTGCTATTTACGGTTTATCAAAATTGCTGGGTCACGAAGCCTTGACTATTTGCCTGATTATTGCCAACCGCGTGAAAAAAGAAGCAAGCGCTGATTATCATGAAACGATGGAAACTTTGATTAAACTTGTACTGGAAAGGTTAACCAGTCAATCGGAAGATAAATATGAATGAAACCAAGCTGGATTCGCTGATTGCACTTTTAGATGACCCGGATGATTCTGTCTTTCATATTGTTCTGGATGAACTTTTGAAGGAAGATATCTCCGTGGTCGATCATCTGGAGCATATTTGGGAAACCAGCATGGACGATCTGGTTCAGAATAGAATTGAAGGAATCATTCAGGAAATACAGTTAAAAGACACAAAAGAAAAAATAAAGCTCTGGGCTGAACAAAAAACGATTGATCTTTTTGAAGGTTTTTTCCTGATCTCGAGGTATCAGTTTCCTGAGTTAAAACTCAAATCTGTTCAATTGCAGCTCGATAGAATCAGAAAAGATGTATGGCTTGAATTCAGAAACTCTCTTACATCGTTGGAAAAGATTGCCATTTTGAATCACATATTCTATGATCATTATAAGTTCAAAGTCGATTTTTTCAATCCCGATTCTCCCTACAATAGCTATATTAACCGGATACTGGAAACGAAAAGAGGCAATCCGGTTTCGATTGCGATTTTATATATACTGATTGCCCGTTCACTCAATTTGCCTGTTCACTACATTGATTTTCAGAAAAACCCGCTTGTTGGTTATTTCGACAAAGATATCGTCCGGATAATTCATGGCGAAGGAATCGATCATTCGGTCCTGTTTTATATCAATCCGTCAAACAAGGGCGCTATCATCGGTCCAAAGGAGGTTGATTATATCCGGCATACAAGCGATGAAGCTAACAAAAGCAAGTTGACAGAACCATGCCCTGACCGCATAATTATTAAACGACTGATTGAAATACTCATAACTGCATATAGAGGTCTGGGTATTCAGGAAAAGGTGAATTACCTGAGTGAAATTGCAGCAATTCTTTAGCATTCAATTTAAAACTAACGATTATGATCTTAACCATCACCCTTGTTCTGTTTTATTTCCTGATGCCAGTTCTGCTCATCTACCTTGTTCATATTTCGAAAACAATCAACAAAATTGGCGCGGTTGTGATGGCTTATGGCATTGGGCTTGTCATTGGAAATATCGGTTTATTTCCACGGGCAAGTGAAGCGTTTAAAGCTCTTCTGGGAAGTAATCCATCAATACCCGGCGACCTGATGCTAAATTATCTGGCTGAAGGAAAGATTACTGCCAGCGATGTTACCTTCAACCAAATCGCATCTGTCCGTGATATTATTATGACAATTGCCATCCCAATTGCCTTACCTCTTTTACTATTTTCGCTCGACATCAAACGATGGCTTAAATTAGCCAAAGAAGGTTTTCTTTCGCTTATTCTGGGAGTCTCATCCCTTATAATTGTGGTGGTAGCCGGCTATTTTTTGTTTGGAGACAAAATTAATGAATCGTGGAAAGTGGCAGGCATGCTTTGCGGTGTTTACACTGGAGGAACACCCAATCTGGTTGCCATTGGTACTGCTTTGAACGTGAGCCCCAACACATTCGTGCTGACCAATACTTATGATATGGTTTTGGGTTCGGTTTGCCTGTTTTTTTTACTTACCGGAGCTCAAAAACTTTTCAATAAAATTCTTCCCCATTTTACTGAAAGCCATCAGAACATAAGCCTTAAAAAGTTGGTTGATGAAAGTGAAGGTATTGATAATTATTTGGGAATGTTGACAAAAAAAGGGATGTTTCAGCTCTCAAAAGCATTGGGATTATCCATTTTGATATTAGGCGTTTCGTTCGCAATAAGCCTTTTATTTTCCAAATCATCACAAACAGCGGTCATCATTCTTTCCATTACAACACTCGCACTAATTTTTGGCACCATCAAATCCATCAACAGTATTGAAAAGACTTTCCAGCTGGGCATGTACCTTGTCATTGTATTTTCACTGGTAATTGCATCGATGGGCGATCTACGCAGTATGTTCCAGATCGAATTTTTACATTTATTCATGTATATTGCTTTAGTTGTTTTTGGATCTATCATCGTGCATGTCTTTTTATCGTATTTATTTAAGGTTGACTCCGATACGACCATTATTACCATTGCTGCACTCACCTTTTCGCCTCCTTTTGTACCGGTAGTGGCAGCAGCTTTAAAGAACAAAGAAGTTATAATCACTGGAATTACAACAGGAATTATCGGATTCGCATTTGGTAATTATCTGGGCGTTGCAATTGCCTATTTCCTGAAGGGATTTTAAAGCCTCCCCCGGCCCCCTCCAAAAGAGGGGAGAAAAAGATTATAGCAATTAACTGATACATGTTTGATTAAACCCAAAATATTTCTAATTTTGCGCGACCTAAATTTAGGTATAAAGTATTCATGTTTAATTAATTTAGAAGTTTTATGAAAAACCAGTATGAAACCGTTTTCATTATTACTCCCGTTTTATCTGATATTCAGGTAAAGGAAACGGTAAAAAAATTCAGGGACATCATCACCGAGCACGGTGGAGAGATGGTCAATGAAGAGGACTGGGGATTACGCAAATTAGCTTATCCCATTCAAAAAAAATCGACAGGGTTTTATCAACTCTTCGAATTTGCTGCCGACCCTTCGTTTGCAAAAACGTTGGAAACCCAATTCAGACGCGATGAACGCATTATCCGCTTCCTTACTTTCAGCAAGGATAAACATTCAATTGCTTACGGTGAGAAAAGAAGACTTAAATCAAAAGTAAAAACTGAAAAGGAGAACTAAGGTATGGCTGCAAATTCAAGTGAAATCAGGTATTTGACCCCACCATCGGTTGAAATCAAAAAGAAAAAGTATTGCCGCTTTAAAAAGAACAAGATCAAATTCATTGACTACAAAGATGCTGAGTTCTTGAAAAAATTCTTAAACGAGCAAGGTAAAATTTTACCCCGCCGTATTACCGGAACCTCTTTGAAGTACCAACGTAAAGTGGCAAAGGCAGTTAAAAGAGCACGTCATATCGCGTTACTTCCGTATGTTACTGATATGATGAAATAATTTTAAAGCTGAATAGAAATGGAAGTTATATTATTGCAAGATGTTGCACGTTTAGGATCAAAAGACGATATCATTACCGTTAAAAGCGGTCATGGACGTAACTATTTGATTCCTCAGAAGATGGCTGTAATTGCCACCGAATCGGCTAAAAAAGTATTGGCTGAAAACACCAGACAGAGAGCACACAAAGAAGCAAAATTTAAAGATATTGCTTTGGCTGTTGCTGAAAAACTCAAAACTGTTCAACTTGTTATTGGCGCTAAAACCAGCAGTACCGGAAAAAT
>JBBRXN010000135.1:0-10902 GCA_038248385.1 Bacteroidales bacterium
CAGGTGGCACCACAAAGTGAAGCAAATTGCTTCACTTTGTTTTTACTCCTCCAAATATTTCAAATTCCTTTTCAGCCCTTCAAATCTCGTTCGTTTCACAGCCGAATTCATGAACAAATCATTAAACAAAGGTTTGTCCATTTCGTTCCATTCGCTTTTGGTCAGATTCATCAATTTTATATCGGGATGAAATGCGGGCTCTTGGTGTGTTTCTGATTTTAAATTCCAGGGGCAAACATCCTGACAAATATCACAGCCAAATACCCGGTTTTCAAATTTTCGTTTCAGTGCCGGATCAATCTCGCCGCGATTTTCAATGGTTTGGTAAGAAATGCAACGCCTGGCATCTAAAATATATGGCGCAACTATTGCCTGTGTCGGACAGGCATCCAGGCAGCGGGTGCAGTTTCCGCAATGGTTGTGTACAACTTTATTGCCGGCAGGCAGTTTCAGATCGATGATCAGTTCGCCTATAAAAAAGAAGCTGCCATGTTCGGGCGAAATCAGGTTCGTGTTTTTGCCAATCCAGCCCAATCCAGCCAGGGCTGCCCACGCCCGATCGAGTACAGGCGCCGAATCTACAAAACACCGGCCTTCACAGGGCGCAATTTCTGATTGTATAAACTTTAGCAATTCAGCCAATTTGTCTTTCATTACAAAATGATAATCGGTGCCGTATGCATATTTTGATAATACAGGAGCTTCAGAATCTGCCTGTTTTTCAGGCGGAAAGTAATTCAATAATACTGAGATTACAGATTGTGCATCTTCAACCAATAGTCGCGGATCGAGCCGTTTGTCCAAATGATTGTCCATGTAAGTCATTTCGCCGTGCATCTTATTGGCCAGCCAATTCAGCAACCGATCCTTTTCTTCAGCCAGAAGTTTTGCTTCAGAAATGCCGCAATCCAGAAACCCTAGTTCCCTGGCTTTGGCCTTGATTTGTTCATCTGCAGTTTTTTTATGTATATCCATAATATGTCCTGACTATTGAGATCAAAAATAACTGAATTAAGCCGGATCGGATATCCGGAGATAAAACATTTTTGCAGTTTAATTCGACAACCGGATTACACCATCAAAATATCTTTTTGTAAAATGCACAAATTAGTTTTCTTATTGGGAAAGAAAAACTTAATTTTACAGCTACCATAATTATGAACCCAATAAACTCTGAATAAACTTAACCGTGAAGAATCATACAATATTTGCCTGCCTGAAAATAATTCCTGCCTTTATTTTCATCATTCTTCTAAATTCACCAATTTCAGCCCAGAGTATTCAGGAGAAAAAAATAAACGGTAAATTCCGAAATACCAGCCTTCAGGAGTTTTTTAATACCATTGAAAAGGAACATAACATCCGTTTTTTCTACAAATCAGAATGGATCAAATCCTATGTTGTTAATCAGGAATTTAAAGACATGCCGCTGATTCAGGTTCTCAATCAGCTTTTTAACCGGCAACCTCTTTCATTTCGTTTTTTTCAGAATAATTCAGTGGTCATATTCCCTAAAGGTTCTGATGGTAAAAATAATACCAGCTCTGATGAACCGCAGGTTTTGGTGGTTGGTGATCCGTTAAACGAAGGAAGGTATTCAACAGCCAAAATAAAAGGAAAAGTACTTGATGGAAAGAACAGCGAACCACTTACCGGAGCTGTGATATTTCATCCGCAGACAGGAATTGGTACCACCACCAATGCTGCCGGAAATTATGAAATGGATCTGCCAACCGGTGACTTTACGCTTCAGATTTCATTTATGGGATATGAGGTGCTGAAACAGCAGATAAAACTGATTGAAAACGGGAAGGTCGATTTTGAGCTTTTTGAAGAAAGTCACAGTCTGGATGAAGTCACAATTATGGGCGATGATACCAAGGCATCGAAGGCGCAGATGAGCATGATAAAGGTCAATTCGCGGATAATGAAAGAGCTTCCGGTATTGATGGGCGAAGCCGACGTAATTAAAGCAATGGTTATGATGCCGGGTGTGCAAAGCGTTGGTGAAATGTCATCCGGATTTAACGTACGCGGCGGCAATAACGACCAGAACCTGATTTTGATGGACGGAGCACCGGTTTTCAACACTTCGCATTTGTTTGGATTTTTCTCGATGATCAATCCTGATGCAGTGCGGGATGTGACTCTTTTTAAAGGTGGAGTTCCGGCTTCTTACGGCGAACGTGTTTCGTCGATCATGGACGTCCAGCTCAAGGAAGGCAATGCTAAAAATATACAGTTTTACGGAGGAATTGGCCTGATCAATAGCCGATTCACGCTCGAAGGACCATTCGTCAGGAAAAAGAAAAGTACTTTTTTGATTGGTGGCCGTTCAACATATTCCGACTGGCTGATGCGCCAATCACAAAATGCCCAGTTTATGAACAGTGTGGCCCACTTTTACGATGTAAACGGAACACTCAACCTGGCGCTTGGAGAAAATAATAATCTGAAATTAATGGGCTATTTCAGCAACGATGTTTTTAACCTGAATTCAAATTCGCTTTATACCTACGGAAATGCCATCGGTTCGGCAAATTGGAAAGTGAATATTTCAAAAAGCCTGATTTCAAGCCTGAATTTAGCTTATAGCAAATATAGTTTTCAACTCGATCAAAAAGATCCAAGCCTGACGGAAGACGATTATACGCTGTTGACAGGATTGGAATACGGAAGCATGAAATACATTCTTTCGTGGCTACCCAACGATAAGCACCGTGTCAATGCTGGATTTCAGACTATCGGGAACAAAGTTTTCCCGGGTGAGATTGTTCCGACGCATAGTCCGACGAATGTTATTCCGGAGAAAATAGCCAATGAGCAGTCTTTGGAACTGGGGCTTTTTATCGACGATGATTTTGATTTATCGCCCAGAACAGCGCTGAATGTTGGTGTGCGATATGCACGCTTTATGAGCATGGGGCCAACTACCGTATTAAATTACGATCCGGCACAAACCATCAACTCCGGGTCGGTGATCGACTCTACCGTTTTCGGTGCCTGGGAAACAGCCAAAATGTATCATGGGATCGAGCCACGCTTGTCCCTGAAATTCAATCTCGAAAACAACGGCTCCTTCCGCATGAGTTATCAGCGTATCCATCAGTTTATGAACCAGGTGTCAAATACTTCGGTTATTTCGCCTGCTGATTTCTGGAAGTCGAGTGATGCTCACCTTGCTCCATTGATCAGTGACCAGTTTGCAGTCGGATTGTTCAAAACTCCGCAAAAGGGATTGTTCGAAACTTCGGTGGAGGTATATTTCAAAAACCTTCAAAACCTGATGGAATATAAAAATGGAGCTCTTTTGGTAATGAACCACCATGTGGAAGCTGATATTATTCTGGCCAATGGTTATTCGTATGGGCTGGAACTGTATCTGAAGAAGAATTTAGGCCGGCTGAATGGCTGGGTGAGCTATACCTATTCGCGTACCTTAAGGAAAACTGACAGCCAATTTCCGGAGGAGGTGATCAATGCACGCAAATATTACCCATCGGTATATGATAAGCCACACGATATGTCAACGGTGTTAAATTACCAGATTAGCCGTCGCTGGCGGTTTTCAGGCAATTTTGTGATTTCCTCCGGAAGGCCAATTACTTTACCCGAACAGAAATACATTTTCGAAGGTCGTCAGGTTGTTTATTACTCCGATCGGAACAAATACCGGATGCCGCCCTATCATCGAATGGATGTGAGCATCACGCTGGACGAAAACCTTCGAAAAAAGCGCATGTGGAAAGGAAGCTGGACCTTCTCTGTCTATAATTTGTATGGCCGCAAAAATCCATATTCAGTTTTCTATCGTAAAGATCCATCGATTCAGCAAACAGATAAACTCCCGTATTCGATCTATAAACTATCGGTTATTGGCGTGCCTGTGCCATCGATCACTTATAATTTTAAATTCTGATGCGAAAAGAACTACTCTATATTACATTTTTTGCAATGCTGCTCGCCTCGTGCGAAGAGTATTACAAGCCTGATCTGGAGGAGGTTGCCGGACATTTGGTAGTTGAATCGCATTTGACCAACGATCCGAAGCAAAACTTCGTGAAACTTTCGAGGGCGCTCAATTTTTACAGTAACGAACCGACAGAAAAAATTAAGGGCGCCCAGGTGGAACTGATTGGAATGGGCGGTCAGATTACCGATGCCGTTGAAATTAGTTCAGGATATTATACCTTCACGGTAGCTCCTGTTCCCGGGAAATTGTATTACCTCCGGATTTCTTTCAAGGATGATATCTATGAATCAGACCGAGTAATTATGCCACCATTGCCAACTATTGATACGCTTTACACAAAACATAAAATAGAGAACTCTTTCCGGACGGATGGTGATGGTAATCCCACACCAATTCAAATTCCCGGCCGCGATATTTGTATCGATGCACCTATCAGCCGATCACTCGAATATTACCGTTTCGGTTGGCGTGCAATCATCCAATGGTCTTTAAGTCTGCCGGCGACTGATGGACCGCCGCCACCGCCGGTGTATGGCTGGTTTTCGAGGTACGACAATGACCTGTTTAATATCGCGGGCCTTAAAAAATTCAGTGTTTCAGGTAAAGTTAAAAACCATCCAATCCTGTTTATCGGGTACAACAGCCAATCCTATTTAGACACAAATGACAAGGTGGCAAGCGGTTGGATTGTGATCGTGAACCAATATGGTATTTCCAAAGAATCATATAATTTTCACGAAGAACTGAACAAACAGATATCAGCTGAAGGAAGTTTATTTGATCCGGTGCTTTCGCAGGTTTACGGAAACATACATTGCAAAACAGATCCGAAGAAAATTGCACTGGGTTTTTTTGATTTAAATTCGTACCGTCAATACCGTTATTTTCTGAGGCTGGGATATAATGAATCAAGCTTTGTAAATCTGAGACAGATCAACAGATATCCTGATATTCCGGATGAAGGCACAACTGTGGGATTCATACCGGATTTTTGGGAAAATTAATTCATAAATATGCGAAAAGGATTCATCTATATTGCATTTCTGATATTGCTGTTCGCATCATGCGAGGAGTATTACAAGCCGGCACTCGACGAGATGCCTAAAATATTGGTTGTTGAATCGCATGTAACAAACGATCCGCAACAGAATTTTGTCAGGATCTCAAAAACGAGAAACTATTACAGTACCAATGCAATAGATTGGGTTGGCGGGGCAATTGTAGAACTTGTTGAAGCTAATTTTCAGATAATAAAAGCGAGAGAAGATGGCCCCGGATATTATACTTTTCCTGCAACACCTGTACCGGGCAAAAAATACAAACTCCGCATTACCTATTTAAAAGATATTTTCGAATCAGACTATGTTGTTATGCCGCCCGTTCCGAAGATCGACTCAATTTATACCCAACACAAAGTTGATAAGGTTTACCGTATCAATGGTTATGGTGTTCCGGAGTTATTTGATAAACCCGGACGCCAGATATATATTGATGCATCGGTCTCTCCACAACTCCAATATTACCGATTTAGCTGCCGGGCGATTATTCAATGGAAAACCACGCCAATTGGATATTTCGACTCAACATTGAATTATACGCCCGAAGACACCTTAAAACGGGCAACTATTGATGATGAACCAATTACAGATCCGCACGATAACTGGACACATGTACTTTACGGCTGGAAAGCGTTACCTGACAATGGTTTATATAATCTTGCCGGTCCAAAAGAATTCAGCACAGTTCAGAATGTAGCCAAACATCCGATAATTTTACTGGGCTATAACAGCCGTGAATATCTCGACTCGTTGCTGGTGGTGCCTAAAAATTGGATTATCATACTTGACCAATATGGAATCTCGAAAGAATCTTATGATTTTCATGACAAGCTTAATAAACAGTTTTCGGCTGATGGAAGTCTGTTTGACCCGGTGCTGACACAGGTTTACGGGAATATCCTGTGTAAAACTGATCCGGAGAAAATTGCATTGGGCTATTTTGATTTGAATTCGTATATACAATACCGCTATTACCTGAATATAGGAACCGGTAGCGACATAACGGTTGTATTGCGACGGTTAAACCGATACTTTGATATTTCTGACTATGGATATAATAAAGATGTGCCACCTGAATTCTGGGAAACTGATTGAAATTAAAATGAAAAGACTAAAACTAATAACTGCATTCCTGGTCACATTTGCTTTAGCTGGGAATGCTTTGGAAATACCCGGATTCGGCTTTTACACCGACCGTGATGTATATGTCAGCGGCGAAACCGTGCTTGTCAAAATGTTTTTTCCTTCCGGGAATTTATCAGGAATTGCCCATTTGGATTTGGTGAACCAAAGTGGGAAACATATTTCGGGTGCTTCAATTGAAATTAAAGGCAATCAGGCTGATGGCTATTTTCAGCTTCCTGATTCACTTAGTTCCGGAACGTATTTGTTATGGGCATATTTAAGAAACAACACTGACAAATCCCTGATCGTGCGCGAAATATGGGTTGCCAACCGGTTCGATGGGTTGACAAAAACCACCGGTATCAATAAAGTGGATAAGGTTGAACAGGTTCAGGCTCAAATGAGCACTGAAATTAAAATGACTGGTTTACAGGAAGAAGTAAAAACTAACTCGGACATTCAGGCACAGGTTCAGCTTGACGAAACACTGCTTCAAAAACTGGAGGGTAATCTGCTCATCAGTGTTGCCCGTTTAGTTCCGCAATTCGAACCTTCCACCTTTCAGGTAGCCTCAGTTGGCGCCGGAACCGGATTGACCGAAAGTACAGGCATTATCTTTTCAGGTACAGTTACCGATAGAAAGACTGCCTTGCTTGTCTCAGGAGCCACTGTTTATCTGACTATTCCTGATACTATTCCTGAGTTTCAGTATTACGTTACCGGCAATGACGGCCGTTTTTATTTTCTGATCAACAATTATTACGGAAACATTCAGGCAGTTATTCAGTGTTATCCGACCGACCTTACCAGGCGTTATAAAATCATTCAGGACGATCCTTTTGCAGCCATCGGTGCAATGCCCGAATTCAGCAGTCAGCCGGTTTCTGAGGAATTCAGGAATGATATTACCAAAAGTATCGATGCGCTTACATTTCAGAAAATTTTCGGGCAAAATATAATTTCAAAACTGACTCCTCCCAAAAGAAAATCCCTTGCCTATGCTTATTATGGGATTCCTTCACATAAAATTGATCCGCAACTTTTTATTGATCTTCCAAATTTTACGGAAATTTCAAGAGAATTATTACCGGGTGTAAAATTCAGGAACTATAACAATGAACCCTCCATACAGGTGATGAACGCTCCTTCGAGAACATATTTTGGTGAGCAGCCCCTGCTTCTGCTTGATGGAATACCCATCCGCGATTTGAAGGTGATAAAAGATATGGGAACCACCGATATAGAACGTATTGAAATTTGCCAAAGCGAACGTTTTTACGGCGAACTTAGGTTTCCGGGAGTAGTAGCTTTATATTCCACAAAATCTGATTATTCGAAACTTACTGAATCCGACCAGCTTATTAAAATTAAAACAGAAGCAACTCAAATTCCGGTACAGCTGGCTGAACCTGTAGCTTCCGAATTGTCCGTTCCCGATCTTCGCCAGGTATTGTTTTGGAATGCAATGGCCGAACCTGCAAAAACGATTGCAGTAAAATTTAATACTTCAAATGTTCTGGGGAGGTATAAAATGGTTGTGAGGGGAAGAACCACTAACGGGACATTAATATTTGCGGAAAAACAATTTGAGGTGAAATGATATGACCAACAAAATATTACATTGGATACTGTTACTATGGGCTGTTAATTGCGCCTGCTCTGCTTTTGCACAGGAAATTCCTGACAAGAACTGGTCCCTTGAAAAAATTAAAGGAACCCGCTTTCTGCCCAACCCTTCGTATGATGGATTTCCATTTTTGACCGACACCTGGGTTTTGGGAAAAATAGAGTTTAAAGATGGGGTGGTAATTGATAGTCTGAGCCTTAGGTTTAGCTCATTTAAGGACGAACTGGTTTATTACAACAGTGCAAATGCATCACAAATTGTAATCGACAAAATCAGTTTGAACGGATTCTCTTTTACCGGTACAAATGGGAAAACCAGGATTTTCCGCCAACAATACTACGATAATTTCGGAAAAGGAGATCGTTATTTTGAATTGCTGTCAGACGGGGAAACCGATCTGCTGGCCTACCGCAAGGTGAATCTGAATACTTCGACAGTCTATAAAGATCAACAAGGGAAACTGAAAGACATGGTGTATGATCAGGATTATCAGTACTATTTCTATTCTCCCGGGAAAGGATACACATCGGTCAGAATGAACCAGTATTCATTCATGTCGAAGTTTGACAAAGCTTCACAAAAACCGATCAAAAAAACTCTCCGGAAACACAGGATAAGGATTGACAATGAAGAAAGTTTTGTCCTTGCCTGGCAGACGATTGAAAAGGAAGGATATCAAGTGGTGTTTTAGAATTTTTTGATCCGGTATCCTTAATATTTATATGCAGCTTGATGCAGGTCTTTCAGCGACTTGAAAGGTTTTTCTGGTTTAAGTGATTTACCTATAAATTGATGAATTTTAAACCTGATTTCCTGTGCTGTTTTCGTGTCGATCCGGTCGAATGAATGACCTCCGGGAATATTCCGGAAAATTTCATATTCGAACTTCTTTCCTTCGGCTTTCAGCGATTTTATCAGCGCTTCAACTTCCAAAACATTTACATCATCATCAATGGTGTTGGTGTGGATCAACAATGGGGTATCTTTCATTTTTTGGGTATTCCAGACAGGCGAACGCCGCCGGTATTCTGCCACATTTTCATTTGCTGATTGACCGATAGAATAATCGGCCTCAAACTGATCTCTGTAAGCCTGGTCGTAATAGCCCATTCGGGCGATCAAATCGCTTACCGGAACGCCTGCAAAAGCACATTGAAAATCGTTGGGGTGTTCAAAAATATTCATCAAAGCGATGAGCCCGCCATGGCTCCAACCAACAATGCCAACCCTGTTTTTGTCCACAAAATCGTAATTTTCCAACACATAATTGCGACTGGCAAACACGTCTTCAACTTCGAGCCCACCATAATCAATACTCTCGTAGTAAGATTTCCCATATCCTGTGCTCCCGCGATATTCGGCAGCCACTACCACATAGCCCTGACTGATTAGTTCCCGGATGATGTGTGCATAATAGGTGGTGAAATCAGCATGAACACCTCCGTGAGGCAATACGATTAACGGGTATTTTTTGTTAATGTCAATATTTAAAGGAACGAACAGGTAAGTCCAGAATTTCAACGGATTACCGGCGCCCATCGCATCCGGATTTTTTTCCTTCCATTTGGCAGGGCCACAAATATAAAGTTTGTCAATAAAGGCAATATCACCAACCTTTTGCTGCCATGTCAGGTCATCCAGTTGCTTCGAAAGCTGGTCTAAACGGTGGTCGAGCCCTGAATTGTACTGTTGAAGGTTTTCTATATCCTTCTTCAAATCCGGCATATTCTGGGTGAATCCATTGAAAGCACACAAGATCACAAAAATGAAAAGTAACAGCTTCTTTTCCATAATAGGTTTTGTTTTAGTAGCACTAAAGATATTGTATCAAATAATGATAAACAAATTTTTCCCTGATTCCTGTTTTTCTGAATTCGTTTTGTTAAATTTATTGAATGTATCCGGAGAAAAACCTACGGAATACCTTAAACCGAATCGGATGAAAGAAGAATTTTTGCAATTTATCTGGAAACACGGGCTATACCTGAAAGACAAGCTGGAAACCACTGATGGAAAACCTGTTGAAATCATTTCAACCGGACAGCCAAATACCGATTCGGGTCCCGATTTTTTCAATGCCAAAATCAGAATTGGAGAAACCACCTGGGCCGGCAACGTCGAAATCCATCAAAAATCGTCGCATTGGTACCAACACCGGCACGATAGCGATGCGGCTTACGACAATGTAATCCTGCATGTGGTCGAATTCCACGACAAACCTGTTCAGGTAAAAAATCACGAACTACCTACGATGGTTTTGCACTATCCGGAAGAAATACTGGGAAACTACGAGAACCTCCTGAAATCGAAGCGATGGATTGCCTGTGAAGATAGACTGCCCAAAATTGATCCGTTTATCCTGCGGTTTTGGTTCAGTTCGTTGATGATTGAGCGGCTTGAGTCGAAAACGGGAGAAATTATCGGGCTGCTCGAACAAAATAAGAACAACTGGAACGAAACTTTTTACCAGCTTCTGGCCCGAAACTTCGGCATGAAAACCAATGCCCTTCCATTCGAAATGCTTGCCAAATCGCTACCTCTGAATATTCTTTCGAAACACAAAAACGATCTTTTTCAGACTGAAGCTTTGTTGTTTGGCCAATCGGGATTGCTGAACGAAACATTGTTGGGCGATGATTATTACCTTTCGCTCCGGAAAGAGTATTCGTTTCTGTACAAAAAGTATAGTTTGTCCGGCATCGAAGCCCACCTTTGGAAATTCATGCGGTTGAGGCCGATCAATTTTCCAACCGTTCGGATCGCGCAATTGGCCATGCTGATCCATCATTCTTCCGCTTTATTTTCGCAAATTCTGGAAACCGAAAATCCGGATGACCTTCGCAAATTGTTTGATGTAACGGCTTCCGGATATTGGGATACGCATTACCGTTTTAACAAAACATCAGAAGAAAACAGGCCGAAAGTATTGGGAGAAACGGCCTTCAATAATTTGGTAATCAATACCATTGTTCCATTGCTGTTTGTTTACGGCGACCAACACCTCGATCAGGGAATGAAAGACCGGGCTTTATTTTTACTTGAAAAGCTGGCTCCTGAAGAGAACAAAATTATCAGAAAATGGAACGAATCGGGTATCGGAAGCCGGACAGCATTTGAAA
>JBBRXN010000136.1:0-10705 GCA_038248385.1 Bacteroidales bacterium
AATGATCTTCTGCTAAATTTGTCTTTCATTGGTTAAAAATTTAAAATCGATTTAAGTAATATAAATATGTGTGTGCTTTGATTAAATTATATAGATCATAAACCCGACTTGCCTGATTTAATTAGCTTCGGTTGTTGTTTGAGCAAAAGCATTATCCAAACTAAGTAAGGTATTCGACGACCTTCCCTAATCCCGGGTAAAGCTCCGGTTCCGGCCAGATAGGAATCTGAATAAACATCGGATGCAAACTCTTTTAGTCCCTCGGATAACTGAAAGGCAATTTTCCTCCCTTTAATCATTGCATTGGTGAGCTGTTGAGGATTCGTGCTGTTTACATTTTCAATATGGCTGGCATTGACGCCTGCTGTATTTATCGTTGTTCATCTCTTTTTTGTTTTTTAAGATTAAAGGTAACCGGAAAAACAAAAGTATAGGGACGTTATGACTAACGTCCCTACACCAGGGTGGGTCTATTTATACCATTCGCGGTTTAAAATATTTCACAGTAAACCCCATCGATGATCAAAAGATCAAGGAATTACAATGTTTTTGCTTATGGTATAAAAAGTGTCAATCGCCAGCGGTTCAGGTAGAAACATTGTTCTGTAAGTGACCGTTTTTGTTTTTTCTACATTCGGTATAACAAGTGGGGTTGTAATGCTCGTGAGCGGTAGTACCAATGACTTTGCCACACCTGATTTATCGAAGTATTGGATACCGATTCCAATCTCCTTGTCGCTTGTCGGCCCCGAGAAAGTAAGCGAAAGTGATGATGTCGCAACCGTGTATGCAACTGTTTTAAGCACCCTGTTTGTCAGTGTTGACCGGTATTTATCTCCATAAATATTCACTACTTTTTCGAATGGTATGGAGTAATGGTTGGCCTTATCGCTGGTTATCACCCTCATGGTGTAATTTCCTTCGGTGATTGCCTTGGAGCCGGAAACTCCGCCAATGTAAATTTCGAAGTAGTTATTCGCGAAGGTCGGGGTAATGTCAACAAACATTGAATCATTGTTGGGATACCAATAAAAGCCGACTCTTTTTGCACGGGGATCTGTAGCCCAGAATCTCAGTTTTACCCGGTTGTCGCCAACAAAGGTATTCATCGAATCAATTTTGCCTATGTAGATTCTCTCACCGGAAGCGAGGTAAACATCCAGCCTGTCGTTCATTTTGTCGCAGCTTGCTAAACCACTCACCAGACAGACGACAAAAAGCACAAGTTTTATTATTTTTTGCATGATCAATCGTTTTTTCTATTTAAAAATTTGTCCCCAGAAGTCTAATTCCGCAATATGTAAACCGGAAGAATCGCTCCAGGTTCTTATCAGTTTAAATCGCATGTAGCGAACCGGAGGCGCTTCGATTGGAAATTCGAATTCCTCACCTGCCTTAATATACGCGTCATCTTCGCTGGTTAATGGGGCTCCGGCATCCAGCCCCGAAGGTTTTTTGGATACGCCATCCATGATTTTAACCCATCCCGGGTTGGTCTCCCATCCCTGTGTTTCGGCATCATTTGCCAAAGCGGCATCATTGGTACCATACCATTGGAATACCCGAGGGTTATGAAGACCAAACAGGAAGTCACTCCTGTGCCATATCCGAAATCGCGACAATTTTGCTTTCACACCCATATCGAAAGTGGCATATGGCATCACAACGTTCCCGGTCGCAATGTAGAAAAAATTTAAATATCCATTGTAGATTCCATCCCAAGCCTTGCTCCATGTATCTCCAGGACTTTTTAATTTATATTGTGCCGATAATTTTAGTCCGATAAATCCTTTCTTTGGAATTTCCTGCTCATATAACGGTTTTAAACTTGCACGCAGTGTGTCAGTGAAATTTCCGTAGGTATCACGGACAAAGAACCCAAATGTAGCGCGTAATGAATCTTGCCCACGTATCGCATTATTAGCCATGGCTTCTGAGGAATAGAAGTTATCGACATAATCAAACGCTCCTGTAGTTTCATTTTTTTTCAAAACCCCGACAACAATTTTTTCTTTCAGTGAATTGGGCCACGAAACTTTAATTCCTCCAAAAGACTCCTGAACCTTTAAACTATCGTAAATTCCGTAAATAGGAGAATCAAGCGGATGAATTTCAATATTGATTGGTTTTGATTCATTTTTGCTCCTATCGACAGATATTAGTTGAATAGTTCTTTTCTGGGATTTGCCAAATCCTTTAATCTCCATGGTATTGCTGAAAACGGAGGCTTTAGTGAGTCCTTTTGTTCCATTGGGAAGATCGTACTGCGCCTGAACGTAATATAAATCCTGCTCGTCAGGCAGTTGATACTGGAGTTTCACGCCACCAGCTATATTGGTAACAATGACATTGCTAACCTGTTGGGGCGAAGTGCTGTCAGCCTTGTACTGTGCGACTGTTTCCTCTTTGCAATGATTCAGAAGAATAAGTGCAAAGAACAAGTAAATGTAAATTTGATATTTTCTCATTTTGCCACTATTTAATATGAAAATTAAATTGTATTAATTTCCCCAGAATGGGTTTTGTACCAGATTGGGATTTGTTCTCAATGTTGATTGCCTAAGCGGCCATAGATACTCTTTGGTCGTAAATTGTAGGTTTTCAAAGGTAACCACATTGTAGTAATCAATTGTTGTTGTACCCTCAACATTCCATCCCGTAATCGGTTTGTTAAGCATCTGGTCTGCAATTTTCCATCGGCGCAAGTCCCAAAATCTTTTTCCTTCAAATGCCAGTTCTATCATTCGCTCCTGATGGATGATTTCGCGTAATCCCTCTTTATTCAATGGTTTGTCCGGAAATTTCGAATGTAATGACCAGCTTTCGACAACTCCTTTAAGACCGGCACGATCTCTTACAAGATCAAGATATTGATAGACCTCTGCATCAGGTCCTGTCGATTCATTACGGGCTTCCGCATAGAGCAGATAAAGATCGGCCAGTCGCATGATCGGGAAGGCCATCCTGACAAGAGTACCCGCAGTCTTGGTTGTCGCTGTTTCGAAATGGGAATATTTTTTTACAAAATATCCTGTTGCTGAGTACCTTATTGAAGATGCTTTTCCAGAAATCTTACTCTGCTTGGCATTTACGATCCAGGGGGTTTCGGTGGCCGTTCCTCCGCCGACATCTTTGAAGCGACCATTTCCATACCATAGTCCGCCATCAAATCCAAGATTTGCATAAAATCGCGGCTCGCGATTCTGGTTTAATTTGGCCGTTTCTATTCCATTCGGAATATAGTAGATTTGTCCGGCAGCGATGGCTGTATTGTACCTTCCAGAATAATCATAATCTGGATCTTCAGAAATCGGAACCCCGTTTTCTGAATAAAACATTTCAGCCGCTGTCATTGTGGGCGATAAAATCGGTTCTGTAAAGGCCAATTGTACGTCGTCAATTGTAAAATAAGGCAAGGAAAAATGCTGAAGATCTTCTGTGCTGTTTTTGGTGAGTCCCCAGATCACCTCCTGGTTCCACCTTTGTCCAAAGACATTCCGGATCGACATTACCCGTTTGGTCGTTTCGGAAAGGGTGTATCGCGGATCATTGAATACATACAAACTGTGATTGGCCAATAAGGCGGTATCGATCGCGTTTTTACAGGCCAGTGATGCGAGCGTCCATTTATTTGCATCGTAAGTTTCATTAAAAAGATGCACCCCTTTTGAATCAACCATATTGGAATAGGTGGTATTACCATTAAACAGCGGACTCGCTGCCATTACCAGAACATCGGCCTTTATTGCAAGTGCGATAGCCTGTGTGATATGCCCTAATTCAGTTGACGCATTTGTCACTTCCATTGGTAAATTGGGAACGGACTCATTGATTAATTTGACAATATAATTGACGCAACTGTCAACAGGCGCACGGTAAACACGAACCTCATCAATATCAGCCGAGATGGGCAGATTTTCGCGAATAATGGGGATCGGCCCGTACATTCTTAATAAATAGTAATGATAATAGGCTTTGAGAAATTTCACTTCTGAAATCCATTGTGAGCGGGTTATTTCATCCAGGTCTTTCCCGACCAGATGAATATTTTCAAGAAAAATGTTGCAGTCACGGATTCCAATGAAAAGGTTGGATCCACTGTTCCCTCCATCCCAATTATTTAGTAGCGGGTTTGAAACATTTTGTCTGCTTCTTTTCAGGCCATTGCTGTAAAAATTCCCTAATCTGTTGCCATACCATGTATTTTCAGCATGAATCCATAATTCATCGCTTCCGAGAATGGCAGGATCGGAAGCTGGATTTCCGGTACTGGGAAGATAAGAATAACAGGTGAATAGAAATTTCTCAGCCCCAACTTTATCAAGAAATGCATAATCGAGCGTGGCAATGTTGTCGGGAACCACATCCAGGTAATTTTTACATGATGAAAGTAGGATCATCATGATCGTAATTGAATAGTATATTTTTTTCATGTCTCAATAATATTAGAAGGAAAGTTGAAATCCAAGATTAAATACCTTTTGAACCGGATAACCCAATCCATTTCCCCCCATTTCAGGATCCCAAAGTTTAAATTTGCTTAATGTCAGCAGGTTCGTTCCGCTGGCATAAATGCGCAGGTTATTCATTTTTAACCGTTTGGTAACGTTCTTTGGAATTGTGTAGCCAAATTCAAGCGATTTGAGGCGAAGGAATGATCCGTCGCGCATAAACCATGTACTGCGCTGTGTGTTATTGCTGATAAGCCGGTCTGAAAGGCGAGGCCATAATGCGGATATGTCGCGGTTTGATTCGGACCAGTGATTATCGGCATAGACTTGCAAGAGTGCATTTTTTGAAATTGTTGAACCTCCGTCGGTATCAATAAACGGAGATGTAGCCCTTGGATCGATCCAGAATGATTCACGGGCAAGCCCCTGAAAAAAACAAGAGAAATCAAATCCTTTGAAACCGCTTGAAAAACCAAAACCATAAACAATTTCCGGTTCTGTCGGGAATCCAATGGGTACCATATCAAGGGATGTGATGATCCCGTCATTATTAATGTCGCGGTATTTGATGTCGCCACCTTGGTATTCGCCAAAGGTCTGTCTGGGACTATTATTAACCTCCTGGTCGTCAACAAACAGATGTTCCGCAATATAGCCCCATTGCTGACTCACCGACTGGCCTACCCTATCGAGCCAGGGGGTTGTAGCGTTATTAACATCTTCATAGACTTTGAATGCGGCAGTTGCATAGGTTAAATTTACCCTTGCTGTGATCCACGCCCCGTTGGTAAATGTCTGGTTGTAATCGGCAGATAAATCAATTCCTTTAGCTGATGATTCACCGATATTAGCTTTTGGAGATGCCTGTAAACCCATCGTTGTAGGAATGCTTGCGCGAGCCATTAAGATATTTGTGCGGTGTTCCTTAAAAAAATCGACGTTTATTTCCAATTTACTGAATAGCTCTATTTCTGCCCCAAGGTTTAATTTTTTGGCAGTTTCCCAGGTAATCAGATCATTGGCATATCTCGAAATAGACACACCGTTTAACGAGTTTCCGAAATCCTGCCCGAATGTAAATCCTTTACCTCCGGCATTCATATTCACTTCTGACAGGTAGAAGAAACGGTCTGTAGAAGCTCCAATAGCATCATTTCCTACCAAGCCATACGTTGCTTTAAATTTTAGTTTTGAAAAGATAAGTTTAAACCTTTCTCCCCAGAATTTTTCGTTCGATGCGAACCAGGACATTCCTACTGACGGGAAAAATCCAAACCGTTCTTTCTGTGCAAACCGTTCCGAACCATTGTATCCAAAGTTAAATTCTGAGAAATACCTTTTGTCATACGAATAGGTAAAACGGCCTGAAACTCCCATGTTTCTCGATGGCAACGATAACGAGAGTGAACCAGCGTTCGCCTGAAGATAATTACGCAAGGTTCCAACCAGTAATCCGCTCACTCCATGTTTACCAAAAGCTTGATCGTAAGTGACGGCCGCTTCAGAATAGGTGGTTGCAGTAATGACCTTTGTTCCTTCAGTATAGTTCAGATAGTCAGTTCCTGTGGTCGGATTCAGATTGTATAACTGGTAGGTATCTGTATATTTGTCGTAACCTGTGGTATTGTAGTAAAAAGGGTTGAAATACCTTGAAACATCAAAACTAGAATTGCGGTTCGTACTGAACATTCCTCTTGCACTAAGTCCTTTGGTGATAAAATCAAAATTTTGTTTCACCTCAAACTGAGCAAGCATCATTGATTTAGTATTATCCTTGTACCCTTTTACCATATCCGCATAGGGATTAATGTATTGACCCTGATCGTAATTACCAAAAAGCGTATGCTTGATATAATCTGTTTCTGTAGTATGTGGATAATAAGGGGGAAATAAAACAGGGTCAGTCCTCATAACCTTGTTGAATAGCGATGCGCCGCCATCAATTGGCCCGGTATAGTCATCAAAAGTACCATTTAAACGGACGATCGCTTCGGTGGTTGGTGTAATATTGATATTTACGTTCGACCGCAGAACGTATTTTTTTAGATCAATATTGTTATTAAAATTATTCTGCTTGTCAACGTTTAGTATTCCATTATCCTGATTAATCGTCCCAGCAATGTAGTATCGGGCAATTTTTCCACCGCCACTGACATTAAAATTAGCCCGGTGATTGACCGTGTAGTTTTTGAACAGGATATTGTACCAGTCGGTGGCTGGATAAACCAAAGGGTTAGTGCTTCGTTCTGTATTTTCAATCTTTTCCAAGGAATAGGGAATCGGTGTTAAGGGATTCCGTGTCAAAACGGCATCATTATTCAGTTTCATATAGGTGATCGGATCAGCCAGATTTAAATCTTTTGTAGGCATCGAAAACGAAGTTTCGTAGCGGAATGAGATCTGTGCTTTACCCTCTTTACCCTCTTTTGTAGTAACCAAAATGACACCATTGGCGCCGCGTGCGCCATACAATGCAGTTGCAGTGGCATCTTTCATGATCGAAAAACTGGCGATATCATCCGGCTGCATCCTGGCAAGATCAGATGACGACATTTCGACACCATCGATTAAAATCAGCGGCCCTTTGGCATAGGCAAATGAAGTAACCCCGCGAACAAAAAAGCTGGCGTCGTCCTGTCCCGGTTCGCCGCTTCTCTGGTAGGAAATCAATCCTGAAATCCGACCTGCCAGAGCGGTGGTAAGGTTGCTTGATGGGATTTTCAATTCCTTTGTATTTAAGGTACTGATTGAACCAATTACACTCTCTTTCTTCTGTTTTGCAAATGCCACAACGGTTACATCATCAAGCTGGGCAACCGTGGCCTTCAGTGCAACATGCACAACCTGTTTGTCGCCGATGACGATCTCCTGGGTCTGATACCCGATGAACGAAACGATCAAGACAGCGTTGGGTTCAACATTAAGACTAAAAGACCCATCGATGTTGGTCACCGTACCCTTGGCTGTCCCTTTAATAACAATGGTCGCACCCGGGACAGCTTTCCCATCATCATCAAACACAGTTCCGGTCAGCTTTTTGGTTTGAGGTTGCTCAGCTTTCATCAGTTCAGCCTTGGCCGACTCAAGTGTTGAAATATCTTTGCTGTTGTATAAAATTACCTGACGATCATCAATGATATAGGCCACCCCGGTCTCTTTAAAGAGCAGGTCGAGGATCTCATTGATGGTTTTTGATTTCACGGAAATAGTTTTGTTCGTAACCGAATTGATATACCCGAAATCATAAATAAAAATAAACTCGCTACTGTTTTCAATCGAGTGCAGAATATCCTGAATATTGGAATTCTGCATTTTAAGATCAATTTTTGTAGCTTGTGAATAGGAGCTGGCCGAAACAGACATGGCACCGATTAACAATAGAAAAGCAACTATTTTCATAACAAGAAAAACTTGTCGGATCTTTTTTCGGAAACGAAAAAAGGATCCATTTTGATTTTTTTTCATAAATTTGTAATGTAATTAAAAATGAATGCCTTCAGGCATATGATTATTGATCACGATCCGGTTAGTGTGTCCAGCACTGACCGGATTTTTTGGTTTAGTTGCTGATTGTAAAACCTCCTTCCTGTTTAGTTACTTTTTGGTTTGCGATAACAGCAATTCCTTTTAAAACCCGTTCCGGGTCATTTTTCAAATCGAGTTTCCCCGAAATCTTAAACTCACCTACATCGCTTTTAATTTGGATATCAATATTATAATACCTGGATACTCTTTTTATCAGACTTTCGAGGGCCTCATCTTCAAAATTTAAATATCCGTACATCCAGGCGATATAATTGGCCGGATGGTCGATTTTCTCAACTTTAAACTGGCTTGTAATTTGCGAGAGTTCACCCCGTTCACTTGGTTTTAACAGAATATCATCGTGGTTTAATCTGAGTTTTTGTCGGGTTGAGAGCGACACCGTTCCTTCAAGCAAAAGTGTTGAATAGGAATTCTCCTTATCAAAAGCCTGCACATCAAATTTTGTCCCCAGAACCTCTACTCTCATCCTGTCCGTTTTTACAAAAAAAGGCTTTTGCGCATTTTGGGTTACTTCGAAATACCCTTCTCCCTGAAGGTAGACCTCACGCTGTTTTTCGGCAAAAACAGGCGGATAAATCATCCGCGAACCCGAATTGAGCCAAACCTTTGTCCCGTCTGACAGTTGCAGACTCACATATTTGCCGTAAGGAACTGTAATCTGGTTAAATTGCTCCTCCCTTGCCGACTGTATTACATCGGATGAGTCATTGATTTTCACACTTGCCCCATCGGGTGAATAACTGATTTTTGCCTCGCCGGCAGGAACCTCAATTTTTTCGCCGTTGGAAAGGATGAGCTGCGATTTCTCGAGGTTCACCTTGTTTGAAGCCGCAAACCGGTCGATGGATAAATCTTTTTTGTTCCCCAGATGGATAAGGCATCCGATACCAAGCAGCAAAATTAAACCAGCAGCAATCCGGAATAAAGGGTTGTAGACTAAACTTCTTTTTTTAGTGTTGGAATCGGACGCCTTTTCTCGCCCCGAAATCGATTCAGCAAATACGGAGGCAATACCATTCCATATCTTTTGACGTTGCGGTTGTGTTGAAGCAATATATTTATTTTCAATTCCCGATAGTACTTCCAGTGCCAGATCAATGTTCTTTGCCTGATTGGGATATTGCACTTTCAACCGGGTAATATAGTCTTCAGCACAAGATAGATCATTGACACTACGGACAAAATCATCATCCAGAAGGAAATCATCGAAATTGTAATTTTCAGTTGTTTTTTTCATTGTTGACATTCTATTCTTAAAGAGGGCAAAAAATAAAACACATAGACACGGATAACCGATTTTTTTTTGAAAAAGGAAAAATTATTGAAAAAATTCTTTGCTACAGGATTATTTTACACGCATCGCCATCTCAGGATAATTTTCTAAGCAGCATAAAAAAGAACTGAATATTTTTATCCTTTAACGCCTCCAAATCCGATTTAATCAGCTTTATTGACCGATAAACGGCTGTACGGCAAGATTCTACTGAAATATTCAGAATGTCGGAAATCTCTTCATACGATAAATCCACATCATATTTCAGGTAGAGTACTTCCTGTTGGTGGGAAGTCAGTTTCTGCAGACTCAGATTCAGAAACTTTTTCAGCCGGGTTGTCCTGTCCTCTTCGATGATCCGATCCTCGGCCGAATACTCAGGAACAAAAAGATTTTCGGGAATCTTTTCAGTGGCAATGGTAAGATGGCTTTTACCGAGCAATTCAAGTAATTCATTCCGGTGGGAAATGATTAAATAGTTGGGAATATGAATGATTTCACCAAGTCGTTCCCTCGAACGGATTAAATTGGCGAAAATATTCTGAATAGCATCCTCAACAAGACTCGTTTCGTTGCAAAATTTTCGTCCATAATTTAGCAATAGATCAAAATTTCCCTCATAGATCACCGAAAGCGCATCCATATTTCCAGCCAGCCTGAAAGAATCCCATTCAGATTGGTAGGTTTTATGAATATTGCGCCTCCTGGTGAGTTTCATTTTTCTTCATTAAATGGTCGGCTTAAAAGTATTCTTTTTTACCGGAATACACACCACCTCCATTTTGGCTCGTCAATATGCGGGTGTTTCAGGTAAAGTAGATAATTGTCAGGTGGCAGTTTACTGCTCACTTTGCAATCAAGAGAATGCAACACTAATTGATACGTCATTATTTCTTCCCCAGAAATGGATTGACGAAAAGCAACGATGTGACAAAGCACACATTCCTGAATCAGAACAAATCTTTGAAACGAAGCCGGAAATGGCTTTATCGATGATAAAATCGAATTTAAGGTTGGACGTAAAGTTCGATTGGATAGGTGGAGATGGCTTGTACGGACACAATACATAGCTAACCAGAGGATTAGACAAAGAGAATTTATTTTATGTTTTGGATGTACACAAAGACGAACTGATTTATTTGGAAGAGCCATGTTTTTCAATACCGCCCAAACAAGGCAAACGAGGAGCATCTCCTACTAAAATAAAAGCTGACAAAACGTCTATTCGTATTGATCTATATTGCAATAATTTAGCTGAAAACCAATGGGATAAAGTTGAAGTTAGAAAAACAGCAATGGCTCTGTAAGACCAGTTTGGATACTTTTTAAGGAAATCGTCTACTAATTTTTCTTCCGTGGTGTTTTTTAAAGTTTCACCGTAGCCAAATAAATCAGGAGAGAAAGTAACATACCCACTTTTTGAGAGTTCGGCTGC
>JBBRXN010000137.1:0-10696 GCA_038248385.1 Bacteroidales bacterium
CGAAGGTAAATCGCATTGGGAAGCCATGCGTTTTGAGCAACGCCCTGCTGCATTTGCAGTTCCCAAACATAAAGGGATAGGAAGTTCATTTTCGTTAATGAATATTAGTAACGACCAGGTAAACATACAAGCAGTAAAAATGGCTGAGGATGGTTCTGGAGTTGTTGTGCGTTTGCAAGAATTAAACGGTCAAATATGTAAAAGCGTAAAAATTACAACCGCTTTACCAATTCTTGAAGCCGATGAGCTTGACGGCGTTGAGCGTTCTTTAAATAAAGTATTGGCAACAAAAAGCGGAATTTTAAGTCTCGACTTCACGCCTTGTGAGTTAAAAACGATACGCTTAAAAATAGCTGGAGCTAAACCTTCGCTTGTAGCAACCCAGCCTGTAAAATTGAAATATGATACCGATATATTCAGTTACAATAGCAATCGTGAAGATGGATATCTTGAAGATGGATTGGCTGTGGCAATTCCCAGGTCTGAGGGGTATCGTGGTAGCATGGATGGCAAAGGCGGAACTTATCCGGCTGAAATGATTGGCGATAAGGTTCAAATGGGTAATGTAACTTTTTCGATTGGATCTCGCAAAGAAGGCGAATATAATGCTGTATCATGTGTCGGACAAAGCATTGATCTACCCAAAGGAACAAAAGTTTTACATATTCTGGCAGCTGCCGATGTTAATACCGATGTTACATTTAAAGCAGGCGAAAAGGAATTTCCTTTTACAATAGGAGCTTGGTCGGGTTACATGGGATTATGGGATAATCGTCAATTCGAAGGAAAAGTCGCAGAATTATCTTATTCATTGCGCAATAATCTAAAAACCATACATCCGGCATTTATACGCGATCAACGTATTGCATGGTTTGCCTCACACCGTCATCTTCCTGCAGGTGATGCACTTTATGAATGCGGTTATTTGTTTGCTTATCGTTTAGAAGTACCTGAAGGTACAACAAGTATAACTCTACCAAATTCACGATTTGTTCGGATTGTGGCCATAAGTGTAGGCAATGAAGGATATGCCAAATCCTTGCAATCACCTTTCGAAGACCTGCACCGTGATGCAGCATTTCGCAACAGATTTGATAAACCATGAAATACAGGGTAAAAATAACTTTGAATAAATATGAAACGTCGCAACTTTGCCAAAATTACCGGATTCGGTTTACTGGCGATGCACTCAGTTCCAGGTTTTGCAATTACTGAAATTCTAAATGAGAATTCAGCTGGTAACCCGAAAGTTCCTTTGGGTTTGTGTAATCATTCGCTTCGAAGCATGAAGTTAAACGCCCAACAGCTAATAGAATACGCCATTCAGCAAAAACTGGATTCTGTTTTATTCAATACGTTCGAACCATTTGAAAATCTCGAAACTCCGTATTTTTCGCAACTGAAGAAATTGGCAAATAACAATGGCGTTAGTATTTATATTGGAGTTGGCAGTATCAGCGAAAAATCAAAAAGGTTTACTCCAAAATATGGGAATGCAGAAGAATTATTGGCGGAAGGCATTCGTGTAGCTAAAGCAGTTGGCTCACCAATTGTTGGCTGCCGAATTGGTTCGATGGAAGATCGCTATATGGACGGAGGAATAGAGGCGCATACCGGGGCAGTGACCAAAACCATGAAATCGTTTCGACAGCAAGCTTTGGATGCAGGGATCAAGTTTGCCTTTGAAAATCATATAGGAGACCTTCGCTCCGATGAATTGCTTGATCTGATTAGCACGACCGGAACTGATATTTGCGGTGCCTTGTTCGATCCGGCCAATGCTCTTTGGGCCATGGAAGATCCAATGAAAGCGTTAAATTTGTTAGGCTCATCAATTCTCTGTTCCAGCGTTCGTGATGTGGCAATCTGGCAAACGGAACAGGGAGCCGCATTTCAGGGAATGGCTATTGGAAAGGGGTTCATGGACTTTCCCAGCTATTCTAAAACCATGGCAGAATTATGCCCGGGTGTTCCACTGCACGTCGAAACAATTTCTAATGCTGCAAGGGAAATTTCTTTCCTGAATCCGGAGTTCTGGAAAGGATTTCCGGATTTAAAGACTTCTGAAATAAATGATTTTCTCAATCTGGTTTGGAAAGGAAAACCAATTGAACTTGTGAATCCTCCGGCAGGAATCAGTCAGAAAGATTTTGATATCAAACTTCAGCAGTCAGAACTTCTGGAGAGTATTGAATTTCTTCGAAAAAATTGCAACTGCGGATTAAAAACGTAATTCGTTGAAAGATGTTTTATTACTGTAATTCAGTGAATTAAATCTTTTATTTATGAAAATAGAAAAGTTAGTGCCAGTTCTACTTCCGATTTTAGCAATGGTAGGTTGCCAAAACGATAAAACTGAATTAAAAAGGCCGAATATACTTTTTATAATGCCCGATGATCATGCAATGGCGGCAATTAGTGCTTATAAAGGTTTTCTGGCCAATGTGGCGCCAACTCCAAATATCGATCGCATTGCGAACGAAGGAGTACGCTTCAACAACATGTTTTGCACCAATTCAATTTGCGGTCCATCCAGAGCATGTATAATAACCGGTAAATACAGCCACATCAACGGCTTTTATAAAAATGAAGGAGGCGGTGACTTTGACGGTTCTCAGCAAACTTTTCCAAAACTGTTACAAAATGCCGGCTATGAAACTGCAGTAATCGGGAAATGGCATCTGGGTAGCTCGCCAACAGGATTTGATTATTACAAAGTCCTTTTTAATAAAGAAGGGCAGGGCTCATATTTCGATCCGGAGTTTGAAGAAACCGGCGGAAAATTAGTAACAGAAACCGGCCGGTACTCGACCACTGTTATCAAAGAAGATGCTTTGTCGTGGTTGAAAAACAGGAAAGATAAGAACAAGCCTTTTATGCTGATGTACCAGTTTAAAGCGCCTCACCGCCCATGGGAGCCAGGACCCGGGTATGAAAATTATCTGGATTCTGTTACCATTCCTCATCCTGAAACATTCGACGACGATTACAAGGGTCGCACTGCTGCACGTGATGCCTGGATGCGAATTGATGGACATACGAACCGTAAGGACGTGAAAATTCCATCTCCTGAAGGTTTGTCACCCGAAGAATTGAGCGCATGGAATAGTTATGGAAATAACGATGGAGAGTTTTGGACACCAGACGAAAACATGACCGATGCACAACGCAAAGATTGGAAATACCAGCATTTTATTAAAGATTATCTCGGGTGTGTAAAGGCTGTTGACGAAGCAGTTGGCGAAATGCTGGATTATCTGGATGAAAGTGGTTTGGCAGAAAATACCATTGTGGTTTATACTTCCGATCAGGGCTTTTATCTGGGTGAGCATGGGTGGTTCGATAAACGGTTCATGTACGAAGAATCGTTTCACATGCCCTGTCTGGTGCGTTATCCTGGGAAAATTAAACCTGGAATGGTAAACAATGATTTACTTCTGAATATCGATTATGCTCCAACTTTGCTGGACATGGCCGGTATTGGAATTCCATCTGACATACAGGGAAAAAGCTTTGCTCCGGTGATGAAAGGGAAGACAACCGAACCATTCCGTGATGCCGTTTACTATCATTATTATGAATATCCCTTCTGGCATCATGTTCAGCCACATTGCGGAGTGCGGACCGACCGCTATAAGCTGATTCATTTTTATTACGACAAGGATCGATGGGAATTATTTGATCTGCAAAAGGATCCCAATGAGCTGGATAACCTTTATGGAAAATCAGAGTATGATAAAATTACTGAAGAATTAAAGGTTCGTCTGGGAGAATTGCAGAAAGAATATAAGATGGATAAAAATCTGGAAGAACTGAAAGCAATGACCGATGCGAAAATTGAGCGTTTGTATAAAAAAGAAGATGCAAATTAAAACCATATATTTTCTCTCTTGTTAATTCAATTAAGAGATTTTCAACCGGATAAATTATGTAAATCGTTATAACTTCTAAAAACTAAATTTTATGGCTACAAGAAGAAATTTCATTAAAAATTCAGCTGCACTTGCAGCACTAAGTTTTGTTTCAGATTTGGCATTGGCATCAACAGTTAAGGCTAACGATAAATTTGGCGATATACTACCTCAACGACAATTGACCCGGAATGGTGAAAAAGTGACTGCATTCTGTTTGGGTGGATATCATTTGGGATTTACCGAAAATCCAAAAGAAGCAGAAAGAACCATTGAGAGATCCATAGAGCTGGGTGTGCGTTTTTTCGATAATGCCCGAAAATACAATAATGGACGATCGGAAGAATACATGGGTAAATTTTTAACTCCCAAATACCGTGATCAGATTTTTCTGATGACCAAAGCGCCCGGTAAAACAGGAGCCGAAGTTCGTCAGATGTTGGATGAGTCGTTAAAAGCGCTAAACACCGACTATGTCGATTTGTGGCAAATTCATGCATTAAATACCCCCGAGGATGTTGACAAACGCATGGAAGCCGGTGTCCTGGATGCGTTTCTTGAAGCAAAACAGCAAGGTAAAGCCCGATATCTTGGTTTTACCGGGCATCAAAATCCCAAGACCCATCTACATTTTCTGAAAAGGCTGGATGACTTAGGTATTGAACTGGATACCTGTCAAATGCCTTTAAATGTGTGTGATCCTTTTTTTGAATCGTTCCAGCACCATGTTTTGCCTGTATTGCTTAAGAAAAAATACGGTGTTTTGGCAATGAAAACAATGGCTGGCGGCAGTATGATGGGCGGACGAATTGATACGACACCCGATGATATCAAAACGAAGGATATACCTGATGTAGTTACCTGTACTGATCTTTCTCTGGCAAATCTCCATCAATATGTCTATTCTCTTCCAATTTCATCGTTGATTAGTGGCTGCAGGCATATTTATGAATTGGAGCAGAATATCGAGGTTCTTAGAAATTTCAAACCTCTTTCTAAAACTGAAATGAAAAAGATGGAAGAATATGCTGAGCCGTATGCCGGATTAGTCGTAGAGAATTATAAAAGAGTGTTCAAATAGTCTGTCATGAAAGGAATAGTTTCATTGATTCTTTTCGTAGTTGTGTTCTGTCACCTTTCTTTCTCCGGAACAAGAGATTCTAAAGGTGATGATACGAAAAAAAAGGAAAGAACAGTTCAAAATAATCCGTACGAACTTTCAAAGGAAGATGCAGAATGGATGCGCAATGCAACTATTCTGCAATTAAAAGGATGCCGGGTAAAAGGGGCTGGAGATGTGTGGATTCATACACCTGATGGCGTCGGGAATTACAAAGCACTTTGGACCAGAGACAGTTATTACATGGTTGAATATGCCGGCGATTTAATGAATCAGGAGGACATCAAAGCCTCCATTTATTATTTGATCAACGGTCAACGTGCTGATGGCTGCATTCCTGATCGGGTTAATGCAGAAGGAAAACCGGTTTACAGTCCAGGTCCTCCGGGCAAACCAATGGCTGATCATGCTGTTGATAATGGACCGTTTATGGCAATGATGGTATGTTCGTATGTTAACCAATTTCATGATGACAAACTTTTTGTTGAGCTAGCGCCTAAATTGAAAAGTGGATTGGATCATATTTTTAGATCAGAAAGTGGATTGGTTTATAATGATCCGAAAAACCCACAATGTGTTTATGGGTTCACCGATATTGTGAAGAAAACAGGCAACCTGCTTTTTAGCTCACTCTTGTATTATAAGGCTTGTGTTGAGATGGAGAAGTTGTGCATAAAAAATCGTTGTGGTAATCCAAATGATTACCGAAAACGCGCTGCCGATATTCGTCAAGCAATTAACAAACTTTGGAATGATGAAGCTGGTATGTTTTGGGCTGCTGATATAGATTGCAAACAAATAGATATTTGGGGAAGTGCCTATGCAGTTGAAGTTGGCATTACGAGCAAAGTACAAACAAAAAGAATCTCAACCTTCCTTGTTGAACATTACAACGAAACCGTACAACGGGGACAAATCAGGCATCTTACATTTAGTGACGGAGAATGGGATAATTTATTTAAACCCTGTGAAGCAGGGACCTATCAGAATGGCGCTTATTGGGCAACACCTTTAGCATGGGTTATTCCTGTTTATGCAAAGCGAGACCTTAAACTAGCAAAAGATATCTTAAAAACAGTTATTGAAGATTTTCAAAAGAATGGAATCAACGAATGCATAAATGGAGAATATAAAAAGGTGCCTGATTTTGTGGTTAGTGCAGTCAGTGTCTATAGTTTGGTTCGATAAAGTTTCCATTCGAAAGAACAGAAAAAACAAGCGAAGCAGCGAATCCAGAAGTATCCGGTATTTTTATTTGAACAAACTTAAAAGTAACTAAAAATGAAAACTGAAATAAATCGTCGTGATGCAATTAAAAGCCTTGGGTTATTTACTGCAGCTACAAGTGTTGGAATGTCGAATCCATTAAAAGCAGCAAACATCAATAAAAATCTGACTGGGTTACCTCCATTAAAAATCACCAAAGTTAAAGCCATTGCAACCTGCCCTGAAGGAACCGAGTTAGTGATTGTTAAAGTAGAGACCAGTGAGCCGGGTTTATATGGTATTGGATGTGCCACATTTAGGCAAAGAGCACACGCAGTTGTTGCCGCTATCGACAAATACCTGAACGACTTTTGTGTCGGTAAAGATGTTGACAATATCGAAGACCTCTGGCAATCCACTTACCAGAGTTCCTACTGGAGGAATGGCCCTGTTCTGAATAATGCCTTAAGTGGCTTGGATCAGGCTCTTTGGGATATTAAAGGAAAGCGGGCTAATATGCCTGTATATCAGTTGCTGGGAGGTAAGTGTCGCTTTGCCGTTGATTGTTATGCTCACGCAAGTGGTAAGTCGCCTGAGCAAGTCGCTGATGAGGTGACAAAATACACGGAACAGGGTTTCAGGCATGTTCGAATCCAGTTGGGAGGTTATGGAACTACTGCTCTCGCCAGTAATCCAGACTATAAAGAAGCGGGTTTTGGGAAAAAAACCGATGATTATATGGATTCCTGGGTATATACCAAAGGCACCAGAGACATTTTTGAAATTGTAAGAAAAAAATGCGGCGAAAAGGTTGAATTGTTGCATGATATGCATGAGCGGCTTCAGCCAATGGAGGCGATAAACCTTATCAAATCACTGGAGCAATACCGTCCGTTTTTTATCGAAGACCCTTTTTCTCCGGAAAACAACCGCTACTTCAAATTACTTCGGGAAAACACATCGGTACCCATTGCAATGGGCGAATTGTTTAACAGCCCGCATGAATGGGTAGATCCGATGAAGGATCAGCTTTTCGATTTTATCAGGATTCACATTTCTCAAATTGGTGGAATAACCCCGGCAATGAAAGTGGCCAGATTGGGTGAAGCTTTCAACGTGCGAACCGCCTGGCACGGGCCCGGTGATGTATCTCCTGTTGGTCATGCGGCCAATGCACACATTGACTTGGCGATTTGGAATTTTGGAATTCAGGAGAGCGTGTTTTTTTCGGATAAACTGAGAGAGATTTTTCCAGGTGCACCTTATCTCAAAAGTGGATTTATGTATGTAAATGAAGCGCCTGGTTTAGGAGTGGATATTAATGAAGAATTAGCCGCTAAATTCCCCCTTCCTGACGTTCAACTAAATAACTGGACACAATTACGAAAAAATGACGGAACGATTATTCGTCCTTAATATCAATCACATAAGATAATTTTATGAAATGTGGTGCATCGTTACTGTTGATTTTTCTGATAAGCATTATTTCAGCAGCTCAATCCATAGAAAAAATCGTATTGGGTGAGCAACCTGTCTATTTTGTTACAAAAACGGATAGTCCAGTTATTATTGATGATAAAATGACAGAAGCAATTTGGAAAAATGCAGAAGCAAGAAACCTAAACAATTTTTATAAAGTTGAAAAACCTGATGATAAACAGCAAACGACTTTCAGAATGGTATGGGACGACAAGAATATCTACGTCTTTTTTCATTTTGAAGACAAGTTTATTACTGCACGTGAAAAAAATCGCGATGGTCAGCCTTATCATGATGACTGTGGCGAAATCTTCATGATACCTGCACCCGACAGTCTTGATAGTCATTTCGGCTTTGAATTAAATCTATATAAAGCCTCCAATGACTTTGTCTATTTTAATAACTATTACGATGGGAAGGATTATGTGTTGAAGGCTTTTAATCCAACATTCGAGGTTGAAACATTTTATGACGGTACAGTAAATGACAATTCAGATGAGGATAAAGGTTGGTCACTTGAAATGGCAATACCGTTTTCCACATTCGAATCCATGAAGACTCTTCCACCTGTTAAAAATGGCACTCAGTGGGCATTTATGGCTGTAAGACAAGATCGCAATGAGCTCGAAAGCGATAGGATTTCAACCTCAACTTTGTTCCCAATATCTGATTTTTCAAAAGGGCTTCACCAAAGCAAACATTTTGGACTGATGCAATTTGTAGAGAAAATTGCAATAGAACACAAGTAAAATAATGAAACAATCCTTCAATTTTAACTATGGAGAAAAGTAAATCATTCTATAAAGTCATTCTTGTGATTGCTTTATTATCACTCGGGATTTTTACCGTTCTCTATTTCATGGGTAAGGCAGAATTAGCTGGATCACCTTTAATAATTGGGCTTATTGGATTGGCGATTGCAGTACGAGGATTTCCTTCGTTTAAAGGATTTTCTTATTCGTTAATGATACTGACTGCAGTTTCGGTTTCAATGTATTACCCACGATATTTTTTAGGAGTTGGCGATTTTCAATTCAAACTACTAATTGTCCCCCTTCTTCAACTAATCATGTTTGGAATGGGTTCGCAAATGAGTCTCAAGGATTTTTCCGGAGTAATAAAAATGCCAAAGGGAGTTATTGTAGGTATAATTTGCCAGTTTACCATTATGCCAATTTTGGCTATCACAATAGCCAGCCTGTTTAATTTTCCTCCTGAAATTGCGGCTGGGATTGTTTTGGTTGGTGTCTCACCCAGTGGAATGGCGTCGAATGTAATGTCGTTCATCGCCAAAGCCAATCTTGCACTTTCGGTTACACTTACCGCATTTGCTACTTTGCTTTCGCCTTTAATAACACCACTCCTGATGAAAGTTTTTGCAGGTCAGCTCATCGAAATTAATTTCTGGAACATGATGTTGGGAATTTTTGATATGGTTATCCTCCCCATTTGTGCAGGTCTGATTTTCAATTTATTTTCAAACGGGTTAAAATCTAAAAAAAATGCAGTAATTCAAATTGTGTCCTATTTATTCGTTCTGCTGATTAAAAACTTTCTTGCATTTGAAACAACTCCGATGGAAGCTTCAGCCTTTCTTTTGAATATAATTACTGACGCCCTGATATTTGTCCTGTTCCCGATTCTTGGAGCCTATATGTTTAATTATTTCGCGAAAGGTGATAAAGATTTATTAGATAAAATCTTGTCGTTTATTTCGATGTTGGGCATCGGAATTATCATTACAATTATTACAGCGGCTGGTCGTGACAGTCTGCTTGAGGTGGGACTTCTACTCATTCTGGCATGCTTTATTCACAATGTTTTTGGTTATTCGTTAGGCTACGGCGTAAGCAAGCTGTTGCGAATGAATGAGCAGGACTGCCGCACCATCGCTTTGGAAGTTGGCATGCAAAATGGCGGTTTAGCTTCTGGTTTGGCATTGCAGATGGGTAAGGTCGCTACGGTTGGGCTGGCTCCGGCTATTTTTGGCCCGATGATGAATATAACCGGGTCTTCGCTCGCAACCTGGTGGAGGGGAAAACAGCCAAAGACTGATATTAATAATTAAATATATTGGAGAGGTGAACCATGAAAAACAAACTATTATTTACAGGATTGATTCTGACTTTATTCTGTGTGAATATTTCAGCCCAAAGCAAACATGCAGTTAAAAGCAAGTTTATGAGCTACAAAGGACTGGTAATGGCCGGTTACCAAGGCTGGTTTAATTGTGAAGGCGATGGTGCCGACCGGGGTTGGACGCACTACAATAAAGCTGGAAAGTTTGAGGACGGGAGCTGTACCATTGATTTTTGGCCTGAAATGGACGAGTACAAAGTGAAATATAAAACACCTTTCAAATTTGCCGATGGTTCGTCTGCTTATGTTTTTAGCTCTTATGATGAAAGTACCGTTGACCTGCATTTTAAATGGATGAAAGAATATGGTATTGACGGCGTATTTATGCAGCGGTTTTTCTCCGTTCTTACAAGTAAGGAGAGGTTGAATCACAACAATAAAGTGCTTACTTCGGCTATAAAAGCTGCCAATAAATATGGTATTGCGATTTCGATGATGTATGACATTGGAAGTATGGACGACAGCAAATACAAACTGGTCATAGACGACTGGAAGCATCTGGTTGACGACTTGAAACTTACAAATCAGGGAGAAAAAACCACTTACCTCTTTCACAATAATAAACCTTTGGTTGCATTTTGGGGAATCAGCGCAGGAACAAGAGAATCGGGACACATACCTGAGATATTCGATATTATGGATTTTTTCAAGAACGATCCGGTTTATGGTGGCTGCTCTATTCATTTGGGCATACCTTCGCGATGGAGAACCCTTGGTGCAGATACCAAAGGCGACCCAAGGTTACTCGAAGCGCTTAAGCTGGCAGATGTAGTCCATCCATGGCTTGTGGGCCGCTATAACGAGGGCAATTATGAAACATACCGAAAGGAAAATATTGTCG
>JBBRXN010000138.1:0-10694 GCA_038248385.1 Bacteroidales bacterium
ATTAATCCGGTAGCATGACCGGTTCCGGTTTCGCTGTAAAAGAAATGGGTGTTTATCTGGTTTTTTTTGAAATCTTCAATGTAA
This sequence comes from Bacteroidales bacterium, assembly GCA_038248385.1. GTDB lineage: Bacteria > Bacteroidota > Bacteroidia > Bacteroidales > Prolixibacteraceae > Aquipluma. Next base: position 85 of record JBBRXN010000138.1, read on the forward strand.
AAATTACCGAATTCGTCGTCCGAAATTTTACCGATATAGCCACATTGTCCGCCCAATTTGGCAATGCCATGAATGGTATTGGCAGCCGATCCTCCAGTCTGAATGATCCGGTTGTGGTTTTTTGTTTCTTTTTTTATTTCAGCCGAAAGTGTGGCATCCACCAAAGTCATGCTTCCTTTTGGAAATCCAAATTTTTGAAGTACAGCGTCATCCGTTAGATAGATTAAAACATCGATGAGTGCATTCCCGATTCCGAGAATTGATTTTTGGCCGTTTGGAGCGCCGGTAAATGTGTCCATAAATTTTTTTTATGCAAAAATATTTTTTCTTTTCGGAAAAGCTACTATTTTTGCAACGCTTTTAAAGGAAACGGTTTCCGGCAAAGGCTTTCAAAACAGTATAAATTCTCTAGTAGCTCAGTTGGTTAGAGCGGCGGACTGTTAATCCGTAGGTCGTAGGTTCAAGTCCTACCTGGAGAGCCAGAACAAAAAGGAGGTCATTTTCGACCTCTTTTTTGTTTTTACCCCCTTCAGGAATCTTTACTTCCGTTTTCTCAACTGATCCTCCAATGCCTGATCAACTATTATCTTGTTCGAAACCGATACATCGCGTGCGATAAACAAGCCAAGTACAGGTTTTCCATCGCTCGAAGTAAAATTGCTTTTTATATTTGCGGGAGGGACACTGAATAAAGAACCGGTACTGCTTTGGTTGATCATCTGGAAATAAAAGTAATAGGCAAATTTCGAGATGGAGGTTTGTTTCACAAATATGGTGTCGTTGAGTTTAAGTTTGCGGTCGGTTGCTTCTTTATCCGGTTGGTAAAAATCGGTATAAATCTCCAGTTTCGAAATGTAATTGCCATCCACAAATTCATCGCTTGCTATGGCTATCCTGTTGCCTTCCGAAAGTAAAGTATCGTTTACAAACACATCCCACTTATAAAAGTTACCGATACCTTTGGGTTCTTTTCCGTAGGTGAAAACCCCGAGGAAACGCTTTTCTCCGCGCATCGAAGGAATCACCTGAATGGAGTCAAGCGGTTCAACTTTGGCCAGCTGATCTTTGGCCACGAGTGTTATTCCCTGAGATTGAATTGTCAAGGTATATTCACGTCCGGCGATGCCCTGATAGCTGACGTTCTGCGGAACACTGTAAAATCCCTTTTTCTGTTGATCTTCCGCCAAAACGATAGAATTCGCAGGACTCGCATTGTCAGAAATAGTAACCACTGCACCGCTTATTCCCGGATAGGCTTCATCCTGATTAACCTGCAAAGTTTTATAAAGAAATACAGTAGGTTCATCCACTGTGGTAATGCCGGCTTCTACTCCAAATAAGTTCAGGTTCTCATCGTTCAGTTTTACATCAATCACATCTTCGCACGAACTGAAAAGGACAGAGAAGACAATTAATATCCAATATCCAACGGCGGTGAAAACTGCGACTGAAGACTGCGACTGACCACTTTTTTCAGTGCCTTTATTAATATAGTTTCTCATTTCTTCTGAATTTTAAAAGTTGAAATTGTAGGTCACCGATGGGATAAGGCTTCCGATAATCGATAAACGGGTTGCTTCCGAAACATTCGGCTTTTCTTCGTTTTGCCTGAAAGTTACCGAATAGGCATTCCGGCGTGCATAAACATTGTAAATCGCAAAATTGACCGACTGTTTCACTTTTTTCCGGTCGTTTTTTTTGAAGTCGTAAGTGAGTGAAACATCCAGACGGTGATAATCCGGTATTCGGTTACTGTTTCGTGCCGAATAGTAATAAATCGTGGTACCCTGAACATCGTATTTCGCGATCGGGTACGAAGTCGGATTTCCGGTTAAAAACACCCAGGTAGAAGATAAATTCCAGCGTTTGCTCAGATCATAATTGGCCACCACCGAGATATTGTGCGTTCTGTCATAACTCGACGGATAAGCCTTCCCGTCATTAATTCCCAGAACTTCGCGCATCGAACGCGACAAAGTATAGCTCAACCAACCTGTCAACCGACCTTCCTGTTTTTTAGCGTACAGCTCCAACCCATAAGCGTAGCCACTACCTCGCAGCAACTCAGTTTCAAGGTCTTCTTTCAAAAATAATTCTGCACCGTCAATATAGTCGATTACGTTTTTCATCTTTTTATAATAAACCTCCCCTGAAGTTTCAAACATATTATCCTTAAAATTCCTGAAATAACCTAAGCCAATCTGGTTGGCAATCAGTGGTTTGATGTAATGATTGCTGGGTAGCCAGATGTCGAGTGGAGTAGGGGAATTGGTATTTGAAATCAGGTGCAGATTTTGGGCCATGCGGTTGTACGATGCCTTGATGGAACTCTCGGAGTTGAGCATGTATTTTAGTGCAAGCCGAGGTTCCAGGTTGTGATAAGGCGGTGGAATCAACTTGCCCGATCCGTAATTTTTTTCACCGGTCACTTCATCATCATTGGGCTGCTCCGGATTTTGGTATTCCCTTACCGTTCCTTTCCCGATCTGCTGAAAATACGAGTACCGCAAACCGTATCTTAAAGTCAGCCGGCTGCCGATGGTTTGTTCGTTCGAAACATATACCGAATTATCCAGCGCATTGTAATTGGTCAGTTTCAGGTCGGTGAAATATGAATTTTCGCTTGCATCTACCGCACCCGGTTCGAAATGGTGATAAATCAGGTTAAAGCCCAATGTCAATTTGTTTTTTGAATTCAGGTACCATGAAATATCTTCCTTGAAATTGTAATCCGAAATCTGCGAAGTCCAGTCGAACTGATCGGCTCCTGTTCCAGGTACACCCAAATTGTAGTTGTACCTTGAAAAAATGAGCGACGTATTCGAGAATAATTTATTGCTGAACAGATGGTTCCAACGGGCAGTCGAAGTCAGGTTCCCCCAGCGCATATAGATCGATTCGTTGGCTTTAAAATAATCATCGCCGGTGTAGGCCGAAAAATATATCCGGTTTCTATCATTAATCTGAATATTGGTTTTCAGGTTCAGATCGTAAAAATACAGCTGGTTATTTTTCAATTGCTCAATGCCAATCAACTTGCCAACATAGTCGGCATAAGTGCGGCGGCCCGAAACGATGAAACTCCATTTGTCTTTGATGATGGGGCCTTCAACTGTCAAACGGCTCGAAATATTACCGATTCCGCCACTCATTCCCAGTTGCTGCGAGTTTCCGTCCTTCATCCGGATATCAATCACCGATGAAGCTTTCCCGCCGTATTCAGCAGGGATTCCACCTTTATAAACCTGTACATCTTTGATGGCATCCGAATTGAATACGGAGAAGAATCCGAGTAGATGCGATGCATTGTAAACCGGCGCTTCGTCCAAAATCATCAGGTTTTCGTCGGGACCGCCACCCCGCACATACAAACCCGAACTTCCTTCGCCGCCGTTCTGAATTCCGGGTAACAACGTGATACTTTTGATGATATCTACCTCGCCCATAAAAGAAGGCAGCTTTTTGATCATTTTTACCTGCACTTTCTCCATGCTCATCTGCAGGCTTTCCACGTTCCGGTTTTTCTTTTCACCGGTAACCACCACTTCGTCAATTTGTTCCGAATCTTCTTCAAGCAAAACATTCAACTGTTTGCTTTCATTCAGGTTAATCAATGGCGATTGGGTCTGATAACCAATGTATGAAAATGCGATCGAATAGTTGCCTTGCGGTACTGAAATGGAATAGAATCCATACGGATTGGTAATTACCCCGGTTTTTATCTCAGGAATATAAACCGTTGCGCCAATTAGGGCTTCTCCATTGGCTTTGTCTCTAAGATAGCCGCTCAATGTCACTACTCCGGCAAACCCGGGAATTGAGATTGCTATGAGCAGCAAAATAATACTGAACTGTTTCATTTTTTTTGTTTTCTGAACATCACGATATAAACACTAAGCTTTCATTGACCAAAACTTTTCGGATAAGTTGCAGCGCCTTACTAAGGAATTACACCTGATACTTTGATTTAACTTTTTGTTAATGGTGTGGCAAAGAAAGAGCCATTGTATTAATATCCAAAACCGGAACCAGTGAATGGCCTGAATCAGTCGGTAAATGGCAAGTTTGGTTGTTACTGACCCGATGACTCCGGGTTCATCGGATCAGTTCTTCTGTATGTTGGCTATAAAAATTCAGGGTTCACCTGAAGTGAAAAATGATATGGTTTGAAATAATCCTTATTTAAGCGATAAAAAAGGGCAGAATTTTCATTCCACCCTTCAGCTATTTTTCCTCTGCAAGCTCCCTTCGACACGCTTCGTTGCTCAGGGAGCTGAGATTCGGTCTTCCGACTCCGGACTTCAAACTTTTTTCTACTTCTGCATCACTTTGGTCCAGGTATCTTTTAACTGCACAGTGCGGTTAAAAACCAGTTTTTCAGGAGTTGAATCCGAATCAACATTAAAATAACCCAGGCGTTCGAACTGGAAATGATCCAATGCTTTGGCATCTTTTACGAATGGTTCTATATAGCATTTGGAAAGCACCTGCAACGAATCATGGTTCAAAAATTCCTTAAAGTCGATGTCTTTATGGGCATCGGGAGTTTCGTCGGAGAATAACCGATCGTACAGACGAACTTCTGCCTCGACATTTTCGGTAGCCGAAACCCAGTGAATGGTCGATTTAACCTTGCGGCCATCGGGCGAATTTCCTCCGCGCGATGCCGGATCGTAAGTGCAATGTATTTCGGTGATTTCGTTATTTGCATCTTTTACCACATCGGTACAGGTAATAAAATAAGCATAACGTAGGCGAACTTCGGTCCCGGGCGACAAGCGGTAGAATTTCTTAGGTGGTTCTTCCATAAAGTCATCGCGTTCGATGTACAACTCACGGGTAAATGGCACCAATCGGGTTCCCATGGCAGGATCTTCCGGATTATTGACAGCTTCCATCTGATCAACCACTCCTTCAGGGCAATTGGTAATTACCACCTTCAACGGGTTCAGCACCCCCATCACACGTTGTGCGCGTTTGTTCAGGTCTTCGCGAATGCTGTGTTCAAGAAGTGCCACGTCAATCATTCCATCTGTTTTGGTAACACCAATGCGGTCGGCAAAATTCCGGAGCGATTCGGGTGTAAATCCACGGCGGCGTAATCCGCAAATGGTGGGCATACGTGGGTCGTCCCACCCGGTAACATGTTTGTCTTTCACCAGTTCGAGCAGTTTACGCTTGCTCATTACCGTGTAAGTCAGGTTCAGACGGGCAAATTCAATTTGTCGCGGGCGATAATCCGAATCCTTTAGTTGATCTATAAACCAATCGTATAACGGGCGGTGAACTTCGAATTCGAGGGTGCATATCGAATGGGTGATCCCTTCCCAGTAATCGCACTGTCCGTGAGCGAAATCGTACATCGGGTAGATGCACCATTTGTCGCCCGTGCGGTGATGAGGCGATTTCATAACCCGATAAATAATCGGGTCGCGCAAATGCATGTTGGGCGATGTCATATCAATTTTTGCACGCAGAACCCGCACGCCTTCGTCGAATTCTCCGGCTTTCATGCGCATAAAAAGGTCGAGGTTTTCTTCCACTGAACGATTGCGAAATGGACTTTCGATGCCCGGCCGGGTAGGTGTTCCTTTTTGGGTGCTGATGGTTTCGGCATCCTGATCATCGATGTATGCTTTCCCTTCCTGAATAAGTTTTACGGCAAACTCAAAAATCCGGTCGAAGTAGTCGGATGCGTATAGTTCACTGTTGTTCCAGGTAAATCCCAGCCAATGAACATCTTCTTTAATGGAATCAACATATTCGGTTTCTTCTTTTGAAGGATTGGTATCGTCGAAACGAAGGTTTGTCAATCCGTTGAATTTCTGAGCGGTTCCAAAATTCAGGCAAATCGATTTTGCATGTCCAATGTGCAGATATCCGTTGGGCTCCGGGGGGAACCTTGTATGCACACGCCCGTTGTTCTTGCCGGCTTTTATTTCTTCCTCAACAATTTGGTGAATAAAATTATTTGACTTCGCCACATTGTCGTTTTCAATCTCTTTTTCGCTCATTGTATTCAGTTAAAAAATCACATTTTTGATTGGGATTACCGACAAAAGTATAAAATGATTTCACCTTTCAGATATTCACCCGTTTGAAAATTGATTTCCGTTACAATAAAATTATTTTTGTGGAGGAAGTCCGGAGACCGGAGTTCGAAGTCAGAAGACAGGAAAGCTACAAAGCACGAAGTGACACGAAATTGTATATGGTACATCGCTAAATTGTAAATATTTATGGCAGTCATCGAAATTGAAGGAATGGAATTTTATGCTTTTCACGGGCATTTTGAAGTGGAGAAAGTGGCGGGCAATCGGTTTTTAGTGAGCCTGAAGATCGAAGCCGATTGCAGCAAGGCCGGACTGACCGACCACCTGGAAGATACACTCGATTACCAGAAGGCCTATCTGGCTGTGAAAGAAGAGATGGCCATCCCGTCTGATTTACTTGAACATGTTGCCCACCGAATTATTAACCGTATTAAAAACGAATTTCCGGAAGTTCAAAAAGTGACTGTAAAAGTCTCAAAACTGAACCCGCCGATGGGTGGTCAGATCGAAAAGGTGAGTGTCAGTTTGGAAGAATAAAAAATAATTGTGACAATTCTATAAATGACTCTCCCGAGTTTTCAAATTATGTCATTTTAAATGATATTTTTGATCAGTATTTTTGAATTATGGTGGTAATTAGAAATATAGGATTTTCGTTTGTATTTGTGCTGATTATTGTCAGCCGGATGTTTGCGTTCCCCGCTGATTGTGGTTCAACCCGCGATGCGATGGCATCTGAGACCACCAACTCAATTCCTGTTCAGGAGTTGCAAAATCCGGTCAGCAGTTACTTATTTGCCATAGAGGTTAGTAATTCAGCCCAAACGATCACCGATGTCCATCGATTGGGTTCATCGATCATTCATCCAAATCAGCTTATTCCGCTTAATTTTGATTTCCGTAGGTTTGCAACCTATCCAATACCCACCATATACAGCTCTTCAGTTCCCATTTTTATCAGAGGGCATTCGTTACTGAATTAGTCTTTTCGCGCTTTCGTTTGCCGTATTAAAACAAGTACCATACAGGTCAACGTGGTTTTAGCATAACCGACAAGCTTCGATATGTAAAAAACTCTAATGCGGTTTAGTGTGAAATTGGAATTAATAAAAAACGAATAACTTTATAATAATGGAAAATCTTGATCATACCAAAGAGCCAAAGAAGAAAAAAATGAACGATTTTGTACTTACATTTCTGGGAATTGCAGCTCTAATAACCGCATTGGTTTTGCTGAAATATTTGATGAACGCTTTTCACATGATTTAGTATAAGTTCTCTATCATCAAAGTATATTTTGAAGCCATATTGTTGATCACACGATCCCCGATATGGCTTTTCACTTTCAAATGCGTATTGCTTTTGACTCTTTTAATTAACTTTGAGTCGTGGAGTTTCAGGGAGTAAACTTTAACTTTAAACTTGATCTCAATGAACATCGAAGAATTCAGGGAATATTGTGTCTCGAAACCGGGTGTGACTGAAGAATTTCCGTTTGATGAAACGATCCTGGTTTTTAAAGTGATGGGCAAAATGTTCGCGCTTACCAATCTGGAAGGAGACTGGAGCCTGAGTCTGAAATGCGATCCTGAACGTGCTATCGAACTTCGTGAAATGTATCCGGCTATTCAGCCCGGTTATCACATGAACAAGGCACTTTGGAATACCGTGATGATGGATAGATCTCTCAGTCGAAAGCTAATTCAGGATTTGATAGACCATTCGTATCAATTGGTCGTTGATAAATTGCCGATAAAACTGAAACAGGAATTGAAAAATTATTAAGATGGAGACATACGAACTAAAAGGCTCAGAATACATTGAACTGATCAAACTTTTAAAAATCATGAGGATCAGTGAATCTGGCGGACAGGCCAAAATGATAGTTGACGATGGAATCGTTTACCTGAATGGTCAGCTGGAATCGCGCAAGCGTGCAAAATTGAGAAGCGGCGATCTGGTTGAAGTGCTGGATTTTAAAATCAGGATTTTATAGGTATATTTAGATACACACTCGTCTTATTGGAAATTTATTTTGCATAATCCATTTCCAGTCCTGTTCCCGAATTGCGATACATGCAAACTATTGCGAAGCAATCCATCATAATTGGGAATAATCTCCTTCATCTATTTTGCTGTTCTCCCAGACTCAGTTCATCTCCCGTTCGGAGCAAAATAAATTTTTGCTCCGAACGTGTAAAAAAACGCGCCCAAAAAATCAATTTTCTTACGACATGCCATCAGCGTAAAATATATTTACGCTGATTTTTCATTTCCAGATATCTGCCAAATACCTGAAGTGAATCATTCATACTACTGTTTACCAAGCGTATAGAATCCAGATTTGCAAAAATGGCTGATTTCCAAATTTTATCTCACCCCAATTCTTTACATCGCATTTGATTCTCTATATGCCTGAAATATAATTATATAATTGATTTGTAAATTCAATATATAAAGTATTTATTGCCCTCGAGATATTTCTTTACGCGCGTAAAGAATTATTTTACATTGCCGGTATCAATGTAAGGAAATTGACATACATTTACACTGTTAGTAGATTATGCGCAGACGGAGGTTTTAATCAATCGGGGATCAATTATCATGAAAGCAACAACAGTTTTAATCATTGCAACATTACTTACCTGGATTCTATCTGGATCACAAGTATGCAGTCAAACTGTTGCCATCGGACATGTATCAGCCGAAATTGTTGAATCGATTAGTGCATCCTCAGCAGCCATTACGAACTTTGAGCTGGCTCAAATCACAGAAAATACTTCAAACAACTTAACAGCAGAAACACTTAACCTTGGCGCTATTACTATTTTCTCGGGAAAAGACGTCACTTGTAATGTTGTTCTTAAACCAGCTTCTCTTTCTGACTCAGCCGGAAATGGTTTTACAATTGAGCCAGCAGTTCAAAACGATTTGTTTGCTTCTGCTTCAAGACCAAATGGCTCACAAACCATCCAATTAGGCGGAACAACCAATAGAACAAGCAGTCAGACTTCCGGCCTTTACGCAGGATCCTACACTGTTGTTTTTGCCTACAATTAATTCCTGCAATATTTAAAAACCTGTTTTACGGCAGATCGCCTAAATTCCCTATATAAAACACTCAAATACATAAGACGTTTATGTATGTTTGTTTTAAATTTATTCAAATGGGAACAAACCAATTGTACAAAGGGAGTCTGGCAACCATCATCCTGAAACTGTTGGGTGAGAAGGGACGCATGTATGGTTATCAGATTACACAAGAAGTAAAAGCCATTTCGTCGGGTGAATATGTGATTACCGAAGGTGCGCTGTATCCGATGTTGCACAAACTCGAAGCGCAAGGTTTGCTAACCGTCGAAATTGAGATGACTGGTAACAGGATGCGGAAGTATTATTCGATTACCAAAGACGGTAAAAAAGAAGTTGTTGACAGGATGACCGAAATGGAATCGTTTATCCGCAACATGCAAAGCTTGCTGAATCCTCAAATTGATCTGGCATGAACGAACGCAAACTTACACCGGAACAAATCGAGGAGCTTTTCGCTTTTTGTAAAAAGAAAGGCGTGAAACATTACGATATACAGATCGAACTGGTCGATCACATTGCCAGTGCCATTGAGCAGAAATGGGAAGACAAGCCTGAACTATCCATCGCAGAAGCTCTTCCGGCTGCTTATAAACAATTTGGAATTTACGGCTTTACCAAGTTTCAGAAAATTAAGGAAAAAGCATTGCGAAAGAAGTACACACAATTGCTTTGGAAATACATTGGCGAGTTTTACCGTTTGCCTAAGATCATCCTGACTCTAGCCATAACATTTTCATTGTTTACCGCAATCAGATTGACAAATGACCTTACTTTTCTAAGTCTAGTTCTTATAGGTATTTATGCCCTTTCTCTTCTCGTTTACTTTGTTGTGTTTTCCAAGAAGAAAACCCAGCTCGAACTGAATACAGGCAAATCGTTCCTGCAAATTGATTATTTAAATTCCATTCGCGGTTCGCTTTTTTCGGTTGGATTTATTCCATTTAATTTATCAACTATTTCCAGTATTGTCCTTAGGGAATTTCAATTCTCACCAACAGGCATCTTCTCCTTAGAGTTATTGACCTCATTTCTAATGACTCTTTTTGTTTTTGTAATGATTTCAATGTGTTCATATATTCCTCAGCGAATCAAGGAAGACTTTACCCGCGAATTTCCTCAATTTGTCAAATCCTGATTGTAATAAAACTGAACAATAGCTAACATATAACTACAAAAAATACAAACCTCCTTTATGAACCAAAATCTCTTTTCTCTCGCCTGGCGCGAAATCACCCGGTCGGCATACTGGAGTAAAAGCCTTGCAACAACCATCGGAATGGGCTTATTGGCGCTTTATCTTTCGGCCAACTTTCTGTATCTTGGTTTTGCGATTCCTGAAATATTGGTTAAAAAGTTCCCCGATACCGATCCGGTCAGTAAATTCAATGGTTTTATACTGGCATATTTTGCCTTCGATCTTATTATCAGGCAGTTGATGCAGAAATTGCCCACTGTCAGTTTCAA
>JBBRXN010000139.1:0-10463 GCA_038248385.1 Bacteroidales bacterium
GACTGGCAGCTTCAATTATTTTAAGGAAAGGAAATCCGGTTTTGAAATTTTCGATTTGTTGTTTGATTCTTTCAATTTGACTTCCTCTAACAACAATCTGTAAGATATCATCAGGTGTAAACATAACTGAGTTTTAGAGATGTTTAAATTTATAGATTCAAATTGATGAATATACCTGTTTGGATGTGTAGTAACCAAAAAGTTTTAAAATAGTTTTTAACAATCAGACACAGATGAGTTGTGTTGTAAGTTGCTGATTGATAGTTTGTATTGTTTGTGTTTGTATCGCTGTTTTTGTATTTTTTACAACTATTATATTTTTATAGAAAACCGGGTTCGATTTTTAATGCTTTTTTAAGTTGTAAATCATGAGTTGAATGATAAAAAATTGAGTTTCGGTGACAACTAAAATGGACTACTTTTGCCTTTGAATTTTAAATCAACAGGATGAGCCGGTTTTTGTGGGAAGGTGATAAACGCTACAATGATTTTTCGGGATATTTCAGGCGGAAATTTGATGGGCGCGTGCAAAAAATTTCGATCGATGCCGGTTTTACCTGCCCCAACCGCGATGGTTCAAGAGGAACCGGGGGATGTTCGTATTGTAACAACAATACATTTAGTCCGGCCTATTGTAATCTGGAGACAAGTGTTACCGCTCAGTTGACCGAAGGGATTGAATTCTTCTCCAGAAAATACAATTCGATGAAGTTCCTGGCTTATTTTCAGGCATACAGTAATACCTACGCTCCGCTTGAAAACCTGAAATTGCTTTATGAAGAAGCATTGACACATCCTGAAGTTATTGGTTTGGTGATAGCTACCCGTCCCGATTGCCTTACTCCTGAAATTCTGGATTACCTTCAGCTGCTTGCTGAAAAGAATTATATCATGGTTGAATTCGGGATTGAATCGCATCTCAATTCAAGCCTTGAACGAATTAACCGGGGACATACTTTCGAAGAATCTGTTGTTGCTTTGCATGAAACTGCCCGAAGAAAAATCCACAATTGCGCCCACCTGATACTTGGTTTGCCGGGAGAAACCGAGGCAGACTGGCTTGAACAGGCCAAGGTAATTTCACTACTTCCGGTCGAAAACCTGAAACTGCATCAGCTTCAAATTCATAAAAATACAAGGATGTATCACGAGTACATTCAGGATCCGAAGCAATTTTCAATGTTTACCGTTGAAGAATATCTCGGGTTGGTTGTTCAATATCTGGAATTATTAAATCCTGAAATTGTGGTTGAACGTTTTGTCAGTGAAGCGCCTGACAAGTTGCTGATTGCTCCCCGCTGGGGACTGAAAAATTTTGAATTTACGGCCAAACTCGAGAAGCTGCTCGAAGAACGGGATACCTGGCAGGGAAGAAGTTTTCAGTCGCAGTAATACAGTCGCAGTGAGTAACGCTATTTTGCCTCAACCAACCATTTCCATACTGGAATTGCCTGAATGTTAAATTCTTCAGTTGACAGATTTTCTGTAAAATCATTTGTTAAAATCAATCCCTGTTCGAGCGAATAGGTTTTCATGGCTTCGGATAATCCTTTGATTTTCCGTGCTTTAGTTTCAGGAGAATCGAATGTATAGCAAACCTGGATGGCTTGTACAATTTTAGTTCCCTGACGGATCAGAAAATCACACTCATTTTTTCCGCTAAAATAAAAGATATCCAAACCACGTCTTCGTAGTTCGATGAATACAATATTTTCAAGTAACCTTCCTTTTTCTGCGGTAAACAGAAACCCAAGCCTTGTAACCAATCCCTGATCAATGAAATAGGTTTTTTTTAGGTTTTGTATTTGTTTTTTTAGCGAGAAATCGAATTTACTGACCTGAAAAATGAGATAGGTATTTTGAATGTATTGAAGATAGTTTTTAGTGGTTGAGGCGTTTTTTACACCGATGGACTTTGCCAAACTGTTGTATGATGATAAACGCGATACATTGCTGGCCAAATAATATACCAGTTCAAGCAATTCTTTTTCACTATTTAAATGGTTCCTAACCATGACATCGCGGTATAAGATGGATTCATATAGCGATTTAAGATAATTGTCGTTCTGATTGTGCAGGTAAGCAGGAAATCCGCCTGAAGTAAGAAATGTTGTAAACAAACCTTGAAGTTCAGATTTTCCTTCGGTACTGTATAACCGATTATTAAAATCAGTTTTTCCTTTATACTCAAGGAACTCAAGAAATGAAAACGGGAATAATTCGTAACTGACAAACCGTCCCGTAAGATGCGTCCCTAATTCCTGACTAAGCATCGAAGCATTCGAACCGGTGATAAAGATTTTATTTCCGTAATCATGAAGTCGGCGAACAAATCGTTCCCAGCCTGTAATGTTTTGTATTTCATCAAAATAGAATGTTTTTTGAATGCCAAATAACTCAATAAAAGTCTCGAATAAAAGTTGAAAGTCATCAACTTTGAATTGAATCAGACGTTCGTCGTCGAAATTGAGATAGAAATCTTTTTCTTTATTTTCTGACCTTATTTGTTGCAACAAGGTAGATTTACCGCATCGCCGGATTCCCGATATAACCACTATTTCCTGATGGTTCAGATAATCAACCGGGAATTTCCTTTTGACAAAGCCCGGATTCCAGATTAGTTTCTTTTGATCAAAAATGACGTTTTTTAGTAACTCTTTCATGTGTTTATAATTTGTTTTTTAATTGCCACATGGAACTCGCCATTGATAATCATGTTCGTATGTGAGTTTTCCTCTCACTGCTCGTTTCATCTGTTGTATATTGAAAGTGAAAATAGACTACGAATATACAAAAGTTTCTATTTGCAATGAATAAAAAGTATCAAAAGTTTCTATATTGAATAGCTAATTTATGCCTTTGTGTAATTGAAAAAGAGACAATTCTCCGATTGTTGCGATTGGGTGTACTACAAAATTCCCTTTTGCTGGTAAAAACTATAAAAACAAAAGATTTCAGGAAAAAAACGAGGCTATAGGTTTTCATAAATAGAAATTTAGAGAAAAATACAAAGATGGTTGCCGAATCAAGAGTTCTGAATTTGATTTGCTATACTTTTTTTCCTGAAAAGAGCCCAACTGTTTCTGCTGCCAAACTGATTAAACATTCTTCTGATTTGTTTTGTGGACGAAAGTATTCAGTTTCAATAATTACCGTATCATTTTTTATGGTTCGTTTCCATAATCCGCTGATTTGGCCGTTAACTAAAATTACAGGCCTGAAAATGCCGTTTTCGGAAATAGCTTTTTTGTGATTATCGGCAGTGATTACTGCAGTTCGATTTTTATAACTGATCAAAAATTCGTCAAATGCCGGTAATAAATATATGGAGTTGGGGAGTGTTGCAGGAATGGAAATATTGTTGGCAAACCAATAGATTTCGGAGCCCAGAGTTTTTGAAATGAAGGCTTCTTTATTCATTTCCAGTGCTTTCCTGGCGTCGCTAACCGGTAAGCCCGACCACCAAACAAAATCAGGCAAAGTGGCCGGACCATGACTGGTGAAGTACTTCTTCGCCAGTAGAGCCAGAGCTTCTTCTCTGGGCAAGGTCTTTTTCACCGGAACCCTTTCAGCAAGCAAAGCATAAGTATGTTTTTTCCCTTGGGTGCCACCGCTGCATATTATTCCTTCAATTTCGGCTTCCATCAGGATGTGAGGTAGTCGTTGTTTTTCTGTATTAATTCCGGAAAGATTAAGATGTATGTTTAACTCCTCCCGTGTCAGTGACTTGTTGCCCTCCAATGCTTTTATCAGAATCTCCTGACTTTTTTTGATCACCGTTTGGTTGAGTTCCAAATCCCGGTTTCTTGACTTGGTCGTTGCTTTGATTTGTGGAGCAGTGAGTTCCAACATCCAGTAAATATCGTCAGACGAAACAAAATGCCATGTGGGGCGCATGAGATGGGTGCGAATGATTTCACCATTATTAAATGACGATTCAATTTGTTGCTCTGTCAAATGCGGCATTCGGATTCCAATAGCCCATTTCGCCTGATTGAAATCCTGTGCCTGTATGGCGCCCATCCAGCCAACAAGTTCTTTAACAGTTTCGAAGGTTGTTGCTTCAAGTTGCTGATTGATGAGGCGGAGAGTAGAAATGTCTTTTAGGTTCATATTTATTTTCCGCTTTTCCCAACATGCTTTAGAATGTCTTTCAACATCTCTATTTGCGCTTTTTGAATATCCAGCAATTCCTGTTGCTGATCCATTACAAAATGATCTACTTTTTCGTGAAGTGTCCTGATTTCCAATTCTGATTTCAGGTTGATCATATAGTCCTTTTTGGCCCTGTCCCGGTCTTTTTCTTCCTGACGGTTCTGGCTCATCATAATCACAGGCGCTTGTAAGGCTGCCAGACATGACAGGATTAAATTCAATAATATAAAAGGGTAGGGGTCAAAACCTTTGTTGACCAGCCAAAATATATTGAGGCAAATCCATAGAAAAATGAATACCCCGAATGCTATGATGAAAGTCCAGCTGCCTCCAAATGAAGCGACCTTGTCGGCAATCTTTTGTCCAAAAGTTAGATTCTGCTGATCATCTCCATCAATTTTATCAGATAAAGTAGTATTGCCTGCCAAAGAAGCCAATACTGTCTTTTCCAGTTCTGATAGTTCTCCCATTTCCCTGGTCAGGTATTCAGAGATGTTTTTTTCTCTGTACTGGTTTAATTCGCTGATTGATAAATTGCTGTCATGTGAAAATTCAGGATGGTCTTTTTGAATTAAATTCAAAATAGAATGTCTGATTGTTTTAGCCGAGACTTTATCTGCAATTTGAAATTCATTGTTCGAGATATCACTCTTAAAAGTTTTCATTTCAATTAATTTATAAAATGAAGGGTAATGAGCAATATAATGATAAAAATACCTATCAAAGAGGCAATAAAAAAATAATCAGCAATTGCTTCCATTCGTACTTCTCTGCGCTCAAATTTAGTTTTGATAGAAATGAACGAAAATACACAGGAGAATGTAAGCAACAACGCAATAACAGAAGTTAACTCATCAATGATGTGCGTTTCTATTTGATTGGCAATGTGCAAAGAGGTGATTACAAAAAGACAGAATCCCAAAAGATTTGCCGATGTAGATAAGATGTGCTGTGATGTATTGTTTGCCATTTTGTGTTTATTTTGCTTTTAAATCACTGTTTTTGAACGTGTTATATAGAAAACAATTGTTTGGTTCGTTTTAGTCAGAAATAATATGCTTGTATTTGTTGTAAAGGAAAGAAATAATTAAAAGCAGTATTCCCAATATAACAAATACAATGGTTTTCGAAATGGTATCGAGATGCGAGATATCATAAAACAAGATAAAACAAATTCCTGTCTGCAAGTTTTTGCCTGTAAATGACAACACTTACAATGAAATGGATAATCGCGTTGCCAATAGTAAATAATCCCAGCATCTGTTTCCCAATTTCATGATTGTCTAAAATTGAATAGCCTATTCCGTAGAAAATGAATGAATTGGCCAATAGTAAGACGATGTCTTCAATCTCAAATTTTTCATTTTTCCGGAGCTTGTAAGCAAGAAAAGTAATATAAAACAGGACGAAGAAAACAGTCAGAAATGTTAATGCCAGTGCAAAGTGTTCATTAACATGATAACCTGTAATGTACCAGGAGAAATACATCAGCCATGTCAGAATAAAGGAAGAATAATAAAGCGGTTTCCAGTATTTAATGAAAGAAATTACAAGAATTCCGACATTAATAATGGCCATGTAACTATAAAGTATTGCCACATTTCCTGAACCATCGCTTAACAGAAACGGAACCGCATAAGCGCCCACCAATCCAATATGCGCAATTACTTGTCGTTTGTAGTTTAATGCAGCCCAGACCGTAAAAGCACTATTCCTATCTTATTGATTAGATTTTCTCCGATGAATTTTTCAAGGTTGATGCTGATTCCGGGTTGTTTTTTTGTCCGTTTGGAATAGTATTTTGGCGTTTCGCCCTTTTTGTCCGGGGCATCTGTTTGATCGCCTGTTGAAATATTTTCTTGTTTGTTATCCAAGCTTTTTTCTGTTTCAATGCTTATTTCTTTTTCCGGTGGTTGTTCCTGAAACTCGCTTTGAGTTTTGTTAGTTTTCAGTTTGTAAATTTCTGCGCGAATCTCAATTATTTCTTTCGAAAACATTTCTTGCCTTCTTCCAAGAGTTTCCAACATGTAGAGAAGCTGATTGATTTTATCTTGATTTTCAGTCATGATGTGTTTTTTTGAGTGAAAGTAACTGTTCTACTATGGTAAATGTAATCAAGTTCCGTGATATTCAAAGTGTTTGAAAAGCCTGTTAGTGTAAAATTATATGCTTATACTTGTTATTCAAAATAAAGCTTGAATAAATACTTTGAAAACACTACTACCATGATACTTTTTAAAAATTGCGAGTTGTATGCTCCCGACTATCTGGGTTTGAAAGACCTGTTGGTTGCTGGGACCAAAATTGAAGCAATCGGCAACAATCTGGCTATTCCTGAAGATTGGAATGTGGAAGTGATTGATTGTACAGGAATGCGGATGATTCCCGGATTGATTGATGCACATGTGCACATTGCCGGTGCCGGTGGCGAAGGTGGACCAGCAACACGAACTCCTGAAATTCAGTTGAGTCGTTTGCTTGAAGCCGGCGTAACTTCGGTAGTTGGTTGTCTGGGTACCGATGGTTTGACGCGTAGTGTTGAATCGGTCTTGATGAAGGCTAAAGGTTTGAGACAAGAAGGCATAAGTGCCTGGATATATACCGGTTCTTATCAGGTGCCTCCGCCAACGATATTGGGAGATGTGGGTAAAGATATAGCAATGATTGATGAAGTAATTGGTACAGGCGAGTTGGCCATTTCCGATCATCGATCTTCGGTTCCATCAGTAAACGAGCTTATTCGCATTGCCGCACATTCGCGTGTTGGCGGCATGTTGGGAGGCAAAGCCGGTATTGTTAACATCCACATGGGCGATGCAAAAAAACCTTTTCAGCCCATTTACGATGCAATTGCCCAAAGCGAACTGAATTTCAAACAGTTTCTTCCAACCCATTGCAACCGGAACCATTACATTTTTGAAGACGCCAAGGAATACGGCAAAAAAGGATATGTCGATATCACAGCAAGTTCCTATCCATTTTTTCCACAATACGAGATTAAACCATCACGTGCTATTTTTGAATTGGTTGAAGCAGGCGTTCCCATCGAGCACATTACCATGAGCAGCGACGGTTGCGGTTCATTGCCCAGTTTCAACGAAAACGGCGATATCCTGAAACTTGAAATGGGATTTCCTTTGTCGGTTTTTACAGAATTGTCCGATTTGATTCAGGTTGAAGGAATGCCAATGGAGAAAGCGCTGAAAGTTTTGACTTCGAATTTGGCCGATATTCTGAAATTACGGCAAAAAGGCAGAATTAAACCCGGAATGGATGCCGATTTGGTTCTGATCGATGAGAAATTTTCGATTCAGCATGTGGTTGCCATGGGAAAGCTGATGGTTAAAGAGGGCGTTATATTGAAGAAAGGGACATACGAAAAGTAATAAACTTAAAAGCACTAATTTCAATGAAAATCTACAAATACTATTTGCCTATTCTATTGATCGCTTCTCTGTTTTTAATTGATAAATCTACGGCTGGGGAATCAACTCCAAAAGGTAAACTTTTCATCATCGGCGGTGGCAGTCGCCCGGACGCCATGGTAAACCGGATGATTAATGAGGCAGAACTCCGAAAGGGCGGTTACGTGTTTATCCTACCGATGGCAAGCGAGGATGCTGATTCGGCTATCATTTGGTCAGGAACTCAATTCATTAAAAATGGAATTTCCAGAGTGATTGGCTACAACTTCAAATCGGGTGAAATTGCTCCAAATAACTGGCTCGACTCTTTGCGAAATGCTTCGCTGATTTACATCAGTGGAGGCGATCAGGCCAGGTTCATGAAAGTGGTTTCAGGAACTCCGGTTTATGATGCCATTCATGCTGCTTATCAGAAAGGTGCGATCGTTGCAGGAACCAGCGCCGGTGCTGCGGTGATGAGTAAAATGATGATTACCGGCAACGAATTGCTTCATCCGAAATACAACGAAACTTTCAAGTGTATTGAATCAGGGAATATCGAATTTGCCGAAGGGCTTGGATTGATCAACAATGCTATCATCGATCAGCATTTTGTGATTCGAAGCCGTCACAACCGCTTGATCACTGCTGTTCTTGAAAATCCGAAAGTGCCGGGAATCGGGATTGATGAGTCTACAGCCATTCTGGTTTCAGGAAACCGGGCCGAAGTAGTTGGCAATTCGCAGGTGCTGGTTTTCAGGAATACAGGTAAAAAAAGCCAATTAAAAGCCGGCAAAATGGGTGGCAAAATACAACTCGAAATTTACCTTCCTGGCGATAGTTTTAAGATTTCAAATTCCAAATAAGCGGATATGACCAAAAAATTTCCACATACCTACGTCATCGTATTTTTTATAATCATCCTTGCAGCAGTTACTACCTGGATCGTCCCTGCTGGTGAATTTGACCGGCAAACCATCGATGTGAACGGAAATAAACGGGAGGTTATACAAACCGATTCCTATCATCAGGTTGCACAACAACCCCAAACCTGGCAGATATTCTCGGCTTTTTACAAGGGCTTTGTCCGGTCTCCGAAAATTATCGTCTTTATCCTGATTCTTGGAGGCGCTTTCTGGATTTTAAACGAAAGCAAAGCCATTGATGCAGGGGTGAACTCGTTTCTTCTGAAAAGTCAGAAACTGGAAAATTTCAGGCTGATAAAATTTTTAGGTGTCAATAACATTATCATTACAATGATGATGCTGATGTTTAGCTTCTTTGGGGCTATTTTCGGAATGAGTGAGGAAACGATTGCCTTTGTTATCATTTTTGTTCCTCTGGCCGTTTCGATGGGTTACGATTCGATTGTCGGAGTTTGCATGTGCTTTATTGGCGCCGGAATTGGTTTTGCCGGATGCCTGCTCAATCCATTCACGCTTGGAATTGCTCAGGAAATTGCCGGTATTCCTTTGTTCTCCGGAATTGAATACCGTCTGATTATTTGGTTGGTGGTAAATGTTGTCGGAATCGGGTATGTTTTGCGGTATGCTGCCCAGATTAAAAAGAATCCGACGAAATCTTTGGTTTATGCTGAAGACGATTATTGGAGGAAACATCACAGTCAGGCAATTGATGATTTACGATCACCGTCGTTGCAGAAAACATGGGTTGCCTACGGTCTGGTGCTGGCTGCCACGGCTGTTTATGCTTTTCTGATGCCAATGAACAGCATAAAAGTTGGACCTTCAGTACTGAAACTTCCTTTGTTGCCGATTTTGAGTGTTATGTTCGCCGTTTTCGGATACATCACGGCTAAAAAGTCGATGCAATATTTTGTCCTGAATTTGTTGCTGTTTACCATAGCCTATCTGATGGCCGGTGTGATGGGTTTCGACTGGAGTTTGATGGAAATAGCTGCGCTTTTCTTTACCATGGCATTGGTGGCTGGTTTGGCCATGGGCAAAGGATCGAACGATATCACCAGACTTTTTGTTACTGGTGCCAAAGACATCATGTCGGCAGCTTTGGTGGTAGGTTTAGCAGGTGGAATTATTGTAATCCTTGAAGATGGAAAAGTGATCGACACCATTTTACACGGAATTTCCCAGTCTATGGTCGGCATGGGAAAAGTGGCCACCCTTTCGCTCATGTACGCTTTTCAATCGGGATTAAATATGGTGATCACATCAGGAACTGCAAAAGCTGCCTTGATTATGCCGATTCTTCGGGATATTTCAGAAATGATTGGCATGTCGAAACAGGCAACAGTGACCGCTTTTCACATTGGCGACGGATTTACCAACCTGATTACCCCAACTTCCGGAGTGCTGATTGGCGTGCTCGAAATTGCCCGGATTCCCTTTAATAAATGGTTTAAATGGGCCTGGCCGCTGATTCTGATTCTTTCCATTGTTGGTTTCCTGCTCCTGATTCCAACAGTTACTATGAAACTGAACGGGTTCTAATGATAACGAACAAAGGCTGCCTGGAAAAGACAGCCTTTGTTCGTTGAAAGACACGATGGAAGTGTATTCCGAAAAGATATTGAAAGCCTTTGCTGTATAATTATTTTGCAACCCTCGTAATCGGTTGTATCAATGATCATAGCTTATGCCCTTGGGTGCAGTTGTTTTTTATCTTTTACTCGCATTTAAAATTGTCAATCCGATTATCTCATTATTCTCATAACGAATTATTATTTCGTCATCTGTCATCTCAGAATAATCAGAATGATTAGGTTTTTTAAAATGCATATATAGAGTAAGTAATAGGAATAATATAATGTCGTATTTTGTTGTATATATGCTTTAATATGTGTACATTTATCTCATTATGAGATATATAATACTGAAAACAGAAGAGATTGAAGCACTTGAACAACTTCATAAAAACAGCACTGAC
>JBBRXN010000140.1:0-10434 GCA_038248385.1 Bacteroidales bacterium
ACATACCTCATCTGATCATATTTTATCCGTCGGCTAAAGCCAGACGGCAAAGGATATTTCTTCGATCAGAATTATCGCTCATTCATGGCAATATCCTTTGCTCCCGATAGAAAAATCGGGACAAGCTGTTCACATTTATGTGACGGATTGGAAGACGCTTCGAAACGATCCAACCTCACCTTCATTTTTCGGATGCCGGGTAATTTTCTTAACTTTGGCCGTATTTTGGCAATTCCCGGTGATCAGGAAAAGAATATTCAATTGCTTTTCATTACCGGTTTTTGTCATTTTAAAAATAGAAAATATGGCACTTTATATTATTTCAAACCGGTTGCCGCTGAAAGTGAGCAAACCGGAAAACGAATTTGTTTATGAACGTAGTGAGGGTGGTCTTACTACCGGATTGGGGTCTTTGGAGGATTATCCGGATAAACACTGGATTGGATGGCCCGGAATGTTTTCGGATAATAAGAAGGATAAAACGGAAATTACAGCCGGTTTGTCGGCTGATAAGTTTCATCCGGTATTTCTTTCTGAAGATCAGATCCTGAATTATTATGAGGGCTACAGCAACAGTATGATATGGCCTTTGTGCCACTATTTTTATACCTATATTCAATACGAAACAAAATTCTGGGATTCCTATCAGGAAGTAAATCAGCTTTTTTGCGATGAAGCGGTTAAGCTGATCAAACCTGGTGATATGGTCTGGATTCAGGATTATCAGCTGATGCTTTTGCCAGCGATGCTCCGGGAGAAGATCGAAGGGATTAGTATCGGATATTTTCACCATATTCCATTTCCTTCATACGAGTTGTTCCGTGTTCTACCTGAGCGGGCAGAAATATTGAAAGGGCTGATGGGAGCTGATTTGATTGGGTTTCATACCCACGATTATATGAGGCATTTCATCAGTGCAGCTTATCGCGTGCTTGGTCTCGACAGCGATTTGGACGAGATACATTTTAAAGACAGGGTGGTGCATGTGGATGCTTTCCCGATGGGAATCAACTATGATTTGCATTACAATGCGATATTGGATAAAGCTGTTCTCGAAAAGGCGGAGCAGTTCAGGAAAAATTTTGGCAGCCATAAATTGGTGCTTTCAGTTGACCGCCTTGATTATAGCAAAGGAATCATTCATCGGCTGAAAGGTTTTGCGCAGTTCCTTGAAAACAATCCGGAATACAGGGGAGAAGTTTCGTTGGTGATGGTAGTTGTTCCATCGCGTGATAATGTGGACAGGTACGCTGACCTGAAAACAAAGATTGATGAAATGATTGGCGCTCTGAACGGTCTCTACTCCACGCTTGACTGGAGCCCTGTTTATTATTTTTACCGCGGATTCCCGTTCGAAGAGCTGATGGCCTTGTATCACATAGCCAATTTCGCATTGGTAACTCCTGTACGTGATGGAATGAACCTTGTTGCCAAAGAGTATATAGCTGTAAAACGCAAAGAAACGGGAATGTTAATTTTGAGTGAGATGGCCGGTGCCGCTGCCGAATTAAAAGATGCAATTATTATAAATCCGAATAATATTGATGAAATTGAAGAAGCTTTGTTGGAAGCTTTAAAGATGCCTGAAACAGAAAAGATAACGCGAATGGAGAAGATGCGGAAGATCCTTTCGAAACAGACTGTAAACAAATGGGCACATGATTTTACGACCGAACTAGCCACAATTAATGACAAAAATATTCTACTTCAAAACAAAATAATTGAGGACGAAACCTTAATTCAAATTAGAAAGTTATACAAAAATGCAAAAAAAAGGCTAATCATATTGGATTATGACGGAACACTTGTCCCGATTGTTAAGACTCCGGAATTGGCTATCCCTGATAAAAAATTGATGGAAACATTGAAGCATTTAGCTGCCGACAAAAGGAATAATGTAGTTATTAGCAGTGGAAGAGATTCGGAATTTTTAGATACGTGGTTCAATGGACTCGATCTGAATTTAGCTGCCGAACATGGAGCATTTTTCAAGGAACATGGGAAATGGCAGGAAAACGTAAGGACAAAATTTCCTGATGATGCTGAGATATTGGATATTATTCAAAAAACAGCTGACAAGACACCCGGATCGAGAATAGAAATGAAAAAAACCTCGATAGTATGGCATTACAGGAATTGCGATAAATGGTTGGCCGAACTCCGGCAACAACAGTTAGTAAATACCTTGATGACTCCCTGTGTCCGGCTGAACCTTCAAATTATGAGGGGAAACAAGGTGATTGAAGTGAAAACTGTGGGGGTTGATAAGGGGATTGAAGCTACCCGATTGATGAGCATTGATAAATATGATTTTATAATGGCAATGGGAGATGATGTTACAGATGAAGATATGTTCCACGCCATGCCGGAAGATGCCATAACTATTAAAGTTGGCTCGATTTCGGATCATGCGCGGTTCAGTTTGCCACAGGTGGATACGGTCAATTTCCTGAACAGCTTAATGTCAGATAAGTAATAAAAATCAACAAAATGAATAATTCGGGCGGAACAGTAAACATTGCAGCAATATTACTGATGGGAGTTGTAATTGTTGTTTTTCTTTTTGCTTATATGTTCATTTATAAACGAATGAAAGTTTATACCCAAAGGACAGAAAATAAGTGGGATGATTTTGCATTGGATATATTTAAAATTCCATTTCTGTGGTTATTGGTGTGGATTATGATCAAATCATTTGCTCATTTATTTCTGAAAGACCTTACCGTTTTCAAACATTTGATTCATGCCAACAACATCGTACTGATCCTGTCGGTTGGTTGGATACTGATGAAATTTGTGAAATTGGGAGCTTACTTACTCAACAAAAGGCTAGATGTAAAAGCTTCTGATAACTTGAATGCCAGAAGAAGGCTTACCCAATTGACCGTTTTTCAGAATATCGCAGACACAGTAATCGTAATAGTTACCATTTCGGTTGTATTGATGACTTTTGATGGAGCAAAAGCAGTGGGAACAAGTTTGCTGGCGTCGGCTGGTGTTGCCGGGTTAATTATTGGTTTTGCGGCACAAAAGAGCATCGGCATGTTCCTGGCCGGTATTCAGATTGCCATTACGCAACCAATCAGTCTCGATGATGTGGTAATCGTTGAAGGAGAATGGGGTAGGATCGAAGAGATTACGCTCACTTATGTGGTGGTAAAAATCTGGGACGAACGCCGGTTAATGCTTCCGGTTACTTATTTTCTTGAAAAGCCTTTTCAGAACTGGACCAGAGCGAGTGCCGATATCATGGGAACTGTCTTTTTTTATGTCGGTTATGACCTTCCGGTACAGGCGATCAGGGATTTTGTGTCCGGACTATTGAAAGACAATCCCAACTGGGACGGTCGTGCTTTCAATGTGCAGGTAACCAATACCAACGAAATTTATAAAGAGGTGCGGGTTTTGGTAAGCAGCAGCGATGCCTCAAAAAACTGGGACTTACGCACCGAAGTCCGCGAAAAAGTCATCGATTTTATTCAGGCCAATTATCCTGATTGCTTCGCGAAAGTACGGTTGAATCACAACAATCAGCCGCTATCTGAACCTAAGGGCGAATAAATCTGGATAAATGGCGTTCATCAGAAAACAGGCTGGCGGTATTGATCAATGCCAGGTGTGAGTAAGCCTGAGGAAAATTTCCCAATTGTCTTTTTGTTTCAAAATCAAGATCTTCGCTGAACAATCCAAGGTGGTTGGAGTATCCTGCAATCCGGTTGAAAATCTCAAGCGCTTCTTCCGTTTCGCCGGTTACATAAAGCGCACGGATCAGCCAAAAGGTGCAGATGGTAAACGAAGACGACAAGCGTCCAAAATCATCGGCTGTGATATATCGGTACATCAATCCCTTGTAAAAAAGCTCTTTCTTAATTGCCTGAACTGTTTTTATGAATCGCTCATCAGTACCCGAAATAAAGCCGTATTCTTCCATCAGCAAAAGTGAAGCATCTAAATCTGTTGCATTGTAGGTTTGCGTAAAACTCTGCATTTGTTCATTCCATCCATTTTCCAGAATATCCTTTTTAATGCGGTTCGCCTCGGTTTTCCATAACTTCGTATATTCTTTCATGTTCAGCAATTGGGCAATCTTTATTCCGCGGTCAAGGGTCACCCAGCACATCACTTTCGAGAAAACAAAATGCTTGTCGGAGTTGCGTATTTCCCAGATTCCGTTGTCCGGATTTTCCCAGTCGGTAATTACCGCCCTGATGATGTTCCTGACCACTTCCCAAATATCTTCAATTTCGTCGAGTGACCCTGGAAAGAATTTGTAATACTGGTAAATTACATTCATCAGATAACCATACACATCGTTTTGCTTCTGATAATAGGCAGCATTGCCAATCCTGACCGGTTTCGAATTTTCGTATCCGCTCAAATGCGACAATTCTTCTTCGTGCAGAATCCGTTCGCCCCGGATGCCATACATGATCTGAAATTTATCCTGCTTCGTTTTCAGGATTCCTTTAATGAATACAATAAATCGTTGAGCCGATTCGTCGTGACCCATGTCAAGCAATGTTTCGATCGACATTGAAGCATCGCGGAGCCAGCAAAATCGGTAATCCCAATTTCTAACTTCACCGATTGTTTCAGGAATACTGGTTGTTAAGGCTGCCAAAACTGCGCCGGTCGGGTGAAACGACATCAGTTTCAGTACCAGCATACTGCGTGTGACGATATCGTTGTGTGAGGTGAATTTTTTGGAACGGTTTACCCAGTTAAGCCAATATACTTTTGTGCGGTTATATTCCAACCTAACGCGTGCAATGTCGATAGTGATCAATTTCTGGTTATTCGACAGAAGGATAAACTGGTCATTTTCCAGAACAATTTCCTTTTTGCCGAGGATTAAAGAGAATTGCAGACTTGAATAAAGATAGACACAATCCAAAGGATCATCAACCGAATGGGTTTTAATAAACCGTTTACCGCTGTAATGAACAGCTTCTTTTTCTGCATATTTCATTTTCGGGTTATAATTAACCCTGAAAGTTGGCTTCCCTGATAATAGTTTAATATACCGGTAAATTTCAGGAGGAAGATAATGGTTGGCATCGTTAAGTTTATAACGGGGCATAAAATCGAGTACTTCAAAGCTCCCTTCTTCGGAAGTGAAAAGGGTAGAAAGGATATTGGTATTCTCAACATATTTTTGAGTAATTGAATAGTTGTCGGATACCTCAAAGCTAAATTCACCTCCTTTTTCGACATCCAGTATTTTGGAAAAGATGGAGGGCGAATCAAAATCAGGAAAACAGAACCAATCAATACTGCCTGTTTCCGAAATCAGCGCTGCACTCCTGCAATTTCCAACTACCCCGTAATTTAAATTCTGCATAATTTACCTTTTCATTGTAGATTGCCAAAATTAGGTAATTGTTACTGATATAAAAATGAAGCAATGTTAATTCTTATTCAACAAAAGGTACATGGAGGTTTCTGTTTAGCCGGAGCAAGAAACAACTTATCCGGAGCGATTTTCAACTTAGCCGGAGCAAGAAACAACTTGGCCGGAGCGTTTTTCAATTTGGCCGGAGCAAGAAACAACTTAGCCGGAGCATTTATCATCTTAGCGGGAGCATTTATCAACTTAGCCGGAGCATTTATCAACTTAGCCGGAGCAAGAAACAACTTAGCCGGAGCGAAAAACTAAATGGCGGGAGCAAAAAACCATTTTTCTGATTCAAAAAAATAAACCGCGGCGAGGGAAATCCTTACCGCGGTTCAACTATGGAGCACTGTTCAAAAAACTATGCTTTAATATTTCGTCTTTTTGAATAACAAGCCCGATACCTGCTTGTATTGCGGACTGGTTGCTCCAAAGAGCGATTTGATATAATTCTTTGCTGCCATAGCGGTATCAACCAGACCCGAATCATCCTTGTCAAAAATTTCGTTGCGGTTCAAGCGGGCATTGTCTAATTGAGTCCCGGTTTCCCTTGCCTCGTCGTTTAGAGCTTTTAATGTATTGTAATAATTGGTTAATGTGCTCAATTGTAAATCTACTTCGTTGGGAGCATATTGAGGGATGACGATTAAAAGCTGGATCAGTTTGTCGAAATTGTCAAGACGGCTATCGAAGTCCATTTGCGAAGAAGATATTTCCTTTTTTTCTTTTCCTTCGGCCAGTAGAGCTGCCTTTTCTGCTTCAGTTAGCTTTGGTGTAGCCCTTCTTCCCTGAAGTTTGCGAACCAACGATTGTGCGCTGTCGTTGATTTGTTGGGTGGTTTCGCTCGAACGAAGTGCATTGAGAATCCGTGTAGCCAAACTACTCAATGGTTTAAATGCAACTTCGCGGGCGGCAATTGCTTTACTGTTACTACCCAATGAGCTGTTAACCAAACTCATTGCACCTTTTACGATTGTTAGCAGTGAAATGAGCGCTGTAAGGATAATCGATTGTCTCGAAGGGTTGTAAACCGCTCCAAAACCTTTAATAACTGAAATTAAACTCTCCAAATTGGCCACATTTTTCGCGTGGCCGGTTTCTGAATTACTTGCCATAGTTTTAAATTTTGTGGATATAAAAATAAAATTGTTTATTATTTCAGAATAAATGTCGGACAATCCATCGGATAAATTGATACGGAAAGGCAATAAGTTATTAACAAAATGAATATTAACCGAAAGCCGCGTGATGAAAGATACGAAGTTGGGTGTCTGGTAATAACTATTAAGTGTAGCAAGCTTTGCAATTTTTGGGGTGTATTGGGAAGAACCGGTTGGCACTATAAACAAACCGCTACCCATAGAGTAATTTGGAAACTCAACTATCACTATCTTTCTAATTATTTTGTAAAATAAATTGGAAATTCGTTTAATAGTTTACCTTTGAAAGACATAAAAAACTACAGAGAGAGAAAAGCTGCACTTTCCATCCAGCGAACAAACATCAAATAATTATTTTTAACTTGTAAAACCTCCGCACATGGCTGAAATACATGCAATTGGCGTATAATAAACTAATGCCTGCAAGCATTGGAGACACTGCAAACTTGAAACTTTTGGGCATAAAATAAACTGAATTGATAAACATAAAAATTAGTTTTTACAAAATGAAAAGTTATTGTATAAAATGTAACCTACCTACAAATCAACAGGTATTAAAGGAAGAAAAAAATCATTACCGCGAAGAGGAAACGGGCTGGTGGGATGAATCAGCTTTTCAGATTATTAAATGTATGGGTTGTGACGAAATCAGCTTTAGAAAATTATATAATGACATTTCTCTACAACAACATTCTGACGATGACGAAACAACACAAGAATTGTATCCTCAAAGGGGAGCACACAGCAGACCCATTAAACCATATCGGAGTTTGCCATTTGCCATTACGACAATTTATAGAGAAGCTATTGACGCTTACAATGCAAACTTGACATTGCTTTGCGGTGTTGGTGTTCGTGCAATTGTAGAAGCAATATGTATTGACAAATCTGTTACAGAAGGAAAGGTAAAAACTAAAACAGGAGCAGAACGAACAAGTAAAAATTTAGACGGCAAAATTTCAGGACTTGCAACAAAAGGTTTCCTGACAACTGACAATGCCGAAGTTTTACATGAACTAAGATTTCTTGGTAACGAAGCAGTGCATGAATTATCAAAACCAACAATTGATGAATTAGGTTTAGCGATTGACATTATTGAACTAATACTTGACAACATCTACATGATTAGAAGGAAGGCATTAAATCTTCAACAAAAACGAACAAGTAGAAAAAATAATTAATGCAAATCACAACAACAGACGAATGACGATACAACTTCTAATAAACTACTACATAACTTGAAACTAAATTGCTTCGTGGAAAGAGAAAGCCAGCAGGCAATACAAGGCAAGTATTACGGTAGACAGGTTACAACGGACAGACAGGATTTTCTTGTGCCGCTACACCTGTCATCGGAATGTTAAATGGATTGTCGGACGATACTCAATCAAAAAATTTATTTGAAAACCCTATCTAATGAACAATAACGAAGAGAGAGGATACTTATATATCGATGGATTTGAAAGAACAGTAGGCTTGTGTTCTGACAATAATTGTCCCTGCCCTCAAATACCTATACCACGAAATGACGGTTATTTTTTCATTGAAAAAAGAGAATATGGATTTATCGCGAATTTAACATGTGAGCAAGGTGCCAGACTTAGAAATCTTGATTTGATATCTGCACACGAAGACGCAAAAATGTGGTGGAGAGAAGGTAGAGTACCAGCAAGAGAAAGTATTAAAAACATCGACCAAAATCAATTTGCCCCTTTTGAAAATGCAAGATATGGTGATGCCCAAAAAGAAATCAGAGAAAGATATATGGAAACATTGGAAAAAATAGTTAACCTTGAAAATAAATATAACAATAAGCCCATACCTGAAGAGAAATCTGAATTCAATAAGAACAAAGAAGGATATTATTTTCAAAGTCCAAAAATTAATGAAGTAACATATCCTGAATTATTTATGCCGACAACAATATCTGAATTAAAGGATAAACTGCCACCTACTAAATTGCATTCACCGATAAAACCGATTTATGAAGCTCCAATAAACTTTGCACTGTATATATTCCTTGTGGCTATGTTCGTATTTTTAATTCTAGCTATTACAGAAGTCAACGGTAGTTTTGTAAATGTTGTAATAGTATTAGTTTTAACGCTATTTGGTGTATTAGGTTTAAGTGGGAAAAAAAATAAAAGTGAAGTTGAATTTGAAAAAAAAATGAAATATTATGAAAATGAAATTGAAGCCTATTGTATAAAGCAGAGGAATGAATTTAGCAAGTATGATATATATAATTGGCGTGAGGTACAATTAAAGACTATACTTAAACATAGTGGTGAATTTAAAAGCATTGAAAGGATTACTGCAAAAGGAAAAGCAGAAGAATATTTCTATAGTCATCTTGTTGGTTTTTTTGGAAAAAATAAGATATTCAAGGATGTTCAATTAGGAAGCTTTGATAAACCCTATGTTCCAGATTTTGTATTTTTTGATCCAAACTATAACTTGAAGATTGATATTGAAATAGATGAACCTTATTCTCATAGTATAAATAATGAACCAATACATCACATTGATAAAGATTCACGTAGAAATGACTTTTTCAAATCTGAGCGATGGCTTGTTATCCGTTTTAGCGAAGAACAAGTAATTAGATATCCTGAAAGATGCTGTAAGTATATATACCGAACTCTTGCCGAATTGAATTTACATGATCCATCAATGGAAAGGAAATTTAGTTTAACCTCTGATTTACCTTTATTTAAAAAATGGACTCAAGAAGAAGCAATTGAGCTAAGAAGTCACAATTATCGTGAATTTATATTGGATGATGTATATTTTAATTCATTTCAGAAATCAGGGCTTATCTGATCAATATTCTATTTTGAAGAATTTTCAACCCGATGAACCAACAATTATTAGAAAAACGCCTCAGGGGAGCAACTAACGTCTTGCTTGGTACCATTGACGATGGAAACTACAAACAATATAATTTTCATTGCTCTTTTTCAAGTGCATTTGTGATGTATATGACGAAGAGTTTGAAAATGCTCTGTCCGAAAGTGGCAACGATTTGAAATTCGCTTCGTTTGCCCGAAACCACTATTTCCAGATTCCTGAAGGAGCTCAATGGAAGGAAGTATATTTAACGGTTGTCCAATTTTGAAATTAGTCCACTTTGTTTAATCTTTTTTTATGAATGAAATATTAAAGTACTTTGTCAAATCCTTATCTAGTTCATCTCAATCTCTTAAGAAGAAGGGAATGTTGATCGATAAGCCTTGGGGTCTAATCGATGAAGATGGTGCTATACAAAAATTAATATTCAAAAGAGATAACGGATTGATCCTTGCAAAAAATGGAATTGTTTCAGAAGGAACTTGGGAATATTTCCCTGAAGCAAAAGCATTATTGATCGATAGAGGTGTTGATAAATTGTTGTTAAAAGAACAATTCATTGATGATAACGTGCTAATTCTAAAGAAAGACGGTACTGAAAATGATTTCTATGCTTTAGCCAATGAAAACTCTTTGCCAGATTATAATATTCCATGTTATTTAAATACTTTAAGATGTAAAGAATTTAAAATCAAAGAATTCAATTTATTTTCAGGAGATTTAATTCAGATCCATCAGGCAATTAATTCTTCTAATTCACAAGCATTATCAGGCAATTATTCTGAATTGACTGACCTAAGTTATAATGTAAGGTCGATTCCTAATGGTAGGTATTTAGCAAAAAGCAAGCTCAGGACGTTTTATGTTAATGAAAATAAAATTTTGAAGGTTACCATCAATGTGTTAAAAGAACTTTCCGATGGGAAAAAGATTGAGATCGAAGATGGTGATCAATATTCTCCATATAACAATATTACTAAAAAAGTAACACTGAATGGGAAAAGGATAACAAATGAAAGAATAACAGATGCG
>JBBRXN010000141.1:0-10136 GCA_038248385.1 Bacteroidales bacterium
AACAGCATCTAATGCTGAAGATATCTCGCACCAACTTGCATTGATTATGAATAAAATAAACAAGGGAGATGGAACACTTGGCCGGCTGATTCAGGATTCAACTATAGCTGAGAATTTAAATCAGACCATACTGAATTTTAAAAAGAGTTCACAAGGATTGACCGGTACAGATTCCATTATGGCCAAATTGAATGTTACTGCCGGTAATGCAGAGATTGTCTCGGCGCAACTTACAAAAATGATGCATGAAATAAATAAAGGAAATGGAACACTCGGAAGGTTAATACGTGATTCAACCTTTGCAGAGAATTTGAATCAGACCATGCTAAACCTGAGAAAGAGTTCCAAAGGATTGGATGAAAACATGAATGCAGTCAAACACAATTTTATTTTCAGAGGTTATTTTAAAAAGAAAGCAAAGGAAGCAGCTGAGAAAAAGGAAGAATTAAATAAATCTGAGTAAAAAAATAATTTGGTGGTTCAGCAGCCGTTTGGAATGTGAAAACAAAAAACAGTGATGTGGCATTCAATGACAGCCTCACGGAAATTGTTGTTATTGAAAAAGCCATCACCAAAGCAGGGTATGATACCGGTAAATACAAAGCGGATGATAAGGCATATAATTCCTTGCCTGAATGTTGCCATTTTAGGAAATACGGATTCAAATAATAGAAAACTAACCGGTTCTACACAAGGGACCTGGCTGTCCGTTTAATTCAGGCCAGCGCCCCAACGCTTTCGGTACAAGGGAAACGGATGAATTACTGTCACATCACTTTTATTGACAATCAGAACAATTATAATAATGCTTCATTTACAAAAACCTGCAGAATCTCTTCTGTTTTAACCACCATCTCAGGACTGATAGTGTAAAAATGTATTTCGGCAATATAATTTTTCTCCTCAGTACAGGCAAGTATAACCCGGATATTACCTTCGGAAATAATCCATGGCATTTCGAGAATCCTGTTTTTCAGCATGCTCTGAATTTTTTCCAATTGGAATTCTGAAACAATTTTAAGTTTTATTACGCGCTCTGCCCAATTACCTGTATCGGTAGGCCGTACAATATTCTCTCTGGTAAGCCGGCTGAAAGGGATTTTTATAAATTCGCCCTCGCTGGTCGCAGCGCGCCATTATGATTGGCCTGGCATTTATCGGGTGGCTGGCCTCCCGCTATTTGGGAGCATTTCAATTGGGCTATGTAGATATTGCCTGGTATCCTTTTTTTGGGGAAGGCACCTTAAACGTCTTGAACTCCAATATGTCGCATAGCTGGCCCATTTCAGATGCTGCACTCGGCACGCTCGCCTATACGCTTGAATTTCTGATGGGATTTATGGGAGGCACTTCCCGATGGCGTACTATGCCCTGGATGGTCGCTTTTTTTGGTATTTTGGTCATTCCGCTAGGTTTGGTGAGTATATTCTTAGTGATTTCCCAGCCACTTACCGTAGGCGCCTGGTGTGCCCTTTGCCTGTTTTCTGCCATTATTATACTTCCCATGATTCCCTTACAAATTGATGAAGTTATTGCCATGTGGCAACATATGGTGCAACGAAAACAAAAAGGAGATTCGTTATGGAAAGTGTTTTGGAAAGGTGGTGATGCACTTTCTACTGAAACAGATCAACGTTCTCCTGAATTAGCAACATTTGTTGATAGCCCATGGAAGGTTTTCAAATCATCAATATGGGGAATGTCTGCCCCTTGGCAATTAACAGTTTCTGTAATCATTGGGCTTTGGTTGATGATTTCCCCGACCGTTTTCCAGATTGGAATAGAAACATCTGCAGCCAATTTAAATCATTTGGGAGGGGCACTCGTGATCGTTTTTGCGGTAGTGGCAATGGCGCATACAAATACTGCTTATAACTCAAATTACTCGTTAACAGTGCTCCAAACTCGTTGAACTAACTTGTGCTTACTTGTAAAACGGCTCAAACTTACTTGTCGAACTGTAAGTGGGTGGAACTTAGCAGCTGACAATGAGGAAACCAGGTACTTGTAGCGAAGCGACTGCAGACCTGGCCAGACGCTGTAACAAAGGCATGTGTGAGAGCAAGCGTCTGGCCGGGCAAAAGAGCGGGTATGTGCGCCGGCAAAGTACCAGGTGACCGAAATTTGTTTGCTGCTGTGGGAGCGGTGAAGGTGCTGAAATGACGGGTGAAGTGGCTGACGTATGCGATGGAGCAATCCATGAATATTGGCTGGTGAAGCATTCTTAAACACTGCTGAAATTGTGAGGAACGAACTTTGAAGCTGTGTTATGCGTGGGAGCGAGGAACGAGTGACCGAACCTGCCAATATGAATGGTTGCGGAATGCATAAAGGAGGACACAAAACCGGAATGAATTGCCTGCAACCGCGTAGGAAGTGGGCAGAGTGGGAAGGTAAGCAGGCATTGGCTACTTAGCTTTAGCCCTTGTACATAATGTGCTTATGGGCTTTCTAAAAAGACCATAAGCGCACATTATGTAAAGTACGCTTCCGGTGGTAGAGGGAGGGTTTTTCCTGGCGCGCCTCGGTGTATTTGCTTTTTTCTGCAAATACCGTGAAAGGAAAAAGCACATGGAGCCAACCGGCATTGGCTGCTTGGTTGGACAAAATTAGTGTTGATTAACTTCCATTAAAAGGAAATAAGACATTATCCAGGATAAATGGGAAATCAGTACATGCTTATATGTGTGAATTGTCTAATTCTTTGGCTAAATTGTGTAACGAAATCCATTAAGAAAACACCAATCTTTATATTATCGTAAATAATGCTAGATCATACATTAAAAATATCACAAATGAGTACTTCAGAATTAAATGAAAGTTGGGCTGATAGCCTTAATTTTAGTAACGAACGTCGGATGACTGGTTTCATTTTTTCGCGAATGACCCCTTACGGAAGCTCACATTAAATGTGTGAATTATATAATTTATTACCGGAATTGTGTAACACAGACCGGTATTAAAATATGCAGTTAGTTGCATAACTAATTCAATTAATAATAATTTAAAAAAAATAGAAATCATGATGTACAATGGTTATCAATTCTGGGGAATGGATCTTATTTGGTGGGTCATTTGGTGTATGTTATTATTCTGGATTTTCGCTATGCCTTACCGCATCCCAGGTCAGCGTCACAGGTTGGATTCTCCTCTTGATATATTGCAAAAACGTTTCGCTTCCGGACAAATAACAAAGGAAGAATATCAGGAGGGAAAAGCAATTCTTGAAAAAGATGTAACCCAGCGTTAACGAGGAGTTCCTTAAGAGGATGCAACAATAAAGCTGGATGATTATTCCGTAAAGAACAACTTTCGCTATTGCTTGAGTTGTTTAATAATTGAATATCCGACGAAAATTATTGCACTATGGCATGGCATTGCTGACAACGCGAAAAAAACTATATCAATCAACGTTGATAGCACTTTCATCAGCTGAAAATGCCCCTTGGATTTCCTTGCAAATACTCTTTCTCAAAGTCTTTCATGAACTATTAATGAGAAATGGGAATTACAAGCGCAATAATTACCCTTGCAACAACTGGTGAGAAAAATGAACGTGTAGCGAACAGAATTGCTTCAGGTACAATCATTCATTTCAATAAAAATGAAGATATGTTAAAATCTGATCATTGAGGAACTCCGACCTTTCAACTTATATGTTCTTTTTGATCCCACCCTTCAATGTGTGAATTATGTACAATATTTTCAGAATTGTGTAAAATATACATGGGCATGGGATATTACCTTTATACAATGTAAAATTAACTGCAACCTGAGTGATCTATCTTAAGTCCTTTTGCAAATATCCAGAGAGTTCAGGGAGTTTAATTTTTTACTCTCATACCTATTATAATCGTTAAAAAAGAAGGCATTATTTGAGAGAAAACACACCTTGAATTTGAAAACAAAGTTTCTGGAAGAGTTGATTAATAATACATTGAAAGATGAAAAATGAAATTTTATTTATCACCTCATATCCCCCAAGGGAATGCGGGATAGCAACTTATTCACAGGATCAGATCAAGGCGCTAAACAATAAATTCAGTAGTTCATTCTCAATAAGCGTCTGCGCTTTGGAATCCGGGAAGATGAGCCTTAACTATCCTGAAGAAGTAAAATACACGCTCAATACATCTTTTGCTCCGGGATTTCAGAAGTTAGCTCAATCCATAAATCATGACAAACTCATCAAACTGGTATTGATCCAGCATGAATTTGGTTTTTTTCACCAGCAGGAAGTTGCTTTCCTGAAATTCATTTATGAGGTTTCGATGCCGGTCATTATTGTTTTTCATACAGTGCTACCCCGGCCGGATGCACGGTTAAAAGCAAATGTTCAGAATATTGCAGACGCCTGCGGATCCATAGTGGTAATGACCAACAGCTCTGCTCAATTGTTAAAGGATGATTATAAAGTACCGGTACAAAAGATTTCAGTTATTGCTCACGGCACCCACCTCGTTCCTCATATGGGGAAAGAATATTTAAAAGAAAAATATGGGTTATCAGGCAAACGGGTTCTTTCCACTTTTGGGCTTATTAGTTCAGGGAAGGATATTGAGACTACTTTAAAAGCATTACCAGCCATCGTAAAAACAAACCCTGATGTAGTGTTTTTGGTAATCGGCAAAACACATCCTGAAGTGGTCAAAACAGAAGGGGAAAAATACCGGACCATGCTTGAAACATTAGTAATTAAATCAGATCTTCAGAACCATGTAAAATTTATCAACAGGTTTCTTGCATTACCTGAACTGCTCGAATATCTGCAATTGACAGATATATACCTGTTTACTGCCAACGATCCTAACCAGGCTGTAAGCGGCACTTTTGTCTATGCCATGAGCTGTGCCTGCCCCATCATTTCCACCCCTATTCCTCATGCAAAGGAGCTATTAACTGAGGAAACAGGAATTATTTTTGATTTTAGTAACGCACAGCAACTCGCTCAAAGTGTCACCCGGTTACTCGACGATGAACCATTACGAAGGAATATCAGCACAAATGCCTTGCAGAAAATAACTTCCACAGCATGGGAGAATTCTGCCGTTGCACACGCCATGCTATTTGAAAAACTTGCCGGAGATACGATTACAATTCGTTATAATCTCCCGGCCATCAACCTGGATCATATAAAAAAGCTGACAACCGACTTCGGAATCATCCAGTTCTCAAAGATTAATCATCCCATAATTGATTCGGGTTACACCCTGGATGATAATGCGCGGGCCTTAATAGCGATGTGTATGCATTATGAACTGACTTCCGATAAAGCTGATCTGGTTTATATCCAAACATATCTCGATTTCGTGGAACATTGTCTGCAGCCTGCCGGAGATTTTTTAAATTATGTTGATAACAACAAACAGTTTTCAGGTCAAAATGATACGACTAATTTGGATGATGCTAACGGAAGGGCAATATGGGCATTAGGATACGTCGTATCTCTGATTGACAAAGTACCCGAAGATATCATATCGCAGGCAACTATACTTATGGATAAATCCATGCGTCGCTTAGTAATGGTTCGTTCCACGAGAGCTATAGCTTTCTCCATTAAGGGGCTGTATTTCAATTACAAAACATTTAAAGATTCTGAAAGTATAGCACTGTTAAAAACATTCGCCAATCGATTGGTACAAATTTATAAACATGAGTCGTCAGAGAATTGGGAATGGTTTGAACGTTATCTTACCTATGCCAATAGCACCCTGCCTGAAGCCATGTTATATGCCTGGATGGTAACCGGAGAAACAATTTTTAAAGAGATCGCCCTGTCTTCGTTGAATTTTCTATTGTCACAAACATTTAAAAAAAATGGGATAGAAGTCATCTCGAACAAAAACTGGCTGCTAAAGGGAAATGAGGCAGGTCAATATGGAGAGCAGCCAATAGATGTGGCTTACACCATCATGACCTTAAGTAAGTTTTACGATGTGTTTCATGACAAAGAATACTTACATAAAATGGTGATCGCTTTCAACTGGTTTTTAGGGAATAACCGCCTTCATCAGATTATTTATAATCCTTGCACGGGAGGAAGTTATGACGGATTGGAACAAAACTATGTCAATATAAACCAGGGTGCGGAATCCACATTAAGTTACCTGATGGCTCGGTTAACCATTGAAAAGCATAAAAAGCAAGTAGTATCTGAACGTAAAGTCAGGCTCATTGCGTTAAAAGCGAAATATTAATAGTCCCTATCATAGAGTGAGGAATGATATCATGAAAGTTGCTAGTGATAGCTCTATCTTGACGGTTAACAAATAATAAACAATGAAGACTACAAATGCAATCACCTGCCTGTTTCTGGATGTAGGTGGAGTTTTGCTCTCCGACGGTTGGGATCATAATGCGCGCAAACGGGCAGCCACGAAATTCAATCTGGAGGTGCCAGAAATGGAGGCCCGACATCATCTGATATTTGAGACTTACGAGGAAGGGAAAGTCACGATGGAGGAATATTTAGACATGGTGGTATTCTATAAAGACAGGCCTTTCACCAGGCCTCAATTCCGGAGTTTTTTGTTCGCACAAACGGAGCCCCACCGCGATATGATTGAGTTGGTAACTAAACTCAAAGTTGAGTATGGATTGAAGATAGCCGTGGTTAGCAACGAGGCACGCGAATTGAATGATTTTCGCATCCGAACGTTCAATCTGGATGATTTCGTGGACTTTTATATTTCGTCCTGTTTTGTTCATCTGCGCAAGCCCGATGCGGATATCTTTCGTTTGGCGCTTAACGTAGCCCATGTGCCGCCGGAACAGGTTGTTTTTATCGATGACCAGCCATTGTTTGTGCAAGTCGCAGAAGGCTTGGGTATTCGCGGCATTCATCACAGTGATTACAAGTCAACCCTCACTCAACTGGCATCGTTCGGTTTACACCCTAACGAGAGGGCCATCCCATGACACACACGAACTCAAATATTCTAACCATCAACGGCGGTTCGTCGAGTATCAAATTCGCGATATACAAAGCAAGTGAACCACTGGAAAAAACACTTTACGGAAAAATTGACCGTATTGGTTCGTCGGGTACAAATCTGACTTTCAATGACCAATCTAAGAATAAGCAGGAAAGCATAAGTTTAAAAGCTTCCGATCATAATACGGCGGTGAATTTTCTGATTGACTGGCTCGAGGGGCAACCCGATTTTACTTCAATCAGCGCCATAGGACAAAGAGTAGTTCATGGCATGAAACACCAGGAACCGGAGGTTATCACCAAAGAATTGCTGGATGAATTGCATAGCAATGAACTTTATGATCCGGACCATTTACCCGGTGAGATTGAACTGATCAAGGGATTTTTTCAGCGATATCCGAAACTACCCCAGGTCGCCTGCTTCGATACAGCGTTTCACAGCACCATGCCCCGGATTGCAAAAATATTACCCATTCCGCGACATTACGAAGATAAAGGAGTTCAACGATATGGATTCCATGGTTTATCCTATGCTTATCTGATGGAAGAACTCACGCGTCTGGAAAGTGCGAAAGGATGTGTCATTCTTGCTCATCTTGGCAGTGGAGCAAGCATGGCAGCAGTACTTGAAGGGCAAAGTATTGATACAACAATGGCATATACTCCCGCTTCAGGCCTGATGATGAGCACCCGTTCCGGTGACGTAGATCCCGGATTGATTTCTTTTTTAGCACGAAGCGAAAATATGACCGCCTTACAATTTGACAAAATGGCGAATCACAAGTCGGGACTGCTTGGAGTTTCAGAAACCACCTCCGACATGCACGATTTACTGGGAATGGAAAAAGAAGATGCCCGGGCTGCCGAAGCTGTGGACTTATTTTGCTACCAGGCAAAGAAACAGATTAGCGCTTATGCCGCAGCACTCGGTGGACTCGACACATTGGTATTTGCCGGAGGTATTGGCGAAAACTCTCCGGAAGTGCGCTCAAGGATTTGCAAAGGCTTGGAATTTCTTGGGATCGAACTTGAAGAAAAACGAAACACGGCAAACTCCCCGATAATTTCAGCAAATAAGGTAAAGGCTGTCATCGTTCGGGTCATTCATACTGATGAGGAATGGATGATTGCAAAAATAGTAAGTAAAATAATAAATATTAATTAATTTAACGAAAGGGAAACAATTATGTTAATCAAAGCAAAAACCTTAACAGGGTACAAATTAGAAGCTAACGATGGTGAAGTGGGTAAAGTTGAAGAATTCTATTTCGACGACAAGCACTGGGCCGTTCGCTATCTGGTTGCTGATACAGGAAACTGGCTCACAGGAAGACAAGTGTTGATTTCACCGTATGCATTGATTTCCGTAAATAAGGAAGAAGAAAACATCGGTATCAATTTGAGCAAAAAACAGATCAAGGACAGCCCATCCCTGGATAGTGACAAACCCGTATATCAACAATTTGAGGAGTCATATTATGGATATTATGGATTTCCGACATATTGGAGCGGCGCATACCTGTGGGGGGCTTATCCTAATATAATGCGTGACAGTAAAGAATGGAAAGTATCAAAACAACAGGAGAAATCCTGGAATCCCCATTTGCGAAGCACCAAAAATGTAAGTGGCTACCCTATTCAGGCAAATGATGGCGAAATAGGTCATGTAGAGGATTTTATTATTGATGATGAAACCTGGGCAATTCGATATCTGATCATTGATACAAAGAACTGGTGGGCTGGAAAGAAAGTCCTGGTTTCGCCTCAATGGATTGACCATGTTAGTTGGGACGAATTTAAAGTATTCGTCAATCTTTCCGGTGAAGATATCAAGAAGGCTCCGGAATATTCTGAGGAAGCTCTGCTTACCCGTGATTATGAAACCCAACTGCATCAATATTATAAACGCAATGTTTATTGGCATGAAAAGCCTGAAGACAGGTTGCATTTTCAATAGAGTAAAATGCAAGAAAGAGCTTTCTCAAACGATTGAATTGCTCAATGATAAAACTATGGATGTTTCTGCATAATTATGGTTTATGTCATTAAAAGTGATGAAGAATGAATGATTGCCAGGTCGGTGAATCGCATTCTTAACCCAGGTATTTAAAAAAATGAAAATGCAAACGAATATAAAAAATCCTGAAATAAAGGAATATACAGATTTTTTAACCCTGGCAGAATTACAGCCAAAAGCGGATTTAGTGCCTAAACGCATTGGAGTTGCAGCCGACCATGGAGGTTTCGAATTAAAAGAACATTTGATAAAACTATTGTATGAAGCAGGTTACGAAGTG
The DNA here is from genome assembly GCA_038248385.1 of Bacteroidales bacterium. Lineage (GTDB taxonomy): Bacteria > Bacteroidota > Bacteroidia > Bacteroidales > Prolixibacteraceae > Aquipluma. Next base: position 9,232 of record JBBRXN010000141.1, read on the forward strand.
ATTGATTTTGGCAATAGCCAACTGAATCAGGACGATGACTATCCAGACTATGTAGTTCCATTAGCTAAAGCAATCGTCCAGGGTGAAGTTGATCGTGGCGTGGCAATCTGTGGCAGTGGTGTTGGCGCATGTGTTGCCATGAATAAGGTGACAGATGTGAGAGCGTGTTTGGTAAACGATACTTTTTCTGCCCGACAGGGAGTTGAAGACGACAATCTGAATGCACTTTGTCTCGGAGGCCGCGTAATTGGCCATTCGCTTGCCTGGGAATTGGTAAAACGTTCCTGAACGCACGATTTACCGGAGCAGAACGTCATTGTCGCCGACTGGCAAAAGTTTCAGAACTCGAGAATAATAGAAACCCATTATCAAAATAATTAGAACGGAATATATTATGAAAACTACAGCATTGTCCTCAGAAGAATTGAGAAAAACAAATGCGTATTGGAGCGCTGCCAATTATCTCTCAGTCGGACAGTTATATCTCTGTGAAAATCCTTTGCTTCAGGAACCGTTGAAACTGTCGCATGTAAAATCGATGCTGCTTGGGCATTGGGGCACCACACCGGGCCAGAACTTTATCTACGTGCATTTGAATCGGGTCATTAAGAAGTACGACCTTAATATGTTTTACGTTGCCGGTCCGGGTCATGGTGGCCCTGCAATAGTTGGTAATGTTTATCTCGAAGGTACATGGAGCGAAGTTTACCCTGACATCACACAGGATAAAGCCGGATTAAAAAAGTTGTTCAAACAATTTTCATTCCCCGGTGGAATTTCCAGTCATGTTGCGCCTACAACACCCGGGTCGATCCATGAGGGAGGAGAATTGGGATATTCACTCAGTCATGCATTCGGAGCTGTATTTGATAATCCTGAACTGATTGCTGCTTGTGTTATTGGTG
>JBBRXN010000142.1:0-10108 GCA_038248385.1 Bacteroidales bacterium
GCAAAATTAGCAAAAAACAACAACTGAATATCAGGTACTTACCCAAAAATGGCGAAAAACAACACCCCTTTTACCCCGAAATAACTGCATTTTTCAATGATTTTTCTGCTATTTTAGCGGAAAGGCTGCAAGTTGGGTTAATTTCGTTGTTGGGTAAACCATCTTTCACCGTGTAGGTTTTGAAGGTGCCGGCAGCGGAATCAGTCATTAAATTCAATCCGTCATGCGTTCCTGCCCAGAGCCGATGAGCGTTGTCAAAAATCAGACATTCAACGAAATTATTGCTGAGGCTTTCCCGTGAAGAAAAATTCTGTTTGAAGTTCTTTAAAAATTTCAGGTTCGAACCGATGTGATTTAGTCCTCCGCCAAATGTGCCAAGCCAAAATGAGCCATCAGAATTCTGAATTGCCGAGAAAACATAGTGCGACATCGAGAAACCTGGAAGTGATTCTTCTGAAATATACTTATCCTTTCCTTCTGTTTTTCCCAGCAAAACTCCAAGTGTACTCATCCATTTGGACGAATCAGCCAGTTCGATAATGAAGAGAGCATTTCCCCTGACAAATTCCCTGAATTGGTCAGTTTCATTGGTCAGTTCGCTCAATTGGCCTTTCTTTTTATCGAAGAATAAAAAACCTTCGCTGGTGGCCAATACCAATATCTGGTCATTCCACTTCGAAATCATATTCACCCTAACTTTTTCAGGAAGTCGGTATGAATTCATCAATTGTCCATTTTCATTTAACTGAACCATTTTGCCCGGAAATGCAGCCCACATCGTTGCTTGATGGTCGATAAACAGGGTGGAACAATCACGACCTGAACCTGCTTTCGAAACCACAAAAAATGGCTGAATCTTCTTTAGCGCCCAAAGGTTTTGCTGTTGTCCAACCCACAGATGCCCATTTCGGTCGAAATGGATAGCCCTGATTTCGGTTGGAGATCCTTCATGTTTTCGTTCTCCGTTTTTAATAATTTCAAGCCCGGCCTCTGTACCTAAAAACAAGGTGCCTTCCTTATCGCTCTGGCCACAGAAAACATTTCGTGCATTAACTTCTTTAATATTTTGAATCTGCTTAGTCCTGATGTCGAATAGTAAAGCTCCTTCGCCAAAAGTTCCAAGCAGTAGTTTCTGATTACCTAGATCTGTAATTGACCAGACGTTTCTCCTCGAATTCAGTGGGAAACGCTTCAAATCCGGGAACATTGTTGTCCATTTTCCAGATTGGAGATTTATTTTTTTCAAACCGTTTTCCCAGGTCCCGATATACATTTCATCTTTCGAGCCCCTGTAAATTGAAAGCACTTTTTCGCGTGATGTTTCTGCCTGATTTTCAGAATCTGTAACTTGTACCAATGATAAATCAGTTTTATTCAGCCGGTAAAGTCCGCCACCATCGGTTCCAACCCATAAATTCTTGTAGGGATCTTCGTAAATGGAAATGATGTCGTTATAAATTTTCTGCCGGGGATTTTGCGAATCGCTGGTAAAAAAGGAAAAACGATCATGCTTCCGGTCGTACAAATTTAAGCCTCCGCCCTTTGTTCCGATCCAAAATAAACTGTCGGAATCTTCAAAAAGGCAACTGATGCTGTTGTTACTAATTCCAAATGCAGATTCACTGATGGACGGAACTTTTTTGTATTCGTATCCATCGAATCGGTACAGGCCGTTGCTTTGCCCAATCCAGATATATCCCAGATAATCCTGGCAAATGGAATGAATGATTCCGGACTGATCGCGTGTTCCAGTGGGAAAATCAATTCTGATTAATTGGCTTTCCTCCGAAAATCCGCGAACAGCAAACAAAAAAAAACAACAGGCCAGCAAGAAAAAATCTCATTTTCGTTTAATTCTTTTCGGAACTAAAAATAGTTAAATATGCATGATTTTAATCCAAAAATGTAGCACCTCTAACTTAATTAAAGCCGCCTTTCTTTATCGTCTGAATACCGGAGCAAGAAACTTCAGACCATCCTCAATGCCCTGTCTCCAATAGCTCCACTCGTGTTTTCCGCTCCTGACCCGGAACTCATGTTCCACTTTGCGGTCAGTCAGAGCCAAATGGATCAATGAATTTCCGAGTAACAATTCATCTTTATCGCCGCAGTCGATGTAATATTTTACTGAATTCAATTGCTGAACAGGAAGCATTGAGACTAATCGAAGCACATCATTTTTCTTCCAGGTTTCAGAAAGCTGATCACCTTTGAGTTTTCCATAACATACGTTTGAATTTGATTCTCCGATCCGAAGACGTTTTATCATCAAACTATCGTTCCTGATAGCGGCACTAAAAGGCAGACAAGCTGAAAACATATCCGGATGCTTGAGTGCATATAGCATTGCGCCATAACCACCCATAGACAAACCGCCAACTGCCCTGAACTCCTTGTTTGGCCTGATCCAATAGGTCTTTTCAATTGAAGGGATAAATTCCTGAAAAAAGGCATCCTCGTATTTGACGGTTCCATCAAAATTGTTGATGTACCAACTTAAACCGGCATCTGGCATAATAATGATCATTGGAACTGATTCCCGATTGGCAATCATTTTGTCGGCAATGGCATTGATTTCTCCAAACTGAATCCACGATGTTTCATTGTCGGAATAGCCATGCAGCAAATACAAAACCGGATAAGATCGGTTGGAAGTATTGTAATCTGCAGGGAGATAAACGGAATACTTGATATCATGGCTCAAAATGGAACTTTTTACTGCAAGACTTTCTTTTACCAGGCCACTTTGAATCTGGCTAAAGGCATTTCCTCCAAAAATTAATTTCAGGGAGAGGATGATGATAAAACAAACTTTTGCTTTCATAGATGTTGTGTTTTTAGAAAGGATGATAAACAGAATTGATGAATTTCAGACCATCGGATATGCCGGTTCTCCAGTAATTCCATGAATGACCACCGTTGCGCACCCTGAATTCGTGCGGGATACCCAGTTGATTCATTTTGAAATTGAGCCAGATGTTTCCTTTTAAAAGCTCATCATCATCTCCACAATCGATGTAAAACTTTGGAATCTGACGATCAGCTTTGTCGAATTTTTCAACCAAATCAAGTGGATTGTTGGCGTGCCAGTGTTCATTCACGAGTGATTCACCATAGATTCCTTTAATAGTTCTGCCCCAAACAGAAGTATCTTCTTTAACTTTTGCCAGATCTTCATCTTTTCTCACCGCCGCGCTTAACCCTACACAGGCAGAAAATACGTCAGGATGATGCATGGCATAAACCAAGGCACCATAGCCACCCATCGATAATCCGGCCACTGCTCTCCATTCTCTTTTTGCCCTGGTACGATACATCGAATCAATAGCTGGAATAAACTCCTGAAAGAACATGTCTTCAAATCGAACAGAATTATTGAAATTGTTGACGTAATAGGTGTTTTTAGCATCTGGCATAACCAAAATAACCGGCGCAATTTCACCCTGTTTTATGGCATTATCGGCTATCCTGCCAATCTCACCCGGTTCGGCCCAATCGGCCTGATTACCGGTATAACCATGTAACAGAAAGACCACAGGATACAAGCGGGTGGACGTATTATACCCATCGGGCAGGTAAATCGAATATTTCACATTTTCGCCCAATATCTTGCTTTTGATGGTATTCCCTTCGAGTATTGAACTTTGGCCATATCCAAATTGCTGGATACCCAATAAAATCGAAATACAAATAAGGATCACTTTTTTCAGATTCATAAAATTTATCTTTTTAAAGTCAGATTGGACACTTATGATTTTTTTAATTGAGTTCGCTTATTATTAGCCTTAAAGTGAAGTATACTAAAGGATTGCAAAAGGACGAATCGAATCTGCAGGTCCATCCAATTCGATAACGACCACCGAATCAATTTGATCGATTGGCTTTGCCGGTAATTTTATTGATAGTTTCCCGTTTTTCACCGCAGATTCGAGTATCGTTCCGTTTATAAAATGAACACCAGTTACCTGGCGATTTGGAATTGCCGGGAGAACCAACTGATTCCCGGGCCACTGCAGGAGATGAATATAAATCGTATTATTTTTATAAGTAGATACCAATCGGGAATTGGGTATCACCGGACCACCTTTGGTTCCATAGATACTTTCTCCGTATTTACCAAGCCATTGCCCCATTTCCCTTAGCCGGTCGAGTTGGCGCTGCTCCATCCTTCCATCTGGCATTGGTCCTATATTAAAAAGCAAATTTCCACCGCTTCCAGCTGTAGTAATCAGCGTATGAAGACATTCATTGGTGGTTTTCAGGGTGTCATTTGGCTTCCATGCCCATTGTTTGCCAATGGTGATGCACGATTCCCATGGAATCTCGTTGTTAAGCATTCCGATTTCTTGTTCCGGGGTTCCAAAATCACCGGCAAAGATGGAACTTTGGGTCATTCCTTTCATTCCTTGGCGTCCTTTATCAACCCGATTATTAATCAGGATCTTGTCGTCCAAACTTTTGACAAAGGCATATAGATCCATTCCATCTTTATGTGTCCAGGAGTTTTCCCATTCTCCGTCAAACCAAAAAAGATTTGTGTGATAGTTCATTACCAATTCTTTTATTTGGTTGTGCAGATAATCTATATAGTTTTTCATATCTGATGGATGAACAGGTCGGGTATCATTGCCATGGCGGGTAGTATAATCCGAACGATACCAGTCAAGTATGGAATAATAAGTACAAAACAGAATTCCTTGTTTATAACATTCATCGGCCAATTCTTTAAGCATATCGCGATGAAATGGCGTATTCATAATCGTGTAGTCAGTGTATTTTGAATCCCATAAACAAAAACCATCGTGGTGTTTTGTGGTGATTACGATGTATTTCATGCCAGCAGATTTAGCCGCACTAACCCAATCTTTGGCATTAAAAAGTGCCGGATTAAACTCCTTGTACAGATTATCATAGTCGTCTGCAGGGACCTGAACTCCGCGTGACCAACCTATTTCCGCACCACGTAATGTTATTGGTCCCCAATGAATAAACATGCCAAAACGCATGTCCTGAAAAGCTTTCATGGATTCGACATTTGTTTTTAGATTGGGGTTTGCCTCACCTCCACCACCAAGCTTTTGGGCTACCAACTTATAATTTGGCAAACAAAACACTACGGAAAGCAAAAGGGCAAATCTTAAAAGTTTTTTCATAATCGATACAAGATTGTTTAATATTCCATTACAATTCCGGTGTGCATGGTAAATGTGGGAACCTGGATTTTGAGGGTATTTCCGCTTCTGCTGAAACTGAGTTTTTTCTGTTCAGGAATCTGATACACGTTTTTTACTTTCTCCGGGACATTCACTTCAATTTCTACATTGGAAATCGGCACGAAATCTTCGATAACCTGAACATCACCTCGCTGCAATGCCGGAGCATACAACAAGTGTGCAACATATCTGTTTTCTTTTTCCTGTTTCAGGAAACTTACACGACCACAACTTTGCAGATTTTTCACTTTTAGATTTGGCGATTGATACAACATATCGATGGCATTACTCACCATTTGTCGGTGCAACCTGACGGCACTGGTGTAATACATCTGGTCGAGTTTATGAGCGAAATAGATTACATTTCCATTTTTTACAACGGCAGGATATTCTGAATCTTCAAGCGTATAAGGCGTTGCCCTGTGACCCGAATACTTTTCATAAGTCCGGTTAAAATAGGGTTCGCGAACGGCGGCAAGCGTTGTTCCTGTTGTTAGTTTAATCCTGAAGGCTGCTTCGTAATTCAGAAATGGGGTACTCACTACCTCTTTACCCAATTCGGGTTTAACAACTGTAAAATCGAAATTAAATGGCGATGTTCCAATATAATCTGCTCCAACATCCAGAATAAATCGTTTGCCACTCTTGTCCAGAGCACCTTCGCCAAACACAATCATTTTACCGCCGTTTTTCACCCACTGGTTTATTTTTGCTGCCTGTTCATCGCTAAAGCAACTTTGACTTGGGACAATTAAAAGCTCCAGTTTATCCAGATTTTTTTCATTGGCCAGAATAAAATCATTATGAGTCTCCAACAGAATATTAACCGTTCCAAAATCGGCTTTGGTATTTAAAGTTGGCCAGATACCCAGTTTTGAAACCGGACTGCCTCCTATGCCATACTTTTCGATTTTCTCAACATATTCGTAAGCTTTACCAATATTGCGGTAGGTTTCAATATCGAGTTGACCTGAAGGATGCAGTTGGTCGCCAAAATTACAGGCAGCCCCGTTTGAAATCATTGCTGCGGCTTCGTATTTAATGGCATCGGCGTTTTTGAAGCCCCCAAATTCGCCCCACGATTTATGGAATTTACCACTCATGGCGATGATTGCCTGGCCTTCCTGCAAATGAAATTTAGCTTCATAAGGTAGTTTGTCGTAGCCACCCCAAGTTGTTGGAAGGTCTTCCAGTTCCTGTTGGGTATTCAAGTCAAACAGGCGTTCCCTGAAACTAGCTTCATTCCTCACATGTGCAGTGGCATTGAAATAAGCTGTTGCTTCAGGATGATATTTGGCAATGATTGCACGCAGTTCAGTCTGATGTTTTTTCACCGCCAAAGCAGTGCTTCGAACTACGGCATCGTGGTCATTCAAGTCGATTCCCTCGTCGTGCATCCGGTGAATACAGGCTTCGCAGTAACAACCCATATCGGCCACATGGTAAATATCGAACCAAAAACCATCGACTTTATAATTCTGGCAAATTTCCTCGACCTGTTTTTTGATGAATTCGTTATACGGTCCACCAGCAGCCGGACACAACCAAAGCCAAGCGTTCTCGGGTTTAATGTCAGTTCCTTTGGCATTTAAATCGTAAAGTAAGGCTTGATACTGACCATCTTTTTTACGCGAAACCCATTCCGGGTGGTTAATTGCTTCGGAAGCCGACCAACCCACACTGTAATAAATCGGGCATTTTACGCCAATTTCGTGGCAAGCTTCAATCTCGGCGCCCAACAAATCGAATTTCAGATTTGGGTGCTGATGTCCAATTTTTGTTGGATAATAGCTCCAACTGTGGTGGCATTTGGCAAAAATGTTAATCTGGTTCACATGACCAACTTTCAGCGTTTCTTGCCATTGCTTTTTGTCGAACTTTTCGCCAATTCCGGGAATAAACTCCGAAGTGTGAAAGTCGAGATGAACTTGCCGCGAAGGCAACGGTTGGTCGATAGTGCGTTGGGTTTGTGCTTTTGTCAGGAAACAAACGCTTGCCAGGAAAATGGTTAGAATTAATTTTTTAAGTAACATGTTTTTATATTTTCAATTTTATTTACTTCCATTTAATTACCAGCGTTTCCTCCGTAGATATTGTTACCTGGCTTCCGGAAACTGTCCCCCCTTGGTTGGCAAACAGCAAACTGGGAATCAATTTTAAATCTTTTCTTTCAATATCGACTACCTGTTTCTCTTTCGATTTATTTACCACAATGGTTAGGTAGCCTTCATCTGATTTGAGAGTTTTCATCAGCAAGCCTTTCCTGAATGTTGAAAATTGAAAAGGGATTTTTACCTTACAAACCTGCATTAACCATGTTGCTAATGGTTTACAGCTTTCGTTACGGGCAGCAGTGCCGAGCAGGGAGGGTACCCAAATCACTTCACCTTTTCCAAATTTCGCAGAAGTGGCCAATATCTTATCGCCTTCTTTGCTCAAAATCCGGGTTTGTGGGGCAGGTTTAATAAAGCCTTGCCAGCCGTAGCCCGGAACAGACTCATTGTTACCATTTATGTTGAATTGTTTAATGGATTCGAGAAAACAAAACTCTGATATTTCGCCGCCAAACAGTTTTTTAGCGAAAAACCGGTAAGCATCGCATTGTGTACATTTTCATCGTAATAGCCGGTCAAACCGTCAACGATTAATTGGCCGCCTTTACTCACGAAGTTTTCCAGAACCGGAATGTAAGGGGTAGGGATAGCCATCTGGTTAGCAAGTACAATGGTTATTCCGGAGTAATCTGCGCGCGTGAAATCAAACTCTTCCCAGGCCTTGATATTGGGTGATATGCCCATTTCAGAAAAAGCATGAAAATAACCCAGTAAGTCGCTCATCTCTGTTTTCCGGCCATCGGTTGCGGCTTTTAATCCATGGGTTATTATATCTTCGGTCCATTGCGATTCGCGAATATACAGCAGGTTGATGCCCGTATCCACTTTTTTCAGGTTGCTGAACAGTTTTTCATCTGCATTGATGCATTTTACAAGCTCGCTAATAGCTTCTACTCTGTCGGTGGGTTGGCTTTGAAAATCGAGCAGAGCCCATTCGCCCGATTCGATACCGGAAGCACGGGGATTTAGCGACCAGAAAATACCACCCTTGCCTTCGCTTCCAATTATAGTCCACAACCATTGGGCTATTTCTTCTTTGGTTGGACACATGGCATTCATGCCACTGAATGTGTTGTTTCCGCCCTGTAATTCAGTCATAAACCAGGGTAGATTTCCGGCACCTGAAAGCAAAATCTCGCTGTTGGCCGACATGGCCAGTGCATACTCATTGCGTTTGAACTGGCCGAAATGCCAGCTTGCATGAGCCGAACCGCCCAAACTGTTGAGGAATGTCCGCCAGTATGGAAAATCGTATTCCTGAAAATTTGAAAACATGGCGTGACTGTTTACATGCAAATTGACCGTTTGGTCGTTTTTTCGAACTTCTCCGGCAATCCAGTTCAGCATCCAGGAAGTCATATATCGTTTAAAACGATAATCCTGTAAATCAACCAAAACCGGATATCCATTGGGAAGATATTCTGCTTGTGGATTTTGTTTGTCCCATTCCGACCGCATTTGACGCGAAAACTCATTGTCCATCAATCCACCACCAGGTTCATTAATTAACACCCAGGCATAAAGCGATTTGAACTGCTTAAAATGTAAGACCGATTGTTTTATGTATTCTGAAAAGCTATTTAGTTGTTCGTTGTCTTTCGGAAATTTCCAGCCGCCAATGTCGGTTTTATCTGTTGCCGGGAAAAATGTACCCATTACTTTAATGTTGTATTTTTCAGCCATGCGAAAGGCACGGTCGAAAAGCGAAAAATCCCAACTCCCATCAGCCTTGAGCATATACGACTCGAACATACGGATGCGGCAAATCGTCATTCCATTTTCTTTCATCACCCGAAACCATTGTTCGGTTTCTTCCATAGTTTGTCCGGGTTCAACAAAAACCTGAGCGCCAAACATAGGTTCGGCGATGCCTTTAACTTGTCCCATTCCTCTAAATGGGAAACTTATCGACAGGCAGAAAAGCATAGCAGCAAATAAGATCTTCTTCATATCAATTGCCTTTAAATTCATAAAATTAGTACACGATCAGAATAGAATGCTTTAATTCAGCATAATCGTATTAAATGAACCTGCCTTTAATTTTGGAACGATCATTTTCGATCCGATTTTAATTCGTAATTCCCGGTCAATGTCACTTTTAATCACCAGAATGATGCTTTTATCCGGATTTTGAAAGGCCAGCAGATTATCAAATTCTCCTTTTAATTGAAGCAACCGAGCGCCTGGTTTTACAAAATGACTCACGTGTTTCATCAAATAGTATTCGTGATTGTAGTGATAGGTATTTGTGAGTGTATCAACTGTTACCAAGGAGTTTTGTTGCCAGCCCCAACGGCTGTAACCACCTTCGTCGAGTGCCAGATTCCAGTACATATAAGCACTTGCGCCATTGTTGAAATAGTGTTTCATCAGTGTCCAGGCGTATTGGCAATATTCCCAGTCGTTTTTGCCATCACCACATTCCTGCTCTGTTTGATACAGTTTCAAATCAGGATATTTTTCATGCACCCCGGGAATAGCCTCCTTACCAGCCCACTGGAATCCAACCCCCTTTATGTATTTGCCTGACGCAGGATCGTTCAAAACGGTATCGACAAAAGCAACAGTTGGCCTTTCCATGGTACCAAACATGATTTCAACATTTTGTGCATCCATTGCCGGTCCCAGATAATTACCAACAAAATTCGCCAAACCAGTAGCCGTCCATGTACAGCTCGGAAAAATCTGGCAGGAATTAAATTCGTTTTGTGGCATCACCATGCCAATATTTATTCCCTGCTTTTTGTATTCTTCAATAAACTTCGAGAAATAAAGAGCATA
>JBBRXN010000143.1:0-10046 GCA_038248385.1 Bacteroidales bacterium
AAGGTGGATATTCTGATTATCGATAAAACCGGTACCATTACCGAAGGAAAACCAAGCCTCAAAGGATTCAAATCTTTTGGGAAACTGAGTGATGATGATGTGCTTCAACTGGCTGCCTCGATAGATGCAAACAGCGAACACCCGATTGCTGACGCTATTGTGAATGGGGCCAAAGAAAAAAAGATCGAACTGATAAAGCTTAAAGATTTTGAATCGGTTACCGGAAAAGGTGTAAAGGCGCTATACAAAAGTCAGAAAATCGGGCTGGGTAATCAAAGATTAATGGAAGACTTCAAAGCTTCGTTTGACGATCCGGATAATAAGCTGGCTGAAGAATGGCAGAAGACGGGTCAGACTGTAATGTATTTAATTCTGGATAACAAAGTTGAAGGTATTATAAGCGTGGCGGATAAAATTAAGAAAACCTCCGGAGCAGCCATCAAGAAATTGCAGGAAATGGGGATCAAAGTACATATGCTTACCGGGGACAATAAATTTACTGCCAGCGCTGTAGCTGACGAGCTTCACCTGGATGGATTTATTGCCGATTGTCTGCCGGATGAAAAATATAATAAAGTAAAAGAACTGCAGGAACAGGGTCACATTGTAGCTATGGCCGGCGACGGCATAAACGATGCACCCGCACTTACCCAGGCAAATGTTGGTATTGCCATGGGAACTGGAACCGATATTGCCATGCAAAGCGCAAAAATTACCTTGGTAAAAGGTGACCTCAATGGAATTGTCCGTGCACGTGACCTTAGCGGAAAAGTAATGCGGAATATAAAGCAGAATCTGTTTTTCGCTTTTATTTACAATTCTGTGGGTATTCCGATTGCTGCTGGAATATTATTTCCCTTTTTCGGACTTCTGCTCAGTCCAATGATAGCCGCCACAGCCATGAGTTTTAGTTCTGTTTCGGTGATAGCGAATGCGTTAAGGTTAAGGCTGAAATAAAATTCGAATAAGAATAATAAGGTGACATCAATTAATAATGTGAGCCTCCTTCCGGCGGGATTTGCAACTTATAGTAACGATCTAATTACTTGTCCCGTATTTTCCCCGTTTTTGCGGGGAGCTGCTTTTCCCGGCAAATAAATTAGGGATAGCATTTTTTTTTGATGAGACACTAACGACAACTAGTCATTTTGCCTGAAAATGCTTGAATTATGTAACATATTCCTAAAATCTTGTAACACTATTCAAGCTGAAGTTCTCCACCTTTGCAACAGATAATTTATTCAAAAAAAAATGGGCAACAGCAATCTGAAGGAAAATTTAATTCAAACTAAAATGAAAAATAGTATGCATAATAAAAAAATAGCTTCTACCATACTGGCTTCAATTTTTATGCTTATGGGATGCTTGATATCAGGCAACTCTTTTGCTCAAACAAATGCCAAAGCTGTAGAGATGAAAGATGGTAAAATGATGGTTGTAACAGATGGCAAAACAATGCCTATGACCAAAGATATGACTATGGAAAATGGAACCAGATTTATGACGAATGGCGAATATATCATGAAAGACGGTAAAAAAATGAAAATGAAAGAGGGTGATATGATGGATATGAGCGGGAATATGATGAATCGTGGTGATATGATGAATCATGGTATGATGAGCAATGATTACTTTATGATGAAAGATGGCAAAATGATGGTTGTGACAGATGGCAAAACAATGCCTATGGCTAAAGATATGACTATGGGAAATGGGACCAGATTTATGACGAATGGCGAATATATCATGAAAGACGGTAAGAAAATGAAAATGAAAGAGGGTGATATGATGGGTATGGACGGGAATATGATGAATCAAGGTAATATGATGAATCAAGGTGATATGATGAATCATGGTATGATGAACAATGATTATTTCACGATGAAAGATGGCAAAATGCTGGTTGTAAAGGACGGAAAAGAAATGCCCATGACCAAAACTATGACTTTGAAAAATGGGACTAAATTTATGACGAATGGCGAATATATCATGAAAGACGGTAAAAAAATGAAAATGAAAGAGGGTGACAGGATGGATATGAACGGAATGATGAGTCATGGCGGAATGATGAATGGACCCAAAAAATAAGAAACCCGGGCGAAAAGCTAAAATTCAACTTTAAAGAATATTATGATGATTGATCAGTCATGTTTTTGGAACATGGGTTGAAACACTGCTATTCTTAGTCTTCCAAAAGAAAATCCGATGCTGTCCTGAATTTTAAACTCAGGACAGCATTTTAACCTATTTTCCTACATCATATCGGAAAAATTTCAAGCAAGCTTTTTCCTTTGCCAACATAATCGCGTGTATCTCCATGTGCAGTAGCATCTTAGTGAAGTAATCTTATAAGCCGCTTTTTCCGGCGAATAAACTACGGATTGCATTTGTGTATTTTATAATTGATGGAACACTAACGACAGTTGGAGTATAAGCAACAAATTTGTGCCTTCACGCGTTGGGAGACATGCCAGCAAGGGTATGGTTGGTAATACGCAATATAAAACAGAACCTGTTCTTCGCCTTTGTCTACAATTCCATTGGTGTGCCTGTTGCGTCCGGAATTCTGTTTCCTTTTTTCGGACTTCTGCTCAGCCCCATGATAGCTGCCACAGCCATGAGCTTCAGTTCAGTGTCGGTTATTGCCAATGCATTGCGACTTCGGAATAAGCAATAGAAGCGATGCCTGATAACGCTAAAATGATAGATTAAAGCACTCTTCGATACCTATTACACTACTTGCAAAGATCACAGACCGACCTGATTAGTCAGACATTCGGCCATTACTGCTATTATTTCCTCTAAATAAGGACCCAAGCCGAAACAAACATCAGGCCCACCATAAGGTAAACAGGAAATGAATTAAGAATATGTGAAATATGTAACTTATTTCAAAAATTCTGTAATACTTTCATTATTACCAAACTGTACTTTAGCAACATGGATTCTCATACTCAAAAATTTAAAATCAGATTGGGATTATTTGTTGCCGGCGGGTTGGCTATTTTTGTACTGGCCATATTTGTTATCGGGAAACAAAAGAACTTATTTAATCCCGTTTTTAAACTTACATCCACTTTTTCGAATGTAAGTGGATTACAGGTTGGTAATAATGTTCGTTTTTCAGGAATCAATATCGGTACGGTTGACAATATAATAATTGTTGATGATACGACGGTAAGAGTCGATCTGATGATAAAAACAGACGTTTGGCAGTTTATCAAATCGGACTGTAAAGTTACATTGGGTTCAGATGGGATAATCGGGGATAAACTTATTATTATCAACCCGGGAAGCTCTAACGCTCCTTTGGCAAAAGAAGGCCAGCGTCTTGAATCAATACAAACAATTGAAAAAAGCGCCATCATGGCACGATTGGATGCAACCACAGCTAATGTAGAGGATATATCAAAACAAATATCTGATATCTCAGGTAATATCAATAGTGGAAATGGTACACTAAACAGGTTAATCCGGGATTCAATCCTTGCCGAGAATTTTAATCAAACCATAGCAAATCTGAATAGGTTTTCCAAAGGGTTGTCCGGGTCGGACGTTGTGATGGCAAGTTTGAAAGCAACAGCATCTAATGCTGAAGATATCTCGCACCAACTTGCATTGATTATGAATAAAATAAACAAGGGAGATGGAACACTTGGCCGGCTGATTCAGGATTCAACTATTGCTGAGAATTTAAATCAGACAATAATGAATTTTAAAACGAGTTCACAAGGATTGACTGATACAGATTCTATAATGGCCAAATTGAATGTTACTGTCGGTAATGCAGAGATAATCTCGGAACAACTTACAAAAATGATGCATGATATTAACAAAGGAAATGGAACACTCGGACGGTTAATAAGAGATTCAACCTTTGCAGAGAATCTGAATCAGACCATGATAAACCTAAGAAAGAGTTCCAAAGGATTGGATGAAAACATGAATGCAGCCAAGCATAATTTTCTTTTCAGAGGCTATTTTAAAAAGAAAGCAAAAGAAGCAGCTGAGAATAAGGAAGAATTTAATAAATCTGAGAAAAAGAATAATTTAAAAGATTAAAAACAATTTATTTGGATTGTGATCATCTCTGAATGTTAATATTTTATGGCAATTTAACGGATAACACTTCATAAAAAACCTTTTGAAATTCGGAACCTAAATTTTTCTATATTTGTACCTTTTAAAAAATAAGGCTTTAATTCAGGTTTCGATGAGCAATAAATTTCAGGTTTACAAACAGTTAGACCTTTCCAATATCAATAAGGAAGTGTTGAAAAGATGGGAAGAAGACGATACATTTCACAAAAGCATTTCGACTCGTGAGGGTCATCCTACCTTTGTTTTTTATGAAGGACCGCCATCAGCCAATGGAATGCCCGGCATACACCATGTAATGGCACGCGCCATTAAAGATACTTTCTGCCGATACAAAACCATGAAAGGTTTCCGCGTACACCGTAAAGCCGGATGGGATACACACGGGTTGCCTGTGGAGCTGAGCGTCGAAAAAATGATGGGAATTACCAAAGATGACATCGGCAAAAAAATCAGCGTTGGAGAATTCAATGCTGCTTGCCGCACCGAGGTCATGAAATATACCCGTGAATGGGAAGAACTGACCCGCCAAATGGGCTATTGGGTGAATATGGATCATCCTTACATCACTTACGACAGCCGCTATATAGAAACCGTCTGGTGGTTGCTGAAACAGCTTTTCGAAAAGAACCTGATCTATAAAGGGTACAGCATTCAACCATTTTCGCCTGCTGCCGGAACCGGATTAAGTTCGCACGAACTGAACCAACCCGGATGCTACCGCGATGTGAAAGATACAACCGCCATCGCTCAGTTTAAAGCCATCAGGGATGAAAAATCGGAATTCCTCTTCAATAATGTTGAAACTGATTTGTATTTCGTGGCGTGGACTACTACTCCCTGGACTTTGCCATCAAACACTGCTTTGTGTGTTGGACCAAAAATTAAATACCTGAAAGTAAGAACTTTCAATCCATATACCGGAGAACCGGTCACATTGATATTGGCAAAAAACTTGCTCGCGGCACATTTTGATCCGAAAAATGAAGAAATTCCTTTGGAAGATTATGCCCAGGGCGATAAAAAACTACCATTCCGGATTCTGGGTGAGTACTCAGGAACCGAACTTGAAGGTGTGAATTACGAACAACTGATCAATTGGGTAAAACCCAAAGGTGACGCATTTCGTGTGATTACCGGTGATTTTGTAACTACCGAAGATGGAACCGGAATTGTTCATATCGCACCAACATTTGGCGCCGATGATGATCGCGTTGCCAAGCAAAACGGAATTGTTCCGCTGATTGTTGATGACCTTGAAGGAAAACGCCAGCCGCTGGTTGACCGCAATGGTCGTTTTTTCCTGATTAAAAATATGGATCCGGCATTTGTTTCAAAATATGTAAATCTGGAAACCTATTCTGAATTTGCAGGTCGGTATGTAAAAAATGAGTACGATGAAACGCTCACCGAAGACGATGCCACGGTAGATATTGACATCTCGGTGATGCTCAAAAAAGAAAACAAAGCGTTCAAGGTTGAAAAACATGTACACAGCTACCCGCATTGCTGGAGAACTGACAAGCCAATCCTTTATTATCCGCTTGATTCGTGGTTTATAAAGACTACAGCGGTAAAAGATAAAATGATTGCCCTCAACAATACCATCAACTGGAAACCGGCATCAACCGGAACCGGACGTTTCGGTAACTGGCTCGAAAATCTGGTGGACTGGAACCTGAGCCGTTCGCGTTTCTGGGGAACTCCGCTTCCGATCTGGCGCACCGAAGATGGTTCAGAAACCAAATGTATCGGTTCGGTTCAAGACCTGATGAAAGAGATTGAAGCTGCCGTTACCGCAGGTGTAATGGAGAAAAATATTTTCGAAGGATTTGAAGTTGGCAAAAACACCAAGGAAAACTACGAAAAGATTGATTTGCACCGTCCGTTTGTTGACGATATTTTCCTCGTTTCGGAAAGCGGCAAAAAGATGTTCCGCGAAGCTGACCTGATTGATGTTTGGTTCGATTCGGGCGCCATGCCTTATGCACAGCGGCACTTCCCGTTCGAAGCGAAAGAAAAGTTTAACGAGGTCTTCCCTGCCGATTTTATTGCCGAAGGAGTTGATCAGACACGCGGATGGTTTTTCACGCTTCATGCAATCGCAACCATGATCGACGAATCTGTGGCATTTAAAAATATTATCTCAAACGGATTGGTGCTCGATAAAAGCGGGAACAAAATGTCGAAACGTTTGGGTAATGCCGTTGAACCTTTTGCAGCCATCGAAGAACACGGTTCAGATCCGCTGCGCTGGTACATGCTTACCAACTCTCAACCCTGGGACAATCTGAAATTCGATATCAACGGTGTTGACGAAGTGAAACGTAAATTCTTCGGAACATTATACAATACGTACAACTTCTTCGCGATGTATGCCAATATCGACAATTTCACCTATTCCGAAGAAGAAATTCCGGTTGCCGAAAGGTCTGAACTCGACCGTTGGGTTATTTCATTGCTGAATTCGCTCATAAAAGATGTAGCCGAAAGTTATGAAACTTACGAGCCAACCCGCGCAGGAAGAGCCATTTCAGAATTTGTTTCTGAAAACCTGAGTAACTGGTTTGTTCGTTTGAGCCGCCGACGTTATTGGGGAGGTTCGTACGATAAGGATAAAGTATCGGCCTATCAAACACTATATACCTGTTTGAGCAAAGTTGCCAAATTAATGGCACCAATAGCACCATTTTATGCTGATTTGCTTTATACCGACCTCAACAAAATAGCCGGAAAAGAGACCGATCAAAGTGTGCATCTTTCCGACTTCCCGGTTGCTGATGAAACTCTGATTGTTCCTGAATTGGAAGAAAAAATGGCCATTGCACAAAAAGCTTCTTCCATGATTTTGAGCCTTCGCCGGAAAGAAAAACTTAAAGTTCGCCAACCACTGGCAAAAATCATGATTCCAATATTGAGCAGAGATTTTCAGGAAAAATTTGATGCAGTAAAAAACATCATACTTTCGGAAGTTAATGTGAAAGAGGTGGAATACCTGACAGATGCAGCCGGAATTATCAGTAAAAAAATAAAAGCAAACTTCAAGACACTGGGGCCAAAATACGGGAAACTGATGAAACAGATTTCCGGAGAAATTGCAGGTTTCAGTCAGGAAGATATCAGCCAGATGGAAAAATCGGGGAGCTTCGACTTGAATATCAACGGAGAAGCTGTTTCATTAAGTTTGGAGGATGTCGAAATTCAGACAGAAGATATTCCGGGATGGTTGGTTGCCAGCGAAAGCGGTTTGACCATTGCACTCGACATCAATTTGACTGAAGAATTGAAACAGGAAGGAATTGCTCGTGAATTTATCAACAAAATTCAAAATATCCGGAAAGAAAGTGATTTTGAAGTGACCGACCGGATCGTATTGAAAATCCAGAAAAATGATAAATTCAATCTGGCTGTCGAGAACTTTCGTGATTATATCAGCAATCAAACACTTGCAAGTGAATTGGTTATGGTTGATCTGATTAATCATACTTCTTCTCACACAGTTGAAATTGATACTGATCTGGAAGCTGTTGTTCTGGTTGAAAAATTTTCCTGAGAGGGGAAATATTTTTGGATGATTTAATGCCTGCTCTAATTAGAAATATTTTTATACTTTTAGAGACTTAGGTGGATGATTTAATAACTGTATGCAGGGAAATATATTTAAGTTTTAACGCTATGAGTGAGAAAAACAGATACTCGGATGATGAGTTGATAGAATTTAAAACACTGATTCTAGACAAACTCGAAAAGGCACAAAAGGACTATGTAATGTACAAAAGCTCTATTACCCAGAGCGATGGAAATGACACACAGGACACATCTCCAACATTTAAAGTATTGGAAGAGGGAGCAGCTACCCTGTCGAAAGAAGAAGCAGGCAAACTGGCACAGCGCCAGCAAAAATTCATTCAGTATTTGCAGGCTGCTTTGGTACGTATCGAAAACAAAACCTATGGTATTTGCCGCGAAACAGGCAAGCTGATCTCCAAGGAACGATTGCGTGCAGTACCACATGCTACGCTGAGCATTGATGCGAAAAACAATCAAAAGTAAAATCTTTACGTTTTCAGACAAAATGATTGGAAGAGCAATACTTCCAATCATTTTTTTATAAATATTCATCATGTCTAAATTACAAAAGTCAACACTCATTGTTGTTTTGGTATTGCTGGCCGATCAAATACTGAAGTTATGGATCAAAACAAATATGGCGCTTGGCGATGAATTTCCAATAATCGGGAGATGGTTCATTATCCATTTTGTTGAAAACAACGGAATGGCCTTTGGTTTCGAATTTGGTGGCGATTACGGTAAAATTTTCCTCAGTCTCTTTCGTGTCGTTGCAGTATTCGGAATCGGTTACTATATTCTGAAATTGGCAAAAAAAGACATCCCGATGGGTTTCATTGCCTGTGTAGCGCTTATTTTTGCAGGAGCCATCGGGAATATCATCGACAGCGCTTTTTACGGTCTCATTTTTAGCGATAGTTACGGACAAGTTGCAAGTTTATTTCCTGCAGGAGGTGGTTATGCTACATTTTTACATGGCCGGGTGGTCGATATGTTCTATTTCCCTTTGTTTTCAGGTATCTATCCTGAATGGGTACCCTTTATAGGCGGCAGCGATTTTCAGTTCTTCCGTCCTGTTTTCAATGTAGCTGATTCATCCATCACGATAGGTATATTTTCGATCATGATCTTTTACCGGAAACAGTTCAGTGAACTTACATCGAAAGAACACCAACATTCAAGGGAAGAAACTGCAACAGAAAATGAGGCCGTTATCATGACTGAAAATGAATCGAAGGAAACAACCCTGTGATTATAATATCAAACACAGGAAATTTAACTTTTTTACTTGTGAAATAGTTTTGAATTCTGTAAACTTGCACTCCGAAAAAAATACACGTTCTTTTGGCATTGAATATTTAACCTGAAATAAAAAAAACCATCAAAATATTTCAGGGCCTATAGCTCAGTTGGTTAGAGCACCTGACTCATAATCAGGTGGTCCCTGGTTCAAGCCCAGGTGGGCCCACTTCAAAATCAAGCAGTTACATTAATTTGTAGCTGCTTTTTTATACACATAATTTATACACAACTTCCATCGTCCTATGTTTCGCACTGAAAGTTAAAAGTGACTTCACGCAGTAGTGTCCTGTTGCGGGATTGGTGCGCATGGATACCTTGAAATACATGCCCGCAAGCTACAACGTAACTCGCTGATATACAATACCAAATTGTGTACTACAAATGAAAATCAACAAAAAACCATCTCTATATATCAGATACTTACACTGTAAGAACAAAAAATATTCCAGCTTTTATCGCGAAAAATCTGCATTTTTACCTGATTTTTCTTCGATTTATTAGAAAAGGCTGCAAGTTGGGTTAAGTTAGGACTGTAAGATGGTAAGAAAAGCAATTCTATATTAAGTTCTTTCGCATAGTCTTGAACAAGTTGACAATGTTGATATCTGGCATTGTCCATTATAATGGTTATGGGAATAGATGTCTGCAATAATGATATTTTCAATAGCAAAGAACAGACACTCTGTGCATTAATGTATGCATCATTACATTCTGTAATCAGTTGATGTGTAATTGCATCAATAGCCCCCAAAACATTATATCGTTGTCTGCCTGTTGGCGTTGGTAAATACAAACGGAAAAAGCACCACAAGCACCCTAAAAATCCACCTAATACGAAATGGGCAGCATCAACAAAATATATTTTCCGTTTCCCATTTTTGGCTTCCTCTAATCCTGGTTCTAATTCGGTTGTTTTGAATTCCTCTTGTTCGTTTTTTTTGACTCTGTTATGGCTTTCCCCGGAATTGAACCGACCTTTCGCAACTTCATTCCTAATTTTTTGATAAACTTAGCTGTTTGAGTTAAACCTCGTTTTATCCCTGTAAGTTCTTCAATTTTAGCTGATGCTTCTGATA
>JBBRXN010000144.1:0-9970 GCA_038248385.1 Bacteroidales bacterium
CTTTACGATGTAGCATGGTTTTGTTGTTTTGGATTCGCCCTTAAATTACTAATATTTAAGGTCTTAACAAAATTTCCATGCTACTTTATTTTTCCTAAATACAACTTTTACAGCACTTTAACCAAGTGCGAAACATTAGTACATAGTAGCCGATTCTACTACCGTTACAGTTCAGGCGCAAGACTCAAAAACATTTATCGCTCCAAAACCAATAGATGCGAATCAAGTGGGAAGGGGTTACGAAATGATGAAGAACACGGATGAGTATAAAAAGATGAGCCCCGAAGAAAAAAAGGAATTAGAAGAATCAATGAAGCAAACACCCGAGATAGTAAAAGTTCTTAATAGTAACCGAACAGAAAGCAACACGATGACCATTCAGGGAATAAAAGCGGGTACCTACACATCGGCCAATGGATCTTACAGCATCATAATAAAAGGAAAAAATTATGGGAAATTTGCAGGTAAGCCCATTTTAAATATTTCAGAGGATGAAGCAAATGTGTACATAGTAGCTACGGATGATAAGGGCAAATCCTATTTTATTGCCAACGATAAAAGAATACCACTTGCCTCAAACGATGCCTCCTATATGGGGCATTCGGGCAATTTAATCATAAGCCCGGATGGGAAAAAAGCGGTCTTTATAGAATTGAAAACCCTGACAGAGAAGGAATTTGAGGACCGTAGTAAATTATTAGAAAGCGGCGGCAAGTTTAAGAATACTTATATATTGACCAAAAGTGATGGAAAATCTTTTCAAATAGTGAGGACGGATGGTGGCGATAAATATAGGCTAACAAACAGCGGAGCACTTGTGTATGTTGACATAGAAACCCGCGTGGTATTCAGTGACGGCAAACCAATAGGAAAATTCACCGGCGAAGCGTATGGCGGTATAATCGCCGATGGACTAATAGTTGGCAGCACCCCTTCTAAAATTTGTTATTATATGGACGATGGTAGTCTCACCTATTTGGATGGATCCCAAAAAAAGATGGGCATTATATTTCCACAGGTAATTACGGATAATGGTAAAACTTATCTTGCCTGGTTCAGGAAATGTAAGAATGATATTTACATCGGCAAATTTGAATTTTAAATATAAACAAATACTGCTAAATGAATGATTATGAAACCCATACTGATACTGTTAGCAATTTTGTTTGTATCTTTTACAATACCTGTAACCGATAATTATAAACAAGCGTTTGGCAGCGACTATACCTGGGCGGTAAACTGGCTACAGCAAAATAAAGACGGTATTCAAAAAAATGCTGACCAGTTTAACATTCCGTTCAAAGAACTAAAAGCAATTGTTTTTCCGGAATTGATACGCTACAATACGGTATTTGATGCCATAGAAATAAATTCACTGAAATATTTATACGTAAGTGAAGGGAAGGATTATGCAGATTTTTCCGTGGGCTATTTTCAAATGAAACCTTCTTTTGCCGAAATGGTGGAGCAGGACCTGGCAGGGTTAAAAGACACGTTTTTTATTTCCCGATCAAAAATAAGCGGGTTTTACAACCTGGCTGATAACGAGCCCAACCGCAAGGCAAGAATAGCAAGGATAACCAGCATCGAAATGCAGGTCCAGTACCTGTGTGCATTTTATAAAATTTGCGAACAAAAATTTGCGAACAAAAAATTTTCCAGCACCGCAGAAAAAGTGAGATTCTTTTCCAACAGCTACAATGCAGGCTACCGTAG
This sequence comes from Bacteroidales bacterium, assembly GCA_038248385.1. Lineage (GTDB taxonomy): Bacteria > Bacteroidota > Bacteroidia > Bacteroidales > Prolixibacteraceae > Aquipluma. The sequence goes on from JBBRXN010000144.1 coordinate 1,717, forward strand.
GACCTATGAAAACCTGCAATCATTTCAGAAAAAAAAATATTATCATACCGGCAAACTATTTACCTCTCAGCGTTATAATTATGCAGATATCAGCGGTTATTATTTTATAAATGAATAAGACTTCAGCCTGCAGTCAGGCAGGAACAATGGGGTTGAACGTTGGAAGTCCTGATTTTTCCACAGATTTAAAATTTAAAAATATTATATGAAAATAATACTTTCTCTTTCAATCGCTCTTGCAATTTCATTAAGTGTTTTTTCGCAATGCACCGTCGAGATTGCTGCTAAGCTTCCATACTCCTGTGTGCAAACCAACTCCTATAAATACATTGGCACTAAGGAAAAAGAGAATAAAGCCAACACTGAAGTGATGTACAGTAAAATGGTAAAAATATATGAACTCTTTGATTCGACTTTTAATCAGAACACAGGAATGGTGGGCAAGTGGAGGGCACAGGTTGATAATATAAGTAATGAGGGTCTGGTAAAAGGTGTAATAGAAATAGGTTCGCAACCCATAACCTGCAAGGACAATGGAGAGTTTATTAAAAGCACCGGCAATCCTACTGTTAATATTTATGTGTACATCAATGGTTTTGTACCCAACCTGGTTAAAGATAAAAAAAAGCAACCGGATTTTATTTTAGATAAGGATAAAACCGATAGCCTGAACGGGCAAACAGTTTACTATATTACGAAAGAACAAGAGCCGGAAAATTTTAATTGCTTTCCTTTATATTTTTACAATTGGGATAGCTGGAAACACGCATCCGTAATTATTACAAAAGATACTGTGCCTTTATTTAAGGCAGTAAGTATTGGTGATTTTTTAGGCCTGTTTAAAAAATGGACAACCAGCTATAATGCAGCACGGAGAGCTGATCCACGTAATACGGCTTCTCCCGGAGAAATAGATAACTTTAAAGTCGGCTGCACCAAAGAATTTCTAAATAAACCGATGGTTTATATTGGTGACGGTAGAGAACAAGTAGCTTATTTAAGAAAAGCAAGTTATGCCAACGATGTTACAAAGGGGAAACAATGGGTTACTATTAACCCGGATTATATAAATAAAAGCTTACCCGCAACATCGATACAATTTATATCGATACAATTTGAAGGCAATACAAAGGATGCAGATCAGCTAACTGACAAAATGATCAAAGATTTTAGAACAAATTTTGATTTTGAAAAACTGCAAGCGATGCTGGATAAATAAACTCAACAACTCCACCACTTGAAAAAAATTATTTTACTGCTCCATATTATTTTGATAACTTCTATTCCAAAGCCGAGTCTCAGTTTATTTGTATCTAATTAACAGTACAAACAAATGAAGCGGTTACAAAAGAAGCATTTACAAATTTTTAAGAGGCTTTAGATTTTAAAAAATTAGAATCAATACTGGCAAAATAATTTCCATTGTAGTTGTGAGTGTGTTACACATAAGCTTTAAAAAGGTTGTTACCAACAAATAGTTTCCGGGAAAAAGAACGACCGCAGAACTAAAATCTCATTTCTCAGCTTTCCGTTTTTCGCAGTAGCACCAAAAATGCAACAAATGAATAAAAGATTGCAATAAAAGAGATAACACTCTTTAATTACAGAACATACCTTTGATAAAACATTAAATCTTAACAACATGGAACAGCAAAAGCAAAACAAGGAATTCATTATCCGGTATTTTAATGCTATTAGCGGAGTAGCCAAAACAAGAGAACTGTTGGAAGAATATATTTCGGATGAAGAACTTATTAACCATATTGTCTTTTTCGACAACGTATTTCCGCTGTACGAATTGTTTGGCGATGAAATAATTGCCGAGGGCAACAAATTAGTGGTTCGGGCAAGGTTTAGAGGTTGCCATAAAGGTGAACTGAACGGCATCAAACCAACTAATCGGAATGTTGAATTTCCTTTTGTTATCAGCTATGACATTGAAAACGATAAAATAGTGCATCATTGGATGATTGCCGACCAGATGATGCTGATGGAACAATTGGGTGTGATGAATGCACCGGTTTGATTGGATTTTTTACCCTTAAAATTACAAAAAAATGAAAATAAGAATTTTTTGCTTCGTACTGATTGCATTAAGCCTGAATTGCTATAGTCAACAAAAACCGATAGTTCTGGAAGGTGCCTGGAAGGTTGTTCAAACCCAAACTATTAATGGTGATAAAGTGGTTACTGATTTCCCGGGGAAGTCTGATGTTGACGTTATTAAAATTTGGTCAGGCAATCGGTTCATGAACGTTGGGCGATCTAAATCAGGGACAACTGTAACTGATATGTTCGCTTCAGGAACATTCAAACTTGATGGCACCAAATATGAAGAAAATGTAGCTTACCTTTTTTATAAACCATGGGAAGGCACAACCGTCAAGTTGTCGATGGTTTTGAGGAACGACACGTTGATCCAAACTTATCCTGTTGATGATAAAGGGCATCCCGATAAAAATGGGGCTTGGGTTGAGAAATATATAAAGCTGGATAAGTTGCCCGGAGTAAAAACCGGTTATATCGATCAAAATCCATTTGCTGTTTTAATGCCCTTGTATTTGGAGAAAGGAATAGCAGCGACCGTTGAAAAATACCAAAGTATGATAACCGGTCCTGAAAAGGATAATTATAATTGGGATCGTTCGCTCGTCGAGAGTTTAGGTTATGAGATACGAGATCGTGGTAACGCCCAGGATGCCATCACCATCTTTAAATTGAATGCTTCATTGCATCCGGAAGATGCAGAATCATATAGCACACTTGGCTATGCTTATCAAAACATTGGTGATAAAAAAACCTCAATTGAGTATTTTGAAAAAGCATTAAAACTCAATCCAAAACAAATAAATGCATTGGAACGCTTGCAAAAAGTAGATAAAGTTGTTGCTTTCTGGGGTTTGTTTGGTAGTGCAACAAAGAATGGCTGGGACGGGCCCGATATTCAATTCGGCGAGGATAAAAATAAAAAGGGAATCTGGGTTCTGAAAAATGTAAAGTTAACGGATGGCGAAATTAAATTCCGCTTTAATAATGACTGGAGTTTTAACTTAGGTAATAACGAACAAGGGAAATTTGTTAATGGTGGTGAGAATATTAAAGTTAAGGCCGGTTTGTATGACTTTACGTTGGACTTAACCGATGACAGTAATCCTAAGTATACGATTTCAAAACGATAAGAAACTGCATTTCTAAACTTTTAAATTATTTAAAAATGATTTTAGTAATTGGTTCTACAGGCATGGTTGGCAACGAAGTTTGCCGTCTGCTCAGTTCAAAAAAACTTCCGGTAAGGGCAATGGTCCGCAATACAAGTGATCCATCTAAGCTGAATAGCTTGAAATCACTCGGAGTACAACTCATGGAAGGTGATATCTGCGACAGATTAACTTTTCCCAAAATACTGGAAGATGTATCAACCGTAATCACAACGGCATCATCGATGCCATTTTGCTATATTCCCGGTGAAAACGATATCCGGAAAGTGGATGAAGAAGGAATGATAAACCTGATAGATGCAGCAAAAGAAGCCGGGGTGAAACATTTTATTTACACATCATTTACGAAGAATATCGATCTGGACTTTCCGTTAAACAATGCAAAGCGAAAGGTTGAGAAGCACCTGAAAAACAGCGGAATGAATTATACCATTATTCAACCAGGCTACTTTATGGAAGTCTGGCTTTCGGCAGTTGTGGGTTTCGATCCAGTTAATGGCAAGGTAAACCTCTGTGGCGACGGATCGAGTCCAATGTCTTATATTTCTATTAAAGATGTAACGAAATTCATGGTCGAATGTATTTCAAACCCGGCTGCTGTGAATGCAGAGCTTGAACTGGGCGGCCCTGAAAATCTTAGCCAGCTTGATGCAGTAAAAATCTTTGAAGAAGTTTTGAATAAGAAGATCGAAGTTCAACATATTCCGGTTGAAGGACTCCAGTCACAACTCGACTCAGCTATAGATCCCATGCAGAAGTCGTTTGCCGGGCTGATGCTTTGTGTTGCCAAAGGCGATCAGATCGAAATGCAGGAAGTATTAAAGAAATTCCCAATAAAATTGAGTTCAGTTAAAGATTTTGCTTCCGAATTGATTGAGGCTTAAATTCTGTTCACTCAATTTCAATGGCATATAACTTTCCGGAGTTGTATGCCATTGGCATTTAAAACCACAGCCTTGTTTTATTCAGACTTTTATTTCATTGAATTTTTTCTATAAAAAATTGAGTTTCCCAGATTAAGACTATTTTGTCTTAAAAAAGTTCCTATATTTGCACCTGTTATGTGGATAAATTTGTACTGATTGCAACCACGGAAAAAAATGCTAAAACGATCCAGCTTTTCATCTTGCTATACGATCAATTATTCCATAACACTTTTTAATAATCTATTGTGCCTGAATTCATTCAGTGGCTAACTGATTGTTTCTGGTGCATATAAAATTGATCAGATTATGAGTTATTATTTCACAAGCGAATCAGTATCGGAAGGTCATCCGGATAAAGTGGCCGATCAGATTTCCGATGCTTTGGTTGACGAATTTCTGGCCTTCGACCCACATTCGAAAGTGGCATGTGAAACCCTTGTCACTACCGGACAGGTTGTTCTTGCCGGAGAAGTAAAATCGAATACTTATGTTGATGTGCAGGAAACTGCCCGACGAGTGATTAACCAGATTGGCTACACCAAAGCTGAATATCGTTTTGATGGCGACTCGTGCGGCGTTTTTAGCGCCATTCATGAGCAAAGCCCGGATATCAACCGTGGCGTTGAAAGAGCCGACAAAATGGATCAGGGAGCCGGTGATCAGGGAATGATGTTCGGTTATGCGTGTTCAGAAACCGACAATTACATGCCTCTCCCACTCGAATTATCTCACCTTATTTTGATCGAGCTGGCTGCTATCCGCCGCGAGCAAAAGGTGATGACTTATCTTCGTCCCGATTCAAAATCGCAGGTTACTATCGAATACAACGATGACAATTCACCCAAAAAGGTTCATACCATTGTTGTTTCGACCCAGCACGACGAATTTGATGCCGACGAACCCATGCTGGCAAAAATCAAGAAAGATGTGATTGAAATCCTGATTCCACGCGTGAAAGCACAACTACCGAAACGAGTTCAGCATTTGTTTGAAGGGGAAATTGTTTACCATGTGAACCCAACCGGCAAATTCGTTATTGGCGGGCCTCATGGAGATACCGGTCTTACCGGACGCAAAATCATTGTTGATACTTATGGTGGCCGCGGAGCCCACGGTGGTGGTGCATTTTCAGGTAAAGATCCGTCAAAAGTTGACCGTTCAGCCGCTTATGCCGCACGTCACATTGCCAAGAATATGGTTGCAGCAGGCGTTGCCCGTGAAATGCTGGTACAGGTTTCGTATGCCATCGGTGTTGCAAAACCTGTTGGCGTTTATGTTGAAACCAGAGGAACCGCCCTTCCCGGCCTTTCGGACTCTATGATTTCGGATAAAATTCAGAAACTATTCGACTTACGCCCTGCGGCTATCGAAGAAAGACTCAAACTTCGTAACCCGATTTACCGCGAAACTGCGGCTTACGGACACATGGGCCGCCAGCCACAAACCGTTACTAAAGTGTTTGAATCGCCCTACAATGGCCGGATTGAAACCGAAGTAGAACTGTTCACATGGGAAAAACTCGACTATGTTGACCGGATTAAAAGTGATTTCGGCATTTGATTTCTTGTAAAACCTTATAAAAATCCGGTTCAGATACGAACCGGATTTTTTATTTTGTTTTGTCATAAATAAAACCTTGAAAAAGAGTTTTTACCTGAAGGTGGACTGAGAGAAAGAATGTCGCAAGCAAGGATTGATGTGAGAAGGAAGCAAAATTGATAAATTCAGTTAATTTTACACCAGTAAATCAAGATGTATATTCGCTTATGAAGACATATTCAGCAAAGCGGTTGTCGCTATCAATTTCAGTATTGTTACTCATCTTTAATTTCGGGTTCTTCCTGATCGTTTCAAAAAAAGATTTCGATCCTATTTATTCCATCTCTTCCATATTCCTTTTCGGTGCACTTTCCTATTTTTTGGTGCTTTTTATCCTGAACAGATATATCAACGAAAAAATTAAACCAATCTATAAAACTATCCGTGATGTTCCGATCAGCGGGAAAAAAGAAAAGTTGTTGGAAAAAGTTAGTTCAACAAATATTTCTGATGTCCAGAAAGAGGTAGAGGAATGGGCAAAAAATCAGACTTTGGAAATTACCCGCCTGAAAGATCTGGAAAAATACCGTAAAGAGTTTGTCGGCAATGTTTCGCATGAATTGAAAACTCCGATTTTTAATATTCAGGGTTACGTTCTTACTTTGCTCGAAGGAGGAATTGACGACCCAAAAATCAATAAACTTTATCTTCAGCGTTCCGAAAAAAGTATCGACCGGATGATTTCGATCGTGGAAGACCTGGAATCGATCACCAAATTGGAATCAGGCGAGCTGACATTGAATTTTGTCAATTTTGATCTGGTCCGACTGACCGAGGAAGTATTTGAACTGGCTCAGATGCTTGCCAGCGAGCGAAATATCACCCTTCAGTTTGTCACTAAAACCGACAAGCCCGTGATGGTTCATGCCGATAAAAAACGGATAATGGAAGTGATGAACAACCTGGTGGGCAATGGTATCAAGTATGGGAAAAAACGCGGCTATGTTAAAGTCGGATTCTACGATTTGCACGAAACGGTTCTGATAGAAGTCACCGACAATGGTATCGGAATCGATAAAATTGATCTGTACCGCGTTTTCGAACGTTTCTACCGTGTCGATAAATCAAGGTCGCGCGAACAGGGTGGAACAGGGCTTGGATTATCCATCGTGAAACACATCATCGAAGCCCATGATCAGACCATCAATGTAAAAAGTATTGCCGATAAGGGAACAACCTTTACTTTCACTCTTGAAAAAGCCAAATAAACATGTTAGTTTCAAATGAAATTACTAATTTTCAGGCGTTTTTAAAACAAACAGTGTTATTGATTCAAATGTAATCTTTTACCTTTAATTTCAAAATCAGAACTACTATGAGCGACAGTCAATATAAAATTCTACTGGTTGATGATGAAGTTGATATTCTGGAGTTTATCAGCTACAACCTGGAAAAAGAAGGATATAAAGTTTACACGGCCCAAAATGGCGCTGAAGCAATTAAGATTGCAGAACGAACACTTCCCGACCTGATTATTCTGGATGTGATGATGCCTGAAATGGATGGAATTGCTGCCTGCGAAGAAATCAGGAGAATTCCGGCGCTTCAGCATACTATGATTGCATTCCTGACCGCACGCGGCGAAGATTATTCGCAAATTGCAGGTTTTGAAGCAGGTGCCGATGATTATATCACTAAACCAATCAGGCCTAAAGTTTTGGTTAGTAGGGTAAAAGCTCTCCTGAAAAGAACATCCGGATTTGGAATACCTCCGGTAACCATCGTTGATAGTGGTCACACCGTCACTGTAGGAACGCTTGTCATTGACAAGGAACGGTATCTGATCATTCAGGATGGGCGTGAAATGGTCTTACCGCGAAAAGAGTTTGAACTTCTGTCTCTGCTCGTTTCCAAGCCGGGAAAAGTATTTACCCGCGAAGAAATTTATTATTCAGTTTGGGGCGACAATGTGGTGGTTGGAGACCGCACCATTGATGTTCACATCAGGAAACTCCGTGAAAAAATCGGCAACGATCACATCAAAACCCTCAAAGGAATCGGATACAAATTTGTAGAATAATCAATATTTTACTGAAATATACTGCTTATTCCAATAAGTTAGAAGAACCCAAATAGGAATTGCCTTAAGAATATGTGAAAGATGTAACTTATTTCAAAATTTCTGTAATACATTCACCATTACCAAACTGTATTTTAGCGAAATGGATATTCGTATGCAAAATTTTAAAATCAGATTGGGATTATTTGTTGCAGGGGGGTTGGCTATTTTTGTACTGGCCATATTTCTTATTGGGAAACAAAAGAACTTATTTAATCCCGTTTTTAAACTTACATCCACTTTTTCGAATGTAAGTGGATTACAGGTTGGTAATAATGTTCGTTTTTCAGGAATCAATGTCGGTACAGTTGACAATATAATAATTGTTAATGATACAACGGTAAGAGTCGATCTGATGATAAAAACAGACGTTTGGCAGTTTATAAAATCGGATTGTAAAGTTACATTGGGTTCAGATGGGATAATCGGGGATAAACTTATTATTATCAACC
>JBBRXN010000145.1:0-9960 GCA_038248385.1 Bacteroidales bacterium
ACGGCAGTACAACCAGTTGATATTGCTCGTCTTTGACGGTTTTCCAATTGGTTTCGGCTAAAATATAAGGTCTCATAAGCGAATTATTGTTTGTTGAATTGACTAATATTGTCTGGTCAAAAAGGATTGGTTACCTTTATGACCTATTTTTAAAGCCAATAAAATTAGAAATAATAACAACATTTCGGTTATATACTTTCCGGGGTGCTCCTTGTAATTCAACTAACTTAAATACAATTATATGACTAACGATCGCAGAACTTTTATCAAACAATCGGCCACAGTGGCTGCTGCCTTGAGTATTTTTCCCACCTTGATGAATGCCGGGTGTGTGGGTGCCAACGATCGGGTAACTGTTGGCCTGATCGGCTGCAACAACCAGGGATTTGAAGACCTGAAAGCTTTTCTGAAACAGCCCAATGTGGTTTGTGCTGCTATGTGTGATGTTGACCAAAACGTGCTGAACAAACGCGCTACCGAAGTTGAAAAACTGACAGGTAAAAAGCCAGTGCTTTTCAGCGATTTTAGGAAACTGCTTGAGCAAAAGGATATTGATTCAGTAATTATCGGAACACCTGATCACTGGCACGCCATTCCGATGATTTATGCCATGGAAGCAGGCAAAGATGTTTACTGCGAAAAACCGCTCGGCTACACCATCGAAGAATGTAACCTGATGGTGAAAGCGACCAAACGATACGACAAGGTGGTACAGGTAGGACAGTGGCAACGCAGCGACCCGCATTGGCTCGACGCAGTCAAGTATATCCAGTCAGGAAACCTGGGGCGTGTTCGTTCGGTACGTGCATGGTCTTATGTGGGCTGGAAAAAATCGATTCCGGTGGTTACCGATGCGGCAGTTCCTGCCGGTGTTGATTACGATATGTGGCTGGGGCCTCGTCCTGAACATGCCTTTAATCAAAACCGGTTTCATGCAAGCTGGCGTTGGTACTGGGATTATGCCGGCGGGGTAATGACCGATTGGGGTGTTCATCTGCTCGATTATGCTTTGTTTGGAATGAATCAATACGTTCCAAAAGCGATCAGCTCTTCAGGAGGAAAATATGCTTTCCCTACCGATGCCATGGAAACGCCTGACACCATGATGGCCATGTATGACTTTGGCGATTTTGGAATTTTATGGGATCACACCATTGGAATTTATGGGGCGCAGTTTAAGCGTCGCGGACATGGTGTCGCCTTTATCGGCGAATACGGAACCCTGATTGTTGATCGTGCCGGATGGGAGGTGATGGCTGAAAACAAAAGTACCAGCGCCAAAGAAGGGTTTGCCGATGTGCCGATTCAGAAAGGTTCCGGCAAAGGTCTTGATTTGCATGTGGCCAACTTTATTGATTGTATGAAAACCCATAACAAACCCAATTGCGACATCGAAACCGGCGCTCATATTGCCCGTTTCGCACAAATGGGAAATATTGCCTACCGCCTTGGACGGAAGATTGTTTGGGATGGCGACAAACAGGAATTTCTGAACGATCCGGAAGCCAATGCAATGACTAAGGCAACTTACCGCGCTCCGTGGACGTTACCGAAAGTATAATTATTAATGTCAGGATGAAAAACTGGACACTATTGATGGTAATTCCTTTATTTTTTAGCTCGTGCGCTACACTTTTAAACACGCGGACAGAGAATTTGACTATCATAACAAGTGTGCCCTGCAAGGTTGTTGTTAATGAAGACACTTTGAAGAATATCAGTACTCATAATTTTGCAACAGTTGAAAGAAGTAAGTATCCACTTTTCATCACTGCATTTAATGACAATAATGTAAAAAGCATAAACATAAAAGCAAGAAATTCATTCGCATATTGGTTGAATCTTTATCCATCTATCTATTGGGCAGGATTTATTATAGATAAGAATAATCCGGAACGATATGGTTACCCGCATACTATTTATATTGACACCAATAGCGACCAGACCAATTACCTGCCCTACGAGCCATTGGACAGCACTATGTCAGAATACAAGAACATCATTAAGTTCACGCCTCTGAAATTGATTGGATTTGTAAATCCGGCACTTGAAATCAGTTATGAAAGAAAAACCGGAGACTACTTTTCAACACAAATAATGGGGTCTTATTTGCTTCCGGAAAGTTTTATAGATCAGGCTAATGGTTTTAATCCAGATATCAGGGGATACCGATTGTCGGTTGAAGAGCGATATTACATCAATAAATCTGCACCATTGGGACCATATTTAGGTCTGGAACTTAACTACATGAAAAATCGGTACAAGGATGTTTTGAATTTGCGCATTAAAGATAATTTATCGGACACTTCTTTCAATTATACTTTAATTCCGGACACCTTTGGAATAAAAAAGCAAACTTACAGTATCAATCTTAAATTTGGCTACCAGCTCTTTGTTAAAAGATTTTCGTTCGACTTTTATGCCGGACTGGGTCTTCGCTACAAAGATGTTAGTCACTTTGACAGAAAAAATCCTGATGATGAGGTGGAAATACCAAGACATCCCAATATTTATTCCATAACCAATTCACGAGGAAAATATTGGACGATCAGCATACCCTTAAACATTAGAATTGGATGGACGTTTTGAAAAACAAAGACTATTTCTTCTGCTCAATATTTTAAACCAACTTAGACCAATCTTATGAAACGATTTCTGATTATTTCCATTTTGCTGATTGTAACCTGCTTTTCAGCCTCTTCCAAAAGCTTTCAGCCAGTCAATTCCAAAGCTTCTCCTGAGGCGAAAGCCTTGCTGAGTTACCTGTATTCGCTGAAAGGCAAGTCAACCTTATCTGCTCAGCACAATTACCCAAGTCTGAAAGAATATACCCGGTCAACCGATAGTATCATTGCCATGACGGGAAAAATTCCGGCAATGTGGGGAACAGATATTTCGTCGCTTGATGATGAATTGGTTCAGGAAGTTATCCGGCAATACTACAAAGGCTGCATCATCACGCTGATGTATCATCAGGTGAAACCTTTTGATCACGACAGTATGGGTTTTGCCAGAAGTGTAAAAGGCATGGTAACTGACGAACAGTGGAAACAGATCGTCACTCCCGGAACTGAATACCATAAAATGTGGTTGGCCAAAATTGACCAAAGGGCCGAATTGCTGAAGAAACTCCGCGATGCCCATATCCCGGTACTTTGGCGTCCTTATCATGAAATGAATGGCATGTGGTTCTGGTACGGTAATCGCCCCGGCAAGGACGGCATTCAGAAATTATGGAAAATGATGTACGACCGGTATGTGAATTACCATCATTTAAATAACCTGATTTGGGTGTGGAATACCAACGCCCCGCGCGAATGGAAGGACGATCAGGCATATCCTTACGAATTGTTCTATCCGGGAGCAAAATACGTCGATATTCTGGCAGCTGATGTTTACAAAAATGACTACAAGCAGTCGCACCATGATCAGTTGGTCAAATTGGGTAAAGGCAAGCTGATTGCTTTGGGCGAAGTGGGCGATTTACCAACTCCTGCCACTTTGGAACAACAACCGCAATGGTCGTGGTTTATGTGCTGGGCGCACTTTCCATGGACGCACAATACACACGAAATTGTGAAGGCTTTGTACAATTCGCCACGGGTGCTGACTTTGGATGAGGTGGTGAAGAAGTAATCAGTCTCAGTCCAGGTTTTCAGAAAAACGGCTCAGGAAAAGAGGGGGTCGGATGAGTTACGATACGGTTTCGAAAAAATGAGTTAATCAAACAAACATTCTTCATTATGAAATTTTTTTATCTAATCCTTTCCCTTAATTTAATTTTACCATGTTTTCTGATCGCACAATCCAAACCGGTACCGGCAAAAGCTGATGTTTTTCAATCCTGGATTCCTTCCAACATTCATATCGATGGTTATTTAGGCGATAAGATTGATTTGTGCATCGGTCAGCGAATCAAAACACAGGATGTTCAACACCTGATCGAACCATTTAAAATCCGAAGCGAAACAAGGCTTTGGCAAACGGAATTTTGGGGAAAATGGATTCTTTCGGCCATTGCCGCCTACGAATACAATCACGATCCTGAATTGCTGAAAATTATTCAGAATGCAATTTCAGGATTGCTGGCCACCCAAACGCCTGATGGATATATTGGCAATTATACTTCGAAAGCGCAATTGCAGCACTGGGACATTTGGGGCCGAAAATACACTTTGTTGGGATTATTGGCTTATTACGATATTTCAGGCGATAAAAAAGCGCTGGAAGCTTCGCGTAAACTGGCCGATCATCTGCTTTCTCAGGTAGGTCCGGGAAAGGCGGATATTGTGAAAACCGGCAATTACCGCGGAATGCCAAGCAGCTCAATTCTGGAACCGATGGTTTTACTGTATCGGCATACCAGCGAAAAGCGCTATCTCGATTTTGCGAAATACATCGTGGCCCAATGGGAAACTGCGGATGGGCCGAAACTCATCAGTAAAGCAATCGATAGTGTTAATGTGGCCGACCGTTTCCCTAAACCTGACAGTTGGTGGACGTGGGATAACGGACAGAAAGCTTACGAGATGATGTCATGTTACGAAGGATTGCTCGAACTTTACCGCATTACAGGTGAAGCCGATTATTTAAAATCAGCAGAACTGTCGGTTCAGAACATCATTGATACTGAAATCAATGTGGCAGGATCGGGTACAGCTTTCGAATGTTTTTACCTTGGCGGGCAAAATCAAACCGACCCAACCTACCACACGATGGAAACTTGTGTGACCTTTACCTGGATTAAATTGTGCAATAACCTGCTCAGAATCACTGGTAATCCGATGTACGCCGATCAGATTGAAAAATCGGTTTACAACGCGTTGATGGCTTCCATGAAATATGACGGTTCGCAAATTGCCAAATACAGTCCGCTCGAAGGCAGACGCCACGAAGGAGAGGAACAATGCGGAATGCACATCAATTGCTGCAATGCCAACGGGCCACGCGCTTTTACGCTTTTGCCCGAATTGGCTTTGATGAGCGCCGAAAACGAAATTGTGGTGAATTTGTACACTCAATCCTCTGCTTCGGTGCAGTTGAACACAAAGAACAAAGTGACTCTGAAGCAAAACACCAATTATCCTTTATCCGATCGAATAGAAATTATACTTCAACCCGAAAAAACTGAAGCTTTTACGCTGGCTTTGCGCATTCCGGCCTGGAGCAATCAAACAAGTATATCAGTAAATGGAGTTTCGGTTGAAGGTATCAAATCGGGAAGCTATCAGAAGATTAAACGTGCATGGAAACCCGGAGATATAGTGGTCCTTAATCTTGATGTGAGCGGTCGTTTAATTACGCTTAACGGATATCAGGCAATCATGAGAGGACCCGTTTTACTTGCCCGGGATTCAAGGTTTAACGATGGATTTGTTGATGAAACTGCAATTGTGCAAAACAAAAATAATTTAGTTGAACTTCAGCCTGTGATTGATAAACCCGAAAATATATGGATGTCTTTTACCGCTCCTTTGATTTTGGGAACCGATCTTGAAGGCGAATTCCGAAATCCGCGTCCGGTTCATTTCTGCGATTTCGGTTCAGCCGGAAATACCTGGAGCCCCGATTCCCGTTACCGGGTTTGGATCAAACAGACCTTGAATGTGATGAATGCGGTTTATAAAACATATTAAAATCAGATGGTTGCCCTGTGAAAGTAAGATTTCAAATTTTGTAGTACAACCGTTATTTCTTTACAATTTTGATTGATTGTTTATTTATTACCAAAAGATAAGCACCCGGTACTTGTTTTCCGATGTCAATTTCATCCTTGGTTGAATAGGTTATTTTTCTTATGATTTGTTTTCCGGTAGCTGAAAAAACTTCAATTGTGGATTTTTGATTTTCAGGAAGTCCGTCAATTGTGATCATTCCGGTGGTTGGATTTGGAAATACCTTAATCAAATCATTGATTGAAATAACCTCGCTGCCTACCGGGAAATTTACCTTCATCGTTATAGAATTCGATATTGCTGTTGCAGAATTTATACATGGATAATTGGATGTCAATTGACAAGAAACAATTTGCCCGTCGGTCAACCCGGTTGTTGCATAAATTGAACTGTTATTCCCGACAATTGCTCCATCCACTTTCCATTCGTATTTCGGATTTGTACCTCCATTTGCCGGAACTGCCGTAAATGTGACCAATTTGCCTGTTTCACTAATGATGGAAGGGAAGGCGCTAATACTAACTTCAGGCAATACAATTGGATTTACAGTGATATAATTGGTTAGTATTTTGGAGCCGGAACCGGAAATATTGGCAGCTGTAAGTTTTACCGAATATGTTCCTGCTTTTGAGTAAGTGTGTATCGGATTTTTCGAAGTATAATCAACTGATCCGTTGTTGTCAATGTCCCACGAATACGAAGTCGGGTCTTCGCTACTCTGATCGGTAAATTGAACTGTCAAAGGGATGCATCCGTTAATGGGGACTGCAGAAAAACCGGCAACAGGTGGTTTGATAGCAACTGTTGTAAATACAACATCATTCCCATATGCTACACTAACCGGATTAACTGCATAAGCCCTTACGTGGTAAGTAGTACCGGCTGTTAAGCCTGTAATATTGCCTGAAAATGCTGCCGTACCTGATCCCCCCGCTGTTTTTGTATCAAGAAAAACCGTAGGATACGCAGCTGTGCCCCAGCAAATCCCTTTTGCCGAAATGGTTGTTCCTCCGTCAGAAGTGATCGTTCCCCCACTTGTGGCGGTGGTGAATGTAATTGATGTCACATTATTGGTTTTCAGGACCAAAGCTGATTGAATGATGGTATAAGTAAGTTCAATTTCCTTTCTTCTGTTTGGATCTTTATTTGAAATAACTGAAATCTTAATTTTTCCAGTGGTACCAATTCCAATTATTCCTGAATTAAACCGCAGTTCCAGAATGATCTCTTCATTTGGCTTAAGAACCGGGGTTTTCACTATTTGTTTCCCCTGAAAGAAGAACGCTCCTTTATCTGTATTTAGGCTAAAATCATCGTTTGCAGGGCTTGTATTTTTGAGTTTAATCAACCAGTTTGCGGTCGAGTTTTGAGTGACTTTTTGCTCAATTTCCGAAATCAGATTGAAATCGAATGCGGGACTTACACCAAATAAAGCCGTTGCCGACCAGGTACCGCCATCGCAATACAGCGTATCATTATTCAGCATTGTTCGAACACTTCCGCTTGAAAAGTACTGTCCTATTTCCGTAGGTGTAAAAATCCATGACCGGATTGATGTACCGTTTGCCGGGATCGGAGAAAAACTGCTTTCAGTAAAAAACTGATTGTAGGGTTTGTTCTTATCAAGATCCAAAATTACGCTTCCTTTTAAGCTCTGGACTTGCAACGAAGGATTGATGATCTGTTGTTCAATTCTCAATGGAGTGTTCGGTTCAACCAATTGCCCGGTGACATCAGTTGTCCCGTTATAGACTTTGACTATTCCGCTGGTTGGCTGATTCCGTTTGAAAATACTGTTTGTAGTTTGGGCTGCAATTACGTTAACATCAGTCTTTGATCCCCAGTATTCCTGCCCCAAAATTAAAGCAGGATTGGTTGGATTATGAAATACCTGATAATAATATCCACTGCCTTCAGGTATTCCGGCGAAAGTAGCGGCTCCGTTCTGGTTCGTTTGTTTTGTGCTGATCAAATCATTTTGGCTGTTATAGAGCTTGACAATTCCATTCGGTCCGGGTGCCGGAGTTGAAGTATTGTCTAAATTCTGAAGCTGAACCGTTAAATCGCCAATTTTCTTGAAGGTGAATGATTTAATCACCACTTCGGCTTCTTTCAGATCAGATGGCGGAACACCTTTGAAAAGCCAAAAGTTAAGAATTATACGTTCATTTCCGGCTGGTGGAATTTGTGATCCGAAGTAGGCCCATTCGCTTATTAGCTGGTTCTTTTCAGGCAAATACTGAGAATGGCCATAATAACTTTGGAAAAATACTTCTGATGGTTTCCACTGAAATTTATGGGTTGAATAAACATTTGATAAATTAAGCGGAAAGCTATGATTACTGCTTGAACCCGATGGTTGAACATTAAACCAACCTGCCGGATTGACCGGATCACTCCATCTCGAAAACTCAATATCAATTTCTCTTGTATCGGTTTCATAAGTGAATAGACCAACCACTATATTTTTATCCAACTTTTCAACATCACTCGAAACCTGAAATGTATAATCACCATATCCCAGTGATGGTTTGGTACTGATGGAGGAGCAATACCATTTGGTACCGATTTTTCGTATTTTCAGGTGAAGATTGTCTTGGGCATCAACCCAAACGCTCGATGAATTTGCAAGCCAATCATTTGGTCCGGGTCCAAGTGCGACACCTCCCTTTACAGTCCAGGTATAACCCGACCACTGGATCTGAGAAATGGTAGTATTCTCATTTTGAAAGGAATAAACCCAGTTGGAAGCATCAGTCGTGGTATATCCGCTGTTGGTTAAAGTCTGAACGCCCGATGCGATATAAAAGGTTCCGGCTGCTGTACCCAAGGGTATCGTCCAGTCAAATCCAAAAACACTTTTCTGACCCGGTTGGATGGTTATAGGACCTTGAAATAGAGATTCAAAATTATAAGCAGGCAGTTTGTCCATGTCAATTCTGATGTCAACCTTGCCGGTCTTAGCAACCGCACCGGGGTTTTTTACAGTAACATCAACATGTACCGTTGAACCGGGCCCAAAGACAGTCCCGATTATCGCGATGCTTTCGATCGTTAGTTCCTGATCGCCAACAACAAAAGCATGGGTCCACGTATATTGATCGGTGATTGTGTAAATGCCATTTACTTTGGAATAGACAAAAGCATAGTAATAATAGGTACCAGCAACGGTTGTAGCAACTGAAAATCCGAAAGCGGAAGTGCTGCCTGCATTGATTGTTTTTGCCAAGCTATTTTGGGCAATATCCCACAGACTTGTTTTATCGCGGTCGATCCAAACTGCAGCGTAGGAATCTGTTGAAGTTGAAAGTGTATTTTTAACTGTGAAACTTCCGGATGAAACTTGTCCGGAGTTTAATGTTGCCGGAGCGAAGTTTGCTTCAGCGGAGATGTAAGGTTGATTCCGGGTAAAAGATACTGATTGCGAACTTCCGTTTATTGTAACCTGACCACTGCCCCAAAACTCAGTATTATCTGCAATCGGGCTGATAACTGGTGATTTGTATGTCACATCATAATTGTAGGTTCCATCAGGAAGGCCTGCAAAAAGAGCTTGGCCAGAAGAGTTCGTGGTTTGTGTACTAATCAGCAATGAATTGCCGGCATCATAAAGTTTAACCTGAGCAGCGCTCCTGAGGACGGAATTGACATTTTTAACGGTAACAGTCAAGTCGGACGTTGCTGCTGTCACAATAAATCTTTCAGCTGAAAGATGGTTGTCTGATTTGTCATTCTGAATTGATTCGCTTTCGGTTGCAGAAAATGAGGGAAGTCCTGACTTCGAAGACTCGGCAAATGATAGAAAAAAGATGAAAATAAAAAGTAGCTTGCCCTTCATGGCTTGGTTTACATTGACTTTGAAAACGATTAAATACACTCAAACAACAAATACAGGTCAAAAGTAAGAAAACCAAAGAGCTTAGAGTGGTCTAAATTGTTAAAACAGGATATTTAAATATCATTACAGTAAAAGCTCCGTTAAGAGCGGAATATTGGTAGAAATAGATTAAAGGCTTGAAAAATCGTCCGCGTTAAAATGATGAACAAATAGGTTGCTTTGTTTCGGACGGAATGGAATTCTCCTTCTTGAAATTGTAAAGAAAAAAGATGAAGGTAATAAGGTTTTTTTTTCTTCTTATTTGTACTAAGTAATAGGAATAATATAATGTCGTATTTTGTTGTATATATGCTTTAATATGTGTACATTTATCTCATTATGAGATATATAATACTGAAAACAGAAGAGATTGAAGCACTTGAACAACTTCATAAAAACAGCACTGAC
>JBBRXN010000146.1:0-9814 GCA_038248385.1 Bacteroidales bacterium
AGTTCCATGAGAACGCATTACAAATCAATTATTTAATACAATTATTTTCTCATGAAATTACCTTTTGCTGAAAATTATAAAATAAAAATGGTAGAGCCGATCTACCGTTCAACCCGTGAGCAACGGGTGCAATGGATTGCCGATGCCAATTACAACTTATTCAATTTGAGCAGCGACAAGGTTTTTATCGACCTGCTGACCGACAGCGGCACCGGAGCTATGAGCGACCGTCAATGGGCCGCCATTATGACCGGTGATGAAAGCTATGCCGGATCGTCGTCCTATTATCATTTAAAGGAAACGATACAAAAGATTTTCGGTTTCGAATACTTCCTTCCAACCCATCAGGGACGTGCAGCCGAAAATGTGTTGTTTTCGGTTATACTGAAAGAAGGTGACCTGGTTCCCGGAAATTCCCATTTTGATACCACCAAAGGACACATTGAGTTCCGCAAGGCAAAGGCTATTGATTGTACCATTAATGAAGCTTTTGATACTGACAGTCTGTATCCGTTTAAGGGCAATGTTGACCTTTTCAAACTTGAAGAGGTGTTAAAACTTCAGCCTGAAAAAAATATTCCGGCCCTCATTATGACGATTACCTGCAACTCGTCGGGAGGACAACCGGTTTCGATGGGAAACCTGAAGGCAGTAAAACAACTTGCTTTAAAATATGGAGTTCCGGTGATTTTCGATTCGGCCCGTTTTGCCGAAAATGCCTGGTTTATCCAGCAGCGGGAAGAAGGGTATTCAGGAAAAACAATCAAGGAAATTGTGAGCGAGATGTTCACTTATGCCGATGCCATGACCATGAGCAGCAAAAAGGACGGCGCTGTAAACATTGGCGGTTTTATGGCCATGAGAAATATTGACTGGTACGATAAAGCCTCCACTTTCAACATCATGTATGAAGGCTTTGTGACCTACGGAGGAATGGCTGGCCGCGATATGAATGCACTGGCCGTGGGTCTGGATGAAGTGACTACCAACGATTTTCTGGATACACGGATCAAACAGGTTCATTATCTTGGAAACAAGCTGATGGAATACGGAATCCCGATCCAGCAACCTATAGGCGGACATGCTGTTTTTGTGGATGCTAAAAAGTTTCTTCCGCATCTTCCAAAAGAAGAATTCATTGCCCAGACACTTGCCGTTATTCTTTATCTGGAAGCCGGGGTGCGCGGTGTCGAAGTGGGAACCTTGCTGGCCGACCGGGATCCGGAAACCAACGACAACAGGTATCCAATACTTGAATTTTTGCGCCTGGCAATTCCACGTCGGACTTATTCAAACAACCACATGGATGTTGTTGCAGCCGGCCTGAAAAATATTTATGCCATTCGCGACGAAATACGAACCGGATTGATCATCCGTAAAGAAGCTTCCATCATGCGGCATTTTACGGTTCTGCTTGAAAAAGTGTAATTCGCGATTATCGAATTACTGATTCAATCGTTTCATACAATTCATCAGTGCACGCGAATTGTGGTAATTGCCTTTCCAGATTTGAGATTTCATAGCCAGCTTTTCACCCGGCTCTTTGTCTATTCCGTTCGGGTACCAGTCGCCATGTTCATGATCTATCAGGTAAGTTTTGATGTATTCCCATTCTTTCAGGAAAAGTGATTTGTAGTTGTGTGGATCGTTGGGGAAAAGTTCTGACATCATGAGCAGCGAGTTCAAACCTTCGGCTTGTGCCCACCAGTTTTTGGTGTCTTTGATGATGGTGACCGTATCCTGTCCTTTGAAATAGTATCCGGCCTCGTAAAATCCGCCAACCTTTTTATCCCAGCCGCTTTTGAGGGAATGACCGACCATCTTTTTTGCTTTCCGGAGAGTCAGTGTATCATTTTTTAATCCGGCAACTTCTGAAGCTTCCAGCATCAGGTAAGCAGTTTCGACATCGTGACCATACGAAATATGATCGAGCGACCATTGCTTTTTCCGAACTTCTTCAGACGAATCACGAAACGAAACAGGCGACAAATCCCGGTTCAGGAACAATTGCAGATAACCTTTGGAAGTGGTAATGTTATCCCGAATCAACTCCAGCATCATCAGTAAACGCTCTTTTACCAGCGGATCGGGCCAAACGCGGTACAATTCGGTAAAAGCTTCAAGCAAATGAATGGAACTGTTCTGATCTTTTGGCGGAACTCCCTGAAAACCTTCTTTTAAAGGTGTTCCATCGGCTTCCAGAAACTGAAAATAACCACCGTATTGAGGATCGTAGCTGTGTTTGTCGAGCCAAAGAAATGCCTTTTTTGCCAGTTCAAGCGCCGAAGTATCGTTGGTTTGGCGAACGTAGGCCGACAGTCCGTAAATGGCAAATGCGTTTCCGTAAGCTTCTTTCATGATCCGGTCAGCTTTTCCCGATTTCAGCACATTTCCCTGCTGATCGACCAAAGTAAAAAAACCTCCCAGTTTCGGGTCCCACATTTTATCTTTCAGGAATTGCACGCCGTGAGAAGCAATCTTCAGGAAATAATCCTTTCTCTCCGGATAAAATTCAGCTACAGTCGAGCAGGTCCAAATATGGCGGCTCTGGGTGACAATCATCTTGTTCTGCGGGTCTTTCATTTCCCACTTGTAATCGAAGTCGCTCAAAAAACCACCGTAAACACTGTCGATGGTGCGCGGATACCAAACATCGAGCAATTCCTTATTCAACGATTCGGATAATTCGTTGAAGATTTTTTTGTCTTCCCGATTCGTTTTTTTCTCCTGAACCGTACAGGACGAAAACAGTTGTAAAAGCAACAGGATGAAAGGCAGCGATTTAGTAGTCATTGGATTGTTTTTTAATATTTTAGAAATCCAACCGGTAAAGAATGGTAGTGCTGAGCAGATTGCTAAATTGGTTGCTTTTCCAGTACCAGAGCGGATCTCCCGGCTGTTCGCGGATAGGCAAAACAGAATAGGCGCCGCGCAAATCAACAGATAATCGTTCGGAAAGCCTGAACCTGAAACCCAGGAGAGCCTCCAAATCGATTGCATTGAATGGATGCTGTTCTTCCGGCGCAAATTTGCCATAATCATCGATTTCAGTACCACTTAAAAGGTATCCAGGTGACAGGCCGAACAGAATCGAAATCCTGTCGCTGGTCCTAATTCCAAGGTAAACCGGAAGATCAACGTAATTTAAACGCATGACGTATTTGATCCGACCGTTGGTTGCAAGGGAATCAATGTTCCGGCTACCTTTTTGCGCGAATTTAAGTTCCATACCGGCAAATACTGTGCGCGACAGTTTGGTCAGCACATAACCTCCGGCAACAATTCCCGGTTTCTTGTAACCACTATAGGTGTCGCCGTCAACCTGCGATGCATTTAAACCGCCCAAGACACCTCCTTCAAACTTCTGCGAAAAGCCGGTCAACCCTGCAAATACGATCAGAAAAACCAACAAGTAAAATTGTTTCATAATGAATTGATTAATTGTTCTTTCAATAGTTCAACACCTTTTCCGGCCTTTTCCTGAATGTAGGTCACATTACGAATGAAAGTTGCAGGACGTTCAGGATCGATCACAAAAATTGGAGTGCCTTTTTTCGCGTAATTGATCAATCCGGCAGCCGGATACACGTTGAGCGAAGTCCCGATTACCACCAGAATATCGGCACTTTCGACGATCGGAATCGCATCATCCATTGCCGGTACAGCTTCGCCAAACCAGACAATGTGCGGTCGCAACTGGCTTCCTTTGGCGCACTTCTGTCCGAATTTCAGTTCCCAGCCATCGATGTCGTAAATCAGTGATTCGTCAACCGAACTACGGGCTTTTTTCAGTTCTCCGTGCAAATGCAACACCTTCGAACTGCCAGCCCGCTCGTGCAGATCGTCAATATTCTGGGTAATGATATGCAAATCGAAATCCTTTTCCAGATCGACTAACCCACGATGACCGGCATTTGGTGTAGCTTCGTATAACTGTTTACGCCGGTCGTTGTAAAATTTCATGACCAGTTCCGGATTTCGTTGCCAGGCTTCCGGGGTAGCGACTTCCATCACATCATATTCCTCCCACAATCCACCCATGTCGCGGAAAGTGCGAATACCGCTTTCCTGGCTCATGCCGGCTCCTGAAAGGATTACTAATTTTTTTTTCATTGTATAACAGATTTAAATTCCCGATTGGTTGCCCGACGGAAGCCATTTATTTTCAGGCTCCCATCTTTGTAAATATCAACAATCATGTAACTGTTGTTTTCGGGGCCATCGCTGTCAACCACCGCATTCACCGAATAATAGTGAATATTATTGATCAGGTTGTACCTTTCCTCATGAACATGTCCCTGAAACACACAAAGTACATTTCCGGATTGTTCCAGAATTCGCCTCACTTGGGCTGCATTCTGAATACTTTGAGGCAAACTTATAGAATCGTCAAGCATTTCAAAACTAACGACAGGCTCGTATTCGTTTTGGGCAAATATTTCCGGAGAAAGAAAAAAGCCAGCCGTTGCAATACCGGATAGTCCAAGGAATTCTCTTGTTGAAAAAGTTAAGGTTTTCAATATATATCCTTCATTTATTTGAACCAAATATAGTAATTAAACATTTGTATCAGGTAACTACTGCCATTTCAATTGCAACACTTTAGTCAGATACTCCTCTTCCCCAACTTTATTTCAGATGTGACCAACTTTAAATTTTAATTCTTAGTTTTGAAAACAAAAAAGATAAGCGTTTGAATGATATTTTGAACAGTGAAGAACTTTTTATCGTTAAAAAAATGATTGATGGTGACGAGGACGCTTTCAAACATTTCTTTCAAGCCTATTACAGCGATCTGTGCAATTTTGTAAATACATACATCAGGGATACCTCTCTATCCGAAGAAATTGTACAGGATATTTTTGTTTACTTTTGGGAGAATAAGTCAAAACTCCAATTGACGCACTCAGTAAAATCGTATTTGTACAGCGCCTCTAAGTATAAAAGCCTGAATGTTATGCGGGATAAAAGCCGGAAGGCGAGGATACATTTAGAGATATCAGAACTTAATCCAAAATTTGCACTTCCTGATGAAGAAATACTGGATTTAGTGCAGCTTCGCAGCATTCTTGATGCTGCCATCAATGAGTTGCCACCCAAATGCAGGGAAATATTTCTTTTAAGTAAAAGACAGGAACTTAGCAACAAGGAAATTGCTAGCCAGATGAATATTTCAGTCAAGGGGGTTGAAAATCAAATGACCATTGCTCTAAAAAAACTTCGGGAAACGCTGGGTCCATACCGCGAAAAAATATTTGTCCTATTTATTGTCCAATTCTTTTCCTGATAATTGTTTATCACTAAGTTGCCATAGTTTTTTGTTCATTCTGAAAAAATATTCCAGATTTCTTTTGGGGTAGGTTTATAGTTGGGTTACTTACATCAAACAAATAATACAAATGGAGAATCAAATTCCCTGGCATCAGCTTATTTTAAAACTTCGGAAGTCGCCGGAATTTCAAAACGAAGAATTCGAAAAATGGTACGCTGCAAGTACCGAGAACCAAAAACTTTGGACAGATCTGAATGATATTTATGCTTTAACAGGCGAAATTCCTGAATACTTTCACCCTCAGGAAGACATCGCTTGGGCCAAAATCAACCGTAAAATTTCCAAACCTGACAATAAATTAATAATCTCCAGATACCTTTTCCGATTTGCTGCTTCCATTCTTTTGGTTGCATTGGGCATTGGAGGCAGTTGGTTTTATAACAAGAGCAATCAAAAACATACTTATTCAGAAGTATATTCTCCTTTTGGCCATCGTACCATGGTGCTGTTGCCCGATAGCTCAACAGTGTGGCTCAACGGAAATTCGCGCCTTAAATATCAGAACGACTTCAGCGATTCGCGAAATGTTGAGTTAATTGGAGAAGCTATGTTTAAGGTCAAAAAGAATCCGGGAAACCTGTTTACAGTCAAAAGTGATCAATTATCGGTCGAAGTTTATGGCACAACATTTAATTTCAGATCTTATCCAGGTGATAGTAAGAGTGAAATTAGCCTGATTGAAGGGAGTATCGGCTTATACCGGAAAGACCAACTGATTTCGAAAATGAATTCCGGGGAAGTAATTACTTGCAACAATGAAAGTTCAAAATTCAGTATTTCCAGACCAGTTGATATGACCCGGATTACTTCGTGGAATTCGGATGAATTGATCATTGAGAACAAGTCAATGGATGAGATATGCCAATATCTTGAACGATGGTATGGAGTAGAGATTGAGCTGAATAAAAAGGCGGATTCCGATCAGCAGTTAACTTTCAAGGTCAAAGCTGAAAGCTTAGGCGAATTGCTGTGGATTATTGACAAGATTAAACCAATAAAATATACTATAGATGGAAAAAAAGTAAAAATTGAAGAAAAATAATGCACATTAAAAACAAAAAGGAAGGGTTGCTACTAACATCCCTCCCTAAAATTAATCTAATTGTTAAACTAGTTTTTTCGCTTGCTTAAAGGTTCAACTCGAGGCAAAAGCGAGAAAACGCAAAACTTCACAAATTTATGAAAAAAAAACGAGAAAAGGGAATCGCCAGAATTGGCTATGATCCCTGGTTAAAATGTTTTAAGATTATGAAAGTTACAGCTATTTTAATTCTGGTGGTTGGCTTAACAAGCAGTTACGCGAAAACCACAGCGCAAAACACCCGGTTTAATTTCGTTATAGAAAGAGGGACCGTAAAAGATGTGATTGAAAAGGTTGAACAACAGACGGATCTTTCATTCATGTACGACAACCGGGTTTTTGATGTCAATCAGCCAATCAGTATTCGTGTTGACAATAAAACGTTAAGCGAACTGATGGACAATTTACTGGCAGATAAAAATCTGAAATATGAGCTAATCAATCGCTACATCATCATTTCATCAACCAACAAGATGACGACCGAACAACAGCAAAAATCTATTTCCGGTAAAGTTACCGACTCTTCAGGATTGGCTCTCCCGGGGGTTTCCGTTGTAGTAAAAGGTACTACAAATGGTATAATTACCGATTTTAATGGAAATTATATACTTGCCAATATTCCGTCCAATGCTACCGTACAATTTTCCTTTGTAGGAATGAAAGGGCAGGAAATAAAAGTAGGAGGAGAAAATGTTATTAATGTTGTTTTGAATGACGAGACCATTGGTTTAGACGAGGTTGTGGCTGTTGGATATGGTACACAGTCAAAACGTTTCGTCACAGGTTCTATTTCCAGTGTCAACATGTCCATTGAAGGTAAGAATATTTCAAATACTAATATTGCTCAATCTTTGAGTAGCATTCCTGGTATTCAGTTTAAAAGTGATGGACGACCTGGACAGGATGGAAGTTTGCTGATCCGAGGTCAAAATTCGTTAAGTGGTGATAATTCTCCTTTGATCGTTCTTGATGGTATTATCTTTTCAGGGAAACTATCCGATATAAATCCACAAGATATTGAAACAATTGATGTTCTTAAAGACGCCAGTTCAGCTACAGTTTATGGTTCCAGAGCTGCCAATGGGGTTATGCTTATTCGATCAAAGAAAGGTACCACAGAAAAGCCATCGTTCAGGGTTAATTTATTTAATGGAATCTCTAATCCGGGGCATGAACTTAAATTATTAAGTCCGGAAAGATACATTGAACGGAAATTAGATTGGAGAACACAGCAAGGGCTTGATTCCGATCCTACAAAAATTACAAGTTATATGTCTGCTTCTGAAGCAGAAAATTATAAGAATGGGGTCTCCAATATTCCGTGGAATATTATTTCTCAAGATGCAAGTATCTCTTCGATTGATCTGAGTGTATCGGCCAGAACAAAATACATTAACTATTATTTGTCGGGTTCGCTTAGCAACGAGAACGGATTAATATTTAACGACAATCAATCTCGCAATACATTCAGGGCAAATGTTAGTAGCCAAATAACTGATTGGATTAATGTTGGTTTGGATGCAACGTTCTCTCACAGGGACTTGTCGGGCATAGCTGCCGGTGTTATGGAAGCTTATCGTTCAAGTCCTTATTCAACTTATTATTATCCTGATGGTGAACCAACTCAATATTCAGTTGCAGAAGAACAGGCAGGAGGAAATCCATTGCGAAATGCTCTTTTAACAAAGAATGAAGAGATTTATGAAAACCTTTTTAGCAATTTCTATGCTGATATTAATATTCCTTTTGTTAAGGGACTTTCTTTTAAGATTAATTACTCTCCTAACGTGAAATGGGGGCATAATTACAACTATGTAAGGCAAGATAAACATCTGACTTATAATATGACGAGTGCCAGTAAAAATAATCAGAGAGAATTTACCTGGGTATGGGAGAATATTGTGACCTATAAAAAAGATATAAACAAAGATCATTCATTTGATGCTACCTTTTTATTTGGACGAAATCACAATGATTTTGAATCAACTCTTGCAAGTGCTAATCTATTAAATGTCGATGGTTTGGGCTATAATAATCTGGGATTAGGCTCTACTCTCACAAATTCCTCGAACGCGTATGATACAAAAGGAATTTCCTATATGGGCCGTTTAAATTACAGATTTAAAAACAAGTATCTTTTTACAATTACTTCACGGCGTGATGGAAGTTCAGTATTTGCAAAGAATAATAAATATGCCACTTTCCCTTCAGCGTCGGTTGCTTGGATCATGTCTGAAGAATCGTTCATGAAAAACCTGACTTTTGTTGATGTGCTGAAGCTAAGATTTTCTTATGGTTCTGTTGGTAATCAGGCAATCTCTCCTTATCAGTCACTTAGTTTGTCAGATATTAGAAAATACGTTTTTGGTGATGGGGGACTTACAAGCATTGGTATTGTTACTTCAACGCTTGGTAATGAAAATTTGAAATGGGAGACAACAACATCTTCTGATTTTGCAATTGACTATGATCTTTTTAAACACAGACTTAGCGGTACACTCGAATTTTATAATAGTAAAACTGAAGATTTATTGGTTCGTAGAGCTATCCCGGTTATGAACGGATACACTTCCATCTTGTCAAATATTGGTGAAACAAATAATAAAGGGATAGAATTGACAATTAATTCTGTAAATATTAAAACAAACAGCCTTAAGTGGAGCAGTAGTTTCAGTATTGCGTACAACAAAAATGAAATAGTACACCTGTATGGGCAGGACTTGGATAAAGATGGAATAGAAGATAGTGATATTTCAAATAAATGGTTCATTGGAAACCCAATTGATTCCTATTACGACTATGTGTTTGACGGGATTTACCAGGTAGGTGATACTGATATTCCTGCCGGGTCAAAAGTGGGTTTTGTGAGGGTTAAAGATTTGAATGGTGATGGAACTATTAATTCGAAGGATAGAAAGGTTGTCAGTTCAGGTGAGAATCCCAAATATCAAATCAGTTTGAGAAACAATATTGAATATAGTAATTTCACATTGTCTTTTTCCCTTTATTCTATGCTTGGTTGGTCTGCTCCATTTAACCTGATTAATCCACTTGTTCCTGATCGGAGTTTAGGTTCAATTGACGTGGGATGGTGGACAAGCGAAAATAAGTCAAATACAAGACCAGCTCTCAATTATAGTAATCCTCTAGGTACAAGTTGGTATCAAAGTAGAGATTTTCTAAGGATCAAAGAAGTTTCGCTTGGTTATGATTTTAATAAAACATTCTTAAGCAAAGTTAAATTATCAGGTCTTAATGTATATCTGAGTGCTAAAAATCTATACACTATTACGAACTGGTTAGGAAGTGATCCTGAAAACGGTAGCGGTTATGCCAATGAACAGGGCAGTAATTTATTATATCCAATGCCAAGAACTTTTTCGATTGGTATGAATGTTTCA
>JBBRXN010000147.1:0-9803 GCA_038248385.1 Bacteroidales bacterium
AGGGTAAATTATCCAAAATGCTTAAAAATAATTGTGAAATATATATTAAAACGTTGTGTATGAGCCATATTTGCAATTTTAATTTTTTGAAGCTGAATTTTGTTTGATAACATCGAATAAAATTGGATGCTACTTGGCAACAATATTTAAAGTCTCAGAATATTATTCATATTTTAACCAGGCGGTTGCATTACAATCTTTATCTGCAGCAAAACGAATCCAGCGCGACTGGAACGTTTCGGGGAAGCTAAATTCAAAAGTTTCTCCCGGTTTAACCGATACCGTCTGAAAGGTCATCCAGGGACCATGGCCAATTGGTTCTACTTCAATTTTGATGGACACCGTTTCTTTGGAATTATGTGAGAGTGTCAGAGTACGTTTATCGTAGAAACCAATCAAATAAGGATCAGAGGGTTCTACGGCCTTTACTGCCGAGTTTTTCCAGGGACCGCCTTCGCCAAAAGGCTTTCCAAGTCCGTGTGCCATCAGAATAGGCGATCCCATTTGATCCATAAATTATTGGTCGACAACCCATCCACCCTTGTTCGTGAAACTCTCGGCTTCGATGAATATTGAAGTTTTTTGAGCATGGACATCGAAACAAAAGAGAGTAAATAAAATAAAAAGGTGCATTTTTTTCATCTGGCACAGTCTGAATTTAATTTTAAGTGTTGAATCTTATTCAACTTCAAATCTACAAAACCCTATTCAAATTCGGCAACTCGTGAGACGAAAAATTTTTAGCCGTTTGAAGATCAGCGTGCTGTTTTCTCCTTCTCGGTTTTATCAACCGAAGTACCTTGCATTCTTAAATCAAGATAGCTGGATTTGTTTAGTGGCGGATAGCCCTCTTTTTTGATTCGTTCGCCAAGTTGCCTGAAATTGACTGCCACATCTTCAGGAATTGATCCATCAGGTTTCGGACCAAAATTGAGAAGCAGATTGGCATTGTTTTCGGATGCGATGAGGAGCATTTTCCAAAGTCCATCGACATTCTGGCAAGCTTTGTCAGGTCCCCATTCCCATGAGCCCTGACTGGTAACTGCAATTTCTGCTTTTTTTCTGAAGTTTTTGTTCCAGACTTCATCGGCCAGCCGGGCAATTTTCTGATCCTGAGAATTGTTGCCAGAGTAAAAAGAGCTGATTGACCGCAATTCCCGCTCGCCCACCAGGACATCTTCGTTTCCGGTGATTCCGGTTTTAAAATTAATCAAGGCATGAGGTTGGTATTTATGGATCAGATCGTAAAACTCCTGCATGTTGAACATTTCGCTGTTGGCCAGCACCCCGCCCAGCGGATCGAACCAGAACCCTGCGATGGAACCGTAGTTTGAACAAAGTTCTGTGAGTTGGTTTTTACAATACTCCCGGTATTTTTCGAAATCTTCGGCTGTTTGGTACATAAAATAGTTGGGGGTCTGAGGATAAGCAGGGCGAGCAGATTTATAGCGTTCGCGCGGCAGGAAGTAGGGGTGTACCCAGTCAATTCCCAAAGAATAGTAGATAAAGAGGGGCATTCCGCGTTGCTGACAAACCTTGGAGAGTTCGGCCACGAAATCACGTTTCATCGGATAATCGTAGCTGTCCCAATCGGTAAATTTACTATTCCACAGGCAAAAACCATCATGGTGCTTGGCCACAAAAGTAATGTAGTGCATGCCACTTTCCTCAGCCAATTTGACAATATCCAATGCATTGAATCCGGAGGCATCCACTTCACGGGCATCTTTTTGATATTGTTCCAACGGGATGATATTGTTGTACATGGCCCATGCAGCGTGGTACTTGCCCCAAACTCCCCAGTGAATAAACAGACCCAGCCGGGCCTCGTCGAACCAGGCATGTGCTGCTTTTCGAGTCGATTCCTGATATTGCTCGGTGTAATACTTTAAGAAATACGGAATTTTACCAGTTCCTTTTTCTTGAGCTGTCAATTCTAAAAAGCAGAAAAGGAATATCGTTATTATTTTAAGATATGGTTTCATCATAAAACAGCATAAGTTTTATTTGTATTTCAGCCAAGCTGTTGCGTTGCAATCTTTATCGGTTGCAAAGCGAATCCAGCGCGACTGGAAATTTTCAGGAAAGCGGTATTCAAAAGTTTCTCCCGGTTTAACCGAGACCGTCTGAAAGGTCATCCAGGGACCATGGCCAATTGGTTCGACTTCAATTTTGATGGACACCGTTTCTTTGGAATTGTGAGAGAGTGCCAGCGAGCGTTTATCGTAGAAACCAATCAAGTAAGGATCAGAAGGTTCTCCGGATTTTACTGCCGAGCTTTTCCAGGGACCGCCTTCGCCTACAGGTTTGCCTAGTTGCCACAAATCATCGATGACGCCTGCCCAAACTGAGGCTTTCCCATCTTTGGAGCTGACCACATGCGAATTTCCTTTTGCAGTTTGCGGATTAATCCCGGTCATGACGAGCATTCCACGGTAGGAGGCATAATCGTGAATACGGAAGTTGTGTGAAGCAATGGGTCGGATTTTCGCGAACCCATCTGCATTTTCTGCCGGAAGTTCGTAAAATGTGCCGGAAACATTGAGGAGATCGCGCTCGGTTGCCACTTCGCGGCAAAGGCGAACAACGCCATTGTTGGTTAATTCAGTAAATTTCGAGTTTCCTTTTGGAAATCTCCATCGACGGCCTAAATCATCAATAATTAGTACTGAAGCCTCATCAATAGTGACTACTTGTTGAGGAATAGCGAATTTTTCGCGGATGTGTTTGGCCGTTTCAGTATCCTCTTTTTTGACGAGGTTCATCAGCGAATCGAGTTCATAATAACCTGTTTCGGTGAACAATTTATTGGAAACATTCCCTGCCAAAACACCTAATTTTCGACGATTATTGCTTAAACCCCAGAGAAGGCCTCCGGTGGTAGCTGATTCTTCAATAGTTGATAATCCTGTAAATATTGGATCAGCAGTATCCGTACGAACTTCTTTCTGAGCGTAGGAAAAGTGAACAGTTGCCTTGGTTGGCTGATCAGCCGAAACCCTTACCCACTCTCCTTTTTCGTTTGATGCGAAAGGAACCTGAGCCGATTCTCCGGCTTTAACAGCAATTGTTTTGAGATTCTTCCAACTGTTATTGCCTTTTTCGTCCGTTTCAAATTTGAAAGAGACAAGCTGTTTTCCGTCGTTTTTGATCCAGGCAGTGCGATAATCCCAGCCTGCGAAAAGGAATGGTTCCGAGACTTCATTTGCTGCAATTTCTTCAGATATCCAAACAGCGCCTTCAGCGGTAGCAGGACCCAATTGATCAAGTTTTTCGGGAGCAATAAACCACAAATTGGAATTGGATTGGCCGGGACCTTCGATGCCTCCCTTGACCTTCCGCTTGTTCAGAAATTCAGACATGGCCGAATCGTCGCAGCCCAAAACCAGCCGATTGTCCCAGCGGGCAAAGTCGCCGATAACTTTCAGGTATGCAGATCGTGGCCTGATGCCTGCAGAATTGGTACTTGAAAACGTACCCGGAAACCGCCAGAACATACCATGCATCGTCATCAGGTAGTCTGGCTTTGTTGCTGTTCCGATATCACGGATACGCGGCCATTCGGTATTCCAACCATGTGCTCCATCGTAACTATGACTGGCTTTTGGCAGGCGATAGAAGGACCATTTATCGTTGTCGCGAACGCCAACAAGGACAGATTTGAAGTCCCAGCCATTCACCCAGATTGGATCTGTGGCAGGATTGGAATTGCCATAAATACCACCTGGGCCGGTCACTTCTGTGAACTGATTACGGCGTATTACCTTCCAGTCTTTACCATTCCATTCAGCTAAAACACCAGATTTGATATCGAATTTTTTCAAAGCTTCCGGTGAAGGTTCCCCGTTGTTACTATAAACCATAACACCTTGTCCAGAGTAAAAACCTTTGCCATGCGCGCCCGGAAGTAAAGTTCCTTTAAAATTTCCTTCCGTATCTTTCGTTTTTTGTTTGATCACATTGATATCTTCATACAACATTTTCGGTATCAATGTTTTCACATCCACCTCGTAGAAGCCTTCTTCCATGGTTCCGTAATATATTTTATTGGCCGGATCGGTCAGGTGGCGGGCATTCCCGGTATGACGGCCAGGCATGGTTGTATATGGAATCGTCCGAACATTTCCGGAGGCGTCTATGGCGTAAGGGCCAATAAAAAGCTGATTGCTTTCTTTGTGAATCATGCGGTTGGCTGGTGTTCCGCCTATGCTTTCGGGCCGGAGTATTTTCTGCAGTTCAGGAGTAATCTCATACAATTTATCGGATGAACCAAAAGGTTTATGAGGCCCATAAGAGATTACCCATAATCGTCCGGCCCAAGGGACGACGGCGCCGGTGCCACATTCTCCCTCGTTGTTGTAGTTAGCGAGATGGGGGTAGATGCCGCTGAAATTTAATTTATTATTTGTTGTGTTTTGGGAATTACCGTCAAAACATAACAAGTTGATACATAGGATAAAAATCGTTAATAATTTCATACTAAAATAATTTATTTTTTAAAGGTAGTATGGAACTCCATGTTGCCGGAAATTATTATCATACCCTTGGGTGTTGTGTCGCAACATGTTCGTTTCATTTTGTATCTATTTATTATTTAATTTATTGGACAGAAAGCGCAAATTGTTTGTTTGCGCTTTCTGTATGTAATTAGAAATCCAATATTAGTAGCCAGGATTCTGTGTCAGATTTTTGTTTCCCAAGAGTTCGTTGGTTGGTAATGGCCATAGATATTGCCTATTTTTGTCAAATGTTTTAGGATTTAACAGTTTTATCATCCCTGCATTGTACCAGGCTGTGAAGTCAGGGATATCCTGATTGTCGAAAGCTGGTATAGCATGGAAAAACCAAAGGCCTTTGCTAATTATTTTGGCTCTTAAATCGGCTGGATCCAGCATGCCATAATTAGGTTTATTCAGAACCACTTCAGCAAGTTTCCAACGGATGAGATCCATGTAGCGAAGGTTTTCTGTTGCAAATTCCATACGCCGTTCGAGACGCAATATTCTCCGGAGTTTAGATTGGTCTGTCTCCTTGATGGTAGGATAGGAAGCCACTGCCCCTTTATCCACTCCATAGGCTCTCGCACGTACCATGTTAATGGCATCCAAAACGGTTTGGTCAATCTGATTCAGTTCAATCTTTGACTCTGCATAAATCAGCAATACATCAGCATACCGGATGATGATATTGTCAGGATCAATCTTGTAGGTAGTCCAAGTGGCATCAACGCCTTTCTTGAATGACAATGCCGTATAGGAGGCATATTGAGAGTTAGAACGTGAATCATTGTTGGTTACCAACTTGCCGCTGTTGAGATTTAGACATTTAAGACTATCCGGATGTGGCTGGTAGATGAATCCCAGGTGCGGCGTTCCGAATTCTACAATCGTTTTGGTCAGCCGGGGATCTCTATTTTTGAAAGGAAGCTGCGGGTTATACAACGGGGATTTATCAATTGTTAATCCGTCGGTGCAGAGATAGGAACAGAATAAATCCCAGGTAGGGTTCTGATTGCCGAAACCACCAGCATTTCTTGTCACCGTTTGCTGACAATAGTAGGAACTGAACAGCACATTTAAGGTAATCGATCTTGGCATCAGGAATACCGATTCAGAAGAATTTTTGGTTGATGCAAGGAAATAGTTGGTATAATCTGGGTGAAGTTTATAAACATTCAAATCCATACAGGCCTTTGCAGCTGCGCTGGCAACAGCAAAATCTCCCATATAGAGGGCAATTCTGGCTTTCATTGCCAGCGCTGCACCCTTGGTGGTTCTTTGAATAGCGGAAGCAGCATAAGATGACGGCAATTTGCTCGCAGCGAAATCAAAATCAGCATATATTCCCTGAAGAATTTGCGCCTTTGGTGTTCTGGTTACCATAAAGGCCGAATCGAGCGGGAGTACTCGGGTGGTATAGATCACATCGCCAAAATGGCTGATCAAGGTTGAATACCTGCAGGCCCTGTTAAATCTCGCCTCAGCGGCAAATTGATCCAGTTTTGCTGCTGAAATGGTTCCTACAGCCCTTGGTAAGCTTGCCAAAATGGTATTACATCGAGAAATCGATTTATACTGATTTAGCCATAGTGAAGTTACCGATCCCGACTGACCTGTCATGGTATTTCCTGCAACTTCGCTTTGAAGGGCGCGTTGTATTTGATCGTCTGTAAAAAAATCATCATCCTTAAACCAGAAAATTTCCCTGTAACAATCATTCAGAGCCATTGTTATTTCGGTTTCATTTTCATACCAGTTGGTGCTTGAGCCGGACGAAAGTGGATTCAGGTCCAGATTTGTGCAAGCTGTTCCTAAAAACAGACTAATAAATAGTGAGGCTATTATTGTGTATTTCATTTTTTTAGATTTTAAA
The DNA here is from genome assembly GCA_038248385.1 of Bacteroidales bacterium. Lineage (GTDB taxonomy): Bacteria > Bacteroidota > Bacteroidia > Bacteroidales > Prolixibacteraceae > Aquipluma. The sequence goes on from JBBRXN010000147.1 coordinate 6,373, forward strand.
ATTTAACTGATACACCAAAGATTGTAGTCATCGTGATAGGATAACCGTTCTCACTACTTTCTGGGTCCCATCCTTTTGGGAAATGGTTGTAGCAGAATATATCTGAAATGGAGGCAGAGAGTCTGATGCTCTGTATTTTCATTTTGGTGGTAATGGCAGAAGGTATAGTATACCCCAAGGAGATATTTTTAAGCCTTAAGTAAGCTCCGTTGAAAAGCCAGAAATCAGACATCACATAATTATTGGCACCTGCAGCATTTTCACTCAATCTTGGATATTTGGCAACCAGATTTTGCTCAGGAGTATTATAGTTGCTCCAAAAGTTACTTTCAATGATGGTCGGAACAGCCGTCCAGGCAACAATCAATGGTCGTACCATGGTAGAATTGATTCTGGCATTTTGTTTGCCGACTCCCTGAATAACTAGTCCGAAATCGAATCCTTTGTAATCAGCTTGCAAATTTGCTCCGTACATAAAACGTGGCAAAGAACCTCCGAGACGGATCCGGTCATATTGTGCAGATATTAAACCATCCGGAACACCTTGAGGTCCGCTGATATCTTTGTATTTGATATCTCCAGCTTTCGAGTTGGTATAAAGTTTTGCGGATGCAGTTGCGTCGGCGGCGGTTTGAAATAGTCCAAGTGAATGATAACCATACCATTCATTGAACTCACTTCCTTCAACCTTTATTTGGTCGCCAATAAATTCGGTTCCCCCCAGATTACCCATTTTGGACTGAAAATCAGACAGGTTGGCAGAAACACTATAACCCACCTCTCCGATTTTGTCGTTCCAGGCGATTTCCATTTCCCAGCCCTTCGTATTCATCTTTCCCGTATTTTGATTGGGGTTATCGAATCCAAGGGATGGGGGAATCTGTAAAGCGAGGAGCATATCTTTTGTTGTCTTCAGGTAATAATCACCCGTTAATCGCAGCTTGTTCTTCAGTAAATTGATATCCACTCCAATATCTGAAGTTTCGGTCGTTTCCCAGGATATATTAGGAATTGCATATTGCGTCTGGGCAGCAGTGGTGGCTGAGACTGGCACTCCTGACTGGTAAAGCGGCGTACTTCCAAAACTAATGGCTGCCTGGTACGGATAATTTCCGATACGTTCATTGCCCAAAGCTCCCCAGGATGCCCTGAGTTTCAGATAGGAGATAGCAGAAACATTTTGCATGAATTTTTCTCCTGAAATGACCCATCCTGCTGAAAAAGAAGGAAATAAACTCCAACGATAATTAGGATCGAAACGGGATGAACCATCGCGTCTAATATTTGCCTGCAGATAATATTTATTCGCATAGTTGTACATTGCACGACCGAAGAATGATCTGTATGCATATTCAGAAGCTGATCCACTGTTGCCTCTCAAGGAAAGTGGCCCGGCATCCAAGTATGGGAAAGTTAGTAGTTCATAAGCATCACGGGAGGCTCCAAGATTTTCATTGACTGAATAGTAATTTTCGTAACCAGCCATTAAATTCAGGTTGTGCTTGTTGAAACTTTTTTCATAAGTGCCGATGAATTGGGTGGTATGAAAATAACCGTCGTTTCTGGTTTCACTTAATGAAGTAGTAGTGACTCCTCCCAGATAACCAACGAATGTGTTAGGGTCGTTATAGTTGGTATAAGGTACGGCAATTTGAAAATTTTTCCCTTTGAATTCATTGTAAGTCGGTGAAAAGATGGCTGATATTTTTAGTCCATCGAAGGGTTTAAAATCCAAGGAAATTTTACCTACAAACTGATTGGTCCAGCCTTGATTGGAGCCACCATATTGTAATATTCCATACCTGTTATCTCCAGCTTTACCAGCTGCCACCAATCCGTTTGACCACATGGCGGCATAAATCGGTCCGGCTTTCTGACCACTGGTGGGTGGGTCTACTGTAGGAGAGCTTGTTTCTACTCTTTTGATGCTCAAGTCGATATTGGCCGACAAATAACTGTTGATCATAATGTCATTGTTGATGCGGGCGTTGATCCGGGTATAACTTTTTTTGTCGTAAATCGCACCTATTTTATCGACAGAGAATGATGCGTTGGTTTGCAGGTTCTTCATTCCGGAGCTTATTGTCAACGAATGCGTTTCGCGGATGGAGTTCTTATGGAATATAAGTGCGTTCCAATCGGTGTCAGGGTATAAATCAGGATTTGATGCATGATTGGTCGCGAAGTTGTTGATATAGTCTTGCGTGAATACTGGATATTCTGAACCCACATTGCCATTGTCATTCCATTTCTGCTCGTTGGCATATTTCATGTAGGGGATAGCAGTGGTGTAGGTTGGCATGGCAGTAGGTTTCTCTATCCCATATTCGTACCGATAGTTAATGCTCGTAGTGCCCAGTTTACCCCTTTTGGTGGTTATCAGAATTACCCCTGATGCAGCTCTGGATCCGTAGATGGAAGCAGCAGCAGCGTCTTTCAAAACGGACATGGATTCAACATCGTTGGGATTCACATCATCTACACTGCCTACAGGAACTCCATCAACGATCACCAGCGGATCACTGGTGCCAATTGTTGTGATTCCCCGGATTCTAATAGATGCTGTAGCTCCCGGTGCACCTGAACTTTTGGTTACCATCACACCAGATACTGCTCCTTGTAGGGCGTTGGATAATTGTGTCGTTTCACGCTTTGCAAGGGTCGTTCCCTGTAAAGATGCAACAGAACCGGTCAAATCACTCTTCTTGGTTGTGCCATAACCAATAGCAACTACCTCCGAGAGACCAATCGTTTCTTCTTCAAGTACAACATTAAACGCCGTTTTTCCGCCTATCGAAATTTCCTGTGAGCTCATACCTACAAAAGAGATGACAAGCACTTTGGCATCCGCGGAAATTGCAAACGAGAAATAACCATCGTTGTCCGTTGAGACACCTGTTGTGGTTCCTTTCACCACTACCGAAGCTCCGGGAATTGGTACGCCAGCCTGATCGGTCACTTTACCGGTTACCTTTTTGCCCTGCTGCTCAGCCAAATTGATTAAATTATTGGGAAAGAGCAAAATCTGACGGTTTACAACTTTGAAGTTTACATTAGTTCCGGCAAATAATTTTTCCAGTACAACATCGACGGTTGTCGATTTTGCATCAAGATTAACGATCCTTTCAACATCTACCTGTTTGTTGTTGTACATGAAGAAAAACTCGCTTTGTGTTTCAATTTCGTTCAAAACATCTTTCACAGTACTGTTTTGAACGTTGATGTCCAGTTTGGTTTTTTGTGCATAGGTATTCGAAAATGCACTGAAAACACTAATAACCAGCAAGAAAAGCGTTAATCGCATAGTTAATAGAATTTTTTGCGTAGCCGGTTTTCGCCGGTACAAATGAATTAAATTTTTCATACTTTTGAATGATTTAGTTTTTTTGAATCTTTTGTGCATCACTTTTATCAGGAAGCATTTTGCACAG
>JBBRXN010000148.1:0-9789 GCA_038248385.1 Bacteroidales bacterium
AAGAAAGGTAGTTTTCCCGGTTCCTGCCTTCCCGGTGAGGAAGATATGCTTACCTGTATATTGCACAAAATCAAATGCCAACTGCAATTGATCATTACTGATAAATTCTGTCATTATCACGCGATAAAATTTTAGATAAAACTACCAAAATTCCTGTTGAAATAAAATGGCATTCAACAGGAAACAAGAATAAGTAAGAAAACCGCCAGGTTTTTGGAGTCTGGCGGTTTTCTTTACAAAACATTTTGGAAACTATTTAATCTTCACCTCAACCAGAACAGGTAGGTGATCTGATGGATAAAAAAGTCCAAAAGAATCGGACAAAACGCCATGCCTGATAACTTCGACTTTATCATTAATAAATACAAAATCAATTGTTCGCGGCATTAGTTTCACATCGAATCCGCCACTGGTTCCGTCGGGTCCGTATGGCAAACTCAGTGACTTGTCTTTTGCATCATTTAATTCTTTTAAAATCAGCTGAACAGGTACTGCATTTTTTGTCAGGTTAAAATCACCTGTCAGAATTAACGCAAGGTTTTCCTTATTGATCTCCTTTATCTTTTTCAGAATCAATTTGGCTGATTCTTCACGTGCTTTATTGCCCCTGTGGTCAAAATGGGTATCGAAAACATAAAATGATTTCTTTGTGATCTTATCTTTTAGTTTGATCCATGTGACGGTTCTGTTGCAAACTGCATCCCATCCAAAGCCAGGTTGAGTGGTCGATTCATTTAACCAAAACATACCATCGGTTAATTTTTCAAACCGTTTTTTACTGAAAAAGATCCCCATATGCTCTCCTGCTCTCTTGCCATCGTCACGGCCAACGCCCACATGATCAAAACCGGGAAAACTGTTTACGAGGTCATCCATCTGCTCCGGCAATGCTTCCTGCACATTAAAAATATCGGCCTGATGAAATTTCAGAAGCCCGGCGACCTTGTCTTTTCGTAAAGGCCAGGCATTCACACCATCACCTGTGGTATTCATGCGTATGTTATAGGTAATCACATTGAACGGGGTATTCTTCTTACCTTGTCCAAAAGAGGCATTGACCAATGAAAATGACATTGTCAGCACCAGTAGAAAAACAGAAATTTTTTTGATTGTACTCATTTTAGTTTTATAATTAATTTTAAATTACTGATCCTATAAAAGCAATCCTGTTGATTTGATTCAACAGGATTGCAATTTGAATTTGTTTCCGATAAAGTTAAAAAACTTAACGGGAAAAATCTGTCACCTAAACTACCAGCCTGTGTTTTGTCCTAGATTTGGGTTTGTGATCAGGTCAGTTGCCGGAATCGGGTAGTAATACATCTTATCTTCCCATTTTCGTTTGATATTATTCATCCAGGTCAGTTCGCCGGAAGTGCCATTTTTCAGTAACTGCGGGTTTGTTTTCGCGGATACGATTGCAGAAACATCAACATAAGTAACACCTGAAACAGCTGGAGATGGTTTTGTTCCCTGATAGAAAGCAACATCCAGAATACCATCTTCATTTAAATCCATTGGTGTAACCAAAGCAGGAACATAAAAGCCATTCCATTCCTGATTCATCAGCGGGCCACGTTTCCATCTTAAGAGATCACCAAAACGGAATCCTTCGAGGCACAATTCAATACCTCTCTCACGTCTGATTTCCAATATAACCGGATCATTAATACCCGGAAAATAATTTGCAACCAGGTATGGATCGACAACAATAGGCTTTGTACTTAATCCGGCAGTAATGCCTGCTCTTGAACGAAGTACACCAATTGTGGAGGCCCATTCAGCATCGGTAAGTGTACCAAGTTCAGCTTTTGCTTCCGCATAATTCAATAACACTTCAGCATAACGGAACATCGAAATGGAATTGATATTTAAATCCCTGGTGTCATAATACATGTCATCGAGTGTCCATTTGATGGGTTGGTAACCGGTGAAAGTATAAGAGAAAAGTGGTGGTGCCGGCACCTGTACTCCTCCGCTGATTCGTTTGTAATCACCTGACCGGATCGTCTGCTTAAGCCTTAAATCCCTGTTTTTTACTTCATCTTTAAACAGCATAGTCGTATATGCTGCATTGTTAGTAAAAGGTGTACCATCAAGATTTAAGTAGGTATTGATAAAGGTTCTTGTCAAACTTGCTTTATCACCATAAGTACCGCTGGTCCAATACCAGTTCGCATCGTTCAGAATCGTTAAAGTAAGATCGCAGATTGAGGCAAGCATTACTTCGCCAACCGGAAGAGGATTTGTAAATACGGTGCGGTAAGATTTTCCGGCTCCGCCTGTGGTATAGATTGAAAATCCACCTTTGTCCATTACCTCTTTTGCTGCAGTAGCTGAATTGGTAAGCCACGCTGATGCTGTATTTTCAAGTCCCAGTTCTGTATGATATTTTCGGAAGGTTCCCTCAAAAAGACACAACCTTGCTTTAAACGCATAAGCGATATACTTGGTGACCAGACTACGCGAAGCATCGGTCGTTGATTTAATATTGGCACAGGCATAATCAATATCGGCCAAAACGGAGTCCATTACCAAAGCACGCGAATCGCGAGGCCCAAATAATATCGGATCAGCCACGCCAAGCGGTTTGCCTACCCACGGAACATTACCAAATCTTTTAACCTTTTCCATATAAAAATAGGCCCTGAAGAATTTTGCAATGCCGATGTAGTTATTTCTTACATCAATTGGAATTAAAGGGTCCTTACAATTCTCAAGAAAATAGTTGATATTTCTCAAATCTGTCCATGACCATCCTGAGCTAAGCGTCGGGGCAAAAGAACCTTCCTGAATAAATGAGTTGACTGATTTAACCGCCATGTAATCAGACATTGCATCGAGGTTTGTAGACCGTCCCGGCAAAATTGAATAAAAGGAATAGGTATACAACTGCAAACCTTGTTCACTTCCAAAAACTGCTGATTTTGAAGTGGTAGACACAGGGTGCTGTTCCAGATCGCAGCGTATCAGAACGAAGCTCAAAAGAACTAACCATATATATGCTCTTTTCATAACTTGAATTTTAAATTAATAAGATTAAAATGCGATGCTTAAACCAAAGGATATGCTTTTCAGCAACGGATAATTATAACCATCCCCTGAGTTATTTGAACTTAATACCTGATCGGATGGTCCCGTGTTCTCAACATCAATTTGCCGGGTCAGTTTATACAATGGTGAGTAAGCCCAAAGGTTTTCACCCGAGACGAACACTTTTATATCACTGGCACCGATTTTTGAAATTAAATTTTTGGGTAGATTATAACCAATCTGAATATTTTTCAGCCTTATGTAAGCTACATTCTGCAGGTATTTAGTCTGGGCAACACCAAGTTCTCTGGCGGTACTACTTGATGCTGCACGTGACATGGTTCTGGGAAAATAGGCATCCGTATTTTCGGGCGTCCACATATTGCCAAGATGGAATAAAGGAACATTGTTGTAAGGCCTGTTGTACTGACCCCAGAAAGATTCTGATTCAACGCTCGGATACCAATCCTGTTTAGCAACTCCCTGGAAGAACGTTGAAAAGAAGAAATTATTCCAGTCAGCACCCAGGCTTATTCCATATGTAAATCGTGGAGCAGAGTTTCCGATAATTTTCCTGTCTCCTGGATCCGCTACCCTGTTGGTGCCCACGTTGACAAAACCATCATTGTTCATGTCTTTGAGTTTGATATCACCGGGAAACCACAAATTCGTCGGTGAGGCTCTCATTTGAGGACTCTGTTTTGCATGGGTTGCAACATCATTTGCATCAATAAAAAATCCTTCGGTTGTATAACCCCAGATTTCGCCAATAACCTGTCCTTCGTAATAATCAGAGAGTAATTTGTCGGGGTTATTGTATTTCTTAATAACCGATCTGTTATCAGCGAGCGAAAACCGCATATTGTAGTTAAAGGGTTTTGACATCACTTTAAATTCATCCCTCCATGACAAGGTTAATTCCCATCCCTTTGTCTGCAAATCGGCATAGTTACCTTTTGGAGCCGTGGCGCCAAAGACAGCAGGAAGCGTAAGACCAATTGTATACATGTCGGTCGTATTACGGATATAAGCATCGCCAACAAATTTCAACCTATCCGCGAACATCGAAAAATCCAATCCAATGTCAGAGGTTGTGGAAGTTTCCCACGTAATACCATCAGGTAGAACACTTGGCCTGCTTGTATACTGAGGTCTGATTCCATTAAGGATATAAGATGATTGTGATATGGAGAATTGCTCCTGATATACATATGATCCAATATTACCATTTCCAAGCGAACCATAAGAACCTCTGATTTTTACATCAGAAATAAGATCCGGAGAAACTTTCCAGAAAGCTTCCTTTGAAAGGCGCCATCCGGCTGATGCTGAAGGGAAAAAGGCATATCGCTGATCGGATGGAAATTTTGAAGATCCATCGTAACGGCCATTTACCTCAATCAGGTACCTGTCTTTATAAGAGTAATTTAATCTTGAAAAACCGCCTAATATATTCCACTTTTCCCATCCGCCTTCCGTAAGAATTGATTGACCCAAAGCCAGGTTGATGTCTGTGGCATCTTGGTAAATAAGACCGTTTCTTTGGGCCATTAGTCTTTTATAAGTCGATTCTTCGTAGTTGTAACCCGCCATAAACTTTAAATAGTGGGCATCCATGAATGTATTTTCATACTCGCCATAAACGTTCGTGGCAAGATATTGAGTTTCCCTTCTGTCAATCCGAAGATCATTTGTTGTTGTTCCAACATAGGCAATAACTCCGGGTTTTGCGCTATATGGAACAGGAACACGTTTTTGTTCAGTGCTGTTGTCCGTATTTCTAAATGTGAAGTCGCCTTTTATTCTTAAGTTATTATTCAGGAATTTGGCTGTAAATCCGCTTGTATTTTTAAAAACACGTCTTTTGGTATCAATCCCGTTTTTTCCATACCAGTAATCGCCAACTGTATATGCAGCGACCATTGTCAGCGTGCCGTCAGGATTAAACAGCACACCGCTTGGGTGTCCTTCGTCGCCAATGTTTCGCCATATTCCGCTTCCTTCACCAACATTTATTGGGGTGTGATAACTCATTTCGGAATAGTCCGCATTATTTTCGACTTCCAACCATGGATATACCTGGATAGAACCTTTTGCACGGAAGTTTTTTGTGGAATAATCATCTGAATTATAACGAAAAAGACCATCCTGAGATAAAGCCCGGCCCGAAATAAGGTAAGATGCCTTTTCACTGCTTCCTGACACAGAAATGTTATGCTCCTGTGCAGTTGTATTTTTCTTATACAACTCACCATACCAGTCAGTACTGCCATAGTAAACATACTCTCCGGTAACAGGATCGATCTCAACAGTCTTGTAAGGTGCTCCGGACTCTGATCTCCGTTTAAACTCATCGAGATAAGCCTGCGAGAATTTCAAAGTTTTATTTACGTTTTGAGGAAAAGAACCATCTCCGTTTAAGAATGCTTCAGAAAACATTTTTGCATAAGTATATCCATCGGTCACAAATTCAGGCAATTCAATCGGGCTTTTTATTGAAATACTTGTTGAATAAGTAACGTTGGTTCGTCCTTTCGTGGCCCTTTTGGTTGTAATTAATACGACACCAAAAACACCTCTTGCTCCGTAAATCGAAGATGAAGCGGCATCCTTAAGAACCGAAACACTCTCTACGTCATTCGGATTAATCAAGCTTGGGTCTCCTTCAACACCATCGATAAGAATTAAAGCACTACCGCCTTGACCGATTGAAGTTGTTCCCCTGATATTGTAACTTGGTGCCTGATTCGGTCTCCCATCCATCAATTTGATGTTTAAGTTAGGCATCACACCCTGCAATCCTTGCGTAAGATTTGGCAATGACCTGTTTTCCAAAGCTTCGTTCGAAATCTGGTCGACGGCAGCCGTCAGGTTTAATTTTTTCTGAACACCATATCCGACAACAACGACCTCGTCAATGCCAATGCTTTCTTCAATTAAGACGATGGCGAAATCAGTTTTATTACCCACAATAATTTCCTGGGGTTTCATTCCAACGAAAGAAATTACCAAAGTGCTTTTTTCAGAAACATTGGCTAAAGTAAATTTCCCGTTATTATCTGTTACGGTTCCGGTTGTTGTCCCTTTTATTATAACAGAAGCCCCGGGAATCAATGCCCCAGTTTGATCGGATATTTTTCCGCTTATTGACTTTTGTTGAGCAAAAGCAATCCCGGTCATCAATACCATAAGAAGACCCAGGGAAAATAACATCCTGGTCCATTTCCCCTTAGGTAGAAAAATCAGCTTTTTTTGTTTCATAAAACATTAATTTTAGTTATACAAATTTGAAAAGGAACTAATACGTATCCCGAAGAATTTCGTTTGGCAAAATAGAAGGATTTCAATTACAGTTTTGTTTCAGAAAAAACACAATGTGATTAAATATCAGGAAGCCTTAAAAAGTTTATTGTGTATGGTTAGCTCAATATTAGTAATAATTAAAACAAGAAAAAACATTAATTATTAACGATTATTAACGATTTATTAACATTAAAAATCCGGTCCTCTGTTAAGAGAACCGGATCAGAAACAATTACTAATCTTAAAAAAACTACCTGTTAATCAATATGACAGCTTCGTATTTTTGTATTTCAGCAATATAGTCAATGCCTATTAAAACATTTTTTTCAATTAACAAATTACAAAACTATTCCATATAAAACACCTCATCAAGTGGAACCATTCTTGGCGAATTATCATCATTTGTTTCCATAATGTCAGCCATATAGGTCCACCATTTTCGGACAATTTCGGTTTGTCCCAAATCCTGTGATCCACCATCACCGCTTACTTTTTGAAAAGCAAACAGTATATTTGTTTCTTCATCAAGAAAAATAGAATATTCGCTGACGCCAGCGCCTTTGAGTAATTGGCGTAACTCAGGCCAAAGCTCATTGTGCCTTTTTTTATATTCTTCTTTCTGACCTTCGTTCAGGTACATTTTAAAAGCTAGTCGTTCCATTATCCGAGAGCATTTAATTCAGGATATAACCATTTGGCGACACCAATAATAATAACCGATAAAAGAATAGCACCGACACCAAAAATAATCATGTTGTAGGTCTTTTTTGAAACTCCTTTCCATTCCTTGCGGTAGAAGCCCCAAAGGTTGGCGGTCAAAATAATAGTGGCCATATGAAGTGTCCAGGAACTGGCACCGTTTCCGATTTTAGTTTCACCCATACCGTAGAAAAAGAATTGCAGAAACCAGGTTGTTCCGGCCAACGCACAGAAAAGGTAGTTGTTCAAAAGTGGCGTTTTCTTGTCAATGAAGTCACCACCTGTTTTGTTTTTGAAAATCAGGGCGCTTGTCCAGATCAGATTCGTGGTGAGGCCTCCCCAGAGAATGACAAAAAAGATAATATTGTTTTCGAACAGGTATTTGAAGCCGGCTCCGGTTTCGGTTATAAATGGATAGTGCTGTTCCACAGCCAATGATCTGGCAATGGCTGACATTTCTTTCCCTGCATCGATTCCAAAACTGAAAAATGCGCTTAAAATACCCGAAACGATAGCAATCATTAATCCTTTGGACAGCTTGAATTCACTATTAACTCCCTCTTTATTTTTGCCCAGGTCATGATCCTTCCGAATTCCGGCGGTTCCACTGAGAACAATTCCAACCAACAAAATTACAATACCAAGTAGGACGATTCGTCCGCCTGTAGTACTTATTAAATCGGTGAACGATAGCCCGTCAGGAATTATTTCAGCAATTCCGGGTATATTCCGCAAAATTGGCAATCCAAGCGAACCAACTACAGAAGTAATACCCAGAAGTACTGAGTTACCAAGCGACATACCAAGGTAGCGTATAGCCAGTCCGTATGTCAGACCTCCAATTCCCCAAAGCAAACCCATAATATAGGTGTTGCGTATAACATTTCCCGGAGTGGCTTGTAAAATCCCTTGCCAGTCAGGAATCGTCAACAATACTGCAAGTAATGGCATAATCAACCATGAGAAAAGTCCGCCGGTAATCCAAAAGACTTCCCATCGCCATTTTTGGACCCAATTGTATGGCATGTACCAACTTCCCGAAGCGCCGCCGCCAAGGGCGTGAAAAATAATCCCTAATAATGCATTCATCGTTTTGTTTAGTTAAATTTATCTGTCAGCTTATCGTTTGCTAGTTACCTCTTTTTCGTATTGCTGTATATCGGCGATGTAAGCGTCAGCCGCAACTACACCCTTTTGCAGACAATAATAATCGTATACAGCAGCCCATGGGAATGATTTAGCCTCTTCGAGCAAAGCCAGGCGTTCAAAGTTCCTGCCATTGGCTTCAAATTCGCGCAACTGTGTAATTGGTTCTAACAATGCCTGTAAAAATGCCTTCTGAGTGGCACGAACTCCTACAACATAAGCCCCGATCCGGTTTATAGATGCGTCAAAATAGTCGAGACCAACATGAACGCGATCAAGCGCATTTGCACGTATAATTTCTTGCGAAAGTGCCTGCAATTCATCGTTTAAGATCACTACGTGGTCACTGTCCCAACGCACTCCGCGACTAACATGAAGCATTATCTCAGGCGCGAAAAGCAATAGTGAAGATATCTTGTCCGAAATAACTTCAGTCGGGTGGAAATGACCGGAGTCGAGGGTAATCATTTTGTTATTGGCAACACCATAACCCATGTAAAATTCGTGAGAACCTACCACATAGCTTTCGCTTCCCAGACCGAACAGTTTACATTCGATGCTGTCGAGCATATAATCGTCGTTGGTTTTGTATTCAAAAATTTTATCCAGTGATGCTTTCAGATTTTTACGATATAGCAACCGATCAACGGTAATATCTTTTGATCCATCAGGTATCCATATATTGTGAATACATTTTGAACCTAATTGACGACCCATCTCTTCGGCGATCTTACGACTGCGAATTACATGATTAATCCAAAACTCGCGGATGGCAGGATCACGGTGTGATAATGTAAATCCATCAGCCGATTTTTCGTGTGAGAAACAGGTACAATTAAAATCAAGTTTGTAATTATTCTTTTTAGCCCAGTCGATCCAGCTTTGAAAATGTTTTGGTTCAATTTCATTACGGTCAATCTTTTCTCCTCCAAAATCACCATAAAAAGCGTGGAGATTCACGCGATGTTCACCGGGGATAAGCGACATCGCTTTTTCAAGATCGGAACGAACCTCTGCCATTGATCTTGCCTTTCCCGGGTAATTTCCTGTTGCCTGAATACCGCCGGTAAGTTCTCCATCACCATTTTCGAAACCGGTAACATCATCCGCCTGCCAGCAATGGAGCGAGATAGATAGCTTATCCAATTGTTTAACGGCTGTTTCAACATCGATACCAAGATCCGCATAACGCGTTTTTGCATATTCAAATGCCTGTTTGATTTGTTGATCTTTCATGATCGGTTTTATTTTTTGAATTATTTGGATATAAAAGTATGAATTTTAAACAGAATGAATTAAAGCCACAACAAAGATATCCTGAAATTCAAAGCCGTCAATATACAAAATGATACGTGATTTACACAAATTGTAAAGTGCAATTTAACGCCAGAATTCCAAAACTCCTCAAAAAGCATATCTTTGCGACTGGTCTTAATTATTTAAAAGTATTCATCACCTTAAATTTGCCAATATGAAAGCAATGGTACTTACCGGAATCAGACAGATGGAGATGCAGGATGTGAAGATGCCTGTTATCATGAAAGAAACTGATGTGTTGATTAAGATGAAAGTCGTTGGTGTTTGTGGATCAGACGTTCATTACTACAC
>JBBRXN010000149.1:0-9373 GCA_038248385.1 Bacteroidales bacterium
AATCTGAAAATTGATAAATATTTTTATATTTGCAGCGCTTTAAAAGAAAAGCAAATGCCCGGATGGTGAAATTGGTAGACACGCTAGTTTCAGGGACTAGTGATCGCAAGGTTGTGCAAGTTCGAGTCTTGTTCCGGGCACGAAGGAGAGTCAGATATGGCTCTCTTTTTTATTTACTATCAGTTAATTACACATGAATTCATTGTCGATTTAACCGAAAGTGGAAACATGATGGAAACATTCCCGGGTTAATCATTCATTTATCACTGCAAATTTGCTTGAAATAATTACGCTCGCAACTGAGAAGAATCTGGATATACTATCACCTATCTGCGCTCAAACTGACGCAGTTCCTGAATGTGTTTGCCCGGAACATACATCCCTTGCACCAACCCTTTTTAAAGAACGTCGGCTATCACGTATAGATTCAAGGTCAATAGTTAAAGTGGAAAATTCCTGAATAATTTTCGAACCCTTTTATTTTAGTGTACACATGATTATCAGTTTTTTGTGTACGTCAAGTCCGCATACCTTTTTTTAACTGTTGTTTTTAAGTTAAACAATAAAAGTTAATTGAGTTTCGAGCTCGTAAGATCATTGTACGGATGCGGGCTTGATTTTTATTCCGTGCGTGTGTAAATTATTTTTCATGTAAGTTTGTCAAATACATATAATGCACATTTTAATATTGATCTGTTTGAGAATTTAAAATGCTAATTTTGCAAGTGAAATTATAATTCAAGAGTAAAGGATATGAAGAAGTTTATCGTTGGCTTTGTTGTTCTATTGTCGCTGATGTTTAATTCATGCGAAGTGGAACCGGATTCTTTTCAGGAATCATTTCTGATCGGAAAATGGGTGTCGGGTACCGTTTACTATAAATATTCGAGCAATTACAAAGGCACTACCTGGGATACCAGTGACGATGTAACTGAAGCTGAAGCTCAGTCTTTTACCTGGACTTTGGTGAAGTCGGAATTAACCCACATCCATATTCTGGAAGTAGGTGGAAGTGTGCCAAAAGTATATACTGTAACTGAGTTGACTGCCACCACCTTGAAGTATAAAGATAGTTTTGGCAAATCGTTCTCGTTTACAAAATTATAATGGCCTGAATATAAAAAAACTAGACAATTTAGTTGAACCTATTCCCGAAATTTATTTTTATTGGCAATGAATGTACTTAATCACCACGGCTCTTGTCACTTCCGGGTTTCCTTCCAGTTCGCTGCTTAAATTTTTATCCTGAAAAGCGGTTAGCGATTCTATGGTATAATCGATCAGTCGTGCCGGAAAGATGCAGTCCTTTTCAAATATTTCACGTTTCGATTTTAGTCGTTCAGCCGATTCAACGCAGGAGGCCGGAAGTTGCTTCAATTGTTGCGTGGGCAAATTTCTGAAAATATTTCCTTCTACAAAAAGTTGGTCAGCCATTTCGAGTCCATCCGGCATTTCAATACCGTGCAGCGAAGCCACAATTAATCCGGCCAAAATCAGGTGAATGTTGGCGCTTCCGTCCGGAACACGGAATTCAAACGTCTGTCGGCTTTCACCATTCTTGGCTGAAACAGTGACATCAGGATTGGCTTTGGCTGCCATATTTTGTTTACCGGTCCAACCGAGTGGAACACGCACCAAAGCAGAGCGGTTGCGTTCACCCCAGCAAATTTGGGTTGGCGCTTCCTGATTTGGAACCAGTCGGAGATAGGAAGTCGGAATGGTGTTTCCAAATGCAGTCAGGGCATCGGCCACGTCCAGTATTCCTGCGATCATTTTTCGTGCTGTGGGCGACAATTTTCCGTCTTCCAGAACAATATTTTTACCGTCTCTTTCAACCAATATGTGAAAATGCAGACCGCTACCGGCTTTACCAACCGTGATTTTAGGAGCAAAACTGATTTCTACCTGTCGTTTTTCGGCCAGCATCCGCAATATCCATTTGGCAATAATGAGTTGATCGGCAGCAAATTCAGGATCGGTAGGCAAAAATTCAATTTCATGCTGTTCAAAAGCTTCATCACCTAGCGTGAAATTACCGACTTCGGAATGGCCATATTTGATTTTACCACCGCAAGCAGCGATCAACCGCAGCGCTTCTTTGCGCATTCCTTCGTATTTGGCAAATGGTTCCGATTCGTGGTAGCCTTTTTGGTCGGTTGCCGGGAAAATGCCTTCGTTTTTGCTGTTCACGTAATATTCCAGCTCGCCCATCATTTTCATGTTTAGCCCTGTAGTCTTCCTGAAATGGGAAATGGCTTTTTGCAGAATATAGGCAGGTGATAATTCCATCAGGTTGCCTTCGTGATCGAAAAAGGAGCATAGTATCTCGAGAGCGGGTTCTTCCTGAAACGGATTGACAAAGGCCGTGCGATATCTTGGGACAACATACATGTCGGAGTTTCCGGTTTCCATAAATGGGAAAAGGCTCGAACCATCAACGCGTTCGCCAAAGGTGAGGATGTTTTCCAGATGTTCGTGTCCGCTAATTACAAAATTGAGGGTTTTTAACCGGCCATCACCGGCTACATACCTGAAATTCAGCTGCTGAATCCGGTTTCCTTCCATATATTTGATCAGGTCTTCACGGGTAAACAATTCGGCTGGTTTCTGAAGGTAGCGCACCAGAGGATTGGGATTAAAAGAAAATTGACTTTCCATAACGTTCGTTTTTATTACAAGGGACCAAACAATTATCATCCCCGATTTGAGGCATCGAACTTAGGTTTTTTGAATCTCCCAATTGATGAGGAAGATCATTCATTTAAGGTGAATTCAATCAAAAAACGGAACAATGGGTGGATACTTTCAAACACACTTTTCGGTAAAGCACCAATTATTTGAAACTGAATTTCTGAAAATCACTAAAAATTATCATCTTCACACTTTATAAAAAACCTAACCAATGAAGCTGAATTTATTTTCCATCCTGATTTTTGCTCTTTCCTATTCAATCAATTTATCAGCCCAAGCCCAGGAAAACTGGACTCATCTTCGGGGAAGCAAGCTCGACGGGCATTCTGTTAGTGCAAAAGCTCCGGTAAAATGGAGTGAAACTGAAAATATTTTATGGAAAACTGAAATTCGCGGAGTTGCATGGTCGTCGCCTATTGTTTTTGGCGATCAGATTTGGACCAGTTCTGCAACGCAAAACGGTGAAGAAATGTTTGCCGTTTGTACCGATTTTAATTCAGGAAAGATTCTGAAAGAAGTGATGCTTTTTAAACCTGATTCAGTTCAACATATTCATCCGACCAACAGTTATGCGACATCAACTCCTTGTATCGAAGAGGATTATGTCTATGTGCATTTTGGTACTTACGGAACTGGCTGCGTAGATACCCGAAATTTTGAAATCGTCTGGACCCGTACAGATCTGAATTGTGATCACATGCAGGGAGCAGCTTCGTCGCCCATCATCTATAAAAATCTGCTGATTCTTCATATTGAAGGGACAGATGTTCAATACCTCATTGCATTGGACAAACGCACCGGGAAAACTGTATGGAAAACCGAACGTCCTCAGGAATTATATAAGGTTGTAGAACCTGTTTACCGAAAAGCATACTGCACACCGATTGTGGTTGAAGTGAATGGCAAAGATCAGTTGGTCAGCAATGGGGCACAACTTTGCATTGCTTATGAACCCGAAACCGGAAAGGAAATCTGGCAGGTTTTTTATGGCGACGATTCAACTGTTGCCATGAATTTGAGTTACAACGGAATGGTCTATATTAATTCGGGTTGGATGTTTCCCAAAGGCGGAACTTTTTATGTACGCATGTTAGCTGTCGATCCAACGGGAACCGGCGATGTAACCAAAACAAAGGTTAAGTGGGAAACAGGAACCGATGTTCCTCAGATTTCAACGCCGGTGATTGTGGATAGCCTCAT
This sequence comes from Bacteroidales bacterium, assembly GCA_038248385.1. Classification (GTDB taxonomy): domain Bacteria; phylum Bacteroidota; class Bacteroidia; order Bacteroidales; family Prolixibacteraceae; genus Aquipluma. Next base: position 3,892 of record JBBRXN010000149.1, read on the forward strand.
TTATATGGTTCACGAACGAGGCGATCTCACTTGCCTGAATGCCCGTGATGGGGAAGTTATCTGGAAAACAAAATTGAAAGATCAGTTCAATGCTTCTGTTTTGTATGCTTCCGGAAATATTTATTTGTTCAGTGTAAAAGGGAAAACCTATGTGATAAAACCCGGATTAAGTTTTCAGTTGGTGGCTGAAAATCAACTGGATGGGATGGTAAAAGCAACTCCGGCAATTGTTCGGGACAATATTATTATAAGGACAGATAAGTTTTTGTATCGGATTGGGAAATAGTCTCAGTTGGCAGTCGCAGTGTTCAAGATGCAATATAGCGAGTTTCGAGTTTCATGTTGTTTGAACTCGTAACCCGAACCCCGAAACAAAAAATTACTTGGAATTTGGAATTTGGAACCTGGAACCTGGAACCTGAAACTTGGAACCTGAAACTTGGAACTTACAAATACCACGGTTCCGGCAATTCCGGCAATGCCATTCTGATCCTCCATTCCTTCGGAAAGTAATTATTGGCACGGTTCCCTAGATTTTTCACAAAGCCAAGCGGCACACCTTCGTATTGTACCAGCATCCAACCTTTTGCTTTTGAATCAATCCTGATTTCTTCCTTTTTCTGAAATAGCAAAGCATCACGCAAATCGAGTTCAATAGTTTCAAAGATGGTTGGATTGCGATCGACCGAAAGTGCAAAAGTATGTTCCGGAAGGAGATCGTTCTTTTTGAACTGAGCCACCAGCAGGCCAAAACTGATCACCCGTAGTTGTTCGCTGAGTGCATTTAAAACCGGTATTTTATCTTCAGAAAATGCAATCAAAAATTCGCTTTTGGCAAAAAAATCCGAGTTTTCAGTCGTCAGCCAGTTCCGGATTTCGGCAAACTGTTTCGGCATCTTTTCAAGCCGGGTCTTTATTTTCTTCGGAATTGAAAACGAGTCGGTTCCATCTTTTTTACGGATTAAAGTCAGGAAAAAACCTTCGCCTTTTACTTTGTGCGGCAGAAAACGATAACCAAATAATCCGTTAATTTCCATTTCTTCAACTCCCCAATTTTCCTGAAGCGGAATCCGGATACTTTCAAATTCATTATTTTCGGCCATCCATTTCAGATTTTCCTCATTTTCTGCCGGGTTGAAAGTACAGGTGCTGTAAATCAGGTAGCCACCAGATTTTAAAGCGGGCCAAATATCGGCCAGAATGCGTCGCTGACGGGTAGAGCAAAGATTTGTATTATCAACCGACCATTGTTGTATGGCAGACGCATCGCGCCTGAAAAGGCCTTCTCCGGAACAGGGAGCATCAACCAGAATCAAATCAAACAAGCCTTCCAGTTTGCTAAAGTCAGCCGGATCGTTGTTGCAAACCACCACGTTTTGATGTCCCCATTTGCGAATATTTTCATTCAAAACCGATACACGTGATCGGATGACCTCACTGGCAACCAGTAAATCGCTACTGTCAAGTAAACTAAGCAAATGAGTCGATTTTCCGCCGGGAGCAGCGCACAAGTCCAAAACAATTCGGTTTTCGCTGTGTTCAATCTGTCTGAATGCCTGCTCCATAAACATCGAACTGGCTTCCTGAACGTAATAAGCTCCGGAGTGAAAAATTGGATCCAACGTAAAGGAAGGGCGGTCGTTCAGGAAAATGCCGGTTTCGCACCATGGAATTTTTTCCGCAGTAATTGGCAAACTGAATTTGCGTGGATTGGTTCGCAAACTGATTGCCGGAACCTGATCGATGGATTGAACAAAACGATCAAAATCAGTTGGAAACTGAGTTTTAATTCTGTTCAAAAATGCAACTGGTAATATTTCGGAAGTCTTTTCGATGATTTTTTGAGTTTTCTTGTGATATTTGCCGGCAAGATAAACGGATTGAGAATAAAAAACAAATCGCTATGGTTGATCAAAATATCGTTTCGGAACTTAACAAACTGGCCGATGCCGCAAATTTGGTGGAAATGTTGGAAAATGTGGCAAAACAATTTCCGGGGAAAGCAGTATTTACTACCAGCCTTGGAATTGAAGATCAGGTGATCACCGATATGATTTTCAGCAATAACCTGGACATTAAAGTGGTTACACTTGATACCGGTCGCCTGTTTGAAGAAACCTACAAAGTGTTTAACCGCACCATTGAAAAATATGGAAAATCGATTCATGTTTATTTCCCAAAGCACAAAGCTGTTGAGAAAATGGTCACCGAAAAAGGTCCGCTGAGTTTTTATTTGTCGGTTGAAAACCGGAAAGAATGTTGTCATATACGTAAGGTTGAACCGCTTAACCGGGCTCTGGACAGTATGGAATGCTGGATTACCGGCTTACGCGCTTCGCAATCGGAAAACCGCCACGATCTTGATTTTTTTGTTTGGGACGCCGGGTTTAAACTGATTAAATGCAATCCGTTACTCAATTGGTCGCTCGAAGATTGTCAAAAATATGTGAAGGAAAACAATGTTCCCTACAATGTTTTGCACGACCGTGGTTTTGTGAGTATCGGCTGTGCACCTTGTACACGTGCCATTCAGCCTGGCGAAGATTTCAGGGCTGGTCGCTGGTGGTGGGAAAATAACTCGAAGAAGGAATGTGGACTACACACACATGATTAATTAATTATCCACAATCTCTCTTCCAAATGGTGTCAACGCCAATGATACCAATTTAAAATGCTGTTTCGCCCATGGAATTCCGACGATGGTGATGCCTAACAGCAAGCCGAAAATCAGATGGGTTAAAGCAATCCAGATTCCGCCAATGAGTAGCCAAATCAAATTCATAATGGTTGAAAGGCAGCCTGGATTCCCGGGGCTTAATCCGATGGTTTTGCCGAATGGCCACAAAGCTAAAAAAGCCAGTTTAAACGACTGAATTCCAAACGGAATCCCGATAATTGTGATGCAAAGCAAAAAACCGGCAACCATGTATTCCAGGAAGACCAAAAAACCTCCGAAAACGAACCAGATTAAATTTCCAAGTGTGCTCATAGATGTTGCTTGATGTTTGGCTAAAGGTACATAATCCTGTTAAATATTGAATTCCTAAACTTTTATCAGCTTCCATTTCCCTTTCCTGAAAAAATACCAGGCTGTCAGCGTGAGCATCGATTCGGCGATAACGATTGCGATGCAAATACCATCAATTTTCAGATCGAGTACAATACCAAGCAAATAAGCCAACGGAATTTCGAATAGCCAGAAACAGAACAGGTTGATCTTGGTTGGAGTTATCGTATCACCGCTTCCGTTAAATCCCTGGATCATTACCATGCCAAGTGCATAAAATACAAACCCATAGCTGATGATTTGCAGGCTCTTTGCGCCACTTGCCACCACGGCCGGATCAGCAATAAAAATCCGGATAAATGGTTCAGGCCAAAAGGCGAAGATCAAGCCAATCAATCCGAGCAAAACCATGTTGGCAATGGCAGTCATCCAGACCGTCCGTTCAGCACGCTCCGGTTGCCTGGCGCCCAGATTTTGACCCACCAGAGTCGAAGCGGCATTACTCAATCCCCATGAGGGCAGCAAAGCAAAAACCACAATCCGGATGGCAATGGTGTAACCGGCCAAAACTTCTGAACCCAATTCTGAAATAATCCGGAAAAGGGCAATCCAGCTCGAGGTCGCGATAATATTTTGCATAATCCCCCCGGTTGACAATCGAAACAGTTGAAACATCACTTTTAGCTTTATTTTGATGTGATGAATTTCAAGCCTGATCCGTTTCTTTCCCCGAAACAGCAGGTAAAACTGATAACAAACTGCCAATCCACGGCCTGTGGTGGTAGCAACGGCAGCACCCATCAGTCCCAGTTCAGGAAATGGCCCTATTCCAAAAATAAAAAGCGGATCGAGTATAATGTTGATGAAGTTGGCCAACAGCAAAACCCGCATCGAAACAGCCGCATCGCCCGAACTGCGAAAAACTGCGTTGATAATAAACAGCAACATGATGACTGCATTTCCACCGAACATGACAGCAGGATACAAATATCCGGCCTCGGCCATTTCTTCGGAAGCTCCCATCATCAGTAAAAATTCTTTGGCGTAAATGATGCCCGGAACCGTAATGAGCATGGAAACCGAAAATCCGGCAACAATGGCTTGAAAGGCAGCCATTCCCGCTTTTTCCGGCTTTTTTTCTCCGATCCGGCGTGACACCAATGCAGTGGTTGCTGTGCTCAAACCCATTCCGATAGCATAAACAATGGTCATTGATGATTCAGTTATCCCGACTGTTGAAACCGCATCGGCTCCAAGTCTTGAAACAAAAAAGATATCTACCACGGCAAATATGGATTCCATGATCATTTCCAAAACCATCGGGATGGAAAGAATGAGCAGCGCTTTACCAATTTTGTCGCTGGTGAAATCGCGGTCACTTCCGGCGATGGCTTCTTTTATATCTGTCCATAACGACTTTAATCGAATGGATTTTATTTGGTCAACAATAGATAACGCTTTTTTATCAGTCATGATAAAACAAATTTAATTTAAACCATGAACCGGATGACGATAAAAATGTTTCAGAATTAAAAATTTATAATGAGGCTTATACAATTATTTGCATCTATCTGGATGATCCTGATTTTTTCTTCCTGCGTAAAGGATCCGAACAGCTTATCTGCGATCAATTCTGAATCGTTTAATGAGAAGCAAATCAATCTTTATTTTCAACCAAATCAACTGTCAGAAGTTAATTTTTTGATTGGTACTGAAGGATCAAATATTCCTGAAGACCAATATCTTGTTATTAATCAACTTAATGAGATGCTTTCAATGACTGAACTGATCAGTAAATCGGGATCTGATAGCGTTTGGATAAATCTCACAATGAAGTGGGCTGAATTTAATTCTGAAAACTTTGGAACCGGAAGCGCTCCCTTTTCTCCCAATTATTCCCGTCCTGATTCAATGAAAAGCAAACTATTTCCTGAAGCGGTCAGCAAATGGGCCGAATTGAATGTCTCTTTGGTCAAACTTTCAGGAGAAGTAAGGTTTGGTGATGCTTTTGAGAAATTGGTTTATGGTCCGGAGAATATATTTATTTCTGAAAAGCTTCTGAAATCAGTTATTTACACCCATGTTTTTGATCAGATTTTTGTCAATGTTATTGGCTCGTCATCAATGGATTATCAGCATACGACAGGAGGAAAGGTCAGGATCATTCAGGAGACCAATTACCCGGATGCCAACGAAATGATCCTGAAAAGTGAATGCAGCGACCTCCGGTATATGGATGTTTTTATCAGGATTCCCTCATGGGCGATCAATCCCACGGTTACACATGGCAATGTAAAATATGTTGCACGACCTGGCGAATATTGCCAGATTACTCGAAAATGGAAAACCGGAGACGAGATCAGAGTGATGCTGAAAAATTAAAGCACCGCTAAGAAAAGCTAATGGCGGCTTGCAACTGGCTGTTGGCAAAAAAAACATTTAACCTACATTGCAACAATCAATACGTTACGAATG
>JBBRXN010000150.1:0-9206 GCA_038248385.1 Bacteroidales bacterium
AGGTCCCAGAATTTACGCCGGGTGATCGGATCCACACCGCTTGTTGGTTCGTCAAGGAAAACAATCTTTGGCTCATGGAAAATGGCGATGGAAAAGGCCAGTTTTTGTTTCCAGCCCAGGGGCAGCGAGCCAATCAACGTATCTTTTGACGATTCGAGTTCCAGGTTTCGAAGCAATTCTTCCTGCCTTGCTTTTCGTATTTTGGGCGAAATGCCATATATTCCGGAGAAAAACCGGATGTTTTCTGAAATAGTCAGGTCTTCGTACAACGAAAATTTTTGGCTCATATAACCAATGTTCCGTTTAACTTTTTCGGTTTCGGTATAAATATTAAAGCCAGCCACCATTACTTCGCCTGAAGTAGGAGCGGAGAGACCACACAGTATCTTCATGGCGGTGGTTTTCCCGGCGCCATTGGCTCCAAGAAATCCGAAAATTTCGCCTTTGTAAACATCAAAATTCAGATGATCATTCGCGACGAAAGAGCCGAATTTTTTGACCAGGTTGCGAACTTCGATAACTTTCTCTTTCATAGTATCATATAAGTGTTCAGTCTTCACTCCTCCTTCATCATATCCATAAAAACATCCTCAATTGTTGGCTGAATGTCAAATACTTCCAGCTCCTTGTGATTGTTTTTCAACAGGAAACTTTCGAATTCGGTGGCTTCCACCTCATCGTCTTTTCCGGTCACATGCACATACTGGCCAAACGAGTATGCCGAGCTGGTTTTTTCGTATGAACGCAAGTCCAGAATCAGACGGTGCATTTCGTTTGACTTGATGGCATATAGTTTCCTGTTGTAGTTTTCGACGAGGCTTCCAGGTGTGTTGATATCCAGGATTGTCCCTTTCTGCATCAGGGCAACGCGGTTGCAAAGTTTGGCTTCGTCCATATATGGAGTCGAAACCAAAATGGTAATCCCTGTAGCCTGAAGTTTTTTCAGCATGTCCCAAAATTCTTTTCTTGAAACTGCATCCACTCCGGTGGTAGGTTCATCGAGAACGAGAATTTCAGGTTTGTGGATCAGGGCGCACGATAAAGCCAGTTTTTGCTTCATTCCTCCTGAAAGTTTTCCGGCCAGACGCTTTTTGAAAGGCTCGATCTGAACGTAAATATCTTTGATCAACTCATAGTTTTCAGCAACTGTTGTATTAAAAACGGTGGCGAAAAAGTTTAGGTTTTCTTCAACGGTCAGATCCTGATAAAGCGAAAAGCGTCCGGGCATGTACCCAACCATTTTCCTGATTTGCTTGTAATCTTTGACAACATCGAAACCGCCCATAGTCGCTTTGCCTTCATCCTGGATAAGCAAGGTCATCAGGATGCGCATCAATGTGGTTTTTCCTGCGCCATCAGGACCGATCAGTCCGAACAATTCGCCTTTTTGCACTTCGAACGATATGTCGCGGACCGCCTGAACGTCTTTATAAGATTTGCTAATATGCTGAACACTAACGGCCTCCCCCGATCCGAAGCCTCCCCCAACCCCTCCAAAGGAGGGGAGTCTTGAGTCGATCCTCGATGTTTCTTTTGTAATTTGATTCATATCGGCGTAATTTATCGGTTGGTTTTTAAGCCCTCCCTTCGGGGAGGGTTGGGGAGGGGCTTCTTATTTAAAACACAACTTCGCCCGGCATCCCGATTTTCAGGCTCCCGTTATTCGCAACCACCACTTTCGCGGCATACATCAATTTCACCCGTTCTTCCTTGGTTTGAATAATTTTAGGCGTGAATTCAGCTTCCGACGAAATCCAGCTGATTTTTCCTGTCAAATTCAACATTTCTTTTTCTCCCGAATCGATGCGTACTTTCACTTCATTTCCTAATTTGACTTGCGATAATTGAGCTCCCGAAACATAAACTTTCAATTCGAGATTCGACAAATCGGCCATTTTTAGGATTGGTTTTCCGGGAGTGACCAGTTCACCGGTTTCGAGATAAGTTTCGAGAACGGTTCCGCTGATGGGGCTTTTAATCCGGCATTTTGTTAGCTGTTCGTCCAGCAGGTCGGTTTGCCGCCTGATTACTTCCATTTCGCTGCCAATCAGCTGAAACTGGGTATTTGTGCCCGAAATCTGTTTGTCCAGCACGTTAATTTGTCCGTTGATATCGTCCATCTGTTGCTGAGTTGCCGCCTGATCAGCAAACATCCTTGAAATACGCTGTTGCGTGGTCGTCACATTTTTTTTTTGTTCTTTCAGCACATTAATTTGAGCGGTTACGTTCTGCTTTTTTGTTTCACTGGCCGAAAGTTGTGCCAGTGTTTGCTGCTTTTTAAGTAAAAGTTCGGTGGTATCGATTAAAGCGATCGACTGACCGGTTTCGATTTTATCACCTTGTTTTACATTTATTGACAACAGTTTTCCTGCTGCTTCAGATGAAACTATGGTTTCAACTGCTTCAAAATTTCCGTAGGCATCCGATTTTTGAGCCCCATTTTTGCAGGCTCCGAGCATCAGAACCGCCATTGCTATGATTTGTATTTTTTTCATTGGTGTTGTTTTATGGGTTTATTCATCATTCATCATTCATAACTCATCATTCTATTGGTTTCCCCTGATATTCCCAAGTCTAACCTGTGCTTCCCTTAACTGTATTTTGTGTGTTTCCAGTGTCAGTTTAGCTGTTGTTTCAGCATTCAAATCCTGAATGTAATCGGCCATAGTGATGGCGCCGTTCTCTAATTTTGAAGCGGAGGTTTTCGTAATCCGTTCCCGGATTTGTATCAAATCCTGATCAGTTTTCAGTATTTCCGTAAGTTGACTGATTTGTTTGCTTTGTTGGTCGGTCGCCAGATCAATATTACGGACAAAAGTTTCCTGTTTGGTTTGAACTATTTTCTGTTGCAGTTTTAACACCTGTTGCTGTCGCGAAGTGTTTTTCCAGTCGAGTACATTCCAGTTGAATCCGAGTCCGACCAGATAATAGGTGTCAAATTTATTATTGAGCATATTCAATCCCGGCTTGCCATAACCGGCCTGCCCAAATCCGAAAAACTTCGGATTGCGTTGTTTTTTCAGGATTTCGGAATTGGCATTCAACAGGTCGTTTTGCCTGGCGAAAAGATCCAGTTCCGGTCGCAGCATTGGTTGATCCGATTGAATTGGAGCCGTTGTCAATTGCAGATTTTGCATTTGGTCGGTTGTTTTTCCGGTAAGGATAGCCAAAGCTGACAGGACAGTTTCCCGATTGTTATTCAGTTCCAACACCAGTTGATCTGTTTTAATCTGTTCGGCAAGTAGTTGTTCGAGTTCGGACGAAAGAACCATTCCGTTTTTGACTGCCGATTCCACGATTTTCCGGCGTTCGGCCAAGGTTCCGGTTTTCTTTTCCAGAATTTTCAGGTTCTCCTGAATCAGGAAAGATGTAAAATAGAACTGATTGACTCTTTCTTTCAGCTGATACAATTCAACCTCCACTTGTTGATGATTTCCTGCATTTTCGGTTTCATTGATCAATTCTTTGGCCTTGCTCAGTCCGCCGTCCCAGATGGTTTGCTTCAGGTCGAGGTAAAATTTGTACTGATCCTTATCTGCAGTCGGTATCGTCATATTTGGTATCGAAATGGGGATTTTGGTCACGTCCGATTGGTAAGTCGCTTGCCCGTTCAGCGTAACCTGAGGCAGAAAAGTGGTCGCGTTATTTTCGTTTTTCAGGTCGAGAATCTGCTTGTACAAGCCTGATTGCTTCAAAACCGGGTGGTTCTCGCGTGCCCATGTCTGGCATTGTTCAAGGGTAACCGGTTCCTGTGCCCTCAGCTGATAACCCTGAAGAACCAGAAAGATGAACAGTAGTTTAATTGTTTTCATTTGTTTTATAATTTGAAGCCCCCTCCAAACCTCCCCCCAAAGGGGAGGCTTAAAAAAGGCGAATTCAACATTTTCTTTTCAATTTTAACGGATTACAATGGCATTGATTACGAATTGTTTGATTACTTCAGCTCTTTCGGCATAAAACCCTTCGAGCGCTTTCGGGTCTTCTTTAAACACTACGAAATTCAGGATTGGCCTGGCAACAAAAGGGAATATGCACATCGATACTACATTGACCACCAAATGCTGCGGCTTCATCCGGATGACCTCACCACGATCCATTGCTTCCTGAATCTGGTCAAAAACGACTTGCGGATTCAGCTTGAACTTTAATACCAGTTTAAACAAGCCCGAAGGATCACGGTTCAGCTCCTTCATAATAAATCCCGGAACAAAAGGGTGTTTAATCAAAATAGCTATGTAGGCATCAATCATCTGCTCAATTTTGGTTACCATTGTGGCATCAGATTGAATAATTTGCGTCAGTTTGGGAAATGCAAACTTGAATATTTCGGTGAATATGGCTTCAAATAACCGTTCTTTGGTTCGGAAATAATAATGAAGCAGTGCTTTGTTAATTCCTGCTTCGTCGGCTATTTCCTGCATCCGTGCGCCATCCATGCCTTTACTTACAAAGACTGTTTTGGCAGCTTCCAGGATTTTTTCTTCAGTGGTATCTTTTTTTGCTTCCATTTTACTTTTTGGTTTAACTAACTGGTTAAATCATGTGGTCAAAAGTAAATTCTTGAATTCAATTTACCAAATGTTTTAACCACAGAATTTAACCGGATGGTTAAAAAATATATTTTGGGTTCATATTCGGAATGAAAAATATATTACTTTAGAATAGTAATTGATTTTTGATTTCGAAGATTTTTTGACTGCCCCAAGACGCATTTATTCATCGAAATAGTGTGTGACTGAAAGAATAGCTAATCCCTTAAACATCGAACCGATAAACCAGTCTCCTTTGTGGTGCCATAAGTGTCAATCTGGGACTGCATAAACTGACTATTTGTTACTGAAAAGCCATTATCTGAAGCACTCCACCATTGTCCGTAATATCCCAGCTGGGTGAATTCACCGGGGAATCCGGAGAAACCACCAAATCGGCTACCACCAGGAAGGGCTGTAAAACCAGTTTCGTTGGTTGCTAATCTATTATAATCTTTCCAATGAGAATTGCCTGTTTCCTGCAATAAATTGGCTACCCACGAATAACCGCCTAAATAATTAATCAATGTTGACCATTCCTGGTCGGTTGGAATATGCCAGCCTTTGGGTGCAAGTTTTCCCGTATTGACAGAGTACCAGTTGTATAAAGCTCCATAAGGATTTTTATAGGTGATGTCATTTAGATACCAGCAATACCCTGGTGTTATTAGTTTTGACCATGCATTATTATCTGTTACATTTGGAATACTTGTACCATCATTGTATTTCGTTGTTTTAAGATTTTCAACCATCCAAACCTGTGTTCCAATGGTCACAGTATGATAAGTATTACTATCAATGTCGATTACAGTACCTGCTTCTCCTCCCGATATAGCTACAAAATTCTCCTGAATTCCGTATGAAGTGCCATGATTATTTACTGCGTAAGCCCGAACATAATAGGTTGTATTGGCCGTTAATCCGTTCATAGTTGAGGTAAAGCTGCCTGTCCCGCTACCATCGGTTGTCTTATAATTGGCTGTAGTAGGATTAATAAATGTATTCCAGCATACACCTCGAACGGTTACCGGAGCACCGCCATCTAAAGTAATGTTTCCTCCGCTAATCGCTGTGGATGCCGAAATATTGCTGGTTCTTGTCGTGTTAAGAATTGGAATTCCTATACTTTGTGGATTTTCATTTACTAAACATCGAACAGAAAAACCGCATTTCTTATCTTCTCCAGAATTAGAAATATAATTGAAGTTGCAATCCATTTCCCAAATTTTAGCATAATCGATGTCGTAATCCGTAGAACTCCACCAGGTACCACGCATCCCTCCGTTGTTGAAGTACCCATTACTATTACATCTTCCTACAGGTAATGCTCTAAAACCTGATTCATTGCCTGCTCCTAAATTTGGATTGGTCCAATTAGTTGTACCAACTTCTTTCAGCTTCCCACCAGCAAAATAATTTCCACCAAGAAACGCAGTCAATGTTGCCCATTCGGTGTTGTTAGGAACATGCCAACCTATTGGTGCAAGTTTTTCTGTTTTTATTGTACCCCAATTATATAAAGCACCAAATGTGTATTTGTCTGCCACATTATTCTTATACCAGCAGTATCCCGGAGTTATAAGATTTCCCCATGCTATTTCATCAGTAACATTTGATATGGATAGACCATCGTTAAATTTTGTTGTCTTAAGATTTTCAGCCATCCACCATTGATCACCAATTTTAACAACCGGATAGTTATTCCCATCTGCATCATAACAAGGCAGAAAAGTAAATGTAACCGTCTTGCTTTCTGTTGGTACATCAGAAACAATAGTCAGATTGTTACCAGATAAACCCGTGTAAATTAATCGGTCGCCAGTGTTATATTTCATAAATACTTCTGCCTTCGCATTTTTAAGGATAGCTGGCTTTTCTTCTAATGAAAGACTTTTATTATATGATATTTTAGGAATCCCTTTCTCCGATGAAACTGATAAGATTTTCCCGGAATAAATAAATCCGTGGGCATTTATTCGTATAAAATAGATACCATTTCCAAGTCCTGATATTTCATAGCTGTGACTGCCCTTTTGTAAGTAGTTGTCTGTGACTGCAATCATCCGACCGGAAATATCATATAGCTTAATTTGTGCTGTACATTTCTCTGGTATGAAAAAATCCATTTGAGTAGATAAATTCATCGGATTAGGATAAAATTGAATTTCCGTTGTTTGAGTCTGATCCAAAAATAACAAGTTGGTAGGGAAACTTGAAAGATGTAATATTTCGTTCGCATTCAACTTCAAAGTTATCCCTTGGGTTAGGTTTTCAACATTAACTGATGATACTGATGAACTAGCCCCTATTCCATCAAATTTTATAGAATAATCTTGCGCATTTAATACCGATAAATGAGCATAACAAAGAAGAATCAAAAGAATTCGTTTCATAGTAAATCGATAATTATTGCATTGAATTTTTCTTGATAAACAACAATAGTATATTCTTCAAAGTTAAAATATCTATTGTTTACAAACACCTATATAAAGCATATTATTTCCGATTGCTTTATTAGCACTTCTTCTCAAAAACAACCGGTTCCGGTCTTGTTTTTTTTACTTCAAAAGTATTTCAATACTTTGTTGCCCGATTTGGTGTTTTTTCTTGTTTATCGACTTGATTACTTTGCCCGAAATGTTAATAAGTTATCCAAGGATTCATTCGAAAATAACGGTATTAATTGATTGATTTGTAATGCGTTCTCATGTCCAGAGTTCTCGGGATCATGCCGGGATACATCCACTTCGAACTATATTTTCATTCCATTTTTACGCAGCCACCTTTGAAATTAATTCCGCGACATGTTCGTTTCATCTGTTAATAATTTGTTTTTTAATTGTCAGATGGAATTGGCATGAGGTTTAATGTCATACCGATTGGTGTTTATACAATCATTGTCATTTCGTAGTAAATAATTATACGCACAAGATGGAAGATATTTCGACAGCGAAAACTTTAAAGAAAGTATAACTGCATTTGAAAAAAATAGTAAATTTGATCTTATTCAATCAGATTACAGAATTAAAACAAGGTCTATCTTCTGATTTACCTTATGTACTTATAAATTAGAATAATAACCAAAAAAATTATTGCTATGGCAAAAGGAGTAGATACCCGAAAGAATGAAAAAAAAGAGCCTACAAAAACTTTAAAGGAAAAAAGACTTGAAAAAAAGGTAAAAAAGGACAAGAAATAGGGTCTGTTTTGTTTTAAAAAAATGAATTTTTTTTCGTTCAGAAAAGAGCCGGAGCTAACTCCAGCTCTTTTTTTTGATAATTGGCCAGCGTATTGCTTACAGTTTGTCCTTCAGGGCTGGCCTAAGTTTCGGATTTAATGGTTAACTTTCGGCATCAATTTTATTAATCCAAAAACCAATTAATACTATGAGCAGATATTCAGTTAAATTTATTTTTTTTATACTGGTTGCGGTTTTGGCAATATCTTGCACTTCAACAAAGCCCAAAAAAACAGAATGGATTCAATTGTTTAACGGAAAGGATTTAAACAACTGGAATATCAAAATCACCGGATTCCCGTTGAATGTGAATTATGGAAATACTTTCAGGGTAGAAGATAGTTTGCTTAAAGTCAGGTATGATCAGTATGATAAATTTGACGGGCATTTCGGGCACATCTTTTATAAAACTTCCTACTCGCATTATCGAATCCGCGTTGAATACCGTTTTGTGGGCGAACAGGCTCCTGAAGGTGCGGGCTGGGCATATCGAAACAGCGGTATCATGATTCACGGTCAAAGTGCTGAAAGTATGAATTTGGATCAGGACTTTCCGGTTTCAATTGAAGTTCAGTTACTTGGCGGAAACGGAACAGATGAACGTCCGACGCTTAACGTATGTACTCCGGGGACCAATATTGTGTTGAATGGCCAGCTTTGGACAGAACATTGCACCAATTCAAAATCGAAAACCTATCATGGCGACCAGTGGGTAACTGCCGAAGTAGAAGTTCAGGGTGATTCGATCATCCGACATATTATAGATGGGAAAATCGTATTGGAATATACCCAGCCGCAACTGGACGAGCGGGATCCGAACTATTTGAAATTACTCCCTGCCGATGGAAATAAACTTCTTAAAAAGGGCACTATTTCTTTACAGGCCGAAAGTCATCCGGTTGATTTCCGAAAAGTTGAATTGCTGAACATGGGCGAATAAGGAAGCCCCTCTCCAACCTCTCCCCGAAAGGGAGAGGCCAGGGCGATACAGATTTTGAACAACATCTGAGATTTTCTGAATCATTAAGATTTAAAAATGTTAATATGAAAATATTACAATCAAATGCCGTTTTTTTAAGCCCCCTCTTTCGGAGGGGGTTTGGGGGAGGCTTTTAGGGGAGGCTAATTATGGAAAGATATATTTGGGCGAAAGGAATTTTGAAGAACCGACTGGAGATAACGCATGGTTCTGAGCAAATAGGTTCGATTACCTGGGAAAGTCTGGTTGGTTCAAAAGCTCATGCAACGATTAACGGAAGGCGTTTTATCCTGACTCGCGAATTTTTTCTTTCAAAGCTTGAAATTTTTGATGGCAATACCCAGGAACTTTTGGGAACAATTATGGTCAATCTTTTCAATCCAAGAAGCGACATCATCATCAACGGGAAACGATTTGAACTGGAAGTGAAGAATTTCTGGCAATCGCGCTGGTCATGGAA
>JBBRXN010000151.1:0-9080 GCA_038248385.1 Bacteroidales bacterium
TAGCTTGTTTACATTTCATTAATTAACAACAAGCAGCAATGCGATGATTGACTATTATGAAATAAAATCACAGCCAATTACCAGAGAGCAATTGGTATATCCATAAAGTGTTCACACTTTTGTGATTAAACAAGAAGAGCCGTATGAAGGGAGACTTTCACGTACGGTTCCGTGAGAACGTGAGGGTGAAATTCCCTCGCGTGACTCGATTATGCACAAATATGAAAAAAGCTATCATCATATTATTTTTTCTTAATATTTTAAGCTGTTTCGGACAGACTACGATTAAATTCATTGATGGAGAAAGTAAAACTCCTTTAAGTGGTATTTATTCAACAATCTATAAAAATGAAAATTCATTTGTTAATTGTGGATGCTCAAACGATCATGGCTATTATACTCCGTATATTCTTAAATTTGATTCAACGGCCCAATACAAATTCAGTTTAAATTTTAGGAAGTATAAGCCTGTATGGAAAGATATTGATTTATTAAAAAGGGACACTTTGGTTATTTGTGTTTATAAAGACGAATATTACATTGAAAATTGTGACAGCCTTTTTACGAAAGGAAGTAGTCATTATTCTTGGGGAGCATATACTCCAAGAGAAATACGAAGTTTTAAGGATATTCCCAAAAACATTGCAACTAAAGTGAAAGAATATATTACGGATAGAGTCGGTATTGATTTAGCCAATGACTTCGAATTGGTCGACGGTCAAATTATCGAACTTGACAAATTCAATAAATACTTTCCTGGTACAAATAGAAAAACCGCGTACTATTTGGGATTATCATACAGAAAACTTTCGTTTGGAATTTCAATGTATGCATCAAACCTTGAACTTGATGAAAATGGCAATATTGTAAAAAACTTACAATTTCCAATAGTTTCAAATGACACCATTCCCTTTATGATATATTCTTTCAAAAAAATAAAACAGAAAGCACAACGAGCAGAATTCTATTTCCCCGGTAAAACAAAAATTGACATGGAATATGATCCTGAAAGGAACATATTGCTATGGACATTTATAAACGACGAATTTTTTAAAGGCAATATATTTAAACGAAAGCTAAATTATTACAATGCTCATAATGGGGAATACATTGGAGAAAAAACAGATAAAGGTGAATGGGTTGAATAAAAATAACTAAGCACAATAAATAGGACTCTGAGCGGTCTGCAAGACCCAGCGATGAGTCGGTGTTGCACTACATCCCTGGCGACTACCAAATTTTTTCTATGTATATATTAACGTTTTTGTGGATTGGACTGATTGGCTGAGTTAGCCGTTATGGTTGATTTGAGGGTGGTTATTTCTTGATTTTCCGCAAATATGTATTGCAATTGCCCGGCTCATCCAGATATATACTAAAGTTTGCAGCTGCTGTTGCAAATTTGCGCCGAATGCTGGGGGCGCTTTTTAGCATGGGATTTATAATCACAAAATTCGTAAGCAAGACATACCGGTACATTGTATAGGGGGAGATTTACAGAAAGGGCGAACCATCCTATATTTTTCGTAAATTGCAGCATTGAAATAAATTGCACACTAAAATTAAAAGGCGATGACCAAATTACAAATGTCGTAATTGCTTAAATTATCGGTAAAAGATAAAATTAGAGTTGTCCAAACTTTATGGGATGATATTGCAGTTGAACAATCAATTGATACTTTACCTGCAGAGCATAAACGAATATTACAGGAAAGGTTAAACAAAATAGATGCAGGTAAAGCAACTTTTTCTTCCTGGGAAGATATTCAAAAGAAATATTCAAAAGGATAATGAAGTACACTGTTTCAATTCTGGCAGAAGCCGAAAGTGATATTAATATTGCTTTTGTTTGGTGTGAGATGAAACAACAAGGATTGGGCGATCTGTACTTCAAAGTTATTGATCAGTCAGTTCAATTTATTTCAAATAATCCATTCCAATAATTTGTATTATATTTGAACTTGAAACGGTTTATGATAATGGATGCTAAAAAAATTGAAAATATTGACAAAATAGTAAACTCCTGGATTAGTTCATCAGATGAAAACTTTGATACAATGCTCGATATGTATAAAGCAAAAAGATATAGTTGGGCAATGTTGAAAAAACAATCTGAATGCCAGATATGATGATTACAAACAAAGTTTTAATTAAAAATGCACAAAAGAATTTGCCGATTTTTGGATTGTTAAATTAAAACATTATCAACAATGGATAAAGGAATTACTAAAATAATAGATAATTATATACAATATTTGATAAAAGAGCATGTTAAGTTCGAAAAAGCTTATTTATTTGGTTCTTATGCTAAATCACAGGAGACAGATCTAAGCGATATAGATATTGCCCTGATTTTTGATAATGCCAATATATCGGATAGATTTGATTTGCAGGTTCAATTATTTACTTTAGCAAGCTACATAGATAATAGAATTGAGCCTCATCCAATTAATTCTGATGATTTTAATTCTGACAATCCTTTTGCCAGTGAAATTATGAGAACTGGCAAAGAAATACAAATAAGCAGGCCCTAAAAATAACTGCACATACCTGACTTTTCCGGATATTGAATTTGTATGTGTCGCACCGAAAGATAGAATAAAAAAAATAGTTCAGTACACCGAGACCAATTCAAAGGACTATTTTAATTTGGGCTTCGGTGACAAAGATGAAGAAACAGGTGAAATTAACGATCTGGTAATAAATTATTACGATCATGACAATTAAAGAATTAAATAAGTCTAAGACCCCAATTGTCAAAATCAACAAGGTGCTTGACAAACTTGCTGAGAAAGTACTCTTTCCGGACAAGTTGGAAGAGGCTAATCATATACTCAAGACGGTTGGTTTACCTAAACCCAAGACTTCCCACCAACGCTAACACAGGGCAAGCGAAAAAAGAACATTTCGCTATGTAAAACAAATTTATTTTAAATTTATTTTCATGAAAACTATAAAAATAGTTCGTAAACTAAAAATATAGTTGTATGTTTGTTTTATCAAACTATGAAAGTAGTTGACGAACTAATTTCATAGTTCTTGGCAGGATTTTTGATGTCAAAACTGAAATGAAAAGTGAACTGAAATGAAAGAATTAAAGGAATTGACCAAAGCTGAAGAGCAAATTATGCAGGAGTTGTGGATACTGGAAAAAGCTTTCGTAAAAGAAATCGTTGATAAGCTTCCGGAGCCAAAACCTGCGTATAATACGGTTTCAACCGTTATCAGGATTCTCGAAAAGAAAGGATTTGTTGACCATTACGCGTATGGAAAAACTCATCAGTACTTTCCGGTAATCAGCAAAACGGACTATACGAAATCGTATTTCAGGAATTTCCTGAATGGTTATTTCAGCAATTCGTTTCAGGAAATGGTATCGTTTTTTGCCAGGGAAGATAAAATGAGCCTCTCAGAACTTGAAGAAATCATCAAGGAAGTTGGAAAAGATTTGAAACCTGAAAAACCTTCACCCAATGACTAACTTTGTAAATTACCTGCTGGAATCGGGAATAAGCCTGAGTCTTTTTGCACTCGTTTATTTCTTGTTTTTACGGAGAGAAACTTTTTTTAATGTTAACCGGTGGTTTCTGCTGGTTTCGATATGTTTCTCGGCAGTATTGCCATTTTTACACATCCCGTTTTATGCCCCACAAGCGACATTACTACCGGAAGTTACTGTTACTCCCTACATCAATTTATTGAGTGCAGTTACTATTTATAGTACATCGCTTACACTTGGAGCCGAACGTTTTGTGTTGACTTACAGTTTATTTGGTTATATCTATTTATTGGGAGTGGTATTTTTTGCCGGCAGTTTTTTTCTTCGAATTTACCAGATTCTTCGGATCATTGCGCACAACCGGATCATTTCCGAAGGGAAAATAAAACTGGTAATTCTGGATGAGGAGGCAAGTCCTTTTTCTTTTCTGAACTATATTTTCGTGGGTCAAAACCTTCAAAACACACAAGGATGGGAAAAAATGCTCGAGCATGAAAAGCAGCACATTCAGCAGGGTCACACTTTTGATGTGCTCATTCTGGAAATAATTGCTGTATTTCAGTGGTTTAATCCTTTCTTTTGGATGTTCAGGAGGGCACTGCGCGAAAATCACGAATTTCTGGCTGATAAGGCTGTGATCTCAAAGGGAACTGCGCCTTCATGGTACAAACAAATCCTATTAAATCAGTATGTTGGCGGACAAATAGTGTTGGCCAATAACTTCAATTATTCGTTAATTAAAACCCGAATCAAAATGATGTCAAAAATAAAATCCAGAAAAATAGCCAATGTTAAAGTCCTTGTTGGATTCGTATTGGCTGCCAGTTTAATCGTAGTATTTGCCTGTGAGCATAAGGAATCGGTTACAACTGAAATTACTCCGGCCAAAAATTCAGTAACCATTGTTGCTGACGGTAAACCATTACAGATTACCGGCGATGCAGCAGCGATTGAAAAACTGAAAAGTGTGATTTCCGGTTCTGATGATTATGAACTAAAAACTGATTCAGCTTCCGGCCAGCTAATGCTATCCAATAAAAACAACAAAGTGGATGAAGTTGTAGTTGTAACTTATGGTAATAATCAAGAGAAGTCAGGACTTCTTCAGGAAGAAGTTTATACAATTGTTGAGGAAATGCCTGTTTTTCCTGATGGTGATTTGGGATTACGAAAGTATTTAGCTCAAACTGTAAAATATCCATCGGTAGCTGTAGACAAAGGAATTCAGGGGAAAGTCTATGTAATGTTTGTTGTAGGAAAAGATGGTACTGTTTCGAATGCAAAGGTTATTCGGGGTGTTGCTCCGTCAATTGATGCAGAAGCATTACGCGTTGTGAATAACCTTCCGAAATGGAAGCCAGGGAAACAAGGCGGAAAAGATGTAGCTGTACAATATACTATTCCAATTAATTTTGTTTTGCAGTAAATCTTTCATTTTTATTTGACCTGTCAGGTTTCCAAAGCCTGACAGGTCTGAATGGGTTTTGCGATTTTTACTTGCAGATATTTCGAAAGTTGAAAACCTGCGCTCTCCAATGATACGACTAACTCCATAAAAATAATCAGCCATGAACCTGAAAACAATCATCTTCATTTTGTTCATTCTTCCGTTTCAGATGTTTTCCCAATCCATTGACGAACTCATGCTGAATAAGAAGTATAACAAGGCTTTAGACCGTATTTCATCCCAAATTCAGGAAAAACCTGAAGCTGATTTATTCTTTAAGCAGGCTATTATTTACAAAGAGCAATCGAAACCACTTTTAGCTTGCAAAGCGCTTGAACAAGCGATATTTTACGATCCGCAAAACAGTTTGTATCTGGCCGAAATGGGTGAAAATTATTCCAGTCTGGGAAATATTTTTCAAACAGTTGATTGTTACCGTCGGGCAGTTGATTTAACTCCGAACGATTTAAGCTTGAAAGTAAAATTAGGAAGGGCTTATATCAGTATTGAAGATTTTCAACGGGCATATCAAACATTTGAGGCCATTCATTTGACCGATTCTATCAACGTATATTTTAATAAACAATTTGCTTATTCGGCATTCAAAACGGGTAAAACAGATCAGGCCATCCGCTTGTATGAACAGGTAATTGCTGAGAATCCCGGTGATTTTGGCTCGCATCTAAATCTGATCGCAGTTTATAAGAGAAAAAAGGAACCGATAAAAGTTTACGAATCAGCGAACAGGGCTTTGGCTACCTTTCCGAAAAATCCAACTATTCTTTTAAGAGAGGCTGATGCTTTGTTTGAGCTTCAGGACTATGAAAAAGCAACGTTTCCCTATGAGCAATATCTGATGGAAAATGATTCAGTTTTTGAAGTCCTGAAAAATTATGGAATTTGCATTTATTTCAGCAAAAATAATGAGAAAGCCATTGAGCTGTTGGACAAATGTATGCGCATGGTACCCAATGATCAGTTTGTGTATTTTTACCTTGGACTGGCTTATAAAAATCTGGCACAATATGAAAGCAGTGCTGAATGCTTTATTGCTGCCATTGAATGTTCGCAGCCTGTTTATTTAACTGAAATGTACCACCATTTGGGACAGGTTTATGGTCTTCGACGCGAATTTGAAAAGTCGATTGAGGCCTTACAGAAAGCTTTTGAATGCAACAATGAAAGGGTCGAAATTTTGTTCGAAATTGCAACCACTTACGAAGAATTCAATTTTAATAAAACGCTTGCCTTGAATTATTACTCAACTTACCTGAAAACTGCTGGTGAAAAAGCGAAGAATGCTGATTACGCTTTGGAACGGATGAGAAAGATAAAGGAAGAATTGTTTTTCGAAAATAAATAATTCATCTATTCGAGAATTTCAATTTTCCACCTTTTTGGATGTCTTCGTGTTTCAGCACAAACTGACTTTCTTTTCCGTTCAACTCAACTTTATTGAATGTTTTGTAGGTATCATCATCATTAATGCTCAGCCTGAATTTTTTCCCGGGATAGTATTTAGGATTCAGGTTTAATTCAACCTCGCTAAATATTGGAGACGAAAGCTGGTATTCGCCGGTTCCCGGACAAACAGGATAGAATCCCATCGCCGAAAATACATACCAGGCCGAAGTCTGGCCCGAGTCGTCGTTCCCGGGGATTCCTCCATCGAAAAATGTGTATTCGGTGCTTAGAATATTTTTCACTTTATTCTGTGTTTCAGCCGGATCACCCAGAAAATTGTACAAATACGCAATGTGGTGACAAGGTTCGTTCGAATGCCAGTATTCGCCGGTATCGAACAGTTCATCGAGTTTTTCGCGTACCTGTTTTTTATCGCCGATCAAATCAAACAATCCCGGAATATCATGCGGTACAAACCACAAGTGCTGTAAAGGTGTTCCTTCTGTGAGATAAGATGCGCGCGCCAGCGGATTGTAATCTTTGCTCCAGGTCCCGTCGAGGTAACGACCACGCATACTTTTGGTTTCACCATCGAAAACCAGTTCATAATTATTTGCACGTGAAGTCAGAACTTTTGCATCTTCACTCTTTCCATACTTCCCGGCAACTTTCGATAGTACAAAATCATCCATCGAATATTCGAGTGTGCGCGAAACCTGTTCGTTTTTATGAAAAGCTTCTTTAA
Organism: Bacteroidales bacterium; assembly: GCA_038248385.1. Taxonomy (GTDB): domain Bacteria; phylum Bacteroidota; class Bacteroidia; order Bacteroidales; family Prolixibacteraceae; genus Aquipluma. The sequence goes on from JBBRXN010000151.1 coordinate 7,096, forward strand.
CGCTGTCTTCAAGCGGAATGTATCCGTTTGCGAGATAAGATTTGATAGCCCTTCGACCTTTGCCATTTTTATAGTCTTCGTCGGACGGAATCCCGAATGCATTCTTGCGCATGTACGGATAAGCCCTGTCAATATTGATGTCAAATCCTTTAATATAAGCGTCGCCCAAAGCTGCAACCGCATGGTCGCCGATCATGGCTGCCGTATAACTGTTCCAGCAGGGAAATATCGGCATCCATTCGCCCTGTTCAGCCTTCAATACAAGCGATTTCATCATGTCTTCATATTTGTCGGGTGCAATCAGACTAACAAGCGGCAATTGTGCCCTAAAGGTGTCCCACAGTGAAAAATCGTCGTAATAAACATGTCCTTTTTCTATTTTTTCGATGCTTTTATTTCCATCGAAGGCAGGGTAGGAGCCATCCACATCGCTGAAAGTGCGCGGAAACATTAGCGAATGATAAAGCGCTGTATAAAATTTGGTATAATCTTCCTTTTTTCCGCCTTTTAGCTTTACTGCCGACAAGGTTTCGTTCCAGACCTTTTCGGTTTCTGCCCTGGTTTTAGCGAATTCCCAATGCGGAATTTCAGCATCAAGGTTGGCACGAGCCGCTTCGATGCTGGTAAACGAAGTTCCAACCTTGGCCAGAACTACATCGTTTTCCTTGATTTTGAAGGCTGCATAAGCCCCAATATCCGGTTTTCCTGAAATCTCTGTTTGATTTTTGAGATCTTCCATCTGGAAATAGCAGCCGTAATTATTCATTGGTTTATCAAACCGAACAACAAAATAGCCACTGAAACCTGCAGGTTGTCCCCAGCCCTGATAGATGCGGTGTACCGGATTGTAACCATAAATTTCCTGTTTTTCGGGATCGACTTTGATATAACCTTCGCCTTTGTCGCTGTTGGGAGTAATCAGAATAATTGCCTGTTCACCATTCAGGAATGAGAATTTAAAAAACCCGGAGCGGGCTGTACCTGTTATTTCAACAAAAGTCGTGTATTCCTGAAGCATACACGAGTAATAGGCAGGGGTTGAGGTTTCATTTTCGTGCATAAATATTGTGGCACGTTCGCTGGCAAAGGTCCTTAAATGGCCAACTATGGGCATAATAGTGAAACTTCCGTAGTCTTGTGTGCACGAACCTCCAAGCCAGTGCGAACCACGAAACCCATTTATTTTAGTGTCACCGTAATAGTAGGGCGAAATACATTTGTTTTCGGTGCTGGTGGTTTGCGGAGTCCATTGGGTCATTCCGAAAGGAGTCGATACTGCCGGAGTGACCTGTCCGTAGGCTTCAGAACCCTGATTGTGTTTCGTACCGCTTGGTCCGGTTGAAGGTCCGGTTCCGATCAGGGGATTTACATATTGAATGAGATTGTCGGGTTGTTTTTGGCAACCGGATGTGATAATTATTATTGCCAATGTAAATGCCATGAAAAGCTTGTTTGAAGTCATTGTCAGTAGTTTTTAGTTGTAGGTATTTTCACTGATGATTAATGTTGGATTCAATGAATTTACCGTTATGCGTGGCGCTAAAAATAGTGCATTTCTTCTATTAAGCAAAGCAGTAATAAGCAAATAGTGCTCAAAGTTTCATTTAATCAATTCTTCATTTACAGGAGTTTTTTTATCCCGATTTTCCAGATGGATTTTTGCATCTTCCGGTGTGCCTAAAAGGATTGCCATCCATTGTGTATTTTCATTTTGCTCAAGTACAATTTTTATTGTAATGGTAAGAGGAACCGATAAAAACATTCCGATTGGACCAAGAATAAATCCCCAAATGATAAGTGAAAGGAAAACCACCAAAGTTGATAAACCCAAACCTCTTCCCATTATCCGTGGTTCAATATAATTTCCAATGATATTATTTACAACCAAGTAGGTTGCCAGTGTCCAAATTACACCTCCCGTGTCCAATTGTAGCAGTGCAAAGAGCAAAGCCGGAATAGCTCCGATTGTTGAACCGATGTGGGGA
>JBBRXN010000152.1:0-8794 GCA_038248385.1 Bacteroidales bacterium
AATCTTGTCACCCCGACAAATTGAAAATCAATGAGTTACGAAGTTTTTTCGTAGCTCTTTTTTTTGCCTTAGTGCCGTTTGCGACATGGATACACCAACTAAAAGCAATAATTTATCTGTTTTTAAAAGCGAAAAATCTATTTTATTCCAATCATTCAAAGTGATTACTGAAAATCCATTGGAACAAATCCAGTTTTCCGGAGTCAGCAATTACTTTCAGAAAAGTATTAAGATTTTCCTGATTGCTGTTTGACGCAAAGGCAAGTCCCGCAATTCTTGCATCGGGCTGAATGCGTTTGATGATTTCTGCAGTGCGAATATTTAATTTGGCCGTCGTTTCCGGACTGATTTTCTGCATCGTATGATCTGGTTCATTCCAGATTTCCCATTCTTTTACACGGTCTTTGTATCGGGTAACCAAAGCTTCCACCCAACGGTCATAGGCAGCGGAAGCTATCTGATTGCATTAAGCTGTTAAGAGGTTGATTCCGCCCCCCTCCGGGGTATGCGGGGTTTCCATACGAAGGTTGAAGCCAGGGTTCGGGACCATTGCTATTGTATTGCAATATATTTGCCCAAAGACAGCTAATAATTGATTTTCCTGTTAAATGGATAATGTTATGCCATCATTATAAGAGTTTTGGACGTTCTACGAATACAATATTAACACCCATAAATTTTCCTTTTCTTCATTGAAATGTCATTCTAAATAAAAAATAAAGCCGACTGAAATCGCAATACTCAAGGCTCATTATTGGAATAATTTTCAAAAAGATATGAAGAAGTTTTCTCAAAAATTGAGCGTTTAAAAATATCTCTTTCAAAAGGGATATTTGAATTATTTAGTAAACGAATAAAGTTTTTCAGGATTGTTGACAAATAACTGCTGAAAATAATTTTCAAGCCCTCTTCCTTTCAATTCCTGTCTGAATTCAGTGAGTAAATAAATCAATCCAGGTTTTCCTCCATAAGATTTCCAATAGGTATTCTTTGCCATGTCCATTCCAAGCACAATCTGATCAGCATAAAGAGGTAACATATTTTCCAGCAAATTAAAAGTCCAGTCGTCTCCCTTCATTTTCAGGCGGAAATGGCTGTCGTATTCCACATAAACGCCGGTCTGCAACAAGGCATGGTGGAAAGCCAAATCCCGGTTTTTGTCAACATGAGAAATGACAACATGATTCAAATCTGCACCCAGTTTTGCGAATAACGCTACCTGCTCCAATGCAAGCTTTCCTCCATTGGTATGGGTTAAAATAGGCGCGCCTGTTGCCTGATGGGCATTAACCACTGCTTCAAATATTTTCTTTTGATGGTCGGTAATTTTCTCATCGCCGGTGGCTAATTTTATCATACCGGCCTTATGGTTGGTTCTTTTTACAATCGGACTGTTATAATCCAGTTCATCAATTCCCATAGCAACATCTTTAATGAACAATTCCGTTAATTCATCAACCGACAAATGATATCGCCAATGATTAGGTGGATAATAAATTTCGAGATGAATACCGGTTGGAACAATAATATTTACTCCGGAATTTTGCGACACTTCGGCCAGTTTGAGCACATTTCGCCCACAGGCCGCGGGCATGGTATCCACCATGGTACGACCTCCGAGCTGATAAAATTCTTTTAACTCGGTACTGATTTTTTCTGTGTCGTTAAGGATAAATGCCGGATTGGCCAAAGTGGTAAAACCTTCTTCAATTACAATGTGTTCATGCGAATAGGTCAAACCCATTTCTTCTGAAGGGACATCACCAAGAACTGTTCTTATAAATGGCTTACTCATCGTTGTCATTTTTCTAACCTCAAATTATTTTTCCATCCTGAACGGCTTGTATCTGCAATCGAATCAGGAACCTCCAATATCTGGCCAAGTTCTGACAGTTTGTTTTTGAGCTTTGAAACATCGACGTCTTTTGCATCACAGTCATTTTCCAGAGACTGAATGGCAGCAAGGCCGGCAGCCTGACCCATACTCATTGTTTGAGCCATTGAGCGACAAGAAGCATGGGCATCGTGTGTTGCCGAAAAACAGCGGCCAACAACCCAGGTTTGACTGCTTTTTTCAGGAACCAAAGTTCCATACGGTACTCCATAAATACCAGTTCCCGGAATATATTCCCAGTAGGTTTCGTCCTCACCATTCGATCCTTTACGGTGATCTTCGATTGGCGCTCCGCACAACAAAACTGAAGAATCAGGAATGCTGCCTGACAAACATTCTTCTTTCGTCAACCGATGTTCTCCGAATACCCTACGTGTTTCGCGAACCCCAATTTGATTGGACAATCCGATGATTTTTGAATTTTCGTATCCTGGGACTTTATCCCGAAAGAAGCGCTCAAACTCAAAAGCCTGCCTTCTTCCTTCAATTTCGGCTTTTGTCAGTTCTTCAGCTTTAAGCGCATGAAGATCGGAAACCTTTACTGCCACAGTTGAGATACATCCATCCTGACACATTTCGTGAGCAGAACCTTCTTTGCGTGGCAATAAGTGTGTTTTATTATCAAATGCACTAGCCATTCGCTCTTTCATCATTTTGTTTCCACCAGCGTCTATGAATTTTTGAAAATCGACATTGCACATCCTGAACGTGGTGGTCAAACTTTGAACCGGTTCATTTTCCCCGGCCAATTCGAACTTATAACCTGAAAGCGCGCAAAAATCTGCATCACCACTGGCATCAATCACCCGTTGTGCCTTGATCTTGAAAAACCCGGATTTATTCCAGAAGATACAGCTTGTGCGCTCTTTTTCGTCCCTATTTACATCTACCAAAGTTGTATGCAGTAAATAATGAATTCCTGCTTCAGTGATTAATTGATCCCAAACCAGTTTAAGCCGCTCCGGATTATAATTAACTCCGGTTCCGGCACCATAAGTATTGGGACGCAAAAAAATATCGTTTGTTTTATTCAACTCATTTACCACCAGATTAGGCAATCCGCCTACAATTTTTCGGGGACTTGTTCCCGGAGTAAAAAAACCATAAAAGGTATCAAGCATCTGAGTTGATGTTCCACCCGGGAAACCGTATCGTTCAACAAGCATTACTGAATATGATGATTGCCGGCCGGCCGACAATGCTGCCAGACAACCCGCAGAACCTGCACCGACAACCAGAATGTCTGTTTCGGCCAGCAATGGAATCTGATGAAAATTAAAAAAGTTTTTCATCCGAATATAATTTGTTTTTTAATTGCCGGATGGAACTGCAAATGAGATATTCATCCTTGTGTGTATTTAATGAACATGCTCGTTTCATGATTTTTTGTTTCCAACATTTGCATACAATTTTGCCAATCGGTGGGCATGTTCATCGTAAGCGCTTTCGAAAAGTGATACTGCCCTTTCCTCTCCAACCACAACTGCCCCACTTAAAACCGTAGGTGGTTGACCGGCTGCAGTTAATAATGCGGCCAATTCAGCTTTAATACAATTGACAAGCATTGCGCCTCCAACAGTCGATCCCGGAGCAACAGGAGTATCCAATCCGGGAACGTAAACCATGGCATCACCAACCGGAGCGCCTGTGTCCAGAACCAAATCAGAAAAATCTCCCAATTTTTTTCCATCCCTTCGTTTGCTGGTCGATTTTGAGGAATGTTCTTTCGTGATAATGGATACCACTTTAACTTTATTTTTCTGAAAAATTTCCGCAATTTCAATTGGTACCACATTACAGCCGCTCGATGAAATAATCAAAGCTGTATCGGTTTCACTCAAATCAAAATTTCTCAGAATTCGGTCGGCCAGACCGCTAACATTTTCGAGAAACATGGCCTGACGTTGTCCGTTAGCGCCTACAACCAGATTATGAAAAGAAAGAGAAAGCTCAACAATTGGGTTGAAACCCGGAAAAGAACCATAACGGGGCCACATTTCTTCCACCATAATGCGACTATGACCGCTCCCAAAAACATGCACCATCCTTCCGGCCAGAATTGTTTCGGCAAATAGCTGTGCTGCCTTCCTGATCTGAATTTGCTGCGCTTTAACGGTTTCAATTATGCCGTCGCATTTCTGCAAATATGTTTCTGTAATATTCATTTTTCTGTTTTGAAATTATTTCGTTATTTGTTCTCGTGCAAAACAGGCAGCTCCCACTGCCCCAGCCAAATCACCGTATTGTGCTCTTACAATTTCGGTTTGATTGCCTCCTGCACGCCATTCATAGTTACTCATATATTTTTCCAATGGATCGAATAAATCGTTTCCGGCATCAGTAATGCCTCCACCTAAAATTACCATTTCAGGAGAAAGAATATTGGTTAATGCAGCAAGACCAATGGCTAACTTTTTCACTGATTTTAGCCAGACTTCGGTTGCAAAACCATCACCATTTCTTGAAGCTTCAATCAATTGGTGCGTGGATGTATATTTGCCTGATGTTCTTTTTTCAATGCTGCAATTTCCGATGGCATCTTCGAGGCTTCCCGGCATTCCTATGCAATCAGCTTCGCCATCACTGTCAATGACCATGTGCCCGATGTGCCCGGCTTTGTTGAAAGCTCCCTGATAAGGTTTTCCATCAATCAGAATGGCGCCACCGACTCCTGTACCTAAAGTGAGCATGACCACATTCTTTCTGTTCTTTGCTGCACCGTATCTTGCTTCTGCCATCATTGCCGAGATGGCGTCATTCAAAACGTAGGTTTTGGTATTTAAAAAATCAGTCCAAACGAAGTTTTCTAATCCTTGCAATCGCCCGGGCATAAAGGCAATGGCTGAATTCCCGGAATTGGGTAATCCCGGGGCAGAAATGCCTACAATAGCAGCTTTGCTTTTCAATTTCCCCTGTATTTCATTCACTGCTGCAGCAACAACATTTTTCCAGATTTTATCATCCCCATCATTTGTGAGCTGATAATTTTGGTGCAAAATATTACCCATCTCGTCAATGGCTACGGCTTTTATTCGTGTTCCACCCAAATCAATTCCTATTACAATTTCTGACATATTCAGATTTTTTTTTGATTTTAATATTGTCCTTCGCTAACTGTCCAGCCACCGTCAACTGCCACTACCTGACCTGTTGTGAATTTTGATAAATCGCTCATAAAATAAACGGCCAGTCCATCCAAATCGGAAGGATGTCCAATCCGGCCACCATCCAACGGCTGTTTGGTTTTGATAAAAGACAGAATCTTTTCATCTTCGGCAGCACGTTGAGCCATTGGCGTTTCGACCAATGCGGGCGCAATAACATTAATCCTGACATTGTTCTTTGCATAGAATGCAGCAATTGATTTTGAAAAACCAATAACAGCTGATTTTGCTGCAGCATAGGCATGTGTTGAAAAATATTCAGGAGAAGGTGAATAACCCAGCACTGATCCCATATTCAGAATCGATCCTCTGGTTTTTTGTTTTAGAAATTGACGGATTGCTGCCTGATTGGACAACATCAGCGAAGTCAGATTCAGTTCCAATGTTTTATTCCAGCCTTCCAGACTAAGTTCGTGCAGCGGACCATCGCCCATCTTCCGTCCGCTTCCACCAGCTACATGGTAGAGTCCGTCAAATGATCCGAATTTCCGGATACAAAGCTCAATGGCACCAATGGCTGTCTCAGGATGAACGGCATCACCGGAAAGGGCTTCAGAACAATCACCCAGAATTGTTTTTGCCTCAATCGCACTTTGATTGTTCCTGCCGACTACCAACACATTTGCACCATTTTCAACAAAGGATTTGGCTGCGGATAATCCTAAGCCGGTCGTTCCGCCAATAACAACAAGATTTTTCCGGGCTAAAAGTTTTTCAATCATCATTATTGATTATTTTTTACCATTGAATTCACTGATTGCATCGATCATTGCTACTATATTTTCAACCGGAACCTGAGCCTGAATGTTATGAACGGTGTTGAATACAAAACCACCATCTTTGGAGAAAATCTCACACAAGTGAAGTACTTCCTCTCTAACTTTTTCAGGAGTAGCATAAGGCAAAGTTATTTGCGTGTCGATGCCCCCACCCCAAAACACCAGGTCTTTTCCATAGGTTTTTTTTAAGTAAACAGGATCCATGCCTTTGGCATTCACCTGAACCGGATTAATAATATCAAATCCGGCAGCAATAAACCTCGACATGAAAGTCTCAACCGCACCGCAGGAATGTTTGAAGGTTTTCCAGTTGGTATTGGCGTGCACCCAATTGTTAATTCTACGGTAATAGGGTAACCATAAATCATCAAACTGCTCGGGTGCACAAAAAGTCGAATCCTGTGTTCCAAAATCGGTTCCGCAGATGAATACTGCATCCACATTATCGCCTATTACCTTGTACAATCGACTGAAATTTTCAATCGCTATTTCAGACTGACGATCGAAAATAGAACGAACATATTCCGGCCTCATCAAAATACTCATGTACCACTCAGTGATGTCACGAATTCCCTTCGGTTCCTTTAATTTGATGCCCGGAATATGGGCAATATCTCCAAGCGCCGTTCCTCCCAAACCTGCCACAACCGCTTTCCCTGTGGCACGTGCCTTTTCAGTTGTTTCTTTCCAGTAAATCAGATCACTTTCCGAAATCAATCCATATTCTTCCAGATTGTCTTTGGGATCCAGATTTTCTTCAATGATGGGTTTTTGACGAATAATCGCATCGAAAAAATAACTGCTTTTGGGCATTCGACCAGATGGAGAAGCCGAAATATCTCCTTCCGGATACATGATCACATCTCCTTTCTCGTCGTTGGTTGTATTAAAACCTTCAGGAACCAGAACCGTTTGTCCCCAAGGAGTCAAATATTCTTTCAAGGGTTCGTGGTTGTAAAATCCGAAAGAGCTTTTCCGGCCTTTTGCTCCAACTGCATCAACACCCATTATTTCCATCAGCTCGCGATCAACTTCGCCAAGCATCTGGTACGGGTCGGTTACTCGAACAGGCTTTGCTTCCAGTCCATAGTATTTTCTCAGATTTTCAATCGTACTAACATGAATGCCGGTTACCGAAGTTGATCCGAAATCAACCACCAACCGATCTGGCTCTTTGTGATTAACGGTTAAGTCAAATCGTTCTTTAGATGTCATTTTACTATTAATTTTTTGCCTTTTAAAGTCAAGATTTTATTGGTCCGAAAGCTTGCCTCATTAAACCTCAGGCCTATTTAAAGATGAATTGATCATATTTAAAAGTCAATTCAAATTATTTCTTTCAGACAGGCATTGCCGGCAAATTCCATCCTTCACGATAAGTATGTTTGATATATCCATTGGCAGCTTCGAGTGCATTAAATTTTGCATATTTCGTATTGAAATGCGGATGACCATCAATGACTTTGAATTCATCTGCGGTTACAATTTTCAATTCTTCATTTGCCGAAATATTGGTGAATTTCATGTTTTCAGCATCCCATTTCAGTGTTTTATTCAGGTTTTGCAACCGAATTCCAAGTACCCCAAGAAGAACCATTTCATTGAATGGGCCGGAATATCCAAAATGAGAAGTTCCTTCAATCCTGTTTTCAGGCGATTCTTTGCAAGCCCTGATCCAGTCTTGTTCATGCGGGCCATCGACATATCCAATTGCTCCGGGAACCCGGCGTAAATAAGGAGTAACCTGTGGAATCCGACCCGAAAGCAGACGCTCATTAAAACCGCCACAACCTGTAATCAAAGTATCTTTCGAACCGATAAAAATACATCCTCCCAGTCCGTCAGACATCAGGTTTTCACCTTCAGGCAAAAGATCAGGCCGGCGTGGAAGAATTCCACCGTCATACCAAAAAACTTTAACTGAAGGCATTTCCTGATTTTTTACTTTTGCCCTTGCCGGAAAGTCAAATTCAACAGTTTCAGCCTGAGGAGCGCTTTCGGTATTGACTTGAGTCGAACTTCCGGAAACCTTATCGGGGTAGCCTAATTTCAGTGCCTGATATACCGGATCTAATACATGGCAAGCCATGTCGCCAAAAGCTCCGGTACCAAAATCCCACCATCCGCGCCACTTCCAGGGAGTATAAATTTCATTATATGGTCGCGAAGGAGCCGAACCGATAAACAGATCCCAGTTTAAGGTATCCTGCGGACTCATCTTTTCTATGGGACGCTGCAATCCCTGTGGCCAGATCGGACGATCCGTCCAGGCATGTACTTCTTTTACTTCTCCGATTTCGCCGTTCCAAATCCATTCACAAACCTGACGGACGCCATCGCCGGAATTTCCCTGGTTGCCCATTTGTGTAGCAACTTTGTGTTTGGCTGCCAGTTTGGTAAGTAATCGTGACTCATAAACGGAGTGTGTCAGCGGTTTCTGGCAATACACGTGTTTTCCCATGGTCAAGGCATTGGCCGCAACGATAGCATGCGAATGGTCGGCAGTGGCAACCATTACACCATCAATCGATTTGCCCATTTCGTCGAACATCTTCCGCCAGTCCCAGTAGCGTTTGGCTTTTGGAAATTCATTGAAACATTTTTCAGAATATTTCCAATCCACATCGCAAAGGCCAATAATATTTTCAGTATTCATGCCCACTAAATTTGGATGACCCTTGCCACCAACACCAATTCCTACAATATTAAGTTTATCACTCGGAGCTTTGTAACCCATTCCGCTTAATGTGAAACTGGGAACAATTGTGACTCCTGCTGTTACAGCAGCAGCATTTTTTAAAAACTCTCGTCTGGAATTACTATTTTTATTCATAACAATCTGATTTAATTGGTTAGAGTTCTTTTAATTTTATATTCCTGTAAAACACCTTGGTACCGTGGTTTTGAAGAGAAATGTGCCCTTCATCGTATTTTCCGTAGTCAGGAAAACTGGCCCA
>JBBRXN010000153.1:0-8122 GCA_038248385.1 Bacteroidales bacterium
GTTGATGGATCAGAACGACTGGCAAATTCGAATCATTGACAGGACTTGGGAAAAAAACAACCCCGGAGCTGTTGCCCAATTCCAATCGCTGTCAGTAATGAAAGATGGCGTGTATAACCATTCGAAACTGTTCTCCGGAACTTACGACATGCTTCCTTATGATGGCCCTTTCTGGCCGGTTGATACGGTAAAGGGCGTAATTCTTGATAATGAGACCCAGCAGGATTTCACGGTAACTCCTTATCTTCAACTGACGAATTTTACTGCAACGCTGGATGGAACAAATTTGACTCTTGCTTGTAATGTTAAAGCTCCGGTTACTACAGGTCTTCCCAACTTCTACGAAGTGAAGGGTTTCTTAAGCCTGACAACTTTCTGTGGTAACTCCAATTACATTAACATCAATGAATACAATAACCTCAGGAAGAATATTAACAAGACCTGGGCAGCCGAAGTTGGTACTGCTGACAACAAGAACTATTCATTGGGTCCATTTCCGGTAAAATCAGGCTATACCTATTATGTGCGTATTGGGGCAAATGTAAACGCCTTAAGTCGCAGGTATAACTATACTGAAATTGTAAAAGTTGTGGTGCCATAATCAAGGATTATCGATCTATTGAATATTTTAAATATCCCGCTGAACCTTTTATCCAGCGGGATATTTTATTCTTTCTTTCTGACTTTTTAGAGACTGTTTAAAAATAGTTTTTAAAATCCCGTAAGGGATTTGATTTGGGTAGAAAATTGATTGAGTTGCAGAGTTCCGTCCCAGCCGGGACGGGATATTCGTATATAAATTCATATTCTACCAATATTTTGTGCCTACGGCACTAGCCTTTATCATTGAAATCTGATCAAAAACAGTCACTAATGAAGTTTAAACAGTCACTTAGTTTTGGTCATCTATTTTAACTAATTTTTTTTTAGCCCCAGGTAATGAAGACATACAAAAGCCTCATGTTAATTCTTGTTTCATCACTATTAATGAGCAGTAACTGCTCCAAAGATGCTGAACAAAAACCAGAAGTTGAGACTGTTAATAAGGTGGAAGAAAAGGTCTATGATGAAACAGGTTGCCTGTATAAATCCTACACCGGTCTGGTAATGGCAGGTTATCAGGGTTGGTTTACCGCCGAAGGTGATGGAGCAGAAAGAGGCTGGCACCATTACGAAAAAAGCGGAAAATTTGAACCCGGAATGAATACGATCGATTTCTGGCCGGATGTTACCGAGTACACAAAAACTTACAAAACTGCTTTTAAATATGCCAATGGAACAGATGCTTATGTATACAGTCCCTACGATGAAGAAAGCGTTGACCTGCACTTCAAATGGATGAAAGAATATGGCCTGGATGGAGTTTTTATGCAGCGTTTCTTAAGCGAAATTAAAAGTGAAAAAGGGAAAAGACACTTCAACAAAGTACTTGAAAATGCACTGAAAGCTGCGAATAAATACCAAAGAGCAATTTGTGTAATGTACGACCTGAGCGGCAGTACACCTGCAGATATGCAAATTCTGATCAACGATTGGAATGAACTTCAAACTACATTCTCACTTTTCGATAATGTAAAGAATCCAACTTACCTGCGGCACAACAAAAAACCTTTGCTTGTAATTTGGGGAGTAGGTTTCAACGATAACCGTAAATACTCTACCAGCGATGTTCAGTCTATGGTATCAACCTTGAAAGGACCCGAAAAGAAAGTATCCATCATGCTGGGAGTACCTTATGGCTGGCGAACGTTGAATCGGGATACCGAAAGCAACCCTTTACTTCACACCTTAATAAAACAGTGTGATATTATTATGCCCTGGGCAGTTGGTCGGTATAATTCAACAAGTTATGACAGTAATGCAATTGCTCTTTTACCCGATATTTCCTGGTGCAAAACCAATAAGGTCGATTATGTTCCTCTGGTTTTTCCGGGATTTAGCTGGGGAAACCTCAAAGATGATGTTGGATTGTACAACCAAATTCCCCGGAATAAGGGTGACTTTTTCTGGCAACAGGTAGCCGGTGCAAAAATGTCGGGTGCTGAATCGCTGTACATCGCCATGTTCGATGAAATTGATGAGGGAACAGCCATATTTAAATGCGCAAAAGAAGGTAATCTTCCGCTAAATGGAACTGGAAAGTTTGTTGGAATTGAACAGGAACTGGGAACAGATTATTATTTGTGGCTTGCCGGAAAAGCGACAGATTGGTTTCATGGTGGCACTAATTATGGCCAAATAAAACCTGTTAGACAATAATAAAACTGAGGAAAGTAAAAATAAACGATATGACAAATATCTCTAATCGCTTTATCCTGACTGCAACGATCACAGGATTAGGTCTTCCATTCTTAAGTAGCTGTTCCCCTGCACCGGTAAAAAAGCCAAATGTCATTATTATTTTGACAGATGATATGGGATATGGAGATATTTCATGTTACAATCAGAATCAGGTAAAAACGCCAAACATTGATCAATTGGCTAAAGAAGGTGTTCGTTTTACCGATTTTTATGTGCCAACTCCCTATTGTGCTCCTTCAAGGGCAACTTTGTTAACAGGACGTTTCCCGCTCCGACATGGGATGGTTCAAAACCCGGCTCCTGATGCCGGCATTAATGACATAGGCATAAATGCGCGGGAGGTAACTTTAGGTAATCTTTTTCAAGGCGCCGGTTACCAGACCAAATGTATCGGAAAATGGCATTTGGGACATCAACCGGAATATTTTCCTGTTAAACATGGTTTTGATGAATATTTCGGAATTCTCTATTCGAACGACATGCGTCCTGTTCAGCTGATCGAAAATATGGATACCGTTCAATATCCGGTTGATCAACGGTTGCTGACAAAAACATATACAGCTAAGGCATTGGATTTTATTGAGCGGAATCAGAAATCGCCTTTCTTTCTATACCTGGCACAGGCCATGCCGCATAAACCATTGGCCGCCTCTGAGAATTTTTACTCAAAAGGGAATTCAAAAGAGTTATACGAAAGCGTTATTAGAGAACTTGACTGGTCAACCGGTGAAGTAATTTCAAAATTAAAAGAACTCGGCATTCTTGAAAATACCATTGTCATTTTTATGTCGGATAATGGCCCCTGGTATGGCGGAAATGCCGGTGGATTAAAAGGCATGAAAGCAACAAATTGGGAAGGAGGCACCCGGGTGCCTTTTATCATTCGTTATCCAGATCAGTTTCCTCAAAATAAAACAGTTTCAACACCATGCTGGTCGCCTGATATCTTGCCAACATTAATGAAATTGACAAATATTAAAACTGACCCCAAAATAAAATTAGACGGAACTGATATTTCAGAAATAATTGAGGGAAAAACAACCAGCCATGGTCCAATCTTTACCATGAAGAATTCAGAAATACAGACAATTCGCGATGGAAAATGGAAATTATTCCTGAAAGAGCCTCCTTATTATAAAGAAGTTGACCTGACCAACTGGAAAGACCCAAGAGCGCCGGATGGAAAAACCATAATTGCTCCTACAGAACAAGCCAATCCTGCTGATTACCCCGGAATAAAACCTGAAAAAATGGAAGGGGAAATGCTATTGTTTAACCTTGAAGATGATCCAGCTGAAAGTAAAAATCTGATAGAATCATTTCCGGGAATCAAGGATAAATTGGTCAAACAATATATCAACTTTCAAAAGTCACTTCCACAAAATTCAATTAAAAACGAACCCAAATGAAACAACTCTCAATAATTTTTATTTTTCTGTTTTTTGCATCGCATGCTGCTGATGCTGGAAATAAACACAGTAAAACTTCCCGGTTTCCATCCTACAATGGACTCGTCATGTGCGGCTATCAGGGTTGGTTTCATTCTCCCAAAAATGGAATGTTGTATCCCGACGAAAAGGAAGTCCGCATCGACATGTGGCCAGATGTAAGTGAATACGATCAAACTTATCCGACCGGACTTAAACTTGCCGATGGCAGTGTGGCACGCTTTTTTAGTTCAACCGATAAAAGTACAGTGGATCTTCATTTCAAATGGATGCAACAGTATGGAATCGATGGTGTATTTATGCAACGTTTCTTCAATTCAACCAAGCCCAAAGGCCCCCGAAATACTACGACCACCGTTTTGAAGAATGCTTTTGCTGCCTCTGCCAAATACGGACGGGCAATTGCTGTCATGTATGACCTCTCGGGTCTTCGCGGCTCAGGCGAAGATTGCTCATCGATCATTGAGGATTGGAAATATCTGGTCGATTCACTTAAAATTACGAATCAGGATGGTGCAAAAACATACCTTTACCACAAGGACAAACCCCTGGTAACCATCTGGGGAGTTGGATTTCCAGATCGCCCCTATAACATTCGCAACATTGGTCTCAACCGCCTAATCGATTTCCTGAAAAACGACCCCGAATATGGAGGCTGTTCTGTGATGTTAGGTGTTCCAACGTTCTGGCGTGAACTAAATGCCGATTGCAATCCGGATCCTTACTTGCACGAGCTTATAAAACAGGCCGACATTGTTTTGCCATGGATGGTTCAACGCTTTTCCCCCCTGCTTCACAACGACATGGATCGTTACCGTGATGTGATTTTGGGCGACATTAAATGGTGCCGGGAGAATAAAGTCGATTATGTACCGTGCGTATCACCCGGTTTTAGCTGGCACAACCTTAGCCGTTTCGAATTCCCGGATGATGTAAAACCATCGGGGTCAATTCCTCGTCAGGGTGGACGATTTTACTGGCAGCAAATTTCAACAGCCATTAATGCAGGTGCTTCAATGCTATACGTTGCGATGTTTGACGAGGTAAACGAAGGAACTGCCATCTTTAAATGTACCGATAATCCACCAGTGAGCGATGTGGCAAAGTTTGTCAATATGGATGGCAAACCGTCTGACCATTACCTTTGGCTGACCGGCGAAGCAGGAAAAATGCTACGAAAAGAAAAACCATTAAGCTTTAAGATTCCGGAACGGAAATAATAAAAACTGGAATATTAATAAACTAACTTAAGAAAAACAGATATGAATAAATGGTTAACTGGCTCTATGCTATGCAGTATTTTGGTTAGTCCTTTTGTAAATGTATATTCTCAAAACCAAGCCGCCCCCAATATCTTAATTATCATGACCGACCAGCAACGTTGGGATGCTTTAAGATATTCAGGTGCAAATGATATTATCCAAACACCCAATCTGGATAAATTGGCTCAAAGTGGCGCTTATTTCTCACAGGCATGCTCTCCATGTCCGGTTTGTGGCCCTGCACGAACTTCGATTCTTACCGGACGATATATCGAGACAAACGGTATTCGGAATAATGGCGATGCGGACATCGACAAGAAATGTGATTATAAAACTTTTGACCAGCTATTGACCGAGAATGGGTATGCTTCGGAGTATATCGGGAAATTCCATTCCCCTGCTCAAATGGCCGATATTTATAGTAATCCTGCTCAATATGGGTTTAGCGGTTCCCGATTAATTAAAAGTTGGGAGCGGATATATAACTTTTACCTTAAAGAACATGCAAAAAAGCGTCAACCTTCTTCAGGTGAATTGGTCGATTTTAGCTTTTTTGACGGACTAACTTATAAACCAACTCCTATTGATCGTCGTTTCGACAAGTTACCATCAGGCATTATTCCGGAATCTGAATTATCAAAACGTCAGTTAACACAACCTGACCACAACGGAACACTTGATTTGAAACCGGAATATAGCATTACCGCTGTTCAGGGACGACAAACTATTGAAGCAATTGAACGGTTGAAGAATCAAAAGTTCAGCATAACTTGTTCTTTTCACTGCCCACATTCACCCATCTTGCCAACCGAGCCTTTTGCAAGTATGTACAATCCTTCAAAAATGCCAATACCAAAAAGTATTGCCGATAAAATGGAAGGGAATCCATATATCAAATCCAATGGAAGATTGTTTGCCACAGAATATGCTGACAGTGCAAAAATTGGGTTTATGATTGCCAATTATTACGCATTGATTACTGAAATCGATCTTTGGGTGGGTAATATCCTGAACAAATTGGATGAATTAAAACTTCGGGATAATACCTTGATCATTTTTATGAGCGACCACGGCGAGATGCTTGGTGCCCATGGCATGAGAGAAAAAAATGTCTTTCTGGAAGAGTCTGTTAGAGTTCCGTTAATCCTGAATTATCCGGGAAAAATTCCTTCTGCAAAAATTGAAACTCCGGTGTCAACCTTAAATATTTTTTCAACTCTTCTCGATTATGCAGGTATCAAAGCTGAAAGTGACGGATATTCGTTAAAAAATCTGGCTGAAGGTGGAAAACCCACTATTGATTTTGCCATTTCGGAATGGAACTTTACTCCTAATCAACAAATACCCAATTTAATGATTCGTACAAAAGAATGGAAATTAATGATTTCCAGAAGCAATGAGAATAGCGCTATGGATGCCCTATACGATTTAAAAAATGATCCGAATGAGCTAAACAATCTGTTGTTCACCAATAAAGTGAAATATCTGAAAACAGCAGAATCATTAAAAGCCAAATTGTACGAACAACTTTCCAAATCAAATTTTCCATACGCCGAGGACATTAAAAAACGTGAACTATAACATAAATATCCTGCATAATCAACTACAAAAACCACTAACAATCATGAAAAAGCACATCGTTATCCTCCTGATAATTACATCCTCCTTTATTTCTGCCAAGGCCGGTGATTCGGTGAGCATTCAGCAATTTGGCGTTAAGCCTGAAAACAGTGCTTCTGAGAATAAAATCAATCTTCAGAAAGCCATCGACTGGGCATCGGAAAGAGGTGCCGCTTTGTTTGTTGAACCTTCGGACGAACCTTATGCAGTGGATGGCGGCATTATACTGAAAAAGAATGTATCTCTGATTGGAGTTCATGGACCGACACCGCGAGGAACATCGCATGCAACAAAAAAGCAGCCGGTTGGTAGTGTTTTTAAGATAACCGATAAAGAAAACGTATTTATTACTGTTGAAACCGGAACTCAAATCAAGGGAATTCAGTTTTGGTATCCCGAACAGACACTGAAAGATCCGGCAGCCATCATTCCTTATCCGGCCACTATTCAAACTTCGAAAACAAGCAAAACCCAAGGTGTGTACCTGTCGTGCCTGACCTTTTACGGCGAATACCTGGCTATGGATTTTAATGCTTCACGCCAGAACCCATGTGAACTGATGCTTTTCGAACATTGTTACGGATATCCCCTCAGTGGTGAATTTATCCGGATGAATTACTGTTATGATGTTCCACGAATCATTCACTGCCATGTAAACCCCGCTATTCAGCGTTATATTGCGGGTCAGATCAGCAAAAATGTGGTAGATGCCGTAATCGCAAAAAAAACTTTTGCCTATACCATAAATAACACCGATAACGCTCAGTTAATGGACCTTTTTACCTTCGGAAGTTATGGCGGAATCCTTCTGGATGCAGAATCTTACGGTCAACTCACCAATTTCAACTTCGATTGTGTGGCTGTTGGAATTCACAAAAAAGGAAGCAATACAAAAAACCGGAACTGGCAGATTGCTCAAGGTTCGATTATTGCCAATTGTGGTGAAAAAGTCGAAAACATACATCCGATTATTATTGAAGGACAAGGACATACTTCGTTGAGCAATGTGGAAGCATTTTCGGGTGGAAATGGAGCGCTCACAACGGTTCCTGAAAATCAATCTTGGGACTTTCTTCTGGTTCGGGGTGATAAAAAACTAACCGTTTCAATTTTTGGTAGCCGAATGCGAAATTACCTTTCAGAAAAACCAATTACCATTGAAAATAAACTGGCAATAATTCAGGCAGTAGCCTGTATTGATAAAGATGAAAAAATATATAACCTAACTTTTGACAGTCAGAAATAAACGAAACATAAACCACTAAAAAAATAAACATGAAAATTTTGCCATCAGTTCTGAAATTAGGACTTTCCCTATTGCTGCTTGCCAATGCAGCTGGGACTTCTGCTCAAAAACAACCGGTTGACTTTGTCAATCCGTACATGGGAAACATCAGCCATTTACTGGTTCCGACATTTCCTACGATCCATTTGCCGAACAGTTTTCTACGGGTCTATCCTGAACGTGGCGATTTTACCGGTGATTTGATA
>JBBRXN010000154.1:0-8063 GCA_038248385.1 Bacteroidales bacterium
ACTTGAAAAAAACTCTTTTCCGAGTTTGCAAATAGGGTTTTCAAAAGTTTATTTAATTCTAAATCTTGGTTCTTAATTATTTTTTCACAGAATAATTTATTGTCTGTGTTAATTTCGAGTAAGAAAATTCCGCTAAACGCTGATTAATCTATTTGCTCGCAGTTTATATGGATATTCCGGGTAATTAAAAGCCTTCCTTGCATATTGTAAATGTTAGCCAATGCTTTGGTAATTGCGTTCATTTTTACATTTAATAACTGAAGATCAATGGTTATCAAACATTTTCTTTAATAATTATCGTATTAGATAATCCAACAAATTAATATCAATTTTGAATAATCATAACTTGTTTCGCAACAAATGATATCCGAAACACAGTAATAGAATTTACAAATATCGGCAGGATTAAATACCATTTAAATTTTTGTTGAAAATCAAGAATTTAACGAATGAAATCAATTTGAGATTGAAAACTCAATTTGGATAACAGAGAGAGCAAGCCCCCTCTGTTCCAAATGAATCAAACAAAATATAATTTTCTTATTCAGTCTTTCTGAAAAATTGTAATTCCAGTGGATCAAGCTTACTGAAAAATCCGGTATATGGTGCATTCACAGTTTCCATTCCAGATTGAATATTCATATCAGGAGTGCGGTCGCCTTTTGTAATTGGCAATCTTAAAGCTTGCAAATATGGAATCCATTCTACTTCTCCTGTAAGTTCCTTAATGCGCTCACAATGAATAATTTCCTCGGTAATATTTGATGTTGTTAAAAAATCGGATGATGATTCATAGGTTACACCAGCTACTTTAGCATCAAATGAACGTTTTCGAACAATATTCAAATCTTCAGCAGCTCCTTGTTTATTGCCAGCGCGGAAACGTAAAATTGATCTGTTTAGCAAAATTTCGGCGTAACGAATAAGAGGCATATTGGCATGTGGAGGATTTTTCTCACGGTAATACTTGTCAACATACATGGTGTTATAATTAACTTTACCATGCGGATCATAAATTGAATCGGGAGCATTACCGGCTGGTGCCCTATATCTTCCAAGAAAATTATAAAAAATTTCATGTGACCTTTTGTCACGATTGGCAACATTGGTTAATAAGCTGTCTTTATCCCACCAACCAATACGTTGGCAAGCATAAACACTTACAAAATATTGATGCCAGTAACACCAGTTGAAGTGTTCACCCTTTCCGCCACCACCGTCATTCCATGGAAAACAACGTGTAAATTGCGACATGCGCAAACTTGAAAATCCTGCTCTATTATTTGATGCATCAGCATAAAAGGCTTCCCAAAGAATTTCTTTGTTTGGTTTAGTATAACTGTCCAAATCCCTTGTGAAATTATCAAGAATGTTTGGTTCCAAAGCAAACTCTCCGCTATTCACAATATCATTCAGCTGTACTTCAGCATCATTGTATTTACCCATTTGCATGTAAACCCGGCTTAATAAACCTTTTATTGCATATTTATTTGCCCTGCCATGCTGAAATGCCGGGTGCATACCAACTTCATATTTTGCCGGTACCATCTCAATAGCTTTCTTCAGATCGCCAACAATCAAATCATAGAATTGCTGTGTTGTTCCAAATTCGGGTTGCAAAGCTTCTCCTTGAGTTGTTGGTGATTTAAGAATGTATGGTAAAAACTTGTCGCTGTTGGTTCCGGTTGGATCATAGGCCGGATGAGATGAACGTACCAAATAATAGTACAGATAAGCACGAATAAAATGTAATTCGCCAACTACCCTTTTCAGGTTCTTTTCTTTATCAAATGCACTTGCTTCCGGAAATGGATTTTCATTTTTGCTTTCGTACCATTCTAGAGCAGAATTTATAGAGGAGATTCCAGTATAGCAAGGTCCATACTCCCAGTTAAAACGGGTGGTACTGAACAAGCGTGAATTTATCTCTGCTGCAGGCCAACCTTCAACAGTACCTTTAATATAACCTCCGAGGTCGGAAAGGGTAAAATCCATTGCCAGACCATTACCAAAAGCTGATCCCCATTCGTTCAGCAATGCAGTATTATAAGCTGATGAAGCAGCCATTTCAAAATCTTTCACATTGCTCCAAGGGAACTCTGGAGGGCGCTGCAACTCAAAGAATTTATCATTCTTGCATGAAACAAAACTTCCAATAAGAATTGCCAGGAAAAGCAATATTTTATATGTGTTTCTCATTTGTTTATTTTTATAAATTAACATAATTAAAATTTAACGGAAGCTCCAAAACTAAAAGTACGGTTCATTGTGTAATCGCCATTGTACTGACCACCTGTAACACCCCATGAACTCATTCCTGATGAACCAATCTCAGGATCCCATCCCGGATATTTGGTTAAAGTAAACAAATTTTGAGCAGAAACATATACTCTAAAATTCTTTAAACTGAGCTTTTTACAAGCAGTCTGCGTCAAATTGTATGCGAACTCAATGTATTTCAACCGGGCATAATCACCTTTATAGAGAAACTTGCTAAAACTCCCTCCAGTATTGTATTTTTCACCACCAGCCTGAGAAAATTTCCAATCACCTTTGCTAGTTGGAGAATTAGTATTTGGTTTTTCGGTATCCCAACCCCATTGGTAACTATCTTGCCATCTCAATTGAGCATATTCAACAACATCGCCTGGTTTTTTCCATGATTTATCCAAAATTGCACTATTATAAGCAGTAAGCTCTCCATATTCTACAAAGGAAGTGCTTGCTCTTTCGCTGTCAAAAATATAGTTGCCACCAGAAAAGGTTACTAAAGCTGTCAGATCAAATCCTTTATAGGAAAAAGTATTACTTAAACCTCCATAGTATTTAGGAATTGGAGTCTTCTTGGTATCATATGAGTGGGTGTTTTGAACATTATCGTCTGTTGCTGGAATTGCACGACCGGTAAGTTTGATTTCTCCGGTTTTATCGTATAAATCACGATCTGATTCCATGATCATATAAACACCCTTTTCTGGATCCACACCAACGTATTGAGCGCCTGAATATACGCGGAGCGGCCCTCCAGTTTTGGTAAACCATTTGTCTTGCCATATTCCTTTATTGAATGCATCCAAATCAGGTGTCAGATTTTTGACCAGGCTACCATTGGTTGCAATGTTGAAGTCGGTTGTCCATTTAAAGTTGCCATTTGAAATATTAACCGACGAAATTGTGAACTCGAGCCCCTGGTTCAGGATTCGGCCAACATTGGCCCAGATTTCATTTCCTCCGGCTAGCCCAGTAGCTGCAGGCAGTGGCTGAGCAAGCACCAATCCATTAACATCCTGAAGGTAGTATGCAATTGATCCCTGAATCTTATTTTTGAAGAATCCGTAATCAACGCCCAAATCGTAGCTGGTGGTTGTTTCCCATGTCAATTCCTTGTTTCCCATCACTTGAATTTTGGTTCCAGCCGAAATTTCAGTTTTTAAACCATAGTTGTAATCAAAGGAATTCTGGTAAAAGCTCTGGGTACGGAAATAAGGTACCTGGTTATTACCCGTTTGGCCATAACTGGCGCGAAGTTTTAACAAACTCACTTTATCAAACTGTTTCATGAAATTTTCTTCGGAAATGATCCATCCGGCAGAATAGGCCGTAAATATTCCCCAACGGTAATCAGGGGTAAACCGAGATGATCCATCGCGACGAACACTAATGCCAAGCAGATATTTATCTTTATATTTATAGTCAGCACGACCAAAGTAAGACCGAAGGTAATCTTCGAATGTCTGTCGCCCCTCCATATAGTTCATTTTGCCAGGATCATGTCCCAATTCCTGGTATGAACCTAACAGATATTGTGCTCCAAAAGCCCGGTAATAATTTGTACTCCGGGTAGATTCTGTACCTCCGGTGGCTGAGAAGTTATGATCGCCAAATGTTTTGTTGTATTTCAAATACAGGTTATAGTTAATAGTCTTTGAAATGTTCGATGATTCGCCCGCTCTGCTGCCATCATTTGGAGTATTTAATGAACGGATCGTGGCACTTTGCCAATCAGAATGATTACTTTGGGTAAAGTCAAATGATTCTTCAGTCCTTAGAAAAAGTCCATTAACAAAGGGCACCTTAATTTCAGCATATACACCGCCAAGTCCCCTAAGAAGCTCATTATTACTCATGCTATATTTCGAATCTTTAGAAGCAAGTGAGTTAGCGTGTACATTCCAATAACCTGTTCCATCAGTTGCATCATAGAATGGCATCCATGGCCAAATTCTGTCAGTACTTCCAGTTTCACCTTTACTGTAAATAATATTCATACGTGCACCTAAAGTAATCGATTTGGAAGGCTTAAAGTCGGCATTCAATCGTGAAGAGTATTTTGTTAATCCATCACGTAAAACAACTCCTTTTTGATCACGATAATTTGCCGAAAAAAAGATTGAACTTTTTTCGGAACCACCAGTCGCAGTAAGATTAACATCATTATAGGAGCCTTGTCTGGTTAATTTCTTAAACCAATTGTTATTGGTTGACTGAGCTTCGGCTAACGAAATTGGTTTAACATAGTCGGCATTCACATGGAGTACATCAAAGGGGTTCCAATCTTCTGTAATTCCGACATTTTTTCGGCCTTCCTTTACAATAGCAAAAAATTGGTCGGTGTTGGCATATCCATAATCCTTGTCGTCTTTTAACATATTGGCAACACCAGTTTTAAAGTCAATCGTAATCTCTGCCTTTTTTGCACCTCCAGATTTTGTTGTAATTATTACAACTCCATTCGAACCTCTAGAACCATAAATTGAAGTTGCTGAGGCATCTTTCAACACATCAAAAGTTTCAATATCGTTGGGATTTAATGAATTCGCATCCCCTGGAATGCCATCAATAATCCATAACGGATCGTTTCCCGAATTGATACTATGAACACCCCTGATTTTTACCTGATATTCGCTGCCCGACAGACCAGTGTTTTGTGTAATCTGAACACCGGCAGCCCGACCTTGTAATGCATTAATAACGCTTGCTGAAGATGTTTGCACCAATTCTTCACTTTTTATTGTAGCAATGCTACCAATTATATCCTTCTTTTTCTTGGTACCATAACCAATAGCAACAACTTCATCAATTCCAACTGTTTCTTCAAATAAAGTAACATCCAAATTTGTTTGTCCATTCGTTTTCAATTCTTGCATCTTCATCCCAACAAATGAAAATTGCAAAGTCGCTTTTTCAGGAACATTGTTAATAGAATAGCTCCCGTTGTTGTCCGTAATTACACCGGTTGTTGTACCTTTTAAAACCACGGAAACACCTGGCAACAATCCTCCGGATGAGTCGGTGACTTTACCGGAGATTGATTTTTTCTGTTGCTCACTTATTAAATTTCCGGTTTCTTTTCCCGAAAGGACAACTTGACGGTTAGTGATGGTGTATTCGATATCGGTATCTTTGAATAACGCATCCAGTATTTCGTTGATCGTTTTGTCCTTCAAGTCGACCGAAATTTTTTTGTCGAGCTTTACAACCTTGTTGTTGTAAAAGAAAAAGAACTCTGATTGGGCCTCGATTTTCTCCAGCGCAGAGACAATACTCGACTGCTCAATCTTGACATCCATGCGCTTAGTTTGCGCATAATTGCTCAATGCAAATGTTTGGATCGATGCAAAGACAATAATGAAAACAGTAATTTTCATAACCGTTAGAATTTTTTTGGCACAGGCAAATAAATGCCTGTGATTCGTAATGAACCATTTTTTTTCCATACTTTTGTTTTTTCTTGAATTGATTATTAATAAATGATTGATTCACTAAGGGTAGTGCGGCAAACACTGCCCTTATTTTTTTAATTTCTATAGTTTATATACACCTCCCTCTTTTCTATTTTAGTTTTAATTTTTGTGGATATCTCTATCATCTTCAGTACTTCACCCAACGTTTCATCCTGAATTGTTGCGGTGTACTTCAACCCGGAGTTCACTAACCGTGTATCCAGATGTATCTTACAGTTGAACCATCTTTCGAGTTGCGCCGTTACATCCGGCAATGAGGTATTCCTGAAAATAAGCTTTCCGTCTTTCCATGAAGTGGTCAGCTTGGTATCTACATCTTTGACTACCATTCGCATATCCACTTTATCAATAATAGCCTTTTGTCCCGGATGAATACGGGTGATTTCATTGCCCTTTAAATCAATAAGAGCCACTGACCCTTCTTCAAGAGTTGATGTAACCTGATTACCATTGGAATAATTTGACACATCAAATGAGGTTCCCAATGCTTTGACAGTTAACCTATCGGTCTCAACATAAAATGGATGTTCCTTGTCGTGTGCTACCTTAAAATATCCTTGTCCCGAGAGTTTAACTTTCCGGCTATCCATTTCATTCATGGCGAGCGGAAATTCGAGTGTACTGCCCGAGTTAAGCCAGACTTCGGTTTGATCGGGCAGGGTAAAATGAATCCTCGAACCGGGATTAGCCTCCACCCGCTGGCTGGCCGGCGAAGCCATCATTTGATCTAATCGTTTATCCATCTGATAATAAACAACTAACGAACCCAGTAAAAGCGGGATAAACAACACGGCAGCAACGCGAATCAGGTAATATTTCCATCTTGGTTGAAAAAGTTGGTGTTCCTTCTTTGATGAACTTAATCTTTGATTAATTTGTGACAGTATCTTGTTTTTCAAAACAAGGATTTGCAGTTCACTTACAGCGATCTGCTTATCTTCCAATCCCATCCAATGGTTACGCATCAACAAATCCAGTTCATCATCCTTATATGAATATTGGATATATTCCTGCAATTCAGCCTTCTCTGCTTTTGATAACTTGTCGGAAAGCATCCGGTCGAGCAGGTATTTATAATCTATTTCGTGATTTGGACCCATTATGATTTTTGGTTATTCATCCAGGTATACACGCAAAGGGAACAAAACCCCTATTGAGTATGATCTTTTTTCTATAGAAATAATTCAAAAAAGATAATCCCTGAAAATCCAAGTGAACGTAGGTTCTTCCGTATCTCGGCCAAAGCAGAAGTCATCTGATTTTCAACTGTTTTCACCGAAATATTCAATTTCGAGGCAATCTCGGCATTCGAAAGAGATTGCGCTTTGCTCAACAAATAAATTTCCTTTCTTCGTGGTGGTAATTGTTCTATTACGATATGATATGCTTTTTCAAGTTCCCTGAAATCCAGTTCTTTATCAAGCAAAACATCCTTACTGGGATTAAGTTTTGCATAATTAAGGTATACCTTCTCTGATTTGGATTTGCGGATGGTATTTAAGATTCCATTCCTGGCAATGGTAAACAAATATGACTCCAGCGATTTCTGGGCAGACAATTCTATTCTGTTTTCCCATATTTTTAAAAAAACTTCCTGAACAATCTCCTCTGCTTCTTCCTTCGATTTGAGGTATCCGGCGGCAAATCCGTAAAGGCGTTTTGCATAGCGACCAAAAAGCAGATCAAAAGCTTTGGCATCGCCCTCTTTAAGTAAGCCAATCCAGTCTTCCAATGATTCATTCGGTTCAATTAGCATGTTTAGTATCGAAGTTGTTCGGTACAAAGTTACTTATAATACCGCAAGTATTCAAAAAATCAAATTATCGGCAGCATATTTGATTTGCTGCCGCATTATAGTTTTAGTTTGACTGATGATTAATACGATCTTCAAACATCTTCCACAAAATTTAATATGCTGTCTTTTATTTGATTTCAAACATTTTCCACATTTTGAGATTTGCTGTCTTTTGTTTGAATTTTTATTACCTTTGTCAGAAATAGCATACAATCATATTGGCTACAAACATCATCATAGAGAAACTAAAGAAAGAATTCAAAGACCGGGAATCATTTTCCAGGGAAGAACTCTTTGACTTTTATAGGCAATTTGAACCCGAATTAAAGGAAGCGACCTTTAGATGGAGGATTTATGACCTTAAAACAAAGCGGATCATTGCATCAAGTTCACGAGGGCTTTTCACGCTATCCTATAAACCTACTTTCGAACCTGAAATTGGAGAAACAGAGCGAAGAATTTACACAAAGATTGAAAAACAATTCCCTGACTTAAAGCAATGTATTTGGTCCACCAAAATTGCG
>JBBRXN010000155.1:0-8039 GCA_038248385.1 Bacteroidales bacterium
GAAGATGGGATTAATTTGTTGAAGGAAGCCCATATTGAGGTGGTTCAGGTTGATTTGAAAGATTAATAATAAAAGGTTTATAGAAATGAAGAACATTAGAATTTATATTCCTCTGCTGCTGGCATTGGCGGTAGTTACAGGCATTTTAATCGGAAACAGGCTTACCCGAAATTCAGGCGAAAATCTGTCCTCTTTCTCAAGGTCAGGGTCCAATAAATTGGATGCTGTCATTGAATTGATCAAGGAATCGTACGTCGATTCAATTTCAACTGATACATTGATCGAAAAGGCCATTCCCCAGATCCTTAAAAATCTCGATCCGCACACAGCTTATATTCCTGCCAAAGAGATGGTTGGAGTGGAGGAGGAAATGCGGGGAAATTTTGGTGGAATTGGCGTACAGTTCTCGATTCAAAACGATACTGTGATGGTTGTTGATGTCATTTCAGGAGGACCTTCATCCAAATTGGGAATTTTACCCGGCGACCGGATTGTAACTGTAAACGATACATTGCTTGTAGGTAAAGGTCTTAAAAATGAAAAAGTCCTTTCGAAACTTCGCGGAGAAAAAGGGACCAAGGTCAATGTCGGCATCAAGCGAAAAGGATTCAAGGATCTTTTTGATTTTGAAATCACAAGAGGTGAAATTCCAATTTACAGTGTTGACGTAAGTTACATGATTGATGCGACCACATCATACATTAAAGTAAGCCGCTTCGGAGAGCATACTTATCAGGAATTTATGACAGGTATGAAGAAACTTGATCAGCTCGGTATGAAAAATGTAATCATTGATTTACGCGGAAATGGCGGTGGATATTTGAACGCCGTAATTAAAATGGTAAACGAATTTCTGGATAAAGGTGAACTGATTGTTTACACTCAAGGTAATTCACAACCTCGCAAAACCTTTAATGCAGACAGTAACGGAACTTATCGCGACAAAGGAATTGTGGTTTTGATTGACGATTTTTCAGCTTCGGCGAGTGAGATTTTTGCAGGGGCCATTCAGGATAACGACCGGGGTTGGATTATCGGACGCAGGTCGTTTGGCAAAGGATTGGTTCAGGAACAAATTCCATTTAATGACGGAAGCGCCCTTCGCCTGACCGTTGCCCGCTATTACACACCAAGCGGAAGATGCATCCAGAAACCATACGATAAGGGGAATGATGAATATTACAAAGACATCATGGATCGTGCGATTCACGGTGAATTTCAACAGAAAGACAGCATCCGCTATTCGGATACGGTAAAATATGTCACTTTAGCCGGAAGGACTGTTCACGGTGGAGGCGGTATCATGCCCGATTTATTTGTTCCGGCCGATACCTTGGGCTTTTCAAAGTATTATTCGAAAATTAGCCAAAAAGGGTTGGTGTATCAGTTTGCGCTCGATTATGCCGATTCGAACCGGAAGACTCTTTCAAAACTGACCAATTCATCAGAATTTGAAAAGTATTTTCAGAACAAGGATATTCTGAATCAATTTGTAGCTTTTGCCGCTCAGAAAGGAATAAAAGCAAGCAACGGCGATTTAAAAACTTCGTCCAAAATAATTGACAATCAGGTTAAAGCATACATTGCCCGAAATATCATAGGTGAAGAAGGTTTTTATCCGATCATCAAAAACATTGATAAAGTACTGCTCGAAGCAATCGAAAAATCTAAAACCCCGATTCAAAAAAAATCTGTCGTCGCTGTAACAAAATGAAACAATGTTCGTCATACAACCAAAAAATGTAAGTGGTTCAGAATGACATCAAAAGAATACAACCAATCGGTCGAATTGTATTCGGATAACGTTTACCGGTTTATCCTGAAAAACATTAGGGACGAAGAACGCGCCCGCGACATCGTCCAGGATAGTTATGAGAAACTGTGGCGAAACGCCGAAAATGTGAATTACGAAAAAGTGAAATCGTATTTATTCACTACGGCTTATCACACCATGATCGATGTTCTCCGGAAAGATAAACGTCAGACCTATATGGAAGATTACCGGATGGTGGAAGATGTGCACGATGAACAATATTCTGACCTGAAAGAAATACTGAACGAAGCAGTAAAACGATTGCCCGATATTCAACGGACAGTTATTTTACTGCGCGACTACGAAGGATACAACTATAAGGAAATTGGGGATGTTACCTCATTGAGCGAAGCCCAGGTTAAGGTTTATATTTACCGGGCCCGGGTTTTTCTGAAGAATTACATCGGTAAAATGGAGATGGTAGTATGATGATCACCAGAGATAATTACGAACCGTTTTTTCTGGATTACCTCGAAGGTAACCTGGATGAAAGCAAGATAGATCAGTTTCTGGATTTTCTGGAAAAAAACCCTGATCTGAAGGAAGAATTGCATTTATTCGAAAATATTAATTTGCCTGAAGAACAAGTTGTTTTTCCGGGCAAAGAGTATTTGTACAAATTGGCTCAGGATGACAACACAGCTTTCGAAATAAAAACAATCGCTTACATGGAAGGTGACCTGAAAGATGAAGAGCGTGAAGCGTTTGAAGAATATCTGGGCAATCATCCTGAACTGCAAAAGGAATACAATTTATTCGCCAAAACACGTTTGGTTGCTGATACCGGTATCAAATTTCAGGATAAGCAGAGATTATACCGTAAATCGGGAACCACCATTTTATTGAACTGGGTAGCCCGCGCTGCCGCAGTAATTGTATTGATTTGGGGCATCAATTCATTGTTTCAACCCGGAAGCCAAAAAGTTGGGTCAATTGCTATTCCTGAAATTGCTGCTGTGAAATCTCCATCAGTTCCCATTGATAAAAAACCGGAAACCGAAATTAAGATTCAGGAGAATAAAATGGAGGAAAAACTTGCAGGTACAACAAAACCGAAACTTCGGAGCGCTCATTTACAAGTCAAGGTCAATCCTGAGCCAAAACCAGCTACAAATACGATTTCTCCTGAAAGGGATTTGAACCTATTGAAAGAAATTTCTCCGATTCTGGCCAGGCTGGAGTTTGAGCCTGTCGAAGGTCGGTTGGCAGTTTCACGGTCAATCAATACTGAAAAAATCAATGATCCGCGCAATATCATGACCGTGGAAGAGTTTCTGGCCAGCCGTGCAAAAAAAGTGACTAACGAAGGTTTACTTTCGGCACAACGGATTTTTCGTACCGGTTTGAATGTGGCATCTGAGCTGTCAGGCGACCGCATTGGGTACGCTGTAAAAGATGGTAAAGTTACGAGTCTCGAATTCGAGACTCGGCTCATGGCTTTCACAATTCCTTTGCAAAAAAAATAAACAGGCTGTAACATTTCAAAATACCTCGCCGTCATACAGGCAAATTTAAAACATACAGCCATGAAACAATTTATTTTCTCCCTAATCGCAGTCGCTGCATTTACTATTAACCTGAAAGCACAGGAAGTGTCAACCGAATCTGTCATTCTTTCAGATACCATAAAACAGGATACAACAATTGTTCGTATCGGGAAAAAGGACGTTACAGTAATTGACCATAAAGACGGAACTGAAATTTGGTGGGGCAAGGACAAAGACAAACACAGAAAAGATCGGTCAGGAAAATTTAACGGTCATTGGGAAGGAATCGAATTTGGATTCAATGGTTTTTCCAAACCGGATTACAGCTTGTATAATGGCAATGAATTTATGTCGCTGAACCAGGGCAAGTCGATGGAGTTCAATCTTAACTTTTACGAACTGAATATTGGCCTTGCAAAATCATACGTTGGCCTTGTTTCAGGAATGGGACTGAGT
The DNA here is from genome assembly GCA_038248385.1 of Bacteroidales bacterium. Classification (GTDB taxonomy): domain Bacteria; phylum Bacteroidota; class Bacteroidia; order Bacteroidales; family Prolixibacteraceae; genus Aquipluma. The sequence continues at coordinate 3,757 of JBBRXN010000155.1, forward strand.
TTTAACAGCTACCGGTTCGAAAATCCATATACGCTGGTAAAAGGAATTGAAAGGACTGAACCTTTTCTTTTGACGTACGATAATCTTTCGAAGACCAAACTGGCCGTTTCGTACCTGAATGTTCCATTGTTGCTCGAATTTCAGATACCGGTAAATCAAAATGAAGGCAGGATTTTCATCAATGCCGGTTTGGTGGGAGGTGTAAAACTGGGTTCTCATACCAAGGTAAAACATGGAGATATTAAAGACAAAGACCGTAGCGGTTTCAATCTGAATTCTTTTAAATATGCTGCAACTGCCCGGATTGGCTACAAGGACATCAGCTTGTTTGGTTCATACAGTTTAGCTCCCTTGTTCCAGACAGGTAAAGGACCCGAACTTACACCATTCACTATTGGCATCAGCTTTTTGGACTAAATCCGATTTGTTCAAATATCTCAAAAGGAGTTTATCAAAAAGGATAAGCTCCTTTTTTTGTTTCTGAATGATTACCTTTGTAGGAAAGAAAGTTCGGAGTGCCTTTTGGAGTGCCTTAAGTTAGAATTGGCATGAACCGAAGTTCTTGTATAAACTTTAGGCATTTTAAATACTTTAGGCACTTTAGTATGAAACGCATATTTCTTTTATCTCTGGCAATATTCACAGCTTCCCTGGCATTCACTCAGGAAAATGATTCAATAATAGTACTTCAAAGTCAGGCAGGCAGACTTTCAGGACTGATTGATATTCAGGATTTGGTAAATGAAGGGAATAATTACTGGGAGAGGGAATTTAAAGGGCATTGGGCGGGAGTTGAATTGGGTATTAACAGTTTTGCCAACACCGATTACAGCATATACGAAGCAGAACAGAAAGATTTTCTTGCCAATGATATCATCCGGTCGAATAGGCTTAACCTTAATCTTATTCAATACTCAAAAGGATTACAGTCAACCAGGAATACTGTTGGCATAGTTACCGGCCTGGGATTGAGCCTGCAAAGTTACCGGCTCCATAACAATACATCCATCGCATTGGATGAGAACGGAAAAATTCAACCTGTGAATTTATTTTTTGATTCCAATCAGAAATCAAAATTATCAGTCGTTTATATTGAAGTTCCCTTGATGGTTGAATTCCAGATTCCTGTCGGAAATAGTGAGAACCGCCTTTATTTTTCGGCTGGGATCAATGGCGGGAGACGTTTGACATCGCATACAAAAGTAAAGTACCGAATTGACAGAAAAAAAGAAAAACTTAAATCGCCAGGCGATTATGCCATCCGCGATTTCAAATTTGGAGGAATGGTCAGAGTTGGATATCATTGGATCAATTTGTTTGCTACTTATGATTTTACTCCATTTTTTGATGACCGGCGCGGTCCGGTTCTATATCCTTTTTCTTTTGGAGTAAGGCTAATTTCATTCTAAAATTTTAACTATGAGACTTTTATTAATCAGCAACTCAACCATGCCCGGAGAGGCTTATCTTGATTACCCAAAACACGAAATCAAAAAATTTCTAGGTGATAAACCGCTTACCGCTTTGTTTATTCCTTATGCAGCGGTCACTTTTTCGTTCGATTTGTACGAGCAAAAGGTTACCGAAAGGTTTTCAGAATTGGGTTATCAGTTAAAAAGTATTCACCATTTCAGCGATCCGGTTCAGGCGGTCAGGGATGCCGAAGTAATTGTAGTGGGTGGAGGAAACACCTGGCAACTGGTGCGAATGATGCACGAGAATAAACTTATGGATGTGATTCATGAGAAAGTTATGAGCGGAACTCCTTTCGTTGGCTGGAGCGCCGGTTCGAATGTAGCCTGCCCGACATTACGGACAACCAACGATATGCCGGTTATCGACCCGCTTGGATTTGATACGATCGGTCTCATTCCTTTTCAGATCAACCCGCATTATCTCGATGCCAATCCTGAGGGGCATGGCGGAGAAACCCGCGAGCAACGCATCGAAGAATTTATGGAAATCAACCCTGAAATGTATATAGTTGGCTTACGAGAAGGAACCATGTTGTGTGTTGAAGATCAGAAAATGCTCCTGATTGGAACCCGGACTGCCCGTATTTTCAGGAAAGGTACGAGCCCTTTTGAGGTAAATATGGACGATGATTTGAGCTTTTTGATGATGTAAAAAATTGATGTCATTAAATCCTCTTACCCAAACTATTTCAAGATTTTCGATTTCGTTGTCTTCGATGTCATGAATATTCTCTCTGCCGCCAACTAATATATATCAGCCTCAACAACCGGTTTGAAGAATGCTTCAGTTTCCTGAAGAGTGGTTTCTGTTTTTGGCACATCGCGCACAATCTTCCCTTTTTCGAGAATAACCAAACGGGTTGAAACATCGGCAATATTTTCGAGTGTGTGGTCTGAAATCAGGAAAGTTGTTTCGTGTTTGGCCGCATAGTCTTTGATTATTTTCCGGAGTTTATATTGAGAACCGGGATCGAGGCTTGCAAATGGTTCGTCCAAAACTACTACTTCAGGATTGCCCATCAGGGCAGCAATGATGCCCACTTTTTTCTGGTTCCCCTTCGAGAAATCGCGAAGGAATTTCTTTTTGCCCAGAATTTCGCCATTGAAAAAGTCGTGATAACCTTCCAGAAAAGTGTTCAGATCGGTTTTGCTCATTCTGCGGAGACCGGCCAAAAAGCTGAAATATTCTTCTGATGTCAGATAGCCGATCAGGAATGTTTCATCGATAAATGCGCCGGTATGTTCTTTCCAGTCTTCCGAATCGCGAACCGGAATGTCTTTGCTGAAAATCTGTCCTTTACTGGCAACGATCAAATCAAGCACCAAGTTGAAAAGGGTTGTTTTTCCGGCGCCATTGTTGCCAACCAACCCAAATATCTGACCGCGTTCGATGGTCAGTTCAGGAATATTCAGTACCACTTCTTTGTTGTAAGCTTTTATGAGGTTTTGTATTTTGATCATGATCAGGAGTTTTTATAATTTTTGATGAGTTGGTGTTTCTTTTTGAGATAAAGTTTTGCAAAATATTCGACGATAATTGGCTGAAGAACAATGCCGGTGATGCCCATTATCGTAAGCACAATGTAGCCGCCAATGTTACCGAAAGCGAGTTTAAACAGATAGAAAAACAGCAATGGACCCAATGTAATCGGAAGTGCAGCCACCCATTGCGAAGCACCCATTCCCTGATAATTCATTACTGATGATTGGTTCAAATCGAGTCGCTTTTTGCTGAATAAACCAAAAAAAAGGATAACCGGTATATTGATGCCTAAATTATAGAGAAGCATTGCCAGATGGGTGTAAATAATTTTGGGAAACATAAAGGCATAAGGAAGTGTAATGAAATAGCATGATACTGAAATCACTGTAACAAGCATGTAAAATGATTGCAGAAACTGTTTCATTCTAAGCGGTTGACACATGAGCATCGAAAAATAGTTGCTGTGCCATGCTGGGAAAAACTGGCCATACGAAATCGAAAACATACCAACCATAATGACACCGCCCAGAATAAAAAGAAATTCAGGCACTTCATGTCTGGGATCTACCCTGTATATCAGCAAACCATAAAAAAGCATTATGACTGTCATCATGGCTACTGAACGCGGTCGTTTGTTGCGCCAGATCAGGCGAAGTTCGAGTGCAATAAATCGTCCGGTTTCGCCGAGTTTGTTCAGCCACGAATAATCCCTTATTTTTTCTGTTTTTTGTTTTCCTGAAACCAGATTCAGAAACATCCGGGTAAGCAGAAAACGAACATTCAACCAGTAGAATAATACCGGAAGTATCAATAAACTCAGGGTTAGGATTGGATTGATCAAAATCAGGTCCATCAGCTTTCCCATCGCTCCTGAAAAATTGATAATTCCGAAAGAATTAAGTGCAAAAAGGCTAGCAATGACACCGCCAATCATGAAAAACTGGTATTCAGTTTCGTTGAACCGCCACTTCAGGTAAATGGCCAAAAAATGGTTGCTGAAAATCAGGATGATTGCAGCCAACAGCCAGCTTATGGTTGAAATAAGCGGATGAGCTGGAGCGACCAGTTTGATAGTAACCGGAATCAATATAAAGAAAGGCAGCACATTGAAGAAATTAAATACCGAACGGAGCATCATGTAATTCACAATCCAGCGCCGACGGATATTCAGAATGATAAAAGGTTTGAAACTGACAGTGGGCAATTTCTGCATCAACTGCCTGATAATAAGATCGAAGGCAAAATATGCCAGTATAAAACCATTGAATTTACTGACCGGATCGGTATCGGGGAACTTTTTAACCAATATTTCAGGAATCGCAAAA
>JBBRXN010000156.1:0-7937 GCA_038248385.1 Bacteroidales bacterium
CCATGAATACCACAAATAATGATTGTTTAAAATGCAAGACCAACTGTTTTTCAAATGATGATCTTATGTCGTACGGCTTGGAGTTGGGCGTTTTTTGCAGGACATGGCAAAAAAATACCCCCGTATTGTAAGACGAGGGTGACTTAAATGTTTTCACAACGGAATAATCCTTATTGTGATTTGCTTCAAATTGTACGGCCAAAGTAGTTATAATTATCGAAATACCAAATAGTATGAAAAAAATTTTAGGACTTGACTTAGGAACCAACAGTATCGGATGGGCCTTAACCGAACAAGACTTTAAGGAAAAGTCCGGAAAAATACTTGGTATAGGATCAAGGATAATTCCTATGGATCAAACCAGTATTGGCGATTTTGAAAAAGGAAATCCTGTTTCACAGACGGCAGATAGAACAAATTTCAGAGGGATTCGGAGATTAAGAGAACGTTTTTTATTACGAAGGGAAAGATTGAACAGAGTCCTTTACAAATTGGGATTTCTACCAGAACATTACTCAGACCAGATTGACTTTGATTGTCATTTCGGACAGTTTTTGAATCATGCCGAGCCTAAAATAGCCTATCAACTTAATGCAGAGACCGGGAAATACGAATTCCTATTCAAAGACTCATTCGATGAAATGATTGAGGACTTTAAAAAAATACAACCCCAGTTATTTGAAAACAATAAAAAGATACCTTACGACTGGACAATTTATTTTCTCCGCAAAAAAGCGTTGACATATCCCATTGCAAAAGCAGAATTAGCATGGTTGCTACTTCATTTTAACCAAAAACGCGGTTACTATCAACTCCGCGGTGAAGATGAAGACGATAGCAAGAATAAACTTGTTGAATTTCATACGCTAAAGGTCGTTGAAGTTTTAGATAGCGGTGACAGGAAAAGTAAGGAAGAAATCTGGTATACTGTTGTTTTGGAAAATGGATGGATTTACAGACGCACAAGCCGGACACCGCTTGATTGGGTTGGAAAGATTAAAGAATTCATTGTCACTACGGATCTCAACGATGACGGAAGTATCAAAACAGATAAAGAGGGAAAAGAAAAACGCTCATTCAGGTCACCAGGTGCTGATGACTGGACATTGGTTAAAAAGAAAACTGAAGCAGAAATTGAGCGGACTAATCATACGGTAGGAACCTATATCTATGATACTTTGCTCCAATCTCCGGGTCAAAAAATTAAAGGGAAGCTCGTTCGTACCATCGAACGGAGATTCTATCGCGAAGAGTTGAAGTTCATTCTCGATAAACAACAAACCTTTCACTCCGAATTACAAGACAAGAAAAATTATACGGCTTGTCTTGAAGAACTTTACCGAAACAATCAGGATCATCGGAATACATATAGCCAGAAAGACTTTACCCATCTCTTTATTAATGACATTATTTTTTATCAGCGTCCTTTAAAAAGCAAGAAATCGGAAATCAGCGAGTGCCGCTACGAATCGCGGTCGTACCTTGATAAGGAAGGGATATTGCAAAATGATGCATTAAAATGTATTGCAAGGTCGCACCCATTATTTCAGGAATTTCGGCTTTGGCAATTCCTGCAAAACCTGACAATCTATCAGCGTGAAAAATACATCGATGGTCGGCTTAATACCGATATCAATGTTACCTCTGAATTTCTAAAATCAGAGGAAGATTGGGTTGCCTTATTCGATTTTCTAAATGACCGCAAAGAAATAGATCAGAAAGCTTTCCTGAAATATCCTGCGTTTAATTTGAAGAAGAATGTAGAACTCTACCGGTGGAATTATGTAGAAGATAAAACTTATCCGGCGAACGAAACAAGGTCACAGATGCTTACAAAATTAAAAACATCGGATATCGCACCAGAGTTTTTAACTAAGGATATCGAAGAGCAACTTTGGCATATTCTAAGCTCGATAGATGATAAGATAGAGATAGAAAAAGCACTGACAACTTTTGCCGGTAAGCGCAGCCTGCCAAAGGAATTTATAGAGAACTTCAAAAAATTTACCCCGTTTAAGAAGGAGTACGGCGCCTATTCCGCAAAAGCAATTAAAAAGTTATTGCCGCTGATGCGCAGAGGAAAATATTGGTCGGATGAAGCCATTTCAATTGATACTAAAAAACGCATTTCAGCAATCGTTGAGCGTCTCGATTCGATTGATTATGAAAAAAATAGAATTGCCAACATCGCCGATGATGATATTCCAAAGCAAGTATTAAAAAGCTTTATCGATTGCCGTAATCCATTAACCGCCCTAAATACTTATCAGGCATGTTATGCTGTGTATGGCAGACACTCCGAAGAGGGTGAAGTTGTTAAATGGGAGGTACCAATCGATATTGAACACTACTTAAACGATACATTTAAGCAACATTCTCTTCGAAATCCTATTGTAGAACAAGTCGTAACAGAAACACTTAGGGTTGTTACCGATATCTGGAAACAATTTGGCAACGGAGAAAAAGATTTCTTCGATGAAATTCATATTGAGTTAGGGCGCGAAATGAAAAATACTGCCGATCAACGGAAACGACTCACATCTGTTGTAACAGAAAATGAAAACACGAACCTGCGGATTAAGGCATTGCTCGCAGAATTAAAGAACGATAACACCGTTCAAAATGTCCGTCCATATTCGCCAAGTCAGCAAGAAATTCTAAAATTATATGAAGAGGGTGTTTTAAGTGCTGTTGCCGATATCCCTGACGAAATACTAAAAATCAGTAAAAATGCTCAACCGACTTCATCAGAATTAACAAGGTATAAGCTTTGGCTCGACCAACAATACCGTTCACCCTATACCGGAGAAATTATCCCACTTGGGAAACTCTTTACTTCAAGTTATGAGATTGAGCACATTATACCACAATCACGCTATTTCGACGATTCGTTAAGCAATAAAGTCATCTGCGAGTCGGTAGTGAACAAGGATAAAGACAACAAAACCGCTTACGCTTATATCAAAGAACAACATGGTAAGATCATCGAATTAGATTTTGGTAAAAAGGTAACGCTTTTCACCCTCGACGCTTACGAAGATTTTGTAAAAAACCGTTTTGCAAAAAACAGAAGCAAAATGAAGAAATTACTCATGGAAGATATTCCCGATGATTTCATCAACCGACAATTGAACGATACAAAGTATATCAGCAAACTGATCAAAAATCTCTTGTCAAACATTGTCCGCGAAGAGGGCGAAGTTGAAACCACATCGAAAAATATTGCAGCCTGCAACGGAAGTATCACCTCAACATTAAAGCAAGATTGGGGACTAAACGATGTTTGGAATGAGCTAATTACCCCTCGTTTTGAAAGATTAAACGATCTCACCAAAAGCAATAATTTTGGACATTGGACAAACAAAGATGGGAAAAGAGTTTTTCAAACGGAGATACCACTTGAACTGCAAAAGGGATTTACTAAAAAACGGATCGACCACCGCCATCATGCAATGGATGCATTGGTTATAGCGTGTGCCTCCAGAAGTCATATCAATTATTTGAATAATGAGTCGGCTAAATCAACTTCAAAAGAATCCCGTTACGATTTAAAGCAAAAACTATGTTTTAAAACGAAACCAGATGAAAATGGAAATTATAAATGGTCGTTTTATAAACCATGGGATACGTTTACGCAGGATGCACGTCACACCCTTTCAACGACTATCGTCAGTTTTAAACAAAATATCCGAGTTATTAATAAGACCAGCAACTGGTATCAGAGATGGGAAACGCAGGACGATGGAAGTTTGAAAAAAGTATTCACAAAGCAGAAAACTGGTGACCATTGGGCGATCCGTAAACCGATGCACAAAGAGACGGTTGCTGGGTTGGTGCAATTACGTTTCAAAAAAACAGTGCAACTCTCTGCGGCACTCGACCAATGGGAAATGATTGTCGACAAATCATTGAAAAATCAAATAAAGACACTTGTAAAACAAGGCTTTGATAAGACAAAGCTCCGGAAATTTTTCAAAGAATTAGAAGACAAATGGGATGGAAATAGTATCTCAAAAGTTGAAATATACTATTTCGAAAAAGAGATGGTCGCTTCCAGGTCTTCAATAAACGAAGCGTATAATACCAATTTTATCAAAAGCATTACCGATACGGCCAGCCAAAAAATCATGCTTAATCATCTCGAGAAATACAATGAAACTAAAGATGGGAAGGTTATTGAGCATCCAGAACTGGCCTTCTCACCCGATGGACTGGACGAAATGAATAAGAATATCTTCCAGCTTAATGATGGTAAATTCCACCAACCCATCTATAAAGTCCGGACTTTTGAACCTAAAGGAAATAAATTCAATGTAGGCACAACCGGTAATAAAGGCCAAAAATACGTGGAGGCGGCAAAGGGAACTAATCTGTTCTTTGCAATCTATCAAAACAGCGAAGGAAAGCGTAGCTACGAAAGCATCCCTTTAAATATTGTGATCGAACGCCAAAAACAAGGACTTAAACCAGTACCAGAAACGAATGATAAAGGTGAACAATTAGCTTTTTACCTTTCGCCTAATGACTTGGTTTACATTCATCCAAAGGACGATACGAACTCCAAATTTCACATTGATTTTGCAAATCTGTCATTAGATCAAGTAAACCGAGTTTATAAAATAGTAAGTTTCACTGGCAGTCGGTTATATGCAATTCCCAATAACATTTCTTCATCAATTGTTGACAAGTTTGAATTTAGTCAGTTAAATAAGCTCGAAGGAATAGAAGGGGTATCCATTAAAGAAACTTGCGAAAAACTCCAGGTAAACCGTATAGGCCAAATAACATCCATAAATAATAAACCTATTCTAAATAAAACTTTAAAAGTTGAAGAATCACTTACCTAAGTACAATTTTAAGTGGAGCCCCGGCTTCTGCTTCCCGAAAGCCTCCGGTTATTGGCTGGACGTTTTCGGGTGCATCCGATGATAGACTGCCATTGGCAGATCTGCTTCCATTTTTTCCGGAAAGCTCCGCGCTGACGGCAGGAAGGATTTCGGAACGCCGGAAAGCTCCGCGCGGATAGCAGGAAGGTTTCCGGAACATCGGAAAGCTCCGCGCCAAGGGCAGGAACGTTTCCGGAACACCGGAAGATAAAATATAAAAAGAAATGACCCGGTTACGTCTTAAGCAACCAAACCGACGCGTTGTAGTTTTCCTCATTTAATGAGTGCAGTCACCTGGTCATTAAAAAAAATTATTCCACATTAAAAAAAATTTAACATGATAAATGCAATTGATCTAAGAACATTACGAAATGTAGAGTTTTTGAGATTCGGAGCCGATTTTTATGGTTTGGTAAATGCAAACGATCCGGTTGTTTTGAATATCGAACCGCAACACGTTGCCTTTAAAATCAAATTAGACGAAACGTCACAGCTCTTCAAACTGGAACAGTCAAGTCCGCTTACGCAGGAGTTGGTATTGGACGACGAACGCCGCGACAAGGCTATTAATGGGATAAGTGGTATGATCGAAAGTTATTGCTACCACTTTGACAGTGCTACTGTTAAGGCTGCCAACCTTCTGCTAGCGAGTTTAAATCTTTATGGCAAAGGGGTTGCCAAAATGAATCTGCCATCTGAATCGGGAACAATCGATGCCATCGTCAAAGATTGGGAAACTAAACCTGAGCTGACAGCTGCCATTACATTGCTTGGACTTACTGCATGGGTTGCCGAATTAAAAGCTGCAAACCAGCTATTCGAACAGAAATATCTCGAACGGACAGAGGAGTACGGCGCTGCAAATCCCGACACGCTGAAGTCAAAACGTGAAGAGACAGTGCTCGCCTATTACGAGTTGCGGAAATTCATCGATGCCAATTCGGTCCTTAATCCAAGTGCAGCTTATGAAAAATTGATCAATGCGCTAAACGCGCTGATCGATCAGTATATCACACTGCTGAACACACGGGCTGCCGAACCGGAGACAGAAACAGAAAAGGCGACTGTTATTAAATAAAATTCCGGCTAGTGAGGGTTTTACGCAGTGTGAAACCCTCTCTTACAATGCGTTTCACGAAGAAACATTTTAACCCCGGATGGAAAGGAAAAAACCTTATTCCATTTTTAAACCTTAATAGGTTGGGTTCAGGATAATAAGGTATTCATCCCCTCCTGATTTAAAAACCGTGTTCTTTGTGCAACCTTTGTGTTCCTTGTGTTAAAAAATTCACCACAAAGTTCGCAAGGATCGGTATCAGATTCACAAAGAACCATTTCAATCATCGAAGTGCAAAATGTGAACTGATGCAAAATATTCCGTCCCTGTCCGGGGCGGACCCTTGCATAATAACCGATGTTCTACCCACATTTGATCCCTTACTGGATCAGAAGACCAAATTAAACAGATTCTTAAATTTCCCCGAGGGAAATTATTGGGTTTATGCCAAATTAAAAACTAACATCCATGATCAAACGCACCCTTTTCTTTGGAAACCCGGCTTATCTCCGTTTTAAGGATGAGCAGTTGGTGATCAACCTGCCGGAAACTTCCGCTTTACCCGAAAAAGATCGTACAATCACCATTCCGATTGAGGACATTGGTTTTGTGGTGCTCGAAAACCCGCAAATCACCATCACCCACCAACTGATGAGTGCCCTGGTGGAAAATAATGTCGCAGTACTCACCTGCGACCACCGTCATATGCCCACAGGATTGCTACTGCCTTTGGAAGGGAACACCACGCAAAGTGAAAGGTTTACGCATCAGATTAACGCTTCAGAACCATTGCGCAAACAGTTGTGGCAGCAAACAGTCCGACAGAAAATTTTGAATCAGGCAGCGGTACTAAACCAGGAAGGGCGAAAAACTGAAAATATGAAATACTGGGCCGATCAGGTGAAGAGTGGTGATACCGAGAACCATGAGGGTCGGGCAGCGGCATACTACTGGGGTGAACTCTTCGATACATCGCTCGATTTCAGGCGCGACCCCGACGGTTTCGCCCCGAACAACCTACTCAACTACGGCTATGCAATTTTACGTGCAACTGTTGCGCGATCACTTGTTGCTTCGGGAATGTTACCAACACTTGGGATTCACCACCACAACCGGTACAATGCCTATTGCCTTGCCGATGATGTCATGGAACCTTACCGTCCCTATGTTGACCGGTTGGTTCTTGAAATTCTCGATGGCCCCGAAATGCCAGAAGAGTTAACCAAAGAACATAAAGCCAAACTATTGCAGATACCAGTATTGGATGTGACAATCAATGACCGGCGAAGCCCGCTGATGCTGGCCGCTCAACAGACAACTGCGTCACTTGCCAAATGCTTCCTGGGCGAATTGCGAAAGATTGAATACCCTGAGATGAATTAAACGCTCACCTAAAAATCTGATAATGTGGAAAGACTCAGTGAATACCGTATTATGTGGGTAATGGTACTGTTCGATCTTCCGACCGAGACGAAAAAGGAGCGGAAGATTTATAGCGATTTCCGGAAGAAATTACTGAAAGATGGTTTCACGATGTTCCAATTCAGTATTTACCTGCGCCATTGTCCGAGTAAAGACAATGCCGAAGTTCATATCAAACGGGTAAAACTCGAACTTCCGCCACAAGGGCATATTGGAATACTGTGCATTACCGACAAACAATTTGGCGATATGGAACTATTCTACGGCAAAAAGCCAACTGAAAAGAAGGGGCAAGTGCAGCAGCTGGAACTTTTTTGATAGTCACTCGACAGCATAAAAAAACCGGATCATCGTCCGGTTTTTTTATGCTGAAAACACTCCATTTTTTAATCCTGATTTCGTCTTTAACAGACACACCACCAACTATTTGAATACAGGTATGGTGTTTATCAGTGTGTCAAAGATACAATTTGAAAGCAAATCACAACGGAAATCAAGATCAACAATATTCATCAAAAGGTGTTTATCAGTGTGTCAAAGATACAATTTGAAAGCAAATCACAACTCAGAAC
>JBBRXN010000157.1:0-7764 GCA_038248385.1 Bacteroidales bacterium
ACAATGGGTTTAGCTTTGACTTTAATGTGCTGGCGAAAACACTGGAGTACTATGATTTACAGGCTCCTGAATATGAAAAACATTGTACCTATCGTTTGTACAAAGATAACCTTGCTTCGCTCTGCCAACGATTTGAAATCGAACTTAACCACCACGAAGCGTTGAGCGATGCCAGGGCATGTGCAAGGCTTTTTCAGTTGCATTTAATCAACTCCACCACAATCGGCTGATGGATGATTTTTGGATTCATCTGCATGATGTCTTGAATACCGCAAAGCGCAGCGTTTACATATCGGGTTTCACCTTGTTGAATTACTCCGTTTAGATCATGTACATGTCCGAAAACATGAAGTTTCGGTTTGATTGCTTCCGATTTCATTTTCAAATCGGGACAACCATTTCTATTGTCCAAAGAGTTGAAAGGCGCTTCGTGGGTAATCAGGATATCGACATCTGCCGGAATTTTGCGCCATTCCTTTCTGATTTCAGCGCCTTTGCTTTTGCCAAAGGCCATTCCCATAACCGATTGATTAACGGGAGTTCCGTAAATTTTCAATCCTTCAATCGTTACCGAATTGGTTTGAAGATAAATGATTTCGTTACCGATCAGTTTCCGAAAAGCTTTTGCAGATAGGGTTTCCAGGTACAAATCATGGTTTCCGGCAATAAAGATTTTATAGGTAAAAGGTTGCCGGGCAAACCACCGGGTAAAGTCGAATACCTCGTCTTCAGTTCCATATTCCGAAACATCACCTGCATGAATCAGCAAATCGCCCGCCGCCAATTTTAGTTGCCGGTGCAAACCATGAGTGTCTGAAATACAGGTTATAAGCATGTATTCAGTTTTATTTATATTGTTTGAAAGCTTTCTGTTGTGCACTTTTTATTTCAGTCACTAAAGACGGCGGCTGCAAAACTTTCATTCGATCACCAAAAGAGAGCAATTCCTGAATAAAATCGTAAGTTACGCATACCTTCAACTTTACTTGTAATTCATCTTTGTTGTCAACCAGAATTTGTTGGGTGTGATGCAAAGGCAAGGTTTTTATATATTTCCCCTGAAATGCATCAAAAGCCAATGCGATTTCTTGTGGTTCTTTGTCATTTGGACTGATAATCCCGAAGGAATAACGGAATTGCTTCTCAACATCAAATTCTGCCGGAACTTTAAACTTCGTCCTACTAATTTCTAAAGCAGAAATCCGGTCGAGACCAAATGTTTTCACTGCGTTGTCTTTGTGATCTTTTGCAAGCAAATACCATCGGTTCTTAAATTCTTTAAGAGCCAATGGATCAGCAATTCTGTCGGTTGACTCATCTTCCCAAAATTTTTGGTAAGTGAAATTGATCTTCAGTCTGTTTTTGATGGCATGAATCAGACCAAACAGGTTTTCTGTTCCAAGTGGTTTTCTGTTTTCAAAATGAATCAAGTCTGAAGTATTTTCGCCAATCCGTAAAGCGTTGAAAGTATCGAATGCTTCCATTCTTCTTTTACTTATCTCAGAAATTTCATTCTCATTGATGCGATACACTCCATTACTGGAGTCATAAATAATTTCCAATTCAAAAATGGAGGAGATATCTTTTAAATCACGTTGAAACTGCCTTTTTGAAACATTGAATTTCTCATCCTGCAAATTCGATTGCTGACTTAAGTACTGATCAATTTCTTTGAATGTAGCTGGAGCTTTTCGCAATTTATTCAGTACATGAATATATCGGAGTATGGTTTGACGGACTGCCATTTTTCAATTGGATTAGTTAAAAATCAGGATTTTAAGCTTTGATATTCTTTTTGAAAGATACAACATATTTCTTCGTTCGCTTTTTCGAAACTCTTTGAAATACTTATTTCTTCATATTTTCTTCGAATCTCGCTAATATCAAAGAATTTAACTTTTTTGTATTTCATTAATTTCATCATTTTCATTCTGGCATATTCATTTCTTGTTCTCCCTTCATTCCAAAAAGGCAAGCTGCAAATTGCCAAATAGTTAACATTACGGGTTTCAAGAAATTCAACAACATCACTTATCAAGCTGGTTCCGGTAAATGCACCCAAACCAACAAAAACTACATAAATGCCTTCTTGCGATAAGTTGGTTTTCATTTCACTGGTTAATGGTATGCTTTTTCTACCCAGTTCGTTGCTAATGCGAAATTCGCGAGGGTATTCATAATATATGTGATTAAATCCTTTGTACGGTTCAACAATGGAAGGAAACCAGTTAAAGCATGAATAATCGCCAACAATCCCTTTTAGCTGTATTTGACGAGCAACATTTGTTCCACCTGATCCAAGACCAACAAAATGCAATTTTTCCTTTTCTATGTTCCCGAATAAATTGTGGGTTGGCAATAAAGCCAAAGCACCCAATACACCGAGACTTTTGATTAATTCACGTCTTTTCATTTTGATACCATTTAAAGATTAATTCTTCAAAGGTACAAGGGAGGTAGGACAAAAGATGTCCGAGCGTATTCGAATTTTGGACAATAGAGCTAAAAAATTGTGGAATAATCAATTAATTTTCATCAAATCCGTCAAATGGAATATCATCATCCGGATCGTGATCAAAAGGCCCAACTCCCGGAGGATTGAAAAGGCCCCAGCGGTCGATAATATAATCCCACTTGTCAAAACTGGCCACCCAATCAATAAATAACAAGCGGTATTCTTCCAATAAATCCCTGACAATCTGATAATATTCCACATGTTCGAAGCCAAACATATCAAGAGAATGGTTCTGGATCATCAATTCGCGTGCAGCTTTTCGTATAATAGCAGCACATTCCATTTTGATATCGTACAATTGACCTCCGGTTGCTCCGGCCACTTTCACCGTCAACAACATGGCATCCTCCAACATCACACCTTTTACATGGCCTAACATTTCATCATCATCCGGAATGAGTTCACAAATCTGATGAACCACTTCAAAAATTTCCATTCCCTTTTTATAAATGGGCAGTTCTTTGGTATCCATTTCTTCGTTTTCGTCGTCAAACATGACTTTCTGTTTTTCTTTTGGTCATAACGATCAACGCTTTATATTCCAAGAAATACAGTTCAGCACCCCACCATCTTTAATAATTTCATTGCAATTGATAGTCACTATTTGATCTTTGGCTGCGTAATCAGGAAATGCGTGTTTGATTTGTTGTAGAGCTTGCGGATCCTCATCAATGTCAAATTGTGGAAATAACAATAGATCTTTCATTAGAAGGAAATTTAGATAACCCCAGTTTTTTATGCTTTGTATTGGAACATTAAAGATAAACTCAACAGGTATTAGATTATTATCATTCAGAATCTTGTAAAACTTGTTTTTGAAATCCTTTTTGTTGTTAATGTAATATCCATCAACAAGCACATGCTTTTCATCAATAAACCGGATCATGCCATCTGCATGTCCAAATTTCTCTCCTTGAATCCAGGGAACCAGAATAATTGAGTCTACCTCAAAGAGTAACTCCAATTTATGGAGCAATTCAGATTTTCTGTATTTAGCAGCATTTTCTGGGATGATCTTGTCTGTAAGAATTACATTATTCTCCCATTTGATAATATTTCCTCCATCCAGGATCAAATCTGATTTTATGGTTTTTAGTTCTATACTTTCGCACACCAGATCCGGATATGTTTTCCGTTTGCGATATTTTTTCTCCTGCAGGTAATCCGGATCATATCGATACTCAATAAATTTATTTTCAGTAACCTGAACTGGCATATAGTCCCGACACCAAATATCATTAGTCTCTGTCAAAAATGCGTAACCAATTTTATGCTTGTCTAAAATGGGGGTAAGCCTCTCACAAAATGCGATATATTCAGTCTTCGTTTGTAATAGTTCAGAGAAATAGACAAAATTGGTTTGAGCATCAGTTATCATGTTCATGAAATTTAATTCAACTTTATATCTGATTAGATTTCAAGCCGTTGGCTATTTAATTTGATTTTATCCTTTTCAAAAAGGCTCACATGCTTATTCTCCCAATCGTCAATATCAGTGAAATATCGGTATGGTTCATCTTTAAATGCATTGTCCTGCGTATTTGACAAACCATGTCGAACAGTTTTGAATATAACTTTTGATTCACTCGCTTTCTTTCGTATCAATCCGAATTGCTGTTGGATGTTGGTTACTGGATTAAAACTTCTGAAAATAGTTTCCACTATTCGTCGCGGCCCATTCACATATTCTTTTTCTGATTTATTATCGGATTTCAGACCCCTGATCAAAATTCCACCATCACTAATTTCACTCCACTGAAAAGTAATATCCAATCCCTGACTATGAAATCTCCAAAGACCTTGATCATATTTGTGTTCATGAGTAGAATTGTCTTCATGGATTCCTTTGTGAAAATAATAGAATTCAATTTCAGTAAATGAAAATAGAGCTTCGTTTATTCTTAACTGCCAGTTTAACAGGATGTCTTTTGCAATGTTCTCAAATGAGTTTTGAATAGACTTACTACTGGTTGAATCAATTTTTAGGTTAAGTTGTTCCATCCCTTTGCAATTTAATTTTGGGTATTACTTTTATTGAATTGTCTTATCAATATCCCCACTCAACATGGCTCACCGGCAACTTATTCAACTCACTTTTCAAGTGTTTCCATTCCGGCAAATAATGGTTCATGTAGGATATAAAATTGGCATTATGGGTGCGTTCAAGTAAATGAGCCAGTTCATGAACAATGATGTATTCGATGCAATGGATTGGTTTTTTTGCCAGTTCGAGGTTAAGCCAAATACGCTTGGCTTCCCGATTACACGTGCCCCATTTGGTTCTCATCTTCTTTATGGCCAATTCATTGATTGATACTTCCATAATCTTTTCCCATTTTTCAATAATGGGTGGTGCAAGTTCTTTAAGCTGCTGCCTATACCATTCATCCATGATAGACTGCTTCTTTTGCATGTCGGAATTTGGGCGAATATGCAGTTCAATAGTATGATGCTTGATTTCTACAAAGGGCGGAGCTTCATGTTCAACGATCTTCATCATGTATCGCTTGCCTAAAAAATAATGACTTTCCTTGTACAGGAACTCTCTAGGTGTTTCGCGTACCTGAGATTGAAACTTTTGCTGTTGTTTTTTAATCCAGGCTAATTTTGAAATCGCATAAATACGGATGGTATCCAGATTCATTCGCAATGGAGCTGCAATTCTCACTTTCCCTGAAGGTGGGTAAACACTCAAATGTATGTTCTTGATGTCCTTCAGGATCACATCAATGGTAATATCTCCAAGAATGATTTGCTCCATTTTAATACTCCGCTTGCTTTTTTACAATTTCAAAAATCCGTTCTGTTTCTTCTTTGTCTCCAAGCACTTTGTATATGGTTTGCTTAACTGTTAATTCCCGGGTATCGATTCCGCGCCAGCCATTGGGTTTCTGCTCCATGATGTTGCCATGTAACAATAGGGCCAGGTCCTCATTCTCTCCGAGGTTATTATACAATGCCCGTTGCGCCGGAGTTTTTAATGCAGATGGAGTTGTTGATTTAATGCCTGCCTGCACCCTTGAGGCAAGTTCTGCGATCTTTTTCAGGTACTCTTCATAACTGATTGCCAAAGCTCTTCGTTCTTTGATCACTTCATTCAGCAAAGTACTCATTTCTTCAAAAAAGGCCGGATCAAGCAAATGGTCGCGGATTATTTTCTGGCGTACATTGTTTTCAATGGTTTCGGCTACTGCTTGCTGACTTCCCTTTATTCCAGGGGGCATACTGTTAATTGCATCAGCAATGCCACTTTTAACGATCAACTCAATCAGCGACAAATCACCAAAAGGTGAAATCAGTCTTGGTTCATCTGCCTGTATGTAATTATCAATCAGGTGGCGCATATCCGCTTCGTATGCTTTCATATCCAATGTTTCACCACTGGCCATCCGGATTTCTTCCCTCAATTTCAGATAGAAATCAACTTTCGTTTTGATGCCATCCTGCTCTTTATCAGTATAACCTGCTCCATCCATCTCAGCAGCCAGGTTGGCATAAGCCCTTATCAATGCAACAGTCGCTTTATACAGAGCCGTTCTTTGAAGCTCGGTATTCTTTAATTCTTCAGCTATTTCCGGATTACCGCAGAAATAATGCTGATAATCAATTTTTGATTTTGGAGGTTCAACCGGTTCACACAACAACGAGATTTCTTCAATGGCATTGTCAAGCCTTTCTCTTCCTTTTTTCAAACGATCCTGAAGCAATATTTCGCAATCGGCTTGTTTAAACTGATCGTAATCCAGTTCCGCAGTATAAACGGCAACGGCATCTTCAACCTTCTTGAACAGGTCTTTGTAATCGACGATATAACCAAATTGTTTATCTTCAGTATCCAGCCGGTTTACCCGGCATATCGCCTGAAACAAACCATGATCCTGCATCTTTTTATCGATGTACAAATAGGTACATGCCGGTGCATCAAATCCAGTTAGCAGCTTGTCAACCACAATTAAAAGCCGCATGTTGGCTGGCTCCTTTACGAATTTGTCTTTTGCATGGTCTTCGTAAGTTTCCGTTTTCGTTTTGCCTTGTTTGGGCACCACGTGCTTCAAAACATGATTGTATAGTTTAAAGATGAACTCCTTGTCGGTCTCCGTATTGGCTCCGGTATCTTCGGTTGTGATGTCTTTTGTTGTGGGATTGTATGAGGTAACTATCGCACAACGGTTTTTAAATTCAGTTTTCTGGAAAAGTTCATAATATTTACAGGCTTCGTAGATACTTCCGGCTACCAGAATCGCATTGCCTGTGAATGAATTTAAACGTGGTTTCACGCTAAAATCAAAGACGATGTCACTGACTACTTTCTCCATCCGCGAACGCGAACTAAGCACCATTTGCATGGTTCCCCATTTCTTTTTTAATTCCGACCGCTGAAAATCATTCAATCCTTTCGTTTTAGCCTCGAACCAGGCATCCACTTTGTCCGACGAAGACAAGCGTTGATCGATGTCTCTGGCTTCATAAATCAAATCAAGTATCACCTGATCTTCAACGCCTTCATTGAACTTGTAGGTGTGGATGTATCCTCCAAATACTTCCAGACTGGTTTGTTTATCCGATTTCAAAAGCGGTGTTCCGGTAAAGCCAATGAATACCGCATTCTGCAGCATGGCTTTCATCACCTTGTGTAATTTGCCGCTTTGTGTCCGGTGACATTCATCAACAAAAACGAACAGCTCTCCAACGGTATTCGATGGCCCATTCCGGAGTTCCTCAATGAACTTGTCGAAATCCTCCACTTCCTTTTTGCCAAATTTATGTATGAGGGAGCACAGCAACCGCGGTGATGGCTGGCTCAATTGTTCCATCAGTTCCTTTCCGCTCGATGTCCTTTTAACCGGTTCCCCGGCATCGTTAAAAACCCGTTCAATTTGTTTGTCCAGTTCGGTGCGGTCGGTTAAAACAACCACCCGTGCATTGGCATTGTTTTCCAATATCCATTTGGCCAGCAACACCATCACAATACTTTTGCCGCTTCCCTGAGTATGCCAGATTATCCCTCCTTCTCGACGGCGAACATGCTCTTGTGCGGCCTTGATCCCAAAATATTGGTGATATCGGGGCAGCTTTTTAATACCAGCATCGAACAATACAAAGTTGTAAATGAGTTCGAGCAACCGGTGTTTATTGCAGATTTTGATCAGGTATTTGTCTAATTGCAACAAGCTGTTATCTTCTACATCTTCTTTCCAACTTAGAAAAAATTTCTCCGGAGTTCCTATGGTTCCATGGCGCAGACCTTC
>JBBRXN010000158.1:0-7372 GCA_038248385.1 Bacteroidales bacterium
CTGGTATTAAATGCCGAAATGAGCATGATGATCAAAATGATGGTCAATAAAAAACTGGAAGAAGGCATCAACCGAATGGCTGACATGCTGGCCGCATTACCCTACCGGTAGAAACTCCACTTCCTTGAAATGAAAATCCAGGATTTCGCCATTCTGTTTGCGGATAAGTAATTGGCCGATTTCATTGACGCCGGTGATTTCACCTTCAAACAGCACTTGTTCGGCCCTAAACCAATGATTTTCGTTTAGGCGGTACAAAACCGAAATAAATTCCTGATCAATGGTTTCTTCTTCACCTTTCTGAAGCAGTGAATAATAATAGTCGATTCCTGATAATATTTCAGTTAAAACCACGTCACAATCAAATTGCTGATTTGTCAGTGTTTTAAGTGAAACAGGATTTGGTGCTGCACTCCGGAAATCGGTTTGATTTACATTGATTCCGATCCCGATCACCGAACTTTTTATGGAGCGGTACATGATCGAATTTTCAATCAGGATTCCGCCCAGTTTTTTGTTGCCGGCATAAATATCATTGGGCCATTTGATCCGAAGATTGTCAACATATTTGCCCAGAGCGGTGTATATTCCGAGGGTGACCACTTTTGAAAGCATAAACTGGTGTCGGATATCCAGAAAATCGGGAAAGACCACAATCGAAAAAGTAAGGTTCAACCCGGGTTCGCTTTCCCAGAAGTTATTCTGTTGCCCGCGACCGGCGGTTTGATCGTATGCCAAAAAGACAGTACCATCCGAAACCTCTTTTTCGATCAATTGACCGTTGGCATAGTTGTTGGTAGAATCGGCGAACGGCAAGCGGATGATGTTTTTTCCTATCATTTGATTTTTTTTGTCATATCAATTGTTATTTCTTGCGATGAAAGAAATTAGTCGTACAAGTTTAATCACTTATTATAAAGTAAAAAAATTTATCTTTGTAGTTCTAATAGAGAGATATGAATAAAGGCGTTAAGAAAACTAAAACTGAACAATTGATTGATGCCATTGTTGAAGGAATTCAGAGAAAAAAAGGATTGGAACTGGTCAAAATTGACCTGACCAAAATGAACTATACCGAATGTAAATATTTTATCATCTGTCATGGGAACTCTACTACACAAGTTGATGCAATTGCCCATTCGGTTGAAGAAACAGTTGAAGAATTAATAGATGAAAAGGTCTGGCATAAAGATGGATACCGCAATTCAATATGGATTTTACTTGATTATGCCGACATCATGGTTCACATATTTCAGAAGGATTCCAGAAGATTTTACGATCTCGAAAACCTTTGGGCCGATGCAAAATTCGAATATTTAAAAGAAGATAACTAAAAAATAAAATGGCAGAGAAAAAGAACAACAATGTGAAGCCTAATTTGGGCGGCATGAAGCAATTAAATAAAGCTCCCAAAATCAATCCCTACTGGATTTACGGAGTGATTATTATTTCCTTTCTGGCAATACAATGGTTTACCCTGGGAGCAGGTCCGGTTGAGACCAACTGGAAAGACGTTAAAACAACCATGCTCGCTAACAACGACATTCAGAAAATTATCGTTGTAAATGAAAAAGAAGCTCAAATCTACCTGAAGAAAGAAAGCTATGCCAAATACAAAGACAAGTTAAACAATGGTTTTACTGCGCCCGCAGAAACTGGTCCTCATTATTTTTTCACGATTGGCTCCGTCGATTCATTTGAAAAAAACATGCAGGAAGTACAGGCTGATGCCACTGAAGCAAACAAAATCAACGTTGAATACAAAACCGTACACAATTATCTTGGCGAATTGCTTAACTGGATTTTACCATTTGCAATTATCATCCTGATTTGGTGGTTTATTTTCAAGCGGATGAGCAAAGGTGCTGGCGGCGGTGGTGCCGGAAATATTTTTAATGTCGGGAAATCACAGGCCAAAGTATTCGATAAAGATTCAAGAGTTTCAACCAATTTCAAGGATGTGGCAGGCCTGGCCGAAGCCAAACAGGAAGTGGAAGAAATTGTTGATTTTCTGAAAAGTCCTGAAAAATTCACCAAACTGGGAGGTAAAATTCCCAAAGGCGCGTTATTGGTTGGCCCGCCGGGAACCGGAAAGACCTTGCTTGCCAAAGCAGTTGCCGGCGAAGCAAACGTTCCGTTTTTCTCCATGTCGGGTTCCGATTTTGTTGAAATGTTTGTCGGAGTAGGCGCTTCACGCGTTCGCGATTTGTTTAAACAAGCCAAGGAAAAATCACCCTGTATCGTTTTTATCGACGAAATAGATGCCATCGGACGCGCCCGCGGCAAAAATCCAAACATGGGTTCAAACGATGAACGTGAAAATACGCTGAACCAGTTACTAACCGAAATGGATGGTTTTGATACCAATTCAGGAGTAATTATACTGGCAGCCACCAACCGTGCCGATATTCTCGACAGGGCTTTGATGCGTGCCGGACGTTTCGACCGTCAGATTCATGTTGAACTGCCCGACCTGAACGAACGCGAAGAAATATTCGTAGTGCACTTAAAACCAATCAAACTTTCTCCGGAAGTTGAACCTGCATTTCTGGCAAAACAAACACCCGGTTTTTCAGGAGCTGATATTGCTAATGTTTGTAACGAATCGGCGTTGATTGCTGCCCGTAAAAACAAAGATATTGTTGACAAACAAGATTTTCTGGATGCCGTTGACCGTATCGTCGGCGGACTGGAAAAGAAAAATAAAATCATCTCGATTGATGAAAAGCGCAGAATTGCATACCACGAAGCCGGTCATGCCACCATCAGCTGGTTGCTCGAACATGCTCACCCGTTGGTAAAAGTTACCATTGTGCCTCGTGGAAAAGCGTTGGGCGCTGCCTGGTACCTTCCTGAAGAACGTTCGATTACAACCAAAGAGCAATTGCTCGACGAAATGTGCTCTGCACTCGGAGGAAGGGCTGCTGAACAGATTTCATTTAACAGCATCTCTTCAGGCGCACAAAACGACCTCGAAAAAATAACCAAACAGGCTTATGCCATGGTCAGTATTTTCGGCATGAGCGAAAAAGTCGGAAATGTTAGCTTTTACGATTCATCAGGTCAGAGCGAATATGCTTTCAGTAAACCATACAGCGAAAAAACAGCTGAACTGATTGATTCTGAATCAAAACTATTGATTGAAACACAATACGTCAGGGCTTTGGAAGTACTGAATAACAACAAGGAAAGCCATCAGAAACTGGCCGAAATGCTTTTGGAAAAGGAAGTTATTTTCAGCGAAGACCTCGAGCATATCTTCGGAAAGCGGAAATGGGCCAGGCCAATGATGGTAAGTGAGACAAAAAAAGAACCGGTTGTTTTATCACAGGATAACCCTGAAGTGGCTGCTGACCACGTTGCATTGTAATGGAATCAGCCAGAAATAATATTTTGGCCAAACTAAAGGCCGCACAGCAAAAAAGAGGTGAAATTGGGGAGCAAATCCCCGATTTCACCTCTCCTGTTTACCACCCCCTGAACAAATCTTTGTTTCAGGAATTTAAAATCAACCTGGAACTGATTGGCGGGCAGGTAATTTTATGCAGTTCAAAAGCAGAAATTGCCGCTCAGGTAAAACTGATTTGTGATGAAAAAAATCAGGACAAGCTCTTTTGTACCGACACTACCCTACTCAGTATATTGGGTAAAACGGTAAAAACTAATTCGGATGAAAGTGATTTTCTGAACCTGAATATCGGATTGACAAGGTGCGAATTTCTGGTTGCTCATCTTGGTTCTGTATTAATCAGTTCGGCACAAATTTCCGGTCGCCGCCTGAATGTTTTTCCTGAAACACACATTGTAGTAGCCGATGAAGCGCAGATTATTGATTATTTGGACAACGCGATTGAAAAACTGCAGGAAAAATACAAAAATAAATTACCTTCGCTCATAAGCAACATCACCGGTCCGAGCCGTACTGCCGACATCGAAAAAACATTGGTAATGGGCATGCACGGACCGAAAACATTGATTGTAATTATTGCTACTGAATCTTTTTAAACTACTTTACCATGGAAAAAAATTGGGTATGCGTATTTCAAACCGGCGAAACTTTTCAGGCTGAAATTGCAAAAGAAATACTTGAGAACGAAGAGATTAAATGCGTTTTGATTAACGAGCATATCTCCACATTCCCGTCAATCGGCGATATTGAAATAATGGTTCACAAAGATTTTGCCGAAAGAGCAACAGAACTACTAAAAGATTTGATCAATTGAAGAAATTATTTACCCGGACGATCACCGGCATTGTTTTGGTTATGATCATGCTGACTGCTGTTTTTGCCGGTCAGTATAGTTATGTCGCACTCTTTCTGACAATTTTGGTTATCGGGCTTAAGGAGTTTTTGAAATTTTACCAACAGTCAGAAATTAAGCCAAACAGATGGTTGAGTTATCTGATTTCGGTTTTAATGTTCGGAATCTCTTTTTGTGTTGCCAAAGGAGTAATCGGAGGCAAATATTTTCTGATGTTGTTTCCGTTTTTTATACTGATAATGGCATCAGAGCTTTTCCGTAACAAGCAAAAACCAATTGAGAATATTACAGTTACCATTTTCAGCGTTGTATATCTGGCCTTACCGCTGTCGTTCATCAACTTTATTGTTTTTTCTGAAATAATTCCCGGAGATTCCTATTCACCGAAATTATTAATTGCCCTATTTATATTAATCTGGGTTTACGATTCAGGAGCTTATCTGTTTGGTGTTTCTTTGGGCAAACACCGGCTTTTTGAGCGGATCTCCCCTAAAAAATCGTGGGAAGGCGCCATTGGCGGAACTTTTACTGCTTTGGCTGCAGCTCTGATTATCTCGGGTTATGTTCCTGAAATAAAAGTCATTCATTGGATTGCCATTGGAATTCTGACCGTTGTAAGTTCTACTTTTGGCGATTTAACAGAATCAATGTTCAAAAGATATTTTGAAGTAAAAGACAGTGGACAGATTCTTCCGGGGCATGGAGGGATTCTTGATCGTTTCGATTCGTTGATGTTTGCCGGACCGGTAATCTTCGTCTATCTGAAAATAATTATAGAATAGCTCAATTATTTGCTATTTTTGTGCCGGAATAATAAAAACCTAAAATGAAAGTTCATAAAGCCGGTATTATAACCATTAATTATGCTACTGCTATTCTGGCAGTTCTCATCTTATTATCCTGGTTTTTCATCGATAACACAGTCGTTAAAATGACCGTTTTGGCCGGGGCTGCTGTAATATATATCCTGATTATTCAATTCTTCAGATATCCGCAGCGAAATATTATTCAAAATGAAAAGTTGATTTTGTCGCCTGCCGATGGAAAAGTATGTAATATCCATGAGTTTGTTGAAAATGAATATCTGAAAACCAAATGCCTTCAGATATCTATCTTTATGTCGCCTACCAACGTGCACATCAACTGGATACCGGTGCCGGGTTTGGTTACCTATATGGAACACAAAGACGGTGAGTTCTATGCGGCATTCAAGCACAAATCGGCCGAAGAAAACGAACGGACCACCACAGCCATCAGAATGAAAGACGGACGGGAAATTGTAATGCGGCAAATTGCCGGAGCAATGGCCCGAAGAATTATCAATTACGTTACAGTGGGCGACCAGGTTGACCAGACCACTGAAGTTGGGTTCATCCGTTTTGGATCGCGCGTTGACCTCTTTCTTCCGCTCGACACCAAACTAAATGTAAAATTAGGCGACAAAGTAACAGGCTCACAAACCATCATCGGCGAACTAAAATCATGAGCCGCATCAGCAACCTGTTTTTCTGGGTTCCCAATACCATCACCGCATTAAACCTTGTGAGTGGTAGTTTAGCTGTTTTTTTTGCCATCAATGGTCAATTGGGCTGGGCCGCAGTTTTTATTCTCGCAGCAGCCGTTTTTGATTTTATGGATGGATTTTCAGCCCGCCTGTTAAAAGCCTATTCATCAATCGGAAAAGAACTTGATTCGCTGGCCGATATGGTTTCATTCGGATTGGCACCGGCAGCGATGGTTTTCACCATGTTACAACTAACTTTGTTTGGCAAATATAAACCAATACAGGATATTGACGCAAACTGGCAACAATGGATTACTCTTTATACCAGCCTGGCAATTACGGTTGCCGGAGCTTTTCGACTGGCCAAATTCAATACCGATGACCGTCAGAGCGAGCAGTTTCTGGGTATGCCCATCCCTGCCAATGCCATCTTTTTTGCCTCATTGGGACTGATTCTCGAATTGGGAACCAACCAGGCCGTTCAGCACATCATCCTGAACAAATACGTGCTGTTGGCCGCTATATTCATCTGTTCATTCCTGATGGTTTCCGAATTGCCTATGTTCTCCATGAAATTTAAAAATCTTCGTTTAAAAGAAAATGCCATCAGGTTTCTTTTCCTTGGAACAACTATCCTGATGCTTATTTTCCTTCAGATTTATGCCCTTCCGCTTATTATCATCTGGTATGTATTGCTTTCGGTAGTTACACACCTGGCCGGGGCGAAATAGCAGCCAGTAAATGCTTTATAGTTGATGGAAAAAAGATTACGATAGAACAATTCAGTGAAATGCCGGTACCATTTGAAAGTTGTAATTTTAAGTTTCAGCTAATTAATAGTGTTGATGATTTGAAATAGCGATTATGAACAATTATTGCTTGAAATACTTCTAATATCTTCATTTTACAATTATTGACAAATGCAGACAAATTTTACAACGGATTGAAAAAAAATTGAAAATTAATGAAGTAGATTGAAGGTTTATCGCTTAATTTATAAACCAAATAAAAATACTATTATGGCTTTTCAATTTAAAATTCAACTAAAGAACGATAGCAAGCCAGACGTTTGGCGGAGAATTCTGGTTCCAGAAAAATTTACATTTGACCAGCTTCACAAGCTGATACAGCTAAGTTTTGGATGGGCAGATTACCATCTTTACCAGTTTAGTTCAAAGGGCTATGGTTCGTATCCGGTTATGACCAATGGATGACTTTGTTTTCGGGCACCTATGCTGAATGTCTTCAATACATTGACGAAAGAGATGAGTGGTTTGTATAACGAATACTTTTAATTCTTGCCAATATGCAACGTTACATCGAACAACTTATAAACGATTTGCACCAGGCAACCTGGGGCATGAAACCTCCGCACAAACTTTGGGAAGAATCGGAAGCCGATCCGGATGATGAATTGGAACTGGAAGATATGTCGTATGTCGAAAAAAACATGTATGGTGAAGTTGAGCCAATTTCAGAAATTACCGGTATTGACAACGAACGACTTCCGCCTGTAGAAAAACTAACCCAACTGGAACAGTCAATTCTGGCCACCGAGTTGGAAAACTTGCTCCAGTATTTCCATTTTCACCTCGATTTTCCGGCA
>JBBRXN010000159.1:0-7353 GCA_038248385.1 Bacteroidales bacterium
TAACTTTGAGAATTGTTCCTTTAATTCCGGATCTCCAAAGGTTCGTACCACATTCGCCAAACTCTTGGCCTGTTCGAGTGATTTTTTGATGATTAAAAGGGTTTCCCGATCGTCAATCTCATTCATTTGCCGTGAAAACTCTTCGGCATTGGTGCAATTATAGCCAAAAAGAACTTCTTTAATATCCTTCATTTGTTCTATAATTTGCTCGTTACTTTCGAACAAACCGGAATAGGTATCTATATTTTCTTCGCCAACTTCTTTTTTCAGCTCCTGTAAATAGGCTTCGTTGGTTGCATCAAATGCGGCCTTTATATCAGCAAAATCGACAATATAGCCGTATTTGAAATTTTTGTATGGTCGATTAACACGGGTAAGCGCCTGCAACAGGTTGTGATCTTTCAAGGTCCTTCCGAGATAAAGTTTTTTCAATCGGGGAGCATCAAAACCGGTAAGCAGCATGATGTTTACAATCAGAATATCGACGGAAGCTTTTTTCTTAAAATCATCAATGTAACCTTTGCGGGTTTCTTTATCGTCTTCGTCATGCAAAATGAGCGCACCTTTTAATTTGTGTTGGTCTTGTTTCTCATTGAAGATTTTAAACATCTCCCTTGCCTGTGGGTTCGAATCACAAACAATCATTCCTGCGATTGTAGGTTCGCCGAAATAGATACGACTTTTAATTAAATCGTTAGTGATATAATCAAGCAAGGCTTCCACATAACGAGGATCTGCCAGAATACGATCTTTTTTAATGTCACTGCTTTTCAATTTAACCTCTTCTAAAACCTTCTCAATCTCAATCCGGTAATTGCTTTCAATATCCTCACGCATCAACTTCAATGTATAACCATCAGAAATAGATTGGTTGTAATAATAGGTGTCGATATAATCTCCAAATACTTTGCAGGAGTTTTTTTCTTCCCCGATAAGAGGTGTTCCAGTTAAAGCTATTTTTATGGAATTGGGGTCAGAATCAAACAAGTTCGCGAGGAAACAGCCATCGGGTTTATAACCCCGGTGGGCTTCATCCAGAAAATAGATGCGTTGGAGATTAATGGCATAATCATCTATTTTCACTTTGTGCTGATCTTCTTTGAACTTCTGAATATTTACCACCGTAATTTCCAATTTTCCCTGCTGATTGAATATGGAAGTTTGGGAACGAAACTGTTCCATCAATTCGTCTCGGTCATTCACCGTATTCACTGTTAATCCGCGTTCTTCGAACTCAATCTTGGCTTGTGTCAGCAAATCGATCCGATCGACAATAAAGTAAAACTTGGGAACTATCGGGTTGGGCAAGGATGCGTAATAATCCGTCAGATGTTTCACATTATAAAAAGCCAGGGCGGTTTTTCCACTGCCTTGTGTGTGCCAGATGATACCGGATTTCACTCCTTCCGACAATTTTTTCTTAATGGCAAACGTGGCAAATAGCTGCTGATAACGCATGATGTGTTTTTGCAACTCCTGAATTTCTACGCCGTCGATTTCCTTTTTTGTATCCACATAAGCAATGGCATAGCGTAATGTAAAAAGGAAGCGTTCTTTACTGAACAGAGAGGTTATAGTACGATTGGTTGGTGTGTTTACACTTTTATTCGTTTGGTATTCGGGTGTGTGCTTTATAACCGAAGCATTATTATCGGTTAATATGAAATGTTCGGTTGATTCGGGTACGGTTTGGAAAATAAAATCCTTGTAAAAATTGGGTTTTCCTTTTTCATTTTTAGCTGTTTTCTCCCTGAAGCAGTTGAAGATAGCTTTGTCTTTTGCGTTTGTACTATAAAAGGCACCTTGAATCGGTACGATTGAATCATGGTCGTACTCCATGTTGTTCGAGAATAGGAGTATTTGAAACAAGTTAAGAAAGCGGCGAAATTTTCTGTTTTTGAAACGGACGTTTATTCTGTCACGTTCAGCCAGAACACCTTCTTTATTATTTGGCTTCTTTACTTCGATTAATGCCAGGGGCAATCCATTTACATACAGCGTGATATCAGGGCGAAATTCATCTTCTCCATTTTTACAGGTTAATTCCGTTGTACAATCAAAATCATTGTTTTCAATATGCTCAAAATCGATCAGCTTAATTCCTGAATTGGCCGATAAAAAAGCGTAAAATTCACGTCCCAGATCATCATTATCCAATGCGATTTTAAGTTTGTCGAAAAACTGATCGATTTCTATTGGTTTGAGCAAAGGGTTGAATAAACGAAGCTTATTTTTGAAAACATCGACATTGATATTGGTATCTGAGTCACAAGATTTTGTCAGCTCTTTTTCTGAAATGTAGTGGAATCCCAATTTGCATAAATGCACCAATGCAGGAAGTTTTACTCGGGAGTTTTCGTTAAAGGCCATTGGTTGATATGGTTAGTTTTATTAGCTTTCAGTTGACTTGCTTTCAAATTTTTCCAGGTAGAAATATTCCACCTTGGCGCCGCAAGTTAAGGAAACTAAATAAATAAAGTAGTATTGTTAAATGTATAATGCAACCAAATTCCAAAAGAAAGAGGCTTCTCGCCTCTTTCTGAAATTTCTTTTGTTGCTACGGTTAAAATCCGTAGCAACTTTTATAAGCATTGTATTCAAAGTTTACCAATTCAGGTTCAAGGGCGTCGGCTGCACCTTCGAAATAAACTTTTTGAGATATAAAATTCAATATTATTCATGCTCTGCAATATTCCGGATCAATTCATAAATTATTTCAGTGCTTTCAAAGCCTGAACCATAAGGCAAAGCACTCTCAATACCCTCTGTTAAGCCTTTATTTTTCAATAAGTTTTCGAATTCGATTTTAAGATATGCCTTTACGCTTGCATTTGCATTTGCAATATCTTTCAATAAATCCTGACAGTTGTCAAGTATATAAATAATGTCTTCAAAATCATGGCTTTGCCGTAAGTCATTTCCTCCACGACCTTTGTGTGCTTCAAGTTTGGTAGCTATATAATATTCCGGAGGGAAAACAAAAATTTCAGTTTCGTCAGGCAGTATTTTTACTATTTCGTTCTCAATACCTTCGAGATACCACCTGTTGCTAAATCCAAGGATATTCTCGTCGGTTGGCATTACATCTACCTTAATATCTTTGTAAATCCATCTGCAAATTGGAGCTCCCTGTGATGTGTCGTTTGCAAACCCTCTTGCTCTTAGATTATCTTCCAATCGATAAAATTCTAATCGGGTGCTTAACCCTATCACACAATCCACATCAAGGGTTGGACGGATATCAGATGCAGCTGGGTCATTGGCATAAAGTTCTGCTACGGCACCACCCACAAACACCATGTCGTTTTTCAATTCTCCTAAACCATTTGCCACAATTTGTAGCATGTTGATATTTGTACTAGGCATATTATAATCGTTTTTCAAGTTCTTCAATTGCAATTTTTACTTCTCTTGCACGGCCAACTCTAATCGTATCTACAATTGCCAATAGTTCATAAAATAGTTTATCCTCTTGAATAATTGCAGGTAAGGTTTTATAAAGTGGTTCAATGGCCTGTCCACGGAGAGTACCTTTGGCATAGGGCCATACATAAACATCGCCACCTGATGCGATTTGCTCATTTATTGGAGATGCTGAATGTGCAGTTGGAATACCCTTAACAACAGCTCCAGGCTCAACAGGAAAAACATACTTCAGGCCATAAATAAGAAACTCTTTAAACGAATTTGTATGGACACTTCTTTTCTTACTATCAATCAGACCAGCAATTCTACATCTGTTTAATGCTTCAGATACTTCAGAAGGACTTATCTGAAGTGCATTAGCAATATCAAAATTACGCCACTTTTGATTGTGAATTGATACTATTTTCAATAACACTACGATATCCTGTGGACGCATTCCATTGTGCTTCTTCATATACAATATCATTAATTCGCGATTCGCGATTCGCGAATTGCAAATATAGTTATATTATTAACTCATGCAACATATAGACAATTAGCATACAATTCAAGAGCAGAAAGACTTCCAAAGCCATCACTATCAGCATAAACACAACCAGTATCAAGATTAATTACCTTATTTCTGCTAAGTACATTTTCATTACAAAGAGTAACATGAATAGGGCGATGCCCATGAACAATGGTTTTATCTATTAAAGAAGGATGATTGTATTTCTCCCTACATTTCCATATCATATGATACTTGTCTTCGAACGGATTATTTACTTCATCATTAAAACCAGCATGTACAAAAAGGTATTCCTCAAACTCAAAATAATAAGGCAACTTATTAAAAAACTCAAGGTAACGGGGCGCAAGGTCTTTCAAATAACTGATTCCAAAACTCCTTAATGTTTCAGAACCTCCGTTTTGAATCCAGATTAACAAACGTTCATCCTTGTCAAATGCATCCACCAACATGGCTTCATGATTACCCAGGAGCGGCACAATATCAAAACCGTTATTCTGTAATTCAATTATGTAATCGACAACCTCTTTACTTTGAGTTCCCCGATCAATGTAGTCACCAAGCAATATTATCTTATCACTTTTTTTGATCTTAATTTTTTGATCAACCAGTTCTCGAAATGCCTTGTAACATCCGTGTATATCTCCGATAGCAAATAGTCTTTTATTCATGATCTATAAACATTTGGTCAAATACAAGAGATGGCAAAAGTTGAATTTCACATTGCAGTAAATTTGAAATTCTGTTTGCTGGTCATTTATTTTTGCTTACTCGTATCAATTATCGAAAACCAAAGGTAAGGCAATACTTAAATATTAAAATGCCGCTACCTGAAATTAGTTTATTTGGCATTCTCTTTTGTTTCTTTTCTCTGATGCCTTGCGGAATGTCAGAGTAGCAAATTCAGAGAAAAGAAAGCGTTCCAAAAATTTAGGCGCGAAGTGGGTCCCTGAATCTTTCTGCTATTTTAACGATTGGAGAAATGTAAAGTCCAATTTTCGCATACTCAATTGGCCTTACATTTCTATCCATCGTCATCATACCAAAAAGTTTTTGGATTAATCCAATATTCAGGATGGTATGATTCCAATGGCAGGCGCAAGTTCTTTTTTGACAAATCAGACAGCTTATCCGAAGGATGTGCTATCTGATGGGGTTCCTCTGTAGATCAGTCCTGTGAGTTGGCAAGGCCTGTGTTCTGGCTTAACGGAATCAGTGAGTTAATACAGAACTTAGGCGTGTGGCGATGAAGATTGTTTGGTGACCAAATGAAGTAGAGAGCTGTATACTAAACCTTTTGGGGTGAAGGCAACGGCGGCTCGTAAGAATGTCGAGAACCGGACATTCTGCAATCGCATGGAATTTATTCTGCTTGTAACCTTCTTATTTAACTTGTTCTTTAACCTGAGCAACAAGTTCTTTTGCCGGTTTAAAATAAGGAATGACATGTTCAGGAATAATCATTGAAGTATTTTTTGAAATATTCCTCGCAGTTTTCTTTGCTCTTCTTTTTAAAATAAAACTCCCGAAACCGCGAAGATATACGTTACTTCCTCCGGTTAAAGAATTTTTCACTGTTTCCATAAAAGCTACAACAGCTTTTTCCACGGTCATTTTTTCAATTCCAGTGTTTTGACTTATTTCCTTAACGATATCTGCTTTTGTCATCTCTTAAAATGTTTAATAATCAACAATTTATATGCTTTAAAAAAATGGTGTGTAAATATAAAACTTTTCAGACGTAAAGCATCCCTATTTTTTGAGTGTACTTTAATTTTTATTGGTGAATACTCAAAACAAGAATATTGATATTTAACTTAAAGTTTAACCAATTGGTTTTTTGGGGAGTTGTTCTAAGTTCTTAATGTATTTCTTCTCATTAAATGGTATTTTATGTTTTAAGATATTAAATATTTCAACAGCAACACATTGCCCAATAAGTTGATTTGTTTCAAAATCGTTATATCCCAAATCAATAAGCCTTTTATAAGTTAAATTGGTCTCCTTTGGATCATTACTACTTATCTGATTCTTGACTATTTCAAAAATCTGTTCTCTTAATATTTCATTAGATTCCATGATTTCAATTTTTATGCTGTACTAAAATTTATAGAAGTAAATGTAGCACTTTTCATTAATTTCTTAAAAGGTTCCATACAATCAATTCACAAAATTCACAAAATACTGATTTGCAAAATACTGATTTGCAAACACTTCTTAATGTTATTGATTTTAAAAGTGGAAAAAGCGACCATAAAAAAAAGCCTTTCGGCTTTTTTTGTTCTTGTTAGAACGGAAGGTCATCCTCGTTTTCGGCGGGCTGTTTTTTCGATTTCTTTTTGCCAGCCTTTTCTGCTTGCTGTGGTTCCTGATCCTTCGGCTTCCCTGTGTCGTTTTTGGTCTGGAAATAACAGGTGTGGGTACGACCAAATTTGTCAGGTTCTTTCAGTTTTGCGATTTCGAACGAAAGGTATTTAACACCTTCTTTTTCAAAAACTGCAGCTTCGAGGCCAGCTACCGGTAATGTAACTCTTACGATTTCAAGGCCGTTTACCTGTTTGCCTTTTCCGATGTAATGCTTTTCAAAAGTTGTCATGATGTTGAATTTTAAGTTATTAAAAAAAAAATTATACAGGTTGAACTGTTCCGTTTCAGGATGGCAATGAGGAAACTGGAATACCGGAATCAGCCGTAGGCGGTTAAATGAGGATATGCCGGGAAAACTCATTGACAGGTCTCTTGAAAAAGGAACAAACCTTTGTATATATTTTTGACGAATAACTTCAACATCACCGACAGCCGTAGAAAAGCTACATAATGGAAAATGCTAAAAAAGGTTCGGCCATGGAACGTTTAGAGTAAAAACAGTAGCTGGTTCCCAACAGTTTTGAAATTGGATGTGTAGAATCCCACTCGAAATTGCTTGAAGAAACC
Source organism: Bacteroidales bacterium (assembly GCA_038248385.1). Classification (GTDB taxonomy): domain Bacteria; phylum Bacteroidota; class Bacteroidia; order Bacteroidales; family Prolixibacteraceae; genus Aquipluma. The sequence continues at coordinate 6,869 of JBBRXN010000159.1, forward strand.
CAATCGGTCGGGCCACAACTTACCAGACCAAATCCGGGTCCGAATGGAATGGAAGAAAGCAGGCGGGCAAACGAAAAACAAGCAGCCTCCGGATGACCTAATTAACAGGAACATAGCCGAAAGACTGATGGCAGGGAGCAGGGAGTATGGAGGAAAAATGGCGAGTTTTCGAGCAAAAAAAGGGAGGCGAAGCCTCCCTCTCAATCAGAGGTTGATTTGTGATTCAACGTCGCGGATTTTGATATCCAACGTACGTTTCATTTCATCAATCACTGACGTAACAACGGCTGAGTTTGAAGTTTTGAACTCGTTCCCGTTTGTATCGCGCAATGCTACAACCGAACTCAGCGAATCGGCTCCGATCTGGAAGGTTTGCAACTTGCGCCTGGAATCGTTCAGTGTCTTCCAGCGCTCGATCAGCATCGACAGGTCTTCGACCTTCTGAATGCGTTCTTCGAGGGTGAGTTTGCGGGCTGCTTCTTCAA
>JBBRXN010000160.1:0-7330 GCA_038248385.1 Bacteroidales bacterium
GTGCGGGTTAAATCGTTCAGGCCATATTGTTTAAATTCTTTCACGATATTATCGAAACGGAATACCCATACAATTACGATGGAAACAGCAACAATCAGTTGAGCAATCAAAGCGAAATTGGTCATCATAGTCTATTATTTTTTATGATTTTCCTACTCATTTGGCTTTTCGGTATCGCCCCGTTATTTTATAGTGAGTTCTGGTCTTCACTTCATTACTTCAAATTTAATGAATATTCACATAGAAGCTGATGGATTAGTAACTCATTTCGTCCAGAACGACTTTCCCCCTGAATGTTCTGAACAAGAAAATTGTATAAATCAAAACAAGTGGTGCTCCGATCATTACAAAGGTTAGAATAATGCCCAACGATTTCTGAGAAGCAGCACTATTGGCTATTGTCAATGAAAAAGAGCTGTCGATGCTTGAAAGCAAAAGATTGGGATATATGCCTATTGCAATGGTTATCAGCAATAATGAAGTTAAAAGAGCCGAAGTCATAAATGCCATCCAATATTTTTTATTAACAATCAATCTTCTTTCATTCAGGAGTAATAAAAGGGTAATAACAGGAATTACAAACAAGATTGGCATTGCTTTGAATTCTTCCGCTGCATGGGGAACATAAATCAGAGTGGCAATTGATAACAACACATAAAAAATGGTGAAGAACATGCCCGCCATTTTGGAGATATAATCAAGCCTTTCGGCCAGTTTACCCTGCGTTTTCATAATGAGGTAAACCGAGCCGTGTAGTGCGAAAAGCGCCACTACCGTGATACCTGTGAGCAGGGCATATGGATTGAAAATATCCAGCAAACCGCCCTTGTAGAGCATATTTTCATCAATGGCTATTCCACGAACAACATTACCAAGCACCACGCCAAGTGTTAAGCCTATCAGCGTGCTCGAAACGGAATAGGTAATATCCCAGAGATTTCGCCACCAACGCATAGTTTCTTTGCTTCGGAATTCAATAGCAATGGCCCGCATAATAAGCAAAAGCAGGAATAAGATAAATGGAGTGTAAAATGCTGAAAGCAAGGTTGCATATACTTTCGGGAAACCGGCAAAGAGAGTCCCTCCGCCGATGACCAGCCAAACTTCGTTTCCATCCCACACCGGACCGATTGCATTCAGTGCAATCCGCCGGCTTTCTTCTTTACGCAGAAAAAGATGTACGGTACCGGCTCCCAGATCGAAACCATCGAGGATTGCATATCCGCTGAAAACAGCCCCTATGACAAGAAACATCCATGTTCCCAGTTCTATATTTAAAAATGTTTCCATTATTCTAAAGTTAAATTAGTTGAGGCATATTTCTTATCTGATCCGTAAGATTCTATTCCGGTTTGTATTTTTTTATTCAACAGATAGATAAACAAGCCGAATAAGATCAGATATACAATCGTAAATAAGATAAGAGAAAACATAACTTGTCCTGCTCTGACATTTTCAGAAAGTGCATCCGAAGTTCGTAAAAGCCCATATACCACCCAGGGCTGACGGCCAACTTCGGCCGAATACCAGCCTACCTGATTGGCTATTTGCGGCAGCACCACTGAAAAGCTAAAGACAATCATTAGCCAGCGCTGATTAAATAATTTGCCTCTCCACCATAAAAACAAGGCAAACAATGTAAGCCCGATAAGCGCCATGCCTATGGCAATCATGATGTGATACGTCTGGAAAACAAAGTTAACCTGCCCTGGCCTGTCGTTTTTATCAAAAGCATTGAGGCCGGTAACAGGTGTTTTGAAATCCTGGTGTATAAGGAAAGTCAGGCCACCGGGGATTTTTACACCTGTGACTTTTTGTTCGGCATCATCCACCCAGCCAAACAGGTACATATCAGCCACGGCTAAACTATCGTAGTGCCCTTCAAAGGCAGCAAGTTTGGCCGGTTGGTTCACTGCTACCCCATTGGCCGAGCCATGTCCGTTAACCAATTGAGCAAGTGCGGAAATTGCGGCAATCACCAGTATTATACCAAATGCCTTTTTTGATTGCTCAATGTACCTGTTCTTTAAAATATAATAAGCATGCACACTCAGAACAAGGAAAGTTCCTGCCAGAAAAGCACCAATCCATACATGTAAAATTCTATCAACTGATGACGGATTGAAAACCATTTCCCAGAAATCGGTAATTTCAGCCCTGGCATTCATTCCTTCGCCTACGATTTTAAATCCTGCAGGTGTTTGTTGCCATGAGTTGGCGACGACAATCCAAATTGCCGAAAACATTGAGCCGAGGGTTACCATGATGGTTGAAAAGAAATGAACTTTTGGACTAACTTTGTTCCAGCCAAATAGCAATACTCCCAGAAAAGTAGATTCAAGAGCGAAAGCAAAAACCCCTTCAGCAGCCAGGGCGCTGCCGAATATATCACCAACATACCTTGAGTAGGCTGCCCAGTTGGTCCCGAACTCAAATTCCATTACAATACCTGTTGCGACGCCAATACCAAATATCAGGGCAAAAATCTTTATCCAGAATTTGGTTAATTGCTCGTAGTGTTTGTCTCTGGTGCGAAGGTACATCCCTTCAAAAACTACCAATGCAACTCCTAGCCCTATGCTGAGGGGTGGATATATGTAATGAAATGCAATGGTAAATGCAAACTGTATTCTGGATAAAATTTCTACATCCATCTGTTTAAGTTTAAGATTAAGTGGTTTGTTTGGTATTGTGTATTAAGTACAGCTATACTGGAAACTATTTTATTTCAATTTCTGTAGTATCCTCAATGCCTCATCCACATGCTTTTTGGTCTGCATTTGCGAATTGAATGTATAAATAACTTTGCCTGTTTTGTCGGTAACATAGGTTACTCGCCCCGGCAGTAATCCCAATAAATTGGTAGGCACGCCGAATAACTTACGGATTTTATTTCCTTCGTCGCTTAGCAAGGTGAAAGTTAGCCTGTGTTTCAGCGCAAATTCCTTATGACTTTCAACCGATTGACCACTTATGCCTATGATGACTGCATCAGCTTCTGTAAAAACTTCAAACTGATCGCGAAATGAGCATGCTTGTGCGGTACATCCCGGACTGTCGTCCTTGGGATAAAAATAAATTACCAGGTTCTTTTTGCCAATAACAGAATTTATATCGAATAAATTCCCATTCTGGTCGGGCAGGGTAAAGGCAGGGATAGTGCTGCCAACTTTGATTTCATTCATGTGACTGTCTTTATTAAAAGTTATATAGGCCGTAAACAGGAGAAGGCAAACTATAAGGGAAAAACGGTAAAAATTCGGTTGAATCCTTTTCCAGTTAATCTTTCGAACTTCAAATGCTTTCATAAATAAGTAACTTTCTATTTGCCAGTAATGTAATGTTAAAATATTATTTAAACTGAGCGCTCTTTTCATCGAGTAGGGATAGATCTTCATCAGTAAGTGAAAACGTCATAGCCCCGGCATTCTCTTTTGCATGAGATTCCTTTGTTGCTCCGGGAATGGCCACCACCGTTTCGCCATGAAAAGTGATCAGCCAGTTAAGAGCGACTTGTGATGGAGTTACACCGTACTTGATTGAGAGTTCCTTGACAGTTTCTATCAATGGCCTGCTCTTTTCCAATCCGGCAGGTTTGAAGGGCGCAGAAAATTTACGCATGCCGATATTTTTTAGCAAGTCCGGGTTATCGTGAAACTTCCCGGTAACCAGTCCCTGTGCCAGCGGAGAGTATGCAATGATAGTAATCCCAAGTTCTTTCGCAGTTTGCAGTATTCCGTTGGATTCAATTTTTCGATCGAGCAGGTTATACTTCACCTGGTTGGAAACCAAATGAATGCCATGCTTCTGAAGAGCTTCCCAGGCAGATTTCATTTGTGCGGCCGAAAAATTACTCACTCCAACATGCCTTATTTTTTGTTCTTGAACCAACTTCGCCATGGCATCCATTTCGGCTTTTTCGTTTGAGAAACCCCATGGTTGATGAACCTGATAAAGATCAATGGGGTATGGTGTAAGGGCTTCAATGCGTTGATCAATTGTTTTCAGGATATTTGAAGCAGTTCTGAACATAGGCCACCATTTGGTAGCTACTATGACTTCGCCTGGCTTTTTACCAATATCCCGGAGAGATGCAGCCAGCGCTTTTTCGGAAGCTCCATTTCCATATACTTCGGCAGTATCGAACCAGTTGATGCCGCCTTCCAGAGAGATTTTTACCATTTGTTTGATGAGATCATCTTCCAGGTTTGGCCAGAATTTTCCGGCCATGTTTTTTTGTTTGCTGAATTGCCAGCATCCCAAACCGATAGGCGTTATCATCAGATCGGATTTTCCAAGAGATCGGAGAAGAAGTGTTTGTTTCATATTTTAAACTTTTAATGCCGACATTCCTCCGTCAACATGAAATACCTGACCTGAAATCCAGCTGCCTTTATCCGAGAGTAAAAATTCCGCCATATCAGCAATATTCTGAGGTGTACCGGTTTTTTTTAAGGGATGACGCAGTGCATTGGCTTCCCGTTTTTGCTCGGTGTTTAACATAGAAGCCGCAAGAGGCGTATCGGTTAAGGAAGGAGCGATGCAATTTACACGAATTTTGGGGGCAAATTCTGCTGCCAGGGCACGGGTTAAACCTTCAATGGCGCCTTTTGAAGCCGAAACCTGCGTATGAAAAGGAAAACCTGTTTGAACAGCAACCGTTGAGAATAATACAATGGAAGCATTTTCTGCTTTTTTCAACCTGGGCAATGCCGCCTGAATTATTTTAATGGCTCCTGTTACCTGAAGGTTAAAATCAGCAATAAAATCGGATGGTTTAATCCGTTCAAAAGGCCTTAAATTTATACTTCCAGGACAATACACCAAACCATCCAGCGAATCGGGCAGGAAATCGGGTGTGATGTTTTCGTCTAGTACATTCAGATAATGGTACTCAGTTGATCCATAATTAGAATCAGGTTTGTTTTTGAAGTAAGTGGCATACACCTTATGCCCGGACCCAGTTAATTGTTCTGCAAGTTTTTTGCCGATTCCTGATGAAGCTCCGATTATCAAATAAGTTGACATCTTGTTAGCACATTATAACTGTTTATTCAAAAATGAGGAATACATCCAGACTAATTTTTCCTGCAATCGGATATAGTCACTCATCAGGGCATTGGTTCCTTCGTCACCGGCCTCGGCAGAAAGATCCAGCAACTCACGTTGAAGTACAATAATTGTCTGAAAGGAATCCAGAATACCTTCAACTGCTTTTAAGCCATCACTAACCTGCCCGCTCTCAGCTATTTTTGAGATTTTTCTGTAATCCGAATAATTATGAGAAGGTGTATGTCCTATAGTAAGGATTCGTTCGGCAACCTCGTCAATTTTCAGAAACAAATCGTTGTAGAGTTCTTCAAATTTTACATTAAGCTCAAAAAATTTCTCACCTTTAATGTTCCAATGATACCCCCTGGTGTTCTGGTAAAATATGGAGTAATTTGCCAAAAGCACATTTAGTTTTTCAGCCAGGTCTTTGGCTTTGCTGCTGTCGATTCCGATTGCGTTTAAGTTTTTCATTTTCAACTATTTTTTGATTTAAATCCTTGAATATTGCCTATTAAACAATCCTATTTTAACAATTGTTTTCTCTTATTTAAACCCATAATGTCTATACATTCAAATATAGGAAAGATCCGCCAAAGTTTAAGCTGCTTCGCCATAAAAATGAAAAGGGATTAGCCCTTTCAGACTATTCCCTTTTCATTTATTAAAACAAGATTAGAAACATTTTAACTCTTTTTAACTTGGAACGCTTTTGTTCTTATGCTTTTTTGAGTTAATACTTCCTTCTGCTTACTCAAAACACCAATTGAAGGAACTGGAACAATTCCTCCCATCAGATCGGGTAAGCTGTGATAGAGTTCCTGTTTCCCAAGTTCCGTCAATTCCAAATAAGGAAACCCTTTATCAAAAAGTTCTTTGAAGATTTCCAGTGGGATATCATCCCGGCTGAAATCAATTTCGCCGTGGATGGGTACAATGACCCGTCCACGGCGAAGTTTTATAAAGTTGAAGTAATCAGTCCACATTTTTATTAACCTGGTAAAGCTTCAGTAAGAGGAATACTCCCGGGATAGATATACAGGTTGGCAGTCTTGTAGGTAAATTCCATAGAAATACCTTTTCTGGATGCCGTCTCTTTCCCGGTACCAAATCCATCGGGAGAACCTGCATAAACGGCTGACCGGAGTTTGTCACCCATGAGATATTTCTGACCATCGCTGTCCTGCACCACAAATACAAGATTGTCATTCTTGGCCGCATTGATAAAGCCAAACAAGGTATCCTTCAATCCTGGATGGAAAACCGTCAGATGCGTCACGAATGATTTCCCATCCAGTTCACCCACCGGTTCGATCAAAAATTCACCGGTATCATCAGTGATGTACATTTTGAACAGTTTTTTGCCCGGTTTCATGATCAGTTCACCCGTTAACATGGCAGCAGCTGCGAGGGTAGCCGGAGCTACCGGAGCAGTTGGCCAGGTCAGTACATCGGCGTGATAGCCGAAGTAGATTTCCTGTGTCAGTCCACCCATGTTTTGACCGTTGGGCAGGCTTTTATTGATGTCAGTAAATTCCAACATGTTTTCAGAATTAAATAGTTTTGGGGATATTGGTCCACACCGCCTGGTTAATGCCGAATCCCAAACCTTCACTCCAATCGCCCAGAACCGCTACTGAACGTTTCGATTCTTCCAGTTTGAAAGTATTCTTGGTAATGGTTGCAGGAGAAACATGCAGGAAGTTTTCTGAAGGAGTACAGAAAATATCATTTGTTTCAACCATCGAAGCCAGACCTTTGATCTTTAATGGTGTGAAATCAATGCCGGTATTGATATCCTGATCCGATTTGTTCTGATAATAGCCTTGGGCACGTTTATCCTGAAGGTATTTTTTGCACCAGTATTGGCTCATGCAAATATCCATCGGGATCCCCTGATACACTTCGGCGATCTTGTCTGTGAATTCTTCCACCTGATCAAAGATGGTGTCTTTATTCAAAGCACCAATATTGATCGTGTTGATCGTTTCTGCATCAACGCCTGTCTGAAGGAGTTTTTTCAGTCCGTTCATTCCGGTACCGTTAGCTCCGGCAACCCCGGCAGCAGGAGCAGCATAAACGCCTTTGTAATACTCATTCAGTTCCATGTCCTGATCAATCTGGCGGTTGTAATACACTTCGATCAACCATTTTACGAACGGCCATTCTTTTCGGTCAACTTGTTTGGCTGTTAAGAAACCCAGCCAGGTAGCATAAAGCTCATCAGGCATAAATTCATCGTCAATCTTGAAACGGAACTGACGGATTTCATTGGGAACAA
>JBBRXN010000161.1:0-7329 GCA_038248385.1 Bacteroidales bacterium
GGCTTATCAACCTTATCAATTGGGTGCGACCGAGATTCGTGAAATCTGGAAATTTGTGCATTACATCAGCAGGGAAGTGGCAGATCAACCGGTAAGTAATGATCTGATAGGTCAACAATTAAAGGTGCTGACCGAAGAAATAAGGGAATTAAAACAAAGTATTCAAAATCCGGAGGGAAAGTAAATAGGGTAGTGCATTAGTCTTTTATGTTGAAAAGTATTAACTTGTGCTATACTTTTCATATATGATGTTTGATAAACTGATACAAGCCCGGGAGGATGATATCGGATTTCTTCCTAAAACTTTGGCAGAAATTATATTCGCTCCGCTGCCTCACCGAAACGAAAACTGTGAGGTAATATTCAGTCACATTGGAGAACAGCTTGTTACAATCAGCCTGACTGACTTGCGGATAATCACCAATTCTATTTCAGAAAGATTAACATTCTTTGGGCTGAAAACCGGCGATACCATTTTGCTGGCCTCATTTAGCAGTTCGAACGAACTGGCCAATGCCCTTATTTTTACAGCAGCAACATGTATGGGGATTCGGGTTTTTGTTCCGATTTTTCCTGAACCGGCCGAATTTGAAAATTGGAAAGAACAGACCTGTTTTGCCTGTGTTATCATGCCTTTCAGGGAAATCCTTCAACTTAAAAACTATGAAAGAGAGAAAGAAGTAATCTATATATTGCAGGACAAATGCAAAGAAAACGAAATTTTATTTCTTGATTCTTTTGAAGATTTTAATGTGGCCGGCTTGATTCAACAAGTGAAAGATGATCGTATTAAGCCTGATTGTTTTCCGATTGCACAATCTCCGGTGACGCCACAAACAGAAGCCGTCATATTCACCACCTCGGGCTCAGCAGGCATTAGTAAGTTATTGGTTTACACACACGAAGGTTTGGTGAATTGTTGTCAGGCCTGGCAGAAATGCGGATTATTCAGCAAAGAATTGTTTGGTAATCCCGGTTTCAGCCCATTGTTTACGCATACGATTGGCATTCGGTCTTTCATCAACTCCATTTGGTCGGGCAATCCTTTTTGCATTGTTTTAACCGACTGGGTTCTGCATAAACCTGAAGTGGTCCGGTACCTTTTACTAAAGATGAAACCTGGACATTTGATTGCCGGGCCCGCATTTTACAACACGATGCTTGAATTGTTCAGGCAGTTTCCGGAGTTAAAAGCCGGAATGAACCAATCGTTGAAAGCGGCTATTTCGATAGGTGCGCCTTTTGACGAAACCACTGCGGCGAAGTTCAAATCAGCAACGGGAGTCGCGCTGATGAACGGTTTTGGAACGACAGAAACACTGATGGTACTGTTGAATAAACCGGAACCAGGGAAAGAATCGTCCTCAAGTTATTTGGGTGAGCCACTTCCCGGCGTTACCATGGGATTGAAAAAAACTGATGAACCTTCAATTTATGAGTTATTTATCCGCAGTGTTTTTCAATCAGCCCGAACCCTTGGAGAACAGCAACAGCATAAATTCTTTGAAACCGGCGACCTTGTGGCTTTTGATGAAACCACCGGAGAGATTTGTTTTCATCGCCGGAAATCAAGCGACTTTATTAAAGATGAATATGGAGTAAAGATTCCATTGAACGCGTTACATCATTACTATGAAGGCATTTATGGGATTTCGACCCATATAGAATGGATTCCGCTGGTTAATATTCCGGGATTGGCCGCATTGATTTTTTTACCTGAAGGAACCCTGCAAAAAGAGATGGCCGCCCTGATCAAAAATACCAATGAGGATTTGAAGCTAAACATTGAACCTTTTGAATATTCACACCGCCATATCGAGCGGTTCAGCCTTGTGTTTGATGAAGTTCCGTTAACCAGAAAGGGCACTGTATCGAAAGACCAGATTTATAAAAAGTACGGACAAATCATTGCTGAACTTCGGAACCCATTCGTTTTCGATCAGAAAATTGAAACGGCGGAAACAGGCGATAAAAATTATCTGTATAAATTTTCCAATCCAAACATGGCCGAACTTCTGGAAGCGCTAAAACTTGACAAGGTTTACGTAAAAGGAGAAGGTGAAACTCTTTTTTATCAGGATAAGGACAAACTGCAAAGTGTATTGGACTTCGTTGGAGGATTTGGCGCTAATCTTCTGGGTCACAACCATCCAAGGATCAGAGAAGCTATTATTCATTTTCTTGATTCCGGGTATCCGGCATTGAATAACCAGGGAAGCCAGTATTATTACCCGGCATTATTAGCCAGGGAACTGAACAGGTTATTCAGCAAGTTTACCGGAAAGTATTTTAAGGTTTTGTTTGGTAACAGCGGAACAGAAGCGACTGAAATAGCGCTGCACCATGCTTATTTTGAATGGAGACAAAAAATTGAAAAACTGAGGGATGAACAGCTTCAGCTTTACGGTGCAGTTCCGGAATTAAACGTGGCTGAAGTTTGGGACAAAAACATCGAATTTCTGGAAGAATCAACTCCCTGTATTATAGTGCTTAACAATTGTTTTCATGGTTATACTTCAGGAGCCAGAAGTTTGCTGAACCACAAAAAGCAGCGTTATCTTTTTTCAGGTTTAATGAGCCCTCATCCTTTGTTTATTTCTGATTTGGATGCTGACTGGAAGATACAGATTGATCAGCACATCCGCGATAATGTGTTTGAGCTGCAAATTTTCCGGATGAAAAATGAGGTGTGTGTCCATGAACCAATGAAATTCAGTAAAATAATAGCATCGATAATTGAACCTGTCAGGGGCGAAGGCGGAATTTACGAATTGAATCCGGCATTGGCTGATTTGTTGGCCAGACAGGAATTTCCGTTGATTTCAGACGAGATTCAATGCGGACTGGGCCGGACCGGCAGTATTCCTTCATACAAACGTGCTTCCTATTACTTGCTGGGTAAAAGCCTTGGAGGCGGAATTGAAAAAATTTCGGCGGTATTGATTGATGATGATCGGTTTCGACCAACTTTCACCAAATATTTTAATTCGACTTTTGCCAATGGTGAACTCGCGGCTTGCCTGGGCTTAAGTACTTTAAAGATTATTGAAGAGGAAAACCTGACAGAGATGGCCCGGGATAAGGGCGAAAAATTTCTTTCGATGCTGCGCGAAGTGTCAGTCAGGTTTCCTGAAGTAATTGAATCAGTGAATGGTAAAGGTTTGATGATAGGAATTCACTTCAATCCACGGATGGGAGCGGACAACAATTTTCTTCGAATACTCATTGAAAATGAAGTGCTGGGGTATTTCTTTTCAGGCTGGTTCCTGAACAACCATTTTATTCGGGTACTTCCTTCCTTGTCGAAACCCAATTCACTCCGGATTGAACCTTCTTTCTATGTGAAAGAACCCGAATTGCAGATTTTCTGCCAGATACTTGATGAACTCTGCGTCCTTTGCAGTCAAAAGAGCATTTACGAACTTTGTAAATTCCTGATGAATGGAGATCCGTATCCGGACAAAATGGTTCCTGTTTTTTCAGGATTGTTCCCGCAAAAAATAGAAGAACCGGCAGCGAATTCCATCAAGGCAGGTTTTATTGGCAATTTTACCATGTCTCACCGCGAATTACAGGTGATAGAACCCGATCTTCAAAAAGCTTCGGATACGGGCCTGCGTATTTTATTCAACCGGCTATCTATCCTGATGGAAGGCAAACCGATAAAAATCATCAGTAAAAATCTGCTCAACCGTAAAATACATTTCACTTTTTATGTGCTTCCATTTGACACATCACAAATGGAGGTGGTGAGCCGTTGGGGTAAGAAGAGATTTTACATTGCCAAAATTCAGGATGCAGTTAATAAACTGACCAATGAAGGAATGGCTTGTATTAGTCTGGGCGCCCATACATCAATCATTACCGGAAATGGGTTAAACCTGGCAGAAAGGGGGAATTGTAAAATCCTGACCGGAAACAGCCTTACAGTTGCCTCCTGTTTGTTTTATCTTGATCAACACCTCGAAAGTCGGGAAAGGAATGTGAATGAAATGCCTGCGATTGCCATTGTTGGTGCAAGCGGCAATATCGGTACCGGTTTGGTTAATTGTTTGAATGATCCGAAGTACGCTGAATTTGCGATCATCCTTATTGGCAACAATGAGAAACGGCTTGAAAAAATGAAAGAGGAACTGTCAGGCTTCAATAAAAAAGTTACTTGTACGACCGATCTTTTTGAGTTAAAACATGCTTCAATGATCATCAGTTGCGCAAATACAAACGATCCGATTATTTTCCAGCACCATATCCGCAACGATCAGCCTGTTTTTATCATCGATATTTCAGTACCCAGTTCAGTTTCAGATGAAGTTAAGGTGATGCAAAATATCTGTTTTTGTAAAGAAGCTTCTTCTGTGTATCTTCCGGGCAATCCGGAATTACTGATCAGCTCGCATACTCCTGAAGGCAAAATATTTTGCTGTGCTGCCGAAAGTATTCTTTGCGCTTTGTATGATCTTCAATTGCCTCTGAAAGGGCACATCAATAAAGATGCAGTTCGAAAATTGATACCTCTGGCCCTTGAAGAAGGCTTTTTTAAAACAACACAATGAAAAAATTTCTATTTGATTTTGGCCTTTCACAGGAAGATCCGCTTTCGGAGCAATTGGCGCTCGATATTCAACCCAACGACCGGATACTTTCTCTTGCCAGCGGGGGAGAAGTTCCGTTTGCGTTGTTGTGCCTGAATGAAAATATCCAAATAAAGGCAGTTGATATTTCAGAAGCACAGATTAAATTATGCAGACTAAAACTCGCGGCAGCCCAATATCTTGATTTTCCACTGAACGGACAATTTTTGGGTTATTTAATACTTGAGGAAAAGAAACGAAATGAACTGTACCACAAAGTTATTCGCACAAATCTTTCGGGAGAAGATTCATCTTTTTGGGATAAAAACATACACTTTATTGAAAAGGGAATTGTTGGTGCCGGACGATTTGAGCAATACCTGAAAAAAATGAGGTTTGTTGCCCGATTGATCATCGGTAATAAAAATATCCACCGGCTGATAGCTTGCAGTTCGTTGGCAGAACAAAATAGTGTTTTCCGCAACCAAATAGCGCCCAGAAAGAGTTTGCAGTTATTATTTAAAATTGCATTTCACCCTGCGATTTACAAAAAAAGAGGACTTCAGGAACAAGCGCTCCAACATGCTGGTAGCAATACAGGAGAGCGGTTCTTTAGCAAATTTCAGGATTTCTGCACCTCGAACCTGGCCGCAAAAAACTATTTTTTGCAGTATTTTCTGGCCGGAAGTTGTATCAAAAAAGAATCGTTGCCTGAATATCTTCAACCTGAAAATAAAAACCGGCTGATCGGTAACCTGAATAAGATTGAACTGGAATGTACTTCTTTTCAGAATGCACATTGCGGGAAGGGGAAAGGTTACTACAATAAGATCCATCTTTCGAATCTGGGCGATTGGCTGACCGGGGAACAATTTGAGGAATTGCTGTCGCAAATTAAAGATTATTGTAGTCCCGGAACCAGGATTTGTTACCGGTATTTGCAGAAAAATCACTTTCCTGAAAATGGGACAAACGAATTTTTAATCGATAAGGAAATTTCAGGAATGGCAGAGAAAAAAGACCGTTTCCCTTTTTACAATATTCTTCAAATAACTCTGCAATAGGATACTACAGAAATGCGATATCTATATACGGTAACCTTGGCTGAATATTATATCGTCCGGGATCCAAACTGGTAAAAATGATATGCGAAATGATGTCCTTGTGCCAAAAATCTTTTGTTGCATTAAGCAAGAAATCGCCTTGACAACTGGCAAAGTTCATGAAATGATATTTTCGGTTGAGATTCTGGTGATAAATTTCGCTTAGCAATGCTTGCATAACTTCCACATCCCGCTCAGAAACAGCACAATCAGTAATGGTTAGTTCGTTGAAACATTCGCCTTCTTTTGGAAATGGCGCCATCGGAAGTAATTTCTCCATTATTTTATAAGCATACAGAACCGGATAAAATTGTGAAGAAAACTTAATCACGCGTGTACGGCGAAATGAGGAACAATCCCACGCCAGACAAACTCCTTTAATAGCGCCCTTTTGATCTAAAGCGACAAAATAGTTCTCTATTTTCAATCCTCTTTTATCCAGCGATGTTTGGAACATATCTTCCTGAAAAATAGCTCCGAAATCTCGTTGACGGTGTTCGTTGTTAAGTAACTTAACCATTTCAGGAATGTCTTCCATGTCGGCATTCCTGACTGTAAAATTCGTTTTATTTTTCTTCGGAAATGAAAACAGGATTGATTTGACAACCAATTCTTCAATAATCCGGGAAGGTGGCATCCAATCATAGACCCGGCGACCAATATACGATTCAACCTGGCGATTGCCTTTCATTGTAACAGATATTCCATAATTCGCTTTCCCGGATGCTCTTGAAAAGAATTCCTTCATGGCCCGTTCTGCCAGTATTTTGCCCCGGGCTTCAGGCTTAATGTAAAAGTTGTAAAATGTAAATATTTGCTCTTTTTTCCCACCAATCAGGGCGTCAAAATATCCAAGCGAAGCAAATCCTTTCAGTTCATTATCCAGAAAAAACCCAAGATGTTCACTGTTGGTATATTTCATCCGGGGGATTTCAAAAATATCGGGTGATTTATCAAAGTACAATTGAAGGCCATCAGCCTGAATCGGTGATGCCTCCAGTATTGGAAGCATTTGGTTGTTGTAAGATTCGTCTATATCTAAAATCTTGAACATATTATTATTCAATATTTTATTTGAAACTGAAGCAGTACAAAGACTTTTTCCTGAATTTGAATATCACACAAATGTGCGAAAATTAACAGCAAAAACAGGTTGTTATCAAGCGTTTTAAATAAGTACTTTAAAAATAATAGTTTTATTTTATTTATAAATAACAGTAATACAGTGTTTTATGTCGTTTATAGAAGAGTTCCCAATTGCAGTTGAAATCTTTGGTGCATCGTTTGAAATTTACAATGAAGTTGATTTTTCTGTTCTATAGAAAGTACTAATTGAAGAGATGGAATTGATTCTGCGCGGGGGAAAGTTTTTTGGCTAAATGCAAGTGGATTAATTAAGCATATAGTTTTAAATTAAATCTTGGTTTTTAAATCAATCATTTAATGAATAAATTATGTGGGGAAGATTGGGAGTGGGGGACAGATTTTATTCAGTAATTATTATTTAAAATACTAAAGATGAAACGATTTTACAAAACAAATGAGAAAAGTACGTTGATATCAATGATTTTGATTTTTTTATCAATGTTTGGATTTGCTGACAATTTATCCGTAACACACTTTGCAACAGTATGGAATGGTGAGAATGGTCAGAA
>JBBRXN010000162.1:0-7314 GCA_038248385.1 Bacteroidales bacterium
GGATTCACGCGCGATTCAACGATTATCGATAACACTTCTGAGCATCCCGGAGCAGAAACCACTTGGGCCTCCATTGGCCGGGCATGGGCAAGTGCCTCAAATACACCCTTCAGATTTTGGAAGAAAGAATCTTACGAAGGAGGAAGCGCAACTTCATTCATTGTTCATTGGCCGAAAGGGTTAAAAGGGAAAGAAAACACCATAAATCGCGGGTTAGCTCATGTCATCGATTTGATGCCAACTTGTATGGAACTTGCTGGAGCAAAATATCCCGCAACAATCAAGGGTGAAAAAACCAATTCGCTCGATGGCGTTAGTTTGTTGCCGCTTTTAACCGGTAAAAAACAATCCATACACGACACATTATACTGGGAGCATGAAGGTGGTCGTGCCATTCGTGTTGGTGACTGGAAAATGTCGTCTTTACCTCGCGAGCCATGGCAATTGTTTCATATCAACGAAGATCATACTGAGATCACTGACTTAGCTGCTAAATCTTCTGAAAAGGTTGCTGAAATGAATAAGGCTTGGACCAAATGGGCATCAAAGATTGGAGTAAAAATCAAAGAGAAATAATAAAACCTAAAAAAAATGAAACAAAAAATCTATTTAATTCTTGCAGTAGCTATCCTCATTACTGCTTGCCAAAATGCAAAAAATAAGTCTGCAAAAACAGAATCCGTACAAACCAAATGGAGCAGCGAACAAGCCCAGGCCTGGGCCGACGAAAATGGCTGGTTACGAGGAAGCAATTTTAATCCGAGCACTGCTATCAACCAGCTGGAAACCTGGCAGGCCGAGTCGTTTGACACGGCTACCATAAACCGTGAATTGGGTTGGGCTGCAAATATTGGGATGAATGTCATGCGTGTATATTTGCATCATCTGGCATGGGAAATTGATCATGAAGGTTTTAAGAGCCGGATGGATACTTATCTGACGATTGCCAATAAACACGGAATCAAAACCATTTTCGTATTTTTCGACGATTGCTGGAACCCAACATACACCGCAGGGAAACAACCCGATCCGAAACCGGGAGTTCACAATTCGGGCTGGGTGCGCGATCCGGGTGACCTTATTTTTCAGGATTCGACACTGATGAATGTGCTGGAATTGTATGTGAAAGATGTACTGACCACTTTTAAAGACGACGAGCGCATTGCCATCTGGGATTTGTACAACGAACCCGGTAATTCAAAATATGGAAACCAATCGATGCCATTGCTAAAAAAGGTGTTCGAATGGGGATGGAAAGTGCGTCCGTCACAACCATTATCGGTTGGTGTCTGGAATCTGGCTTTGTCTGACTTGAACAAATTTCAGGTTGAAAACTCCGATATCATCACCTATCACAATTACCGGGGGCCGGAAGAACATCAGGCAGCCATTGATACCCTGAAACTGATTGGTCGCCCACTGGTTTGTACCGAATACATGGCACGCCGCAACAACAGTTTGTTCACCAACATCATGCCTATGCTGAAGGAGCAGAACATTGGCGCCATCAACTGGGGTCTGGTTGACGGGAAATCGAATACCAAATATGCCTGGGACGAACCCATTGCCGATGGTTCTGAACCACCACTTTGGTTTCACGAAATATTCAGGAATGACGGTACGCCTTACAAACAGGAAGAAGTGGATTTGATTAAAAGTTTAACCGGAAAAGCGGAATAAACTTTTTAATTTTAGAATTTGTCAGTATGGAAAAGAGAACATTTTTTACAGCTTTCGGCAGCATTGCAATTTCAATGTTGTCGGTTGTGTCGTGTACCAATGCCGGGAATAATTCCAGCGCAGCGATAAAACCGAATATCGTAATTATTTATGCCGATGATTTGGGCTACGGCGATGTAGGCGCTTATGGCGCTACCCGGCTGAAAACGCCCAACCTTGATATGCTGGCCAATGGGGGCGTTCGGTTTACCAATGGTTATGCTACATCGGCCACCTGTACACCCAGCCGGTATGCACTGCTGACAGGCCAATATCCCTGGAGGAACGAGGATGCAAAAATATTACCCGGTTCAGCGCCTTTGATCATTGATACCGCGCAGATGACCCTACCTAAAATGTTAAAGGAAAAGGGATATTACACAGGTGTTGTTGGTAAATGGCATCTTGGTTTGGGTACTGGTATCGTTGACTGGAACCAGCGAGTTTCTCCCGGGCCAAACGAAGTTGGGTTTGACTATGCTTATATTATGGCTGCAACCCAGGACAGAACGCCAACGGTTTTTCTGGAAAATGGACTGGTTGAAGGCCTGGAAAAGGATGATCCTCTTTTTGTGGATTATGAAAAGAATTTCGAAGGTGAACCGACCGGACTGGATAACGCGGAATTGTGCACCATGAAATGGCATCACGGACACAACAATTCCATTCACAACGGAATACCCCGCATCGGCTTTCAAAAGGGTGGAAAATCGGCCTTGTGGGTTGATGAGGATATGGCTGACGATTTCCTTGGGAAAGCGCAACGGTATATTCAGGAAAACAAAACCAAACCGTTCTTTCTTTATTATGCTTTACAGCAACCTCATTTTCCCCGCACGCCAAATCAACGTTTTGTCGGATCTTCGGGAATGGGGCCACGCGGTGATGCCATCGTGGAAGCGGACTGGTGCGTGGGCGAATTGATAAAAACGCTCGAAACAGAGGGGCTGCTTGAAAATACCCTGATTATTTTTTCGAGCGATAACGGGCCTGTATTGAATGACGGCTATTACGACGATGCTGTTGAAAAATTGGGAGACCATAAACCTGCCGGACCGCTTAGAGGTGGAAAATACAGCTTGTTCGAAGCGGGAACACGGGTTCCATTCATGGCTTATTGGAAAGGGAAAATCGAACCAATGGTTTCGGATGCGATTTTTTCTCACGTAGATTTGTTTTCATCTCTGGCTAAATTGGCAGGCAGCGAAACACGGGGGCCCGACAGCCAGGAATTGTTGGAAGTATTGATGGGTACAAGTCAGCAAGGTCGAGAGGAACTAATCCTTGAGGCCACTTCCAGAACGGCTTTGCGCAAAGGCGATTGGGTAATGATTCCGCCCTACAAAGGGCCAGCATTACAAACTCAGGTAAATATTGAACTGGGAAATTCAAAGGAATTTCAATTGTATAACCTGAAAGAAGACTTTGGTCAACAGAACAATCTGGCAAAATCGGAGCCTGAAAAACTTCAGGAGATGATAAAAACCTTTGAAAATATCCGTGGGACAAAATTTGAGGAAATTGAACAATTAGAGCTAAAATAAATATGAACGCTATCAGTCGGGTATCCGTTTTGGCAAGCGTTGGGCTTTTGCCAATTTTCTTGCTTTCGGCAAACACAGCGGAGAAAAAACCAAATGTACTTTTCATCCTGGCCGATGATTTTGGCTATAATGACTTGAGTTGTATGGGAAGTAAATATTACGAAACGCCAAACATCGATCAGATTGCCCAAAAAGGTATGGTTTTCACCAACAAGTACGCTGCTTGCCAGGTTTGCAGTCCCTCACGCGCCAGTATTTTGACCGGGAAATTTCCGGCAAGGCACGGGATTACAGACTGGATAGGAGCCGCTTCTGGAGAAAAATGGAGAAGCGCAAAACGGTTCAGTCAATTATTGCCTCCTGAATATGTCCACAGTTTGCCTTCAGAATATATCACTTTGCCCGAAGCGTTGAAAGCGGCTGGCTATAAAACTTTTTTTGCCGGGAAATGGCATCTGGGCGAAAAGGGATCCTGGCCTGAAGATCATGGATTCGATATTAACATCGGCGACTGGGATGCTGGAAGTCCCAAAGGCGGGTATTTCTCTCCTTACGAAAATCCGATACTTATGGATGGCAAGGATGGCGAAAACCTTTCGATGCGCCTTGCACAGGAAACGGTAAAATTTCTAAAAGAAAATAATCCGGAACAAACCGGGAAACCAGTATTGCATACCTGTCGTTTTATGCAGTTCATGGCCCCATTGAAACTACTCAGGAAAAATGGAGCAAATACCGTCAAAAGGCTGAAAATTCAGGCATTGCGCCATCCGGATTTAAGATGGGGCATTTCCTTCCAATCCGTCAGGTTCAGGACAATCCGGTTTATGCCGGACTGGTTGAACAGATGGACGATGCGGTTGGAATGGTACTGAATTCGCTAAAAGAGATGGTACTGGATGAGAATACCATTGTCATATTTACTTCCGACAATGGGGGTGTGGCTGCAGGCGACGCATTTGCAACGTCGAACCTTCCGTTACGCGCCAGAAAAAGTTACCAGTTCGAAGGTGGGATACGTGAGCCATATTTCATAAAAGCACCGGGACTTACCAGGGGAGGCGAAAAATGCGAAACCCCGGTTTCAGGAACAGATTTTTATCCGACCATTCTTGAATTGGCTGGATTAAAACAAAGGCCCAAAGAACATTCAGATGGAATCAGTCTGGTTCCTTCGCTGAAAGGGAAGCAACTGCCTGAACGGGCCTTGATCTGGCATTATCCGCACTATGGCAACCAGGGAGGCGAACCGTCTTCCATTATCAGGAAAGGTGACTGGAAACTGATTCATTATTACGAAGATGGCCGTGATGAATTGTACAATTTGAGAACCGATCTCTCGGAAACAACCGACGTTTCGGCAAAAAATCCGGAGATTGCCAGCCGGTTACATGCAGAATTGTATGAATATATGAAAAATGTTGGAGCGAAATTTCCGCAAAAAGATCCGGAGTACAATGCTCAGGCTGAGAAGGAATACATACAGAATATTGTAAACAAACTTTGGCCGCGCCTGGAAAAACAACGAAAAGAAATGTTGTCGTCTGAATTCAAACCCAACAAAGACTGGTGGGGTAGTCAGCTTACAGAAGATTAAAGAATAAAATTTAATATTTGGTTCATAAAGAAAAAATGGAATAGAATCTACGCTGTCTAAACTAACTTTTAAAAAAGAAAAACTTGCTATTTTAGCAGTTTGTTTGATGATGGTAGAGAAATTAATTTGAAATAGAACTTTGATTATGGAATATCGATATGTGGGACGAAGCATCTTATTTTCAATTCTCTTGGCATTAGTATCTTGCACAGGCACACCATCCAGATCCAATCAAAATGGTTCCTCAGATAACTATACCGGTTCTGCCAGTTGCATCGAATGTCACGAGAAGTTTTACAACCTTTGGGCGCCATCTCATCACGGACTAGCCATGCGACCGATCACTGCTGAATTTATAAAAAACCAGGTTGTTCTGGGTCAGGATGGGGTAGTAATGGAAGGAGCAGCCTATCAGGCCATTCAAAAAGACACTTCACTTTTTATTCAGGAGAAGAAAGCCGGTGAAACAAAGGACTATCAGGTTCTTTGGGCTTTAGGGGGAAAAAATGTGTATTATTTTCTGGCCGAGTGGGAGGGTGGCCGACTGCAAACCTTGCCACTGGCTTATGATGTGAATACCAAACTATGGTATAACAATCCGGCTTCTGCGGTTCGTCATTTCCCGACGATTATGCAGGGCGGAATGGCAGATTCGGCTTTGAGCTGGCGCGACCATCAATATACCTTCAATACCTCGTGTTATGGCTGTCATGTGAGTCAGTTGAAAAATAATTTCGATCTTTCTACAAATACATATCAAACCAACTGGAAAGAAGCCGGGATTAACTGTGAGACCTGCCACGGACCAGCTCAGGAGCACATCAAAACTGCCCGTATTGCCAAAGAAAAAGGAATTAAGCTGGATTCACTCAAACTAATTGTGACTAAAACTTTTACTCCGGAACAGCACAATTCGAGCTGCGCTACCTGTCATGCTAAGATGAGACCCATTACCGCTTCGTACAATCCAGGAGATCGGTTTTACGACAATTTCGACCTGATTACACTCGAAAATACGGATTTTTATCCCGATGGCCGCGATTTGGGCGAAAATTACACCATGACCAGCTGGGAGATGAATTCGTGCAAGCAAAACAGCCAGTTGCATTGTGTAACGTGTCATACATCATCAGGAAGATACCGTTTTAAAAACGACGATCTGGTTGAAGCCAATAAGGCTTGTACTACCTGTCACGAAGAAAACGGCAAGAATTACGAAGCACACACCCATCATCCGCTGGATAATACCAGTCCGAAATGTGTGCAATGCCACATGCCAACCACTCGTTTCGGAAATATGAATCGTTCCGACCATTCATTTCGTCCACCAATGCCGGCTGCGACTATCAAATTTAAATCACCCAATGCCTGTAATCTTTGTCATACCGACGAATCGCCGGAATGGGCCAATAAAAACGTAAAGATTTGGCACAAAAACGACTACCAGAAAGAAGCGCTTTATATCGGCAGCCTGATTGATGAAGCCCGTGGCGGTAATTGGAAACGTCTGGACGAAATGCTGAAAGTTATTCAGACCAACAAGTACGGAGATGTTTTTACCAATTCGCTGATCCGGATTTTGACCAGCTGTGATAATCCAAAAAAATGGCCGGTACTGATTGAAGCACTGAACCTTCAATCGCCATTATCGCGTAGTTCGGCTGCACTTGGACTGCTTGGTTACCAAACCGATAAAGCGAAACTTGCTTTGTTTAAAGCGGCAAAAGATGATTATCGTTTGGTTCGCCTGGCAGCTGCCCAATCGCTGGCTGTTTTTCCACAACAGGAATTTACGCCAGAGCAGTCAGAACTTTTCCGGAAAGTAAATGTTGAATATGAAACTTCATTGGTATCGCGTCCTGACGACTGGAGCGCATATTATAATTTGGGAAATCATTATCAGAATATGGGTAATTCGGCACAAGCACTTTCGGCATACAACAATTCGTTGAAAATATATCCTGAAGCGATCATGCCATTAATAAACAGCAGCTTTTTGTATTCCGTTTCAGGAAACCAGTCACAAGCTGAAATCAACCTGAAAAAAGCGTTGAGCGTTGAGCCTGAAAACGAGGCGGCCAACCTAAATTATGCTTTGCTCATGGCTGAAATGCAGAGAATGGACGAATCAGAAAAGTCATTCCGGACAGTTTTAAAGGTGAATCCGAATAATTCGACAGCTGCCTACAATTTAAGTGTGATTGTTTCATCGAAAGATATGAATGAAGCATGTAAACTAAGCAAACGGGCAATGGATGCCACTCCAAACGATCCGAAATTTGCCTATACATATGCCTATTTTTTAAATCAAAATAAGCAACAGAAAGCAGCAATTTCGCAACTTGAAAAAACGATTAAAAAATTCCCTGATCATTTGTCATCGGTACTTTTACTGGGTAACATGTATGTAACACAGGGGCAAAAAGATAAAGCGATAGATCTTTATACAAAAAC
>JBBRXN010000163.1:0-7161 GCA_038248385.1 Bacteroidales bacterium
CTGGATTTTCATTTCAAGGAAGTGGAGTTTCTACCGGTAGGGTAATGCGGCCAGCATGTCAGCCATTCGGTTGATGCCTTCTTCCAGTTTTTTATTGACCATCATTTTGATCATCATGCTCATTTCGGCATTTAATACCAGTCGGATTTTGGTTTGATTGGCGTCAGCAGGCAGGAGCTGTATCCAAAACACAATACTCACCGGAAGGCTGCCGCTACTGCTTATTTTGATGGTTTTAACCGGTTCGCGTTCAATGATCCTGATTTCGGCCAAACCCATACCGGCTATTTGAAACCGGCATGAATCAGCATCCGATTCAAAATTCGAGATCTTGATCTGCGGAATTTGTTCTGTCATTTTCTCCAAAAGACCTTCGTTAATGTACTTCGACAGGTTTTCGAAGTTTGAAAGGTAATTGTAAATGATTTCCTGATTATTGGGAATGATTTTTATGTCGCTGACATATTTGCTTGTACTCATGGTTTTTTGATTCTATTTACCCCAGCTTTCAGGTTCTTCACGCCACTTGTTGAGTTTTTCAACCTCTTCAGGTTTTACGTCGCCCGATTCAATTGCCAGATCAATTAAAACCTGGTAACGGCTAAGCGCGGTAAGTTCAAGACCGGCGTCAGCAAAATTTTTGCGGGCCAATGGAAAATTATAAGTGAAAATTGCCAGCATTCCCAAAACATCGCCGCCAAAATTGGTGATGGCTTCAGCTGCTTTCAGACTGCTTAAACCGGTCGAAACCAAGTCTTCAATAATTACCACTTTCTGACCGGCTTTCATGTCGCCTTCAATCAGGTTTTCAAGCCCATGATCTTTGGGTTTTGCTCTGACATATATAAAAGGCAATCTCAATTCCTGTGCAACCAACATTCCGTGAGCAATTGCACCGGTAGCAACTCCGGCAATCACCTCAGCCTGAGGGTATTTTTCGCGGATGATTTTGCAAAATTGCGCGCATATAAAAGTTCTTTCTTCAGGATAAGATAGAATTTTACGGTTATCGCAGTAAATCGGGGCTTTCCAGCCTGATGCCCATGTAAACGGGTTGTTTGGCTGTACTTTTATCGTGTTTATCTGAAGCAGTTTCTTTGTAACTTCGAGCTGAATTTGTTCTAACATGATCGTTTTGTTTTTACTAAAATAATGACTGCAAATGTACAAAGTTTTTTTCAATGACTCTACCATTCAAATAGGTGGAGAAAGCAAAAAATCATCTAAAAATAACATAACACAAACCATTGATTGTGAGAATTATGGGTTTGTGAAAGAGTTGATTTCGAAAATCGAAACAGATGATAATACCATCAATTTTATACTTCAGAATAATGACATTGACAGACTGTGGGATTGTTTCAAAAATCAGTTCACCCAGATTCCTGCGGCCGGAGGGTTGGTGCGTAATGAAGATCATTCATTGCTTTTTATCAGACGATTAGGGGTGTGGGATTTGCCCAAGGGAAAGATCGAGAAAAATGAAAATCCTCATCGTGCTGCAATCCGCGAAGTGGAAGAGGAGTGTGGTGTTTCGGGACTGAAAATTATACGGCAGCTCGATTCAACATTTCATGTTTACCGGTCGCCTTACATTGACTTTCCGGATAATCTGGTGCTGAAAGAAACAAAGTGGTTACTGATGAGCTGTGATGAAGAACAATCACTGATTCCGCAAGTGGAGGAAAATATTGAAGAAGCAAGATGGTTTAACATCGATAAACTTGACCAGGTAATGGAGAATACCTATTCGAGTCTTCGGGAATTTTTGGCGAAAACCCTTCCGCTTATCTGATATTCTGACCACCCGACTTTTGCATTTCCTTAAAATGATCGCTCTTAAAAATCTGTCCCAATTGGCGGTCAAGGCCATCAATCGGATTCGGAGCCGGTGACAGAAGCAATCTTCCGTCTTTTCCGATCAGAAATGAATTGGGAACGGTTTTGACTTTGTAAGTTGCTTCCCGATTGCTGTCGGTTGTTGTAAATATACCGGACCATCCTGATTCATTTTTGAAGTTTGTTTGTTCAGGAATGACATTGATAATAATGAGTTTTTCTTTGTACCGTGCGGCAATGGTTTTCAAAACATCGAGGTGCTGACGGCAGATGGTATTCTTCGGATCTGTAAAATGCAGGTAGATGTATGTGTTTGGATAATCTGAAAAACGGACATTTCTGCCGGTCAAATCTTTTAGATTGATCATAGGTGGATTGGTCCCACTGGTCAGGTAAGTGAGTTTTGCACGGATCAATTGTGCTGTTTTTTGCTCATAGTTGCTCCAACCGCTGACTTTAACCTGATCGAGCAGTTTCAGGATAGATGATTTTGCAAAATTGCCTCCGTAATAAGCATCATTCATCGATTTCAGCAACACCCAATGCGCTAATTCCTTGTTGTAGTTCAATTGTTTCTGAAAATAATCATCTAACTGCTGCAATTTTGCGGTATTGATCATGTTCCTGATTTCAGGATGGTGCGCCGAGTTGTCCAGAACGCTGAAATAATTCAGGAATACCTGGTTGAACAAGCTTGAATAGGCTGCCAGATTGTAAATTGGTTTTGTTTCCCCGAAATAGGCTTCGGTAAAAGTGAGTGATTTTCCCTGGTGAAGGGCAAATTCAAGGTTGGCTTTTCTGAATAATTTATGGGATTCGAAAAATGAATTGTTGGTTTTCGGAAATTCCCTGTTGAGTTTTTGTTTCACTGTATCGACCAATGAGCCTGACTGATTGACAAATATCTGATCGAAATAGTCGTTTTCATATTTTGTATAAGCCTGTTCGAATTGTTGAACCAGAATGTTCAGATCGTCCTTTGCCGGATTGATAATTCCAAACCAAACGGGTTCCGGTTTTGTAAAAGGATTTCTCTTTTGTGAGTCGGTTAATTTTCTTTTTGGAGGGAACACAATTTGATACGACTTCCCCGGTTCCAGATAGATCATGCCATGATAGCCGTCAAAATCAGCAAAGCACAGACTGGTTTCAGAAAGATCAAATTCGAGTGTAAAAAACCCTTCGGAGTTGAAACGGATATCGCCCAATTTGATCGTTTCTTCTGAAATGAAATCGTGAAAAATATTCAGTTCGATTGAATTTTGGGTGTAACCGACTGCCTTTCCGGTAATTTTCACAGGAGCGGTAAATACATTTCCGGCCGCGCACAGGAATAGGATGATCAATATTGACTTCAGGATTGGAATATTCACTTTTGTCCGACTGATTTTAATTATAATTTTTTGCTGTTTTTGTCAGCTTTAAAACGATGAAAGACTGGGAATATTTTATTTTCGGATTATTTCTCCACTTTGAATTCCGCCATATTTAATACTGAAGGCAAAAACATGCTGGCATCGCCGCCATGTAAAATAATGTCGCGAACAATGGTTGAATTGATGGGAGTATGTTCGGGAGTTGTTAAAAGAAAAACCGATTCAATTTTTGGGTACATTTTTTTATTCACCTGGGCGATCGCACGTTCGAATTCGAAATCGGCTGAAGTACGCAAACCTCTAAGGATATAGCTGGCATTCACTTTTTTGCAAAAGTCAACAGTCATACCATCGTAACATTCTACTGTAACCTTGGGCTCATTTTTGAAAACTTCATTGATCCATTTTTCTCTTTTTTCAACCGGGAAAAGTGATCTTTTATTCGAGTTGTAACCAATCATTACCACAATTTTATCAAATAATGGAATAGCGCGATTGACAATACTTTCATGTCCAACTGTAAAAGGATCAAATGACCCGGGGAAAATGGCGATTCGCTCCATGGTGGTGTCTTTTTTGAAATTTTGAAGTTGTAAATATAGTGCATATTCAAAAGCAGCAAGCAAAGACAGAAGCTTAATTGCTTTTAGGTTGCCGTTGCCGGCTCAAAAGGAAGATCAGCACCAATGCAACAGCGGCAATCAAAGCGCTAATTAATAGTTGATTGGATTTGCTGATTTGGAAAAAGCTTGTTTTCTGAATTTCGCCCCAATAGTAAATACTGATTAAAACCAACCCATTGTTGATGGCATGACCTAGAATACATAAATAGATATTGCGAGTGCGGAGCATCAGTATTCCCAGCAAAAGGCCAAGAATAAAAGTTGCCGGAAATTGCCATGGATTGAGATGAAACAAGGCAAACATCAGTGCAGAAACAAAAACCGCTGTAAATTTTGAATAGTTCCGCATCAGTCCGTGCATGATTACTCCCCTGAAAATCAATTCCTCAATAACCGGAGCCATGATCACCACTTTGAGGAATGCGCCATAAATACCGTAATCGTTCTCAAATATTTTGTTGAACATTTCCCAGAACCAGGGTGGGGGAGGAATGGCTTTGTCAACCAGTATATTAACTTCTCCAATCAGATTTTGTGCTGCCCATAGAAAAAACAGGATGGGAATCAGAATAAGCGGATTGAAAGATTTGTAAGGAAAAAGTTCTTTCAGCGGGACACCGGCCTTTCGATAAGCAAAGTAAAAGATGAATACAGTTGAACCGACTCCAAGAATGATTTTCTTAAACGGATTATACAAATAATCAGTTCCGTTGTAATAATCGAGCATTGCAAGCGGAAAATCAATAAGCGTCTGTATGAAAATATAGAGCACAATCAGGTGAATGGCTCCGGAAATTGTAGGATAATATTTACTTTGCTGTTCGTTCACGTATTTTTGAATTTTAGGAAGACCAATATAACCTAACTTTTCCGGAATATTTAACTGAAAGTGTTTTTATTTCTGCTAAAAACTAAAGGGCTTGTTTGTTTTGAACAATAAGGTGTTGATATTTATATAAAAAACTTCAAAAACTATTTGATTATCTAAATTAAATGTACTTATTTTGCGGACTGTTTGAAAAATGTGAGATTCAGATAAAAAAATAAGACAATGTCAAGAGTTTGTCAAGTAACTGGTAAGAAAGTAATGGTGGGAAACAATGTTTCTCATTCAAAGCGCAGAACAAAAAGGAAGTTCCTTCCCAACCTGTTCAAAAAGAAGTTCTATTTTCCTGAGGAAGATCGTTGGATTACATTGACTGTTTCAGCCAATGGTATCCGTACAATCAACAAAAACGGATTGAACGCTGCATTGAAAAGTGCAAAGGTAAAAGGGTTTTTAACAACGATTTAATGCTTTAGAAATGGCTAAGAAAGGTAATCGAATTCAGGTAATAATGGAATGTACCGAACAAAAAACCAGCGGGGTTCCCGGAACTTCCAGGTACATTACTACCAAAAACAGGAAAAATACTCCTGAACGTTTGGAGAAAAAGAAATACAACGCTAACTTAAAGCGAGTTACTGTACACCGCGAAATTAAATAACAAATAGTATGGCAAAGAAAGTAGTAGCAACAATGCAAAAAGGTGCCGGTAAGGGTTACGCCAAAGTAGTAAAAATGGTGAAATCAGAAAAAACCGGAGCTTATACATTTCAGGAAGAGATCATTCCGAATGATGATGTAAAAGAACATTTCAAGAAATAGACCAAATTCTCTCTATAAGAAGAAAGCTTTCATCAATGGTGAAGGCTTTTTTTATTGAATCTACATGTTACTAAATAGTTGACCGTCCAAATAGATCCAATATGGGCATTTTCGGAATTTTTAACAGCAAGAAAAAGGAAAGCCTAGATCAAGGGCTTGCAAAAACAAAAGAAAATGTTTTTACGAAGATTAGTCGCGCTATCATTGGAAAAGCCACGGTTGATGAAGAGGTATTGGATAATCTGGAGGAAATTCTGATATCCGCTGATGTTGGTGTCGATACCACCTTGAAGATCATCGGGCGCATTGAAAAAAGAGTTTCTGTAGATAAATATATGGGAACTTCAGAACTGAATTCGGTTCTGAAAGAAGAAATTGCCAATTTGCTCGAAGAAAACAACAGCAATGATGTTTCTGATTTTGACCTGCCCGATAGTAGTGATCCTTACGTAATTATGGTTGTTGGCGTTAATGGGGTCGGAAAAACGACGACCATCGGGAAACTTGCCTATCAATTTAAACAAGCCGGGAAAAAAGTGGTTTTGGGCGCTGCCGATACTTTTAGGGCTGCCGCCATCGATCAGCTTCAGATTTGGGCCGACCGGGTTCAGGTGCCTTTGGTAAAACAAGGAATGGGAGCCGATCCCGCTTCAGTTGCTTTTGATACACTTTCATCGGCCAAAGCACAGGGCGCCGATGTGGTGATTATAGATACTGCCGGGCGTTTGCACAACAAAATCAACTTAATGAATGAGTTGAGCAAAATTAAGACGGTTATGAAAAAGGTCGTTCCAACAGCTCCACACGAAGTCTTGCTGATTCTGGATGGTTCGACCGGGCAAAACGCCTTTGAGCAGGCCAAACAATTTACCAAGGCAACAGAAGTAACTGCTTTGGCATTGACCAAACTCGATGGAACCGCTAAAGGTGGCGTCGTTATTGGAATTTCAGATCAGTTTAAAATTCCGGTCAAGTATATTGGAATTGGTGAAAAGATGGACGATTTGCAGATTTTCAATCGCCGTGCTTTTGTAGATTCGTTGTTTAGTTGAGACGGATAAATAACCACATAGGCACATAGGCCACATAGATTATATTTTTCTATGTGAACTATGTGCCTATGTGGTTTAAAAATTTCAAAGATGAAAAAACAAAAAATAAATGTAGTGACTTTGGGTTGCTCGAAGAACCTGGTCGATTCGGAGGTTTTGCTTAACCAACTTTCGATGGATGGTTTTGAAGTGGTGCACGATTCAAATGATACAGATTCCGATATTGTGGTAATCAACACCTGCGGTTTTATTGCTGATGCCAAAGAAGAGTCGGTCAATACCATTTTGCAGTTTGTTGGAGCCAAGAGCCGAGGCGACATTGATAAATTATACGTGATGGGCTGCCTTTCGGAACGGTATAAAACGGATCTGGAAAAAGAAATTCCGGAGGTTGATAAATTCTTTGGCAAGTTCGACATGAAAGCTTTGGTGGGTGAATTGAAAGCAACCTATCGTCCTGAATATATTTACGAACGAAAAATTACCACACCTTCGCATTTTGCTTATCTTAAAATTTCGGAAGGTTGTAACCGAGTTTGTGCATTTTGTGCCATTCCGGGCATGACCGGCAAGCACAATTCAAAGTCGATGGAGGATTTGGTGAAAGAAGCCAAATACCTTGC
>JBBRXN010000164.1:0-7106 GCA_038248385.1 Bacteroidales bacterium
AAGATAATTTTTCACTTCGACTGATTTTTGGAAACCGGAGTTTCTTCCAATCTGTCATCTATCCCAAATCAACTTTTTAATGAACGTAAAACGATCTTTTGAAGGTTGATGGACATTGAAAGCAAGCTTTCTGTCCGAACTACAGCTCTTCCCGAATGCAGATCCGAAGATCCGGATGATTTGGTTTTAAATCCGGTTAAAAATTCAATTCCATTTCCACTCGTTCAGGGCAGCTTTTTATCGCTCGTCTGATGAAATAAAAATACAACATCAGGAGCATATATACCAAGCATTTTGAAGAGTTTAAACAAACTGAATATCATTCAATGTTATCAACAAATTGTTGATAACATTTTCTTATTATCGCTCACCTCCTGCAAATGGGTTCAGGATTAATAAACATATCATTTTGATAGTTATCAACAAAACCGGTAATTAAAAAACAACCATTTCAAGTCTATTTCACAGTCATAAAAGGTAGATAAACCAACTCATCTTCACCCTCTATAAATGCGAAAATGTCATTTTTTCAACTACTTCAGAAAAAACTTATAAAGAGTAAAATATTCAGGAATGTTACTATACTACCTACCACAAGCATTGTGACGGTGGTTGATATCGCATTGACATACTTTCCCATTACCTTTCGTGAAGAAGTAAGATAAATCTGTAAGAAAATGGTAAATGGAAGTTGAATGCTGAGAATCATTTGCGAAATGATAAGTGCTTTAAAAGCATTACTGATGACGAAAATCAACACCAATGCTATTAGTAACGACAATGCAATACCTAATCGGCTGTGATTATCTTTAATATCATAAGGTTCGCTAAACAAGCCGGAAAAAATACTTCCACCTGCCATACCTGAAGTAATTGTACTGGCAATCCCGGCAAAAAGCAAGGCAATGGCAAACACCACACCGGCATTGTTGCCCAGTAGCGGCCCCAGCATAGATTGGGCTTGCTGCAACTCCTCAACGTGAACTCCTTTTCCGAAAAAAGTTGCTGCTGCTAAAATAATCATAGCACTGTTAATTGCCCATCCTATCAACATAGAAACCAGCGTATCCACAAATTCGTAATCAAGCTGTTTTTTAATAACTGCATCATCTTCGAGGTTCCATTGCCGGCTCTGAATGATTTCAGAATGCAGGAAAAGATTGTGAGGCATCACAACGGCTCCTAAAACGCTCATAATAATCAGGATTGAACCTTGGGGGATTGACGGAACCACCCAGGCAATACCTGCCGAAACCCAGTCAATATCAACGAGGCTTAGCTCATAAAGAAAAGAAAGGCCGATGATAGAAACGAAAGCAATGATTATTTTTTCGATTAGCGCATACGAATTCGTAAACAACATTACACCAACAAAAATAACTACCAGAATTGCTCCGGCAGCAATTGGAATACCAAAAAGCATTTGCAGGGCAATGGCTCCTCCCAAAATTTCGGCCAGAGAAGTGGAAACTGAAGCCAGCATCGCAGTTCCGAGAATGGTGCGAGAAACCCAGGGACGGGTATGCTTGGTGGCAGCTTCGGACAAACACAAACCAGTTGCAATACCAAGATGCGCAACATTGTGCTGAAGAATGATCAACATAATGGTTGATAATGTTACCATCCACAGCAAAGTAAAACCAAAATCGGAACCTGCAGCAATGTTCGAAGCCCAATTACCCGGATCAATAAACCCAACAGTAACAAGCAATCCGGGCCCGATGTATTTCAGTATTTTTAGAGCCCCAAATGTTGGTTTATGGCCCTTGTTATCGAGATTTTTAAGAAAAGAGAGCATACTAAGTTTGAATTAAAAATACCGGCCGATCATCGGATGATCAACGATCATTTTTTTTAGTTTTAACGGATCAATAGTTCCTTGCTGGCGATATACAATTTTTCCTCCCGGCTCAACCAGCAAAGTATATGGAAGTGCTCCTTTCCAATCCGGATCAACAGCATCAATTAACTGGTAGATATTGGTTCCGGAGAAAATAAAGTTTTTATTGGATGCTTCCTGTTCTTTCAGAAATGACAGTACCTTCTCTTTTCGCTCAGGTTTGTCGGTGCTTATGGAAACAAATTCGAAATCCCGTCCACGGTACATCCGGTCGATAGTAATAAAATCAGGAAATTCAATGGTGCACGGACCGCACCAGGTGGCCCATATGTTGATCAACCGAAGTTTCTGACCCTTATTCTGAATCAGCTCTTTGATTCCTTCAATAGTTAATTCGTTTACTGTTACCGGCAATGCTGCCCATTTTTTATAAAGTTGCTCGGTATATTCTTTCTTCCACGACCACTTCATTGAACATCCGAACACTTTTGTGGCTGCCGGATCAGGGTTTTTACCTGCCAATACAGCATCAATCGCATTTCGCAGATCTTCTCCCCCGCCAGTTCCGGGCTTTTCAAACTGGTCAATGCGTCCAACATATTGTAACCTGCGCGACGAATCGAATACAAAAGCATGAGGTGTTGCTACCGGACCGTAGGCCAAGGCAGTTTTTTGATCGTCGCTATCGAATAAATAAGGAAAATTGCACTTTTTATCCTTGTACCTGATGATCATTTCATTATATGTATCGCCCAAATCGGTGTAACCCAACTCTGATAAACTGAGCGCATAATTGTCGTTAGAAGAAATCAGCACAACAGCTACTCCATTTGTCTTATAATCGGCAGTAATGGAAATTATGCGGTCTTCATAGGCCTGAGCAGTCGGACAATGGTTTGCACTAAAGACGATAACGAGAACTTTGGCCTTCGAAAATGAATTCAGACTGTACATTTTGTGATCGGTACCTTTCAGGCTAAAATCAGGAGCCTGCTGTCCAATCTCAAGTGTTTTAGGCTCTTCATGAGTACTCTGGCCTAATGACAATAATGTTAAACCTAAAAACACAAACACAATAAACAAGGTAGTCGCTCTCATATTTTCATTTTTTAGGATTTGAACAAAAACTATCAGGCAGGATTTGAATTTCTTCTGCCGGGTCTTTTATCTGAAGAGTTGATTCTTTTTCCCTGTGGTCTGTATCCTTTTCGCTGTGGTCGTACTTTATATACCGGACCTTCTCCGAGTTCGGGTGGCAAAGGAATTTTTATGACTTCAGCCTCAATGAGTTTTTCGATACGGTCGAATTTTTCCATATCCATTTCATTGATAAAACTAATGGCAATACCCGTTTTATCAGCTCTTGCGGTCCTGCCCACACGATGCACATAATCTTCAGCCGATCCTGGAACATCAAAATTAATGATCAGGTTAATGTCTTTAATATCAATTCCCCGGCTAAGAACATCTGTGGCCACCAATACCCGTGTTCGTCTGGAACGAAAACGCATTAACACGTCTTCACGTTCTTTCTGCTCGAGGTCAGAAGAAATACCTTCAACCGAATTTCCGGCTTTTTTCAAACTTTTTACAATCTGGATAACTTTTCGTTTAGTCGAGCTAAATATTAATATGCTATCTAAGTCAGGTTTATCAGAGATCAAACTGGTTATGACAGGAATTTTCTGATTTTCGTGCACTACATAAGCAGCCTGCAAAACTCCATCAGCAGGTTTGGAAAAAGAAGTAGTGAATTCTACAGGATTTTTCAGGATTTTAGCTGCCAACTCACGGATCTTTTGAGGCATCGTGGCCGAAAACATTAATGTTTGCCTGTTTTCAGGAAGGTAACTAAGGATCCGCATAATGTCATCATAAAAACCAATATCGAGCATACGGTCGGCTTCGTCCAGCACCAGATGCTTAATTTTATCAAATTGCACATAGCCAAGGTTCAGATGTGATATCAGTTTCCCCGGAGTAGCAACTATGATATTAGTTCCTTTTGTCAATGCTTTGCACTCAGCATCCCAATCCGATCCATCGCGTCCGCCATAAACAGTAACAGAATTGATGTTGAGAAAATAGGAGAATCCCTGTATTTGCTGGTTGATCTGAATAGCAAGTTCACGGGTTGGAACAATGATCAGCGTACTTAAATCATGGTTGTCTTCCACTGCCAGATGATCTAGAATCGGTAACACAAAAGCTGCAGTTTTTCCTGTTCCTGTCTGTGCGCAGGCAAGAATATCTTCGCCTTTTAAAATTGGAGGGATTGTAAGCTCTTGTATATCAGAAGCTTTTTCGTAACCCATGTATGAAATCGCTTCAATTATTTTATCGTTCAATCCAAATTCATCAAATGTCATATAGTTCAATCTGTATTAATTCATTATAATTCTGAATGGTTTTTTTGATTGTGTCCTGGTGTATAGGGACTCATTTCAGACTTGCATCGCAAAAGTACTAAAACTTTATCAACAATATTTCAAATAATTATCCGGATTTAATCGAGTTAATAAATTGTTTTTAAATAAGTTAACTCAAATACAGCTTGTGTTTGATCTATAATTCAATCCTAATTTTCATTATTTTTTGTATCGTCGATTGAAAATTATTATCACAACAAGCTACTTTCATTCGGAAAAAACATATCAATTTGTATTTTTGTTCCGATTTAAAAAAACGACATAAGAAAAATTTACTGATATGGGAAGAGCGTTCGAATACCGTAGAGCGACCAAAGAAAAGCGTTGGGATAAAATGTCGCGTACATTTCCAAAGTTAGGTAAAGCAATTACCGTTGCTGCCCGTGAAGGAGTGCCCGATCCGGATATGAATTCAAAACTTCGCACCGCGATACAAAACGCGAAGGCACAAAATATGCCGAAAGACAATATTGATGCGGCGATCAAACGTGCTCAGGGTAAAGATGCTGAAAACTTTGTTGAAATAAATTATGAAGGCAAAGGCCCTCATGGAGTATTGATTTTTATTGAATGTGCAACCGACAATCCGACGCGAACGGTGGCCAATGTCAAAATGTATTTCAACAAATCCGGAGGTGCTTTAGTACCCACGGGTTCACTTGAATTCATGTTTTCGCGCAAAGCAGTGTTTGAATTTCAGAAAAAAGAAGGGCTGAATATTGAAGATCTTGAATTGGAATTAATTGATGCCGGACTGGAGGAAATCGAGGAAAATGAAGGAGTTATATATGTATCAGGCGATTATACTAATTTTGGGTTACTTTCGCAAGCACTTGACTCCCTAAAAATTGAAGTTACAAAAGCAAACTTGCAACGAATACCAACAACTCCTGTTGAGTTTACCGAAGAACAGTTGGTTGAAATCGAAAAATTGATAGACAAAATTGAGGATGACGATGATATTCAATCAGTTTTCACCAACATTGCCTAAGATAAGCCTTGATGAGCAAACGTGAACTCAAAAAATACCTAAAAGATTTGTCGAAAGATCAGCTGGAAGAACAAATCATTGACTTGTACAACCGGTTTGGAAATGTGAAGGAATATTATGATTTTGCTTTCAATCCCAATGAAAACAAATTGGTGGAACAATGCCGCTTCCAGATCAGTAAAGAATATTATCCGGTAAGCAGCCGCAAAGCAAAAATGCGTCGATCGGTGGCGCAGAAATGGATTAAAAAACTGATTTCTTTGGATGCAGATGCTTCTTTGCTGGCTGATGTCATGTTTTTCAATATCGAAATTGCACTGACATTTTCAGGTGAACATATCATTCGTCAGGATTCATTTTATACCAGCATGTATAAATCATTCGACGAAGCACTTCGATTTGTATCCGAAAAAGGGATTTTAGATGAATTTAAAGGACGGATTGAAAAAATTGCAGGTGATACCATTGATCAGAAATGGCCAAACAGAAACGCCTTTGAAGATATTGCAGACATGTATATTCATTAATAAATGGTCAATTTGAGGCCAGGAATCTGATCAATTCTATAATACTTTCCTGGTTGTTGTATTTTACATCATGCTTTTTGATGTATCTCTTGATAAGATTATCTTTTTCGCTAAAAAGTTTAATTAACTGCCTGATACTGATAAATTTATTCAGTTTTCCATCCTTCATTAGCCAATAATCTGTTGATGGCTTTGTTTCATAGCCTTCAGGTAATTTCATTTCATAAACCTGACCACCCGAAAAGTAAGAGGAATAAGTGGTGGTAGCTGAAGTTTGAGAAGAACCGCCATAACCTGCAGGTTTCCCTGGATCTAACACATTGCATTTGTGTTCGGCATACAAATCGTACTTTGAATGGTAAATTATCTCTACAAATTTATTATTTAAGTTGAAAAATTTCCTGTCCTTGATATAAACTGTATCAACCAATTCTATCTGACCAATTGCCAGTTTTGTGCCCTTTTTATCAAAAATCATTTCTTCGGTCAACGAATTATAATTTAACAAAGCCTCATTCTTTTCTCCGGTTTTCATCAAAACAACGCCAGATGTAAATTCAGGAAAAATGTAATGAGTTACTTCCAAAACTTTTACCTGGGCACAGACATGACTACCTAAAAGACTTATAATCAATAAAAAGAAAGTGTATTTCATCACTAAAATATTTTTTTTGTGCCTGATTTTTGGAAACCGAAACTAAATGAAAAAATCAAAGTTATAATAAGTTTGAAATTATTCTTGAATATAGTGAGGAGGGTTTAAGTTTTTTTTTAGTTTTGCACACACAAAAATTAAATGCCCGGATGGTGAAATTGGTAGACACGCCAGCTTGAGGGGCTGGTGCCGGTTACGGTGTGCAAGTTCGAGTCTTGTTCCGGGCACTGTTAGAAATATTTAAACCCTTGATAGATAAAAACTTCAAGGGTTTTTTCTTTCTATTCCTACCACATTTACTACCACTCTCAACCTTTATTACTTTATTTGGCATAAAAAGACCCACAATTGATTATCAATCATGGGTCAAAAATGGGTCAACTTTATTTATAAAAGTTTCAAAAAGCGATCTCCTATTTCGACAGCTTCAAGCTGCTGTCTAAATAAAAATGCATTATTTTGTACCATGTGGTACATTATTTTTTGCCCTGTTCACAATGTGTTCAGGGCTTTTTTGTATCATTAATCATCAAAAAATGGAAAATGTATTAGCAGTGATACAAAAGTTTTGACCCAAAATTTGACCCAAAATTTACAAAAAACCCCTGCAAGCTTAGTGCTGCAAGGGTTTCATTTTTGTATCGGTGACCCAGTTGGGATTCGG
>JBBRXN010000165.1:0-6739 GCA_038248385.1 Bacteroidales bacterium
CTGTTAATTAATGCAAAATCATATCCTGTAGGAATTGAACTAAATAAAATTCTTGCCGGTCCGGGCAGCAGTATCGACCTTTTACTACAACCAGGAGATGTAATCAATGTCCCGCGTGAAATGCAGACCGTCAAAGTATCGGGCA
The DNA here is from genome assembly GCA_038248385.1 of Bacteroidales bacterium. Taxonomy (GTDB): domain Bacteria; phylum Bacteroidota; class Bacteroidia; order Bacteroidales; family Prolixibacteraceae; genus Aquipluma. The sequence goes on from JBBRXN010000165.1 coordinate 146, forward strand.
GGGTGATGAACCCGATTGCGCTGACTTTCGAAAAGCGGTTGAAATTGAGAGGATACATCAATATGGCAGGGGGTTATGACGACCAGGCACGGCAGTCAAAAACTTACGTGCTTTATCCGAACGGGACAACAGCATCCCGAAAGGGTTTTATCTTTAAAAGCTCGCCCCGCTTAACACCGGGATCCGAGATTATTGTCCCCCTGAAACCAGAAAGAAAAAATGACAGCACCATGAAGTGGATCTCCATCGCAGGCGGCCTCAGCGCTATCGCTACTTCAATCGCTACTTTGGTCGTAATTACAAGATAAAAAGTACGGGGAATAATTTGTATCTGCTGTTGTTATGGCAACTGGCTTCTGGCTACAAGCTGCTGGCTACTGGCTACTGGCTAATGGCTAATGCTATTCCCAAAGCATAATCACATTTTCCAAAAAATAAAATACAGGAAGCGATTGGGTAACTTTAATGTCAACTTAATTGCCAGTTGCTAGATGTCAATCGCCAGCTACCAATTTAAGAATCATTTTTGTCTCAAAACAATATTATCTCCAACTAACCAACTATAAAACAAGCATGTCCGAAGATTGTAGCAAAGATCTAAGAACCGTTCAGGAGACGGAGGTTGACTTTATCAATCTTGCAAGAACCTTCTGGGATGGTAGAATAGTGGTTGGCAAGCTGATAGCATTAAGCGTTTTCATCGGATTTTTTGTGGCAATTCTGAAACCTAATGAATTTACAGCCTCTGCCACAATGGTTCCGCAAGTTTCGGACCCAAAATCAAAATTGGGAGGACTATCAAGCATGTCAGGGCTTTCGGGTTTGGCAGCGATGGCGGGAGTCAATCTGAGCACCGTAACCGGATCTGATTTATCACCCAAAACTTATTCGAGTATTATTTCGAGCATACCTTTTCAACTGGAGTTGATGAATACGCCCTTAAACTTCGAGAAATTAGATAGCCAGGTAACACTATATGAATATTATACGAAAGTTAATTTAGGCAACCCATTCTTGAGATATACCACAGGGCTCCCATCGCTGATCATAAAAACAATCAAAGGGGAAAAGAAAAATAAATTCAATTCTCCGGCTGCCAATCCCATTTACCAGCTTACAGAAAAGCAGATCGAAGTACAAAAAATTATTGAAAAGAAAATTGAGATATTAGTGAACGACGGTGATGGATACATCTCACTTAACGGCTCATTGCCTGAAGCTTATGCTGCTGCACAATTAGTGCAGAATGCCCAGATGCTTCTCCAACGCTACATCACCGAATTTAAAATTGAAAAAGCGAAACTGGATCAGGAATTTATTCAGCAACGATACGACGAAGCGAAAAAAAATTATCAGACAGCGCAACGGCAACTTGCCTTGTTCCGCGACAGGAACAAAAATGTGTCTTTAGCCACTGCCAAAACTGAAGAAGAAGGCTTATACGGAGAATATACCCTGGTCACAGGCGTCTATTCTGAATTGGCAAAAAAACTCGAGCAAGCCAAGATTCAGGTTAAGGAAGAGACCCCAGTATTTACTATTATTAAACCGGTATCTGTCCCAACCGAAAAATCAAGCCCAAACCGTCCAATGATTCTGGCAATTTCGGCTTTTATTGGCCTTATTGCCGGGACTGTAATTGTTTTGGGCCGGGACTTTCTGGTACAGACGAGGGACAAATGGAGAGGTAAGAATCAACAGGTGAATAATCATTCCTGAAAATCGGGAATACATCCTCACGATCTTCAACTTAAGTTTGCGGTCATTCGTTCATGACTGTTTTATCCGAAACAAGGCGTTAAAATGGATCATGTTTTAAAGAAGAACTTCTCCTATTTATTTCTACTTCAGAACGTTAATTATATAATACCTCTTCTGCTCCTGCCCTATCTTACACGGACACTTGGTGCAGATAATTTTGGGAAAATCGCCTTTGCCCAAGCTTTTGTAACCTACTTTATATTATTGACCGATTTTGGGTTTAACACCTCGTCAACACAGGAAGTCGTCCGTGTACGGGATAATAAAACAGCCCTCAGCAAAGTATTCTGGTCGACTACAATAACCAAGTTACTTTTTGCGTTCACCAGCCTTCTTGTATTTGCAATGCTACTTATTGGCATTCCAAGACTGCACCAAATGAGTATATTATTAATAATTGCATTTGCCGGAGTACTCTCATCGGTTCTTTTCCCGGTCTGGCTGTTCCAGGGTCTCGAAAAGATGTCCTATATCACATGGTTCAACGTGATACCAAAAGTCCTGGTACTCGTTTTTACAATTCTATTCGTAAAGCTAAAGTCAGACTATATGCTGGCCTTGTTCATCCAAACGGCCGGAACATTAATATCTGCAATTGCTTGTTCCATTTTAATATTCAGTCAAAGAACTGTAAAATTCTATTCGCCGCACATGGCCGACATTCGGTCAACCATAGTTGAAGGGTGGCACGTCTTTGCTGCGGGTGTGGCCACTAACCTGTATACAACAACGAACACGGTTGTTTTGGGATTCTTTTCGAATGATGCAACAGTCGGTATTTTCTCGGCTTCCGAAAAAATTATCCGCGCGATCATTTCCCTGTTTTCATCTGTTTCGCAGGTTACCTTTCCCCGCATTAATACCTATTTCCAGGAATCAAAAGAGCGAGCGTTACTCTTTGGCACCAAGGTACTGAAGTATGCAGCTGTCACAACCTTTGCCGGAGGTGTTTTACTCTTTATATTTGCTCCGCTGATCGTAAAAATTCTATTCGGAATACCACAATATGCCGAAACCATTATCATATTAAGAATCAGTAGCTTTATTCCGTTTTTTTCCATCTGCAACGGAATCCTGGCAGTTAATATCTTAATTACTTTCGGATTAAAGCGATACCTGGTAAAAATAGTCGGAACAGGAGGTGTTTTTAGTTTGATGTTTATCGTACCGGCAGTTATTATCTTCCAGGCAAGGGGTGTTGCTGTAGTTGCAACATTAACAGAAATCCTTATCACAATATTGTTGCTTTATGTTTTCAGAAAACATCAGATTAAACTAAAGTTAATCTGATGGTATTACTTTTAACCGGAGCAATCGATATCGGAAGTTTTAATGTTCCGTCAACGACAATTATTGATGTCAACGAACGCCTGTCACAGTACATCGCCAGCATCGATTATGCGATTGAACATTATAAATCGATATCGGAAATTGTTTTTTGCGAGAACACTGATTATATTTTTGATTACTCATCACTTAAGGAGAAAGCACTTAAAAATGACAAGAAACTGGAAGTCATATCTTTCAAAGGAGATTACTCCAGTATTCAACGACTTGGAAAAGGTTATGGTGAAGGAGAAATCATCGAATATGCGCTGAAAAAGAGTGAACTTATAAGGCAATGCGACGTATTCTATAAGCTCACAGGACGACTTGTGGTAAAGAACATGGATAAAATTGTGGCTGCAACCCAATCATTCAATAGTTTTATTTACTATCCAAAATCAATCTACAAAATTCCAAAAGATCATATTGAAACGTATTTCTATAAAGTCGATAAAAACCTGTATGTTAAATACCTGATCGATGCCCACCGGGATATTGATGAAACACAGTTCCGGTATCTTGAGCATCTTTTCTATGAACGCCTCTCAAAAATTGATCTTCAGTCATTTAAACTTGTCCCACTTATTTCGGGTTTTTCGGGAACGTCGGGAAATTCCTACGAACCTAAAATGAAAGATTTGATTTTAGAAAAGATAAATTACCTAATCGGCGTTCACAACCTGAAAAAGACAAAATTTGAAAGGGTCATGACCAGTATACTTTCACTCCTTTTAAAAATCGGAAGGTTAATTTAAAAATGCAAAAAACTGATAACCAGGATATAAATATATTGAGCACCGGGAATCTGCCTTGGATAACCATCATAACCGTAGTTTTTAATGGTATTAAAACGATTGAACAGACAATTCTAAGTGTAATAAGACAACCTTACCAGAACAAAGAATACATCATAATTGACGGTGGCAGCACTGATGGTACAATTGATCTTATCAGAAAATACGAATCACATCTATCCTATTGGGTGAGCGAAAGCGACAGTGGAGTTTATGATGCAATGAACAAAGGGTTAGGGTATGCGAAAGGAGAACTGATCGGGATAATCAATTCTGACGACTGGTATGAAGAGAACATTTTCAGTTCTATCGCCAAAAAATATATCGAAACAGGATCCGATCATGTCATTTACGGCTTGCTCCGCATTTTCCAGGATGACGAGTTCTATTCTATGGTTGGCAATTCTATCCGCATTCTGCACGAGGATACAATTATGCATCCGACCTGTTTTATTCCAATGAAGTTTTATCGGACTTTTGGCACCTATAATTCCGACTACAAATATTCAGCTGATTACGATCTGATTTTAAGATATGTAGACAATGGAGTAAAATTTAGTTTTATCGAGAAACCAATTGCAAATTTCAGACGGGGTGGAATTTCCGCCTCTTCCAGTGCAGAAAAAGAGAAGTATAAGGTAAGGGTTAGACATCATTTAATATCAAAAACGGAATACATTCTTAGGATGATCCTGATTCAGACAGCTAGTTTCTTAAGAAGAACAAAGTAAAAAAAGATCACGAAATTCAAAGTGAGGTAAAATGATCAAATCCGGCTATGTTGGTTTCCTGATTTTTGTTAGCATGATGCTCATTTTTTTTGTTTTACCCGATCTTACAGGGTTACAAAAACCCTTCAGAATCCTTCTGGGTTTATCGTTTGCCGTCATCTATTTAGCCTTGTTGATTAAGAAAGAGATCAGTCGAAAGACACTCTGGCCTGTCGCAATCGGAGGGGTTCTGGTCGTTTCAATGTTTTACAGGGGAACCTTACAAGCCTCCTTCATTAACGCTTACCTTTGTTTATTTGGTCTTCTTGTCATTCCTCATCTTTTCTTTACGCTCACACCAATTCGCAAAACCAACCTGAATTACATTCATGTTCTTTGCATGATCTCATTTTTAACTCAGTTCATGGTTTTCTCCTCCCCCGATGGAAGACCTTCACTTGCTTATGAAATTAACTGGTCGGCAGCATATCTCTTACTCTTTTTCTTCCTTTCAGATATTCTGAACAATAAGCACGGGAAACTGCTTATCATTATACTTTCGCTGTTCACCCTTAGCAGGCTGCTTGTTTTCAGCATAATTCTGTATTATCTTATCCGGCATTTCAAAAAATATTTCAGGACGTGGATCGGGAAACATAGCGTGACTCGTATGGCAATCGCAAGCTATATTTTCATTACTTTCTTTTCGCTATGGTATGCGGCCAATGTAAAATCGAAAATTGTTTACGATAAGAGTATCAACCGGATTGCCACCATAAACGATGATTCAAATAAGTTGCGTTTCATAGCTAATACGTTGGTGATCGGAACCATCTATACAGCACCTCTTGATACAAAGGTACTTTTGGGATTTGGTCCTGTCTCAAATTTTATCAAAGCGACTGAAGGATCTCTGATCATGCCACATAATGAGCTATACGATGCAATTGTTCAGTTCGGGATTATCACAGTCATTTTCTTTTCATTGATTACACTTCCCGTCTTTAACAAAGTAACCTCGTACGAAAATATCGAATATTTTATCCCGATTTTATTTTATACGCTGATTCTCTGGGTCCGATTTCTGCTGGTGCCCAGTTTTGAAATGATTTTTATTCTATTTATGCTCAATATAATCAACGAAACAAGGCGATTGTCTGAAACCAATTCTATACAAAATGCACCTCGTTTTTCTGGTTTATGACATTCATTTCGGTGGAGGAGCAGAAAGAGTAACCGTTAATATGGCCAACCAACTGGTAGAAAACGACCATCAGGTTTCCATTCTCTCCTTGTCGTGTTTTAAGCCTTCGAATATTTTCAGTATCGACAACCGGGTGGCGGTAAAATATTTAGATTTTGATTTTGAAAACGGTTTTAATCTTACACAAAAAATAACGGCCCTTTTTAAGGTGAACAGCCATTTCAAGCAATACACCGATCAAACAATAGTTCTCGGTATGGGAACGTTTCCCAGTTTGATACTGGCGATGATCCCCCAAAAGAAGAACCTGAAAACAATTGGTTGCCAGCATAATTCCTATTCATTTGCCAAACATATCTGGTCATTCCTCCGGAAGCTTTCTTATCACCGGTTAAACGCAGTGATTTCGCTGACTGAACAGGATTTGCCGAAATTGAAAAACCTCAATACGAATAGTTTTGTAATCCCCAATTCAGTTTCTTTTTTTCCTGAACAACCGGCAAAATTAGAGAACAAGATAATTTTGGCAATTGGCAGAATGGATTACAACAAAGGGTATGATATTTTACTTGATGTCTTTTCTAAGCTGACCATCAAACATCCTGATTGGAGCCTACGGATAATAGGAAATGGCCCATTGAAAGAGAAGATTCTTTCACGCATTGAAACTTCAGGTCTGAAAGATCGAGTTGAGATTCTTTCGCCGACGGACAGGATAATTGGTCAATACCTTGATGCATCAATCTACCTGATGACTTCACGAGCAGAAGCATTACCGATGGTTTTACTTGAAGCGAAG
>JBBRXN010000166.1:0-6653 GCA_038248385.1 Bacteroidales bacterium
CAAGATAGCTCAACGATTAAAAATAAGGCCGAATATCGGTATTCGCATCAAACTTGCCAGTTCGGGAAGCGGTAAATGGGAAGACTCTGGCGGCGATGCAAGCAAGTTCGGTTTAACTTCAAGTGAACTGCTCGAAGCGCTGGATATTCTGGAGAAAAAGGAAATGAAAGATTGCCTTAAACTGGTCCATTTTCATATTGGTAGTCAGGTAACCAAAATACGTCGCATCAAAATTGCCATGCGCGAAGCGTCGCAATTCTATGTTCAGGTATATCTAAAGGGATTTAATGTTGAGTTTGTTGATATTGGTGGCGGATTGGGTGTAGATTACGACGGGACCCGTTCATCGAGCAGCGAAAGCAGCGTCAATTACAGTATTCAGGAATATGTAAACGATGCTGTCTCGACTATTGTGGATGTTTGCGATAAAAACAACATTCCGCACCCGAATATCATCACCGAATCAGGACGTTCGCTTACGGCACACCATTCGGTACTGATTTTCGAAGTACTCGAGACAACCTCTCTGCCAACCATGAGAGAAGACGAAGAACCGAAAGAAGATGACCATGAACTGGTTCGTGAATTGTTCTCGATGTGGGATTTGCTCAACCAACCCCGGATGCTCGAAACCTGGCACGATTCGCAGCAGATAAGGGAAGAAGCGCTTGACCTTTTCAGCCTTGGAATGATTGACCTGAAAACACGCGCGCAGATTGAGCGTTTGTTCTGGTCGATTGCCAAGGAAATCCACCAAATGACCGGAGAACTGAAGCATATTCCTGAAGAATTGCTCTATTTACCCAAACTACTGTCGGATAAATATTTCTGTAACTTTTCGCTGTTCCAGTCACTTCCCGATTCATGGGCAATTGATCAGATTTTCCCCATCATCCCGATTCAACGTCTGGATGAAAAGCCGGAACGTTCGGCCACCATTCAGGACATTACCTGCGATTCGGACGGGAAAATTGACAACTTTATTTCAACCCGGAATTTTTCTTATTACTTGCCTGTGCATCCGATTAAAGCGAAAGAACCTTATTACATCGGAGTATTTTTGGTGGGTGCCTATCAGGAAATATTGGGCGATTTGCACAACCTGTTTGGCGATACAAACGCAGTACACGTTTCGGTTGACGATAAAGGATACCACATCGATCAGATCATCGACGGCGAAACAGTGGCCGAAGTACTCGACTATGTTCAGTACAATGCTAAAAAGCTGGTACGCACAGTCGAAACCTGGGTGACTTCCTCTGTAAAATCAGGAATTATTTCAGCAGAAGAAGGAAAAGAATTCTTATCGAATTACCGTTCAGGATTATACGGTTATACTTATTTGGAATAAGATTTTGTGCCTTTCACCATTGTCACAACCACAAAAAACATAATTCCGGCTACCAGCGCGCCACCGCCAAACGAACCTTTCAGGCTTCCAAGGGAATAAAAAATACCGATAACCAGCGGGCCAAGTGTTTGCCCGATACGCAACACCATGCTGTTGAATGACATAAAAGCTGCCCGTTCTTTGATGGAAGCAAAACCAACAAGTAAATTCTGAATTGATGGAATCAGAATTCCATGTCCGAGACCAAATAAAACAACCGAACCCACCACCTGAATCCAGCTGGTGGAAATCAAAAGCGATAACATAGAGAGCAGATAAAAACCTGTGCCAATCATTAAAAGAAATTTTGGTTTCAGCAACTTATTGAGGCGTCCCAATTGAGAAGCTGTGGCGGCTGTTATCAGCGACATTACCGACATCGACAATCCAATCTGAACCGAAGTTGCCTGCAAACGCTCTGAAAGCATGATGGGGAAATACGTCAGGTATGCTCCGTAAAGCAGCACAAAAACCAACATATTGACCAGAAAAAGTCCCCAGACACTTGATTGGTTGATACTTTTCCAAACCCGACTGAAATATTCACCAATTCCCTGATGATCCTTTGGTTCCGGATTATTCAGGCCAAACATTACAAAGATGCCAAGCGGTATGGCCAGCAATGGCAAATAGAAAATATACTGCCAGCCAAAAACAGCGATAAATCCTCCAAGTGCAGGATAAGCAGCCGTTCCGATGCTCAGAATACTGGCATTGTAGCCCATCAGCGCCGTTCGCTTCTCTCCTGAATACAAATCGCCGATCAGCGTAATGTTGATACTCGAAAGACCACTGGCTCCTATTCCCTCGACAAACAACATCGCCAGTAAAGAATGAAAATCGTTCATAAAAGAACACAGGAAACCAGCAATACCAAATAGAAAAAGCGAAGGAACCAAAACCACCTTCCGGCCAAATCGATCGGCCAGAATTCCGGAAACAGGAGTTAAAAATATGCCAGGAAGTGTAAAAGCTGCAATCAGCCAGCCAACCTGATGTGTTGATATCCCAAAATATTTGATGATTCCGGGGAAAGCAGGCGTAATACTGGAAATTCCCATCACTGCGATCAGTGTAATCCCAAAAATAATGATCACATTTTTCTCGATACTTAAAGTCTTTTGGTGGGCCATGGATTTGATTGATTGATTAATCGCATGGTGAAGATAAAAAAGAAATTGGAGATCACTATTTTTTCATCCTCAACTGCTTACCGGCTCATCATCCTTCTTTTCAATTCCTGCATCACCTTTTTGCGTAATTCGGCCTCAGTTTGGTAGAGTTTGATGATTTGTTGAGGTGTAATTACAGTTTTGAATTCTTTATAATACTTTTCACGGATAAGGATTAATTCCCTGGCACTTTCCAACTGATTAACAATCAAACGATCAGCCTCCACTGCAGATAAGCTGTCTGTATCAACTCTCATCAATCTGGCCAGATTCCGAAAGTCAATCCCGGAAATTTCCCGCTCGTATTTCAGGTAAATTGGACGGAATTGAACAAAGGTTGCCTCGTCGAGTTTAAGGCTAAGCTTGATTTCACGCAATTTAGCCTGAATAATCCGCTCGCGAAGCATAGGAAAACGATCAGGATTTTGTGATTGCACATTCAAGCCGGAAAACATAGTGGAAACAAATATCAGGATGGAGAATATATTTTTCATTCTTAATAGATTTTTAATGGGTTATTGTTCTGGTTCACTGATAAACGGATCTGTTTTTAACATGGCAACCAATTGCAACAATTCGTCGTCAGACAAATCTGCTAAAACATCACCTATTTCTTCTGTTTCGTTTTCTTCAACGGAAGATATTACCATCAACTTCCCCAACAATGAAGAAACTGCACATCGTATAGCCAATCTGACACGTCAATATCAACGTAATGTGCTTGCCAACAAAGATGATAACCAGGTTGTAAGTTGGGGAACTGTTGAATTTACCCGAGTTTCAGGAGTGAAAGTAACCAAAACGGTAACAGTGGAAAATCCGCTGGTTTTTAAAGCATCATGTCACCACATCGTTAGCGGAACTGTTTCAATTGTTACCAGCAACAACCGCAATTGGACCATTAACTATGGAACCGGAGAATGCGATAACATTGCTATTCTTACAATTAATGGAAAAACCAAAGAAATAAAAATACGTTAACAATCCATCAGATCGGATTCATCCAACCATCTTAATTCAATTTGACACAAAATGCCATCCCAAATCTATTGGATGGCATTTTATTTTTATACTTTATCCAATTGATTATGAAAAAGTCAGCCATGATCAAGTTCTGAAACGCCCATTTTCATTCAGCTTTTTTATGCTTCATGTTTTTTTTCTTTAGGTGGTATAAAACTAATTACTATATTTGCCATCGCAAAAAAGGATACGGGTGTAGCTCAGTTGGTAGAGCACTGGTCTCCAAAACCAGGTGTCGGGCGTTCGAGTCGCTCCTCCCGTGCAAAAGCTGCTCTTACGGGCAGCTTTTTTGTTTTAAGGAAAGTCTTTGGTATCTTCAACGCAAATAAAAACTGTATGATTGTCGATCTTTTTATACCCTGTTTTATCGATCAGATCTATCCTGATACTGCATTTAATACGGTAAAATTACTTCGGAAAGCAGGTCTGGAAGTGAATTACAATCCGGAACAAACCTGCTGCGGACAGCCGGCATTTAACAGCGGTTACTGGGATGAAACCAAAACACTGGCGAAGAAATTTATCCGCGATTTCCCGAACGAACGGCATATCGTCAGTCCATCTGCTTCGTGTACCGGCTTTATCAAAAATTATTATCCCGATCTGTTTAAAAACGGACAAGCAGGCTTTGAAGATTATCAGCGACTCGACCGGAACTTGTTTGAATTGACGGATTATTTGGTGAATCATCTTCATTTTACCGACTTCGGAGCTGAGTTTCCACACAAAGTTTGCTACCACGATGCATGTACCGCATTGCGCGAATATGGCATCCGTAAAGAACCACGGCTACTACTTTCGAAAGTGAAAGGCCTTGAATTGGTTGAAATGGAAGACACCGAAACCTGTTGCGGATTTGGCGGAACTTTCGCTGCAAAATTCACGGCCATTTCAACGGCGATGACCGAACAGAAAGTAGAGAATGCCCTGAAAACAGGAGCTGAATACATCATCTCCACAGAATCGTCGTGCATCATGAACCTCGAAGGATATATCCTGAAAAACAATTTGCCCATCAAACCTATCCACATTGCCGACATTCTGGCTTCGGGATGGGAATGAAAAGCCCCCTAAATCCCCCAAGGGGGACTTAACGATCGCTGGCAGATTGGTTATTGGTTCTTGGATATTGATAATTGGTTATTGGTTATTGGTTATTATAATAAATTCATCCACAAAGGGATGAAGCTACGATCTTGTATTTGGAATTTGGAACTATAAATTTGAAACTCGATTATGACTGAAATAGGAAAAATAAATCACCTGTATGTGGTGAAAGAGGTTGATTTTGGTATTTACCTCGACGGTGGCGATTTGGGCGAAATACTGATGCCAAAACGCTATGTTCCTGAAGGAACGAAGCCGGAAGATATGATCGATGCGTTTATCTATCTCGATTCGGAAGACCGCCTGGTTGCCACAACCGAAAAACCTCTGGCAATGGTCGAAGAATTCGTCTTGCTCGAAGTAGTTTCGATAACTCAGGTAGGCGCATTCCTGAACTGGGGATTACCGAAAGATTTGTTTGTCTCCTTCCGCGAGCAGCGCCAACCAATGGAAGAAGGCAAAAAATACCTGGTATATGTTTATGTTGACACTGATACCAAAAGAATTGCGGCTTCATCAAAAATCGAAAGTTATCTTGATAATCTGCCCATTGACTACGACGAAGGTGAAGAGGTTGACTTGATTATTGTGAATGAAACCGATTTGGGTTACAATGCCATTATTGACAACAGTCACCTTGGAATCATTTATAAAAACGAGGTTTTTCAGCCACTTAATCCGGGAGACAAGATTTCGGGGTTCATTAAGAAAATCAGGACAGATGGCAAAATTGATCTCAGTTTGGTAAAAGCCGGTTATGAAAAAATCAGCGAATTCGCAGATAAAATCATTGCAGAACTTAAAAAACGTGAAGGTTTTTTGCCCATTACAGACAAAAGTTCTCCTGAAGAAATCTATAAAATTTTCAAATTCAGCAAGAAAAACTTCAAAGCTTCCATCGGCGCTTTGTACAAAAAAAGGATTATTACGCTTGAAGAAAATGGCATAAGGCTATTAATTTCAAAATAATCTACATAACAATTAAAAAACCTAATCATGATCAAAACGTTCAAATCAGGATTGATTGCCCTTATTGTATTGACTTTTATGGGAACCGGACTTTCTGCAAAAGACAAAAAGAAAAACGACTCGGTACATCCAAACTCAGCTGAATGGGGCAATCTGTTTAAAAAAGACCTTTCAGATGCTGCATTTCCAAGAGGGGTTTGGACTTTCGATAAAGGCATTTTAACCGCTTCAGAAGATCAGGCAATCTGGGCTGCGAAAGACTACCAGAATTTCAAACTCGATCTGGAATTTAAAACAGCCAACGGAACCAACAGTGGTGTAATTGTATATTGTACGAACAAAGAAAATTGGATTCCGAATTCAGTGGAAATTCAAATTGCCGACGACTATGCCAAACAATGGGCCGAAAGCCCGAAAACATGGCAGTGTGGCGCTATTTTCGGACATCTGGCTCCTACCAAAAGTCTGGTAAAGAAACCGGGTGAATGGAACCACTTCACCATTACCTGTAAGGGAAAAATGATTACAGTTGCCCTAAATGGCGAAATCGTGAATAAAATGGATATGGATTTGTGGACAAGCTCCACCAAAAATCCTGACGGAAGTGAAATTCCTGCATGGTTAAGCACACCTTTCAACAAACTTCCAACCCATGGATTCATTGGTTTGCAGGGAAAACACGCCGGTGCGCCTATCTATTTCAGGAATATTAAAATCAAGGAACTGAAAGTTAAAAAGGAATAAGCAAATTGTTCAATATCCAATAACGAATAACCAATTTCCAAATCAAAGCCCAACCTGTAATTTGAAATTTGGAATTTGGAACTACGTCGCATGAAAGTTTGTATCGCCGAAAAGCCCAGTGTGGCAAAAGAATTAGCCCTTATCGTGGGAGCAAATGGTCGCAGAGACGGCTATTTTGAAGGAAACGGATACCAGGTCACCTGGACATTCGGGCATTTGTGTACCCTGAAAGAGCCCAACGATTACAC
>JBBRXN010000167.1:0-6325 GCA_038248385.1 Bacteroidales bacterium
TTACATTGCCAATCAACCAGAACATCACAAAAAGGTTTCGTTTGCAGATGAATACTATAAATTCATTGAAAGATATGGATTTGAAATTATTAAACGGTGATTTGTAGCGTTAAAACCATGTTCGGGGTAATTTGATTAGACGTAGCCTTCAGGCTAAGGACATGAAAATGATCCAATTACACCGGGCTTTAGCCCAAACAATCATTTATATTTTGGCTAAAGCCGGGAAATGGGTCATTCATTCTTCAACGCCATAAATGGCGTTGCTAATCAAACATGATTTAAATTTTTGAAAAGCGAAATGCGTGAATAATGTAACATATTCCCCTAATTGTGTAAGGTTGTATGGCCAGTATTTCCACATTTTTGTATTGTAATTAATCAGATAAAATCAGGATATTTATATGCTCTACCCTACCTTCAAAAAATGGATTGCTCTAAGTAAAGTTCTTCTTACTTTTTTCATAGTAAGTTGTTTCGTCGCCACCAGCTTCGCGATACAACCTGCCATTAAGGTTGTATCATCAAATGAAGACTCTTTGATGGTTCAAAAATTTTATGCTACTTATAATGAACCGCTATTTTGGTTTACATCGCGCAAGGACATAAAAAGGGCAGGTGAATGGCTAAAAGTGATTGAGTCAACAGAGAATTCAGGCTTTGCAACAGATAAGCTCAAGGCGGAGCAAATTCGTGCAGCATTGTCGCTCAATTATAAAAAGATGGACAATCTTTCAAAAGAAAAAGCAGACAGGCAAATAACAGGTTTGGTTTTAACTTTTCTAAAATTCAAGCAACAAGCCAATGTCAGTTTTGAATATGATGAAGTGAATGCCCACCGTGATTCTGTATATATTTTACAACTGATATTTTCAGGGTATAAGGAATCGGTCTCAAAAATAGTTTCAAAGCTCGACTGCACAGATCCTGATTACCTTGTCCTGAAAAAGTTCCTACAGGATTCAATTCCTGACAAAAATTCGGTGAAGTACAAAACTGTGCTTCTTGCGATGAACTACCGAAAGTATCTGACTGTTAACCATCATCCGGAATACATATTGGTAAATATTCCGGAAGCTGAGGCTACTTATTATAAAAACGATTTACCAGCCTTGAAAATGCGCACAGTCCCTGGGGGAAAGAAGAATCAAACACCAACCATTGCATCATACATTACAAGCATTGTAACTTTTCCTACCTGGACTGTACCCTTTGATATTGCTGCAAAAGAAATTTTACCCAAAGTACAAAAGGATGACAATTACCTGGAGCAGCATAATTTTGATGTGATGGATGCCAAAGGGAATATAATAGACGATTCGGAACTGAACTGGAACAATTACACCGATAAGAACTTTCCCTATTTTTTCCGTCAGTCAACCGGTTCAGACAATTCGCTGGGGGTGTTAAAATTCTATTTAAAGAATCCGTTCAGCATATTTTTGCACGCCACAAGCAATCCGGAAGCCTTCAAAAAAGACTATCGGTTTCTAAGTCACGGGTGTATTAGGTTGGAAAAACCTTTTGAACTGGCAGATGCCATGCTTCGCGGCAAAATCGACATTCAGGAATTAAAAACCGGAAAGAAAGATACCGAATCGAAAATTCTAAAATTGCCCGTAAAAATACCGGTCTTCATTATTTATGTACCGGTAACAGTTACAGGAAATAAAGTTACTTTTCTACCCGATGTGTATGGGTTAATTAAGTAACGATGAGCTACAAATATAGTTTTCGTTGGGATTGTAAAGAAACAAACATGTTCCGTCTTTGATGGTTTCGATAATCGGTTTGTTCAGTTCGGGTGGAAGAGCCGGACAACCCAGGCTCCGGCCAAGCCTTCCGTTTTTTCTAATAAAATCTTCAGAAGCATAATCAGCCGCATGAATAATAATGGCACGCTTTAATGCATTGTCGTTGAATCCTTTTTCAACACCTTCAATCATCAGCGCATATCCGGTATGAGATCCAACAATCGGATGCTCGGTAATATAAAAGCCAAGGCTGGTTTTATAAGAACCCTCCGCATTGGAGAATGAATTGGCAAATTCACCACCGGTGTTTCTGCCATGAGCAACATACGTATTGAAAAGTAATTTTTTATTTTTCAAATCAATAACATATAAACGCTTTTTGTTGCTCGATTGCGAATAATCGGCAATGGTTACAATGTCAGGATTCTGCAATTTTCCTTCGGTGTCAAGTTTTCTCAGGCCTTTGACTGCAAAATCGAATACATCTCTCGACAATCCGGTATCAGCAAGGTTCACTGCACTATAAGTATCTATATTAATTGTTTTTTCTGAATCAAATTCAGTAACACGGGCACTGTTAACAGCAGGTATTAGAAGGAATAATACGTAGATTATTATTTTTCTCATTCAGTAAAGGTATTAAATAAATTAAAAAACCGGCAAAAACCGGATTCCGGACTTCATTGAAAGTGCAAAACTGTGATTTATATAAATCATTAACGGAATTGTGTAAGGTTTATTCTATCCAAGGTAATCAACTTTGCAGTATCGATAAAGTATTATTGCAAAACACTGATTGATACAATTTTATTATTCACTTAAAAGAAACAAAATGAGAAAAACATTCCAATTCCTTGCATTCGCATCTTTAATACTGGCGCTTTCATTAACGTCATGCGTATCAGGAAAAAAATTTAAAGCTTCGGAAGCCAGAGTTGATAAGCTGGAAAGAGACAGCACTGCAACACATGGTCTTCTTACCGATTGTAACACAAATGTAAAAGACCTGAAAGCTGAAAAAGCTTCCTTGCTAAATAAAAATGCTTCCCTTTCTGATGAAAACGCTTCGGTTTCAAGTGATTTAAAGTCACTTTCAAGCGCATCAAAAATGACCATAGCCGATCAGGCCAAACGCTTGAAAAATCTTCAGGACATCATTCAATCGCAAAAAGATGTGATGCTGAAGCTAAAAAATACCATATCAGCTGCCTTGATGAATTATAAAGCCGATGAGCTTTCAGTTTATATTAAAGACGGAAACGTATATGTTTCGCTTGCTGAAAAATTGTTGTTCAAATCGGGTAGCGACGTTGTTGACCCCAAAGGAAAAGAAGCGCTGAAATCGCTTGTACAGGTACTTGGCAGCGCTCCTGACATTACTGTGGTAATTGAAGGCCACACCGATAATGTCCCAATTAAGACTAAATTGTTTAAAGACAACTGGGATCTCAGCACATCAAGAGCTTCTTCCATTTTGCGTATTATGACCACTGATTATGGCTTTGATGCGAAACGTATCACCGCATCAGGTAAAGGTGAATTTCACCCGGTACAAACCAATGAAACTGCTGAAGGACGTGCCAGCAACCGCAGGACTGAAATTATTTTATCTCCTGATTTAAAAGAGCTTTACAAACAATTGTATCAATAATCCTATAATCTGAACAACAATTTCAGAGGATTCAATACGGTAAATATTACGAAAGTTTAGTTTCCATATATATAGCCAATTAGAAGGCCGTCTCAAAGAAAATTGAGACGGCCTTTCTTTTTTGTTTATATTGCCACAGGCAACGTAAAATGAAACGTACTACCCTCTCCTACCACACTATCCACGCCGATTTCACCTCCATGCCTTGTAACAAACTCCTTGACAAGTATGAGACCCAATCCTGAACCAATTTCATTTGCAGTACCGGGAGTGGTTTGATTGGAATCAATTTTAAACAGTTTATCTTTAATGTCGCTTCTCATGCCGACACCATTGTCAGTCACTTTTATATTTACAAGTCCATTCATCATTTCAGCAATAACATGAACTTTGCCACCGGTATTTGTGAATTTCAACGCATTGCTGATCAGGTTACGCATAATGGTATCAAGCATTTGCCGGTCAGCGTGCACAGCCAATCCATTTTCAGGAATAGTAAAATCCAATTCAATATTTTTCGCTTCGGCAGTTCCTTTCATTAAATCGATTATGCGCTGAAACGTTTCCTTCAGCTCAATTTTTTCGGGTTTAAATTCAATAATTCCACGCTGGGAACGCGACCATTGCAGCAGATCTTCCAGTAATTGGTATAGGTTTTTTGATGAGGTATTAACCAGGCTGATTATTTCAAGCTTCATTTCATCAGTCCATTCCTTGTAATTTTCTTCAAGCAACTCGGTGAAACCCAGAATGGCATTAAACGGATTCTTAATATCATGAGCAATAATCGAAAAGAATTTGTCTTTCGTAGCATTTAAGTCATGCAATTCAGAAGTCTTTTCTGCAACCATTTTTTCGAGCAATATCTTCTGCTTTTCATACTGCTGAATACGCGAATAATAAACATATACCACAACAGCGATTACTCCAAAACCTGCGAATAGCCGGAACCACCAGGTGCTCCACCAGGGAGGCAGGATTACCACTTTAATAGAAGTTCCCGCTTCGTTCCATACTCCATCGTTGTTCGAAGCTTTGACCCGAAAAGTATATTTACCAGGGTCAAGGTTGGTGTAATTGGCCTCATGTTTGGTACCGCACTGAATCCAATCCTTGTCAAAGCCTTCCATCATATAGGCATAATTATTCTTTTCAGGTGTGATATAATCAAGAGCCACAAATTCGAATGTAAAGTAATTTTCCGCGTAGGATAGCACCAATTCATGGATTTCACTAATATCACCAGCCAATATGATCCGATTATTGAATTGCTCATTTATCTTAACCGGTTTGTTGAATATCTTCAGGCCGGTGATAACAACGGGAGGTATATTTTGGTTTTGGGCATATTTAATACGGTCAGGGTAAAACGAATTAAAACCATCGGGCCCGCCAAAAAACATTTCACCGTCCTTTGTTTTAATTGCCCAACTTTTCAAACTTCTGTTTTGTAATCCATCCTTTCGGTCAAAAACAATGAACTCATTCGATATGGGATTAAATTTCGCCAGACCTTTATCTGTTGCCAACCATAAATCATTAAGGCTGTCAACAAGAATGGAAGTTACTGAATTCCCGGGCAATCCATCTTTTATGGAATAATTGGTGAATTTCCCTGTTGACCGGTCCAGTTTATCAATACCAGAGCCAAATGTTCCAAACCACAAATTACCTTTATTATCTTCTTTAACACAATAAACATCATTGCTGCTGAGACTGTTTTTGTTTACAACATGATGTAAGCTCCGAAACTTTAAATCAGGAGGTGTTCCTGAAAAATCGTAAGCATTCAAATCAAGGATACTTACACCCTGATTGCTGGTAAAATACAGGTTTTGTTTGCTGTCTTCATAAATCTCACTGATTGTATTATTGCATAAACTGGTTGAATCGCCTTCTTTGGCAGAATAATGATAAAACCGGTTTGTTTTCCGGTCAAACAACTCAAGCCCGCTGCTTAATGTGGCTGCCCAAAGGTTTTGTTTGCTGTCTTCAAATACGTACCATACATTTTTGTCCGAAATTGAATATGGATTGGCCCGATCAGGATAAAAGGCATCAAACTTGTTATCTTTCATTCTTGCTAATCCACCATGAAAAGTTCCCATCCATAAGGTACCCTCATGGTCTTCAAAAACTGAAATGATAGCATTGCTGCTTAAAGAATTGCGATTGGAAGGATTGTTCACGAAATGTGAAAACTTGCCCGTTTTCCGATCTAACTTGTTTAATCCACCACCATCGGTTCCTATCCATATATCGCCGTTCTTACTTTCAGTAAAACAAAGTGTATTATTAAAGCTTAATTTATCGGGAAGATCTGGATTGCTAAAATACCGGTTGAATTTGAATTTGCCTGTACTGTATTTATTGACTCCAATTGTTGCACCTACCCACACCAAACCGGTTTTATCCCTGTATATGCAATTTATTTTGTTCGTATTCAGAGAATAGGGATCTAACTGTTCAGATTGGCAAAAGGTGAATTTTTTGGTTTTCTTATTGAAAATGCTTATTCCATCAGAATTTCTGTCACCAATCCAGATTAATCCGTTTTTATCTTCAGCAAGTGCAGATAAAACATTGCCCTTTGGTCCTGTATCGGTACCATTTGGTTTGTATAACCTGAAATTATTATTCTTTCTGTCCCATACCAATAATCCATTATCCTCAATGCTTAAATAAAAATCACCATTACTACCTATTATTAAACCTTTACGTTTATTGCTGAAATTGTGGGCTTCGGGGTGGTCAATCGGTTGAGTGATAAATTCATTTCGTTGGTTATCGAAATACATAATCTTATTACTGAAACTTGCGATCCATATTTTACTATCCGAATCTTCAATAAAAGAGAAAACATTATTCCTGTGTATTTCATCCACATCAATGTCTTCCAGAAAATACCTTTCTGCATCAA
>JBBRXN010000168.1:0-6052 GCA_038248385.1 Bacteroidales bacterium
TGTCAGTTGATTTTCGGGATAAATAAGGATTAAAACGGCATTTTGTTCAATGAAACATCAAAAAATAATATAGAGTAAATGTTTAAAAAGGATGGTGTAGCTGCAAATTGCTAGTATTCAGAAGGCTTCATTGTATTTTATTGTAAATAAATTTAATCGGTATGATTTTTCGACTCATAAGTTCATTAATAATGAAAATCGCTTTAACTTTATGAATTGGTTTTTTGCAATTTCAAAAGGTTTGGTATAGATGAAATTATTTAGTAAAATCTTCTTTTTTTATCGTGAGGGTTTCTCCAATATGCCCAAATGGGGGAAGCAGGTTTGGCTGGTTATCCTGATTAAACTTTTCATCATGTTCATAATCCTGAAAATTTTCTTCTTCCCCAATTTCCTGAAGACCAACTTTAAAAATGATGCTGAACGTAGCAATCACGTACTTGAAAATTTAACCACAATCAACAAATAAAACAAAATCTATGATCGAAGGAATTGACATGTCTCTGGTTGACTGGTCCCGCGGGCAATTTGCACTGACGGCCATGTATCATTGGATTTTTGTGCCTTTAACATTGGGATTGGCATTCATCATCGCCATCATGGAAACCCTCTATGTAAAGACCGGAAATCAGGAGTGGAAACGAATTACCAAATTCTGGATGACTTTATTCGGGATTAACTTTGCAATTGGTGTGGCTACCGGCATCATCCTCGAATTCGAGTTTGGTACCAACTGGTCGAACTATTCATGGTTTGTGGGCGATATTTTTGGCGCACCGCTTGCCATCGAAGGTATTCTGGCCTTTTTTATGGAATCGACTTTTGTTGCCATCATGTTTTTTGGATGGAACAAGGTGAGCAAAGGATTTCATTTGACTGCCACGTGGCTGACAGCTATCGGGGCCAACCTCTCTGCTTTGTGGATTTTGGTGGCCAATGGCTGGATGCAAAGGCCTGTTGGCATGGTTTTTAATCCTGAAAAGGCACGAATGGAAATGACCAATTTCTGGGATATTTTGTTCTCACCCATGGCTGTTCACAAGTTTCTACATACGATATCGTCAAGTTTTGTGCTGGCTTCCATTTTTGTAATTGGTATATCGGCCTGGTTTATCCTGAAAAGGAGGGATGTCGTGTTTGCGCGCAAAAGCATTGTTGTTGCTGCTATTTTTGGTTTTCTGGCATCCATGTACACTGTTATGTCGGGCGATAGTTCAGCCCGTGATATCGCACATTACCAACCCATGAAATTTGCTGCTTTCGAAGGTTTGTACAATGGCAGCGAAGGAGCCGGATTGGTGGCACTCGGTGTTATTTCGAGGACTGAAACTGATCCTTCCAACGAAAACCTGAAAGACTTTGCGATGAAAATTGAAATACCGAATGTATTGTCGTACATGGCTTTTCTGAACTGGGATGCCTTTGTTCCCGGAATAAACGATTTGATCAGGGGAAATGAAAAATACGGGATCATGTCGGCCACCGAAAAAATTACCAGGGGAAAATTGGCCATCGAAAAGCTGACTGCTTATAAATTAGCTAAAAAATCGGGTCAAACTACTTTGGCCGATTCGCTAAAAACAGAAATCATGAGCACCGATTTCCAGAAAAACTACTTCAAGTATTTCGGATACGGCTATATCAGTGACACACATACGCTTGTACCAAGTATCCCATTGTCCTTTTATAGTTTTCACATTATGGTGGTGCTGGGAATGTATTTTATCTTCTTTTTCCTGATGGCCTTATTTTACACGTTAAAAGGGCGAATCCACAAAAAACGAAAATTCCTCTGGATAGCCATTTTTACTATCCCATTGGCTTATCTGGCCAGTCAGGCTGGTTGGGTATTGGCCGAAGTTGGCCGCCAGCCATGGGTTATTCAGGATTTGATGCCCACCATGGCCGCAGTTACAAAAATCAGTGTTGGCGCAGTTCAGGTTACCTTTTGGCTTTTTGCCATCATTTTTACCACTTTGCTGATTGCTGAAATAAAAATCATGATGCGTCAAATTAAAATCGGACCTAATTCTGAAGGAGGAAACAGCCATGTTTGAAACTTTATCACTTTTGACATTACAGCAATACTGGTGGCTGATCGTTTCGCTGCTTGGCGCATTGTTCGTTTTCCTGACCTTTGTACAGGGCGGCGGAACACTGCTGTTTACGATTGCCAAAAACGAAACTGAAAAAACACTTCTGGTTAATACGCTTGGCCGGAAATGGGAATTTACTTTCACTACGCTGGTCACTTTTGGCGGTGCATTTTTTGCTTCCTTTCCCTTGTTTTATGCTACATCGTTCGGAGGGGCATACTGGGTCTGGTTCGCCATCCTTTTTTCGTTTGTCATTCAGGCGGTTTCGTACGAGTTTCGTAAAAAACCGGCCAACTTTTTAGGTGCAAGAACCTACGAAGTATTTCTGTTCGTGAATGGCTTACTGGGTCCTCTTTTGATCGGTGTAGCGGTGGGTACTTTCTTCAATGGCGCCATGTTTTCACTCGACAATATGAACCATGTAACCTGGGGAACACCTTTTCGCGGACTGGAAGCAGTGCTGACTTTTCACAATGTGGCGCTCGGACTGGCAGTCCTTTTTCTGTCCCGGGTTCTTGGATTGCTGTATTTTATGAATTCGGTGGACAATGCTGCGATTTACGAACGTTCAAAAAAGCATCTTTTATACAATACCATTCCGTTTTTGGTATTCTTCCTGTATTTTGTAATTGTGTTGCTTTTCAAGGATGGTTTTGCTTATCATCCTGAAACCGGAGAAATTGCCATCGAAACCTACAAATACCTGCACAATCTGCTGGCCATGCCAATTAATACGATCATGCTTTTAATTGGTATTGTGCTGGTGCTGTACGGCATCGGGTCAAGCTTACTGAAGGGTGGAACCAAAGGAATATGGTGCGGTGGCAGTGGTACTGTTTTAACCGTTTGGGCTTTGTTTATTCTGGCAGGATTCAATCATACCAGTTTTTATCCATCGGTGCTCGATATGCAATCGTCGCTTACCATCGAAAACGCCTCTTCAAGCCATTTTACCCTGACGGTCATGAGTTACGTTTCTTTATTGGTTCCCTTTATTCTGGGCTACATCTGGATTGCCTGGAAAGCGATGAACAAAAAGCAAATCAGCACCGAAGAACTGGAACAGGAACACCATGTTTATTAAAGGAAAAAGTCATTAGGAAAAAGTCATTGGAAAAATGGTCATTGGTCAATAGGAAATAGTCATTCAATTTATTTTTTTCCCAATGACTAATGCCATTTTCCCTTCAATAAGAATAATTGTCAATAGTAAATAATCTAATAGTAAATAAACGATATGTACTGGAATTCAATACTTTGGTTTTTAAGCTGGCCAGCCTTGATCATCATTTCATATCAGCTGGTAAAATATACTGTTCGTAAATACCAGACGATACTGGAAAAGCCTGTAAAGAAGGCTAATCCTGAAAAGTAAAAGACAATAAAGGCCGTTTCAAGAGAATTTTTGGGACGGCTGGTTTCAAATTATTGCTTTAAAATAGCACTATTAGCTGTTTGATACTCATTAAGTAGGTTTTTTTCATGTTGAATTGGAGTTTGCCAACCAGTTTTGTAGTTTTGTTTTAGCCTGGGATAAATACTTTATTTGGAAAACCAAAGTTGATTTTGTCCGTATCACTAAAAAATTGTGACCTATGATTTGTAAAGCAAAATACATAAAAGATTTTCAGATAAAAGTTTATTTTACCGATGGCACAATACGGTCAATCGACCTATTCCGCTTCTTATCATCAAGTAACCACCCACTGATAAACAAATATCTGGATATCGAACTTTTCAAACAATTTCGGATTGAGATGGGTACGTTGTGTTGGGGCGAAAATGAATTTGACCTTAATCCCATGAATATGTACAACGGCAAATATGATACAGATTCGGGCAGCCAGAAAAGTATCATTGAAAACTCATTAAAATTAAAAACAAGTAAAGTCGCCCGTACGAAGATAAAAAAAGCCAAAACTGATGTTTTTAATGCATTGAAATAAAGTGTAATGTTTAAAACAATTTTCTACTTTTTTAGATTCAGCAAATAATCAGGTTCACTTAAAGATTACCACTCAAAAAATCGAAACATTTTGTTGATAACTGCTTACGAAATATTTTCTTTATGAAACGGTCTCAGTACCGAAAGCAAAGATTTATTTTATACGATTCCGGCCTTTCTGAACTCATCTTTCAGAGCGGGCAGATTGGGTTTGTTATTGTATAGATTTGATGTCAGTGTTCTGATTTCCTGGTCAATTCCTTTAATTTTTTTAGCTATTAGCAACAAGCTGGCGATGTAGGCATAAGTGTCTCTCGTCCGTTGACTACTTTCCATTTTCATTTTGATCATCTTTTTAATCATTTCCCAGGCATCCGCAGGCCGATCGTTGAATAACCAGGGCATTACCTGCGTGAAATTTACCATACTAAATGATGCATATTTCAGGCAATTGTCATTAATCAGGGCTGTCAGCTTATCGAAAGACTTTTCATTGGCATAAAAGAAAGCTTTTGTATTGTTGTTATCCATTGAGTCAATAAACTCCCCGGTTTCTTTGGGCGAAATGTATTGTTTCAGTAATTCCAGACTTGAACTATCACCTTTTCGGCTGGCATTCTTTTTCAGGAGTGTGATATGAAACGGAGTTCCTTTTTTTACTTTATCCAGCAGATAATCTAAAACGCTGCTGCTGAATGTTTGCCAGAGTCGTGGTGCAGCTTTCTCAAACTCATCAATATTACCGGCATAGTAATGGTCCATCAGGTCGATTGATGAATCCAGATTTTGCAAAAAACACGACTCCATGCTTTCGACCCATATTTTTTTGTCACCAATCAACTTGGTTACTTTGTTTAAAAATTCAGGAACGAGATTTAACCGGCCATTAAATTTCGCCTTTGCAGCCCAAACCATTTGAGCCAACTCTTTATTCTTAACGGTTCCAATCAATAGACCCGAGATCAATTGCAGATAATCTTTTTCATCACTGTAATGGAGTTCGTCGAACCGAAAGGCAAGTTCCAGTGCATTTTCGTAATCGATTTCGGCAAACACACGCATGGTAAGGTTTTGCTGGTTTTCTTTTATCAGGTTGTTTAGCTCAATAATAAAATAGTCATTGGGTGAATCGCCAAGGTTACTTTCCGGATCGTTTATTTCGGCACATGTAACGCCATGAAATATAGCGGTAAAATCGCTGATAATATCTGTCAGGTTTCCGGTTCCCAAAACTATTTTCAGTTCCTGGATAAATTCATCAAAAACTTCTGAGGCCTCTTCCTCTGCCACTAATTGTGCCACCTCATAATCGGGCATGTAATGGTCTGATCCATGCCAACGGTCCCAGTCGGTTTCTTCAAAATCGAGTTCTTCCAGTATTTCTGTTACACTATCAGCTTTTTCGATCATCAAGGCTAATTTTTTATCGAAAGAAAACGGCATGATGGTTTTTAAACGTAGTTGCTCGTAGCTGGACTCGAAATACCTGATAAAATTTGATTTAAGTATCGGGCTGCTTTCGAGTAGTTTGAAAAGGTAGTCGCTTTTATCCTTTTCGCTGAGGGTTTCGTAGAGATTGGTAAAAAGTTGCATGTTGTTTGAATTGAAAGGTTGTTTCATAAAGTTTTCTATTTCTTCAGGGCTTGGAAGAAGGTTCTTCACATCAATATCGAAATTGAAATCAACTTTACTGCATTGTTCTTCATCGAATTTCATTTGTTCCGCAACTTCTTTACAAGTGTTGCAATATCCCGGGAAAGGGCAATTTTCTTCTTCCATGTCGCAAAACTCGATGAGGTTTTCACCAAACGACAATGCTACATGTTCTTCTTCCCAAAACTTCCTGATAAACGGATAACGCAAATGAGCAGGGTAGTTTGCCGGAAAATCGAGGTGAAAATGGAAATACTGGAGCAAGTTTTCCAACTCGGTGGCCAGAATTGACTGTTCCAGTTGGGTTAGTTTTTCTACAGGCGGAAGTCGTTCGTTGTCAATACCGGTAATTTCTGAA
>JBBRXN010000169.1:0-5963 GCA_038248385.1 Bacteroidales bacterium
AATTGTTTTCAGGTTGTCGGGTTGTCAGTTAGAAAATGTTATCGGGTTGTCGGGTTGTCAAAAAGCAACAGAGTAGCGAAAACATCCAAATAAGGGAATAAGGTTGATTTCTTCTTTGTTTGTTTTTTTACTAAGGTTGCAAAAATAGAATATAGCGCCTTTAGGTGCGAAATATTTGTAGCCGAAGTTGAATAAATAGAAAACCGTCCGCGGTAAAATGCTGAACAGAGAGGATGCCAGGTTTCGGACGGAATTGAGTTCGCTTTTTGAAATAAAGATAACATCAGGTTTCGAACGGAAGTGAGTTGGCCTTTTAAAATGAAAACATAAAACCAAAATATTATGCCACTAAAAAAAGGAAGTTCGAAAAAGGTAATATCCGAAAACATTGAAGAAATCATGCACAGTTACCACGAGAACGGAACAATCGGAACTTCAACTCCAAAATCAAGCAAGAAAGCCCAGAAACAGGCAATAGCCATCGCGTTTGACATGGCCGGAAAATCAAAAGAAAAAAAACAGCCATGAATCCAACCAACCGCCAAGAAATAGAAGAGGCTAAAAAGGCTGCCCTTGAAGTGTTACTCCACAATGCTCATGGTCCTTTTCATGGCCTTCCGCGTACTGCCGGCTGGGGTTATCCCGAACCTTATACCAGAGACCTGATGTTTTCAATATTGGGAATTGCTGTTTCAGGAAATAAAAAACTCCTCGACAGCATACAAAAAGTATTGGAAACGCTGGCGAAAAACCAGACTGAGCATGGTCATATCCCTTCGTTGGTTCACGATAAAGAAGACCGTGGCGCAAGTGATACCACTCCCCTGTTTTTGCTGGGTGTCGGCATTTTCAGAAAAGTGGCGGGTAATCCCGATTTTCTTCAGGAGGCTGTGAGCAAAGCCTTGATATGGATGGAATACCAAAGTCCATCAGACCGAAACCTGGTGGCTCAGCAACCAACAAGCGATTGGCGCGACGAACAGTGGGTAACCGGATTTGGTTTGTTTGTGAACACATTGGTGTATAGCTATCTCAGGCTATTGGACCAGAACGAAAAAGCAGATTCGGTGTGTAAAGATATGGCCAGGTTTATTTTTTCGCCAAATACAACTCACCATCATGTTCCTGAAGGCCTGGTAGTAAAACACAAACCTTACTATGCTTTCTGGGCATATAAAATTTACAGCAGCGAACGGTTCGACCTCTTAGGTAATAGTTTGGCCATTCTCTCCGGAATAGCATCCCCGACGCGAGCAGATGAAATGGTTTCGTGGATTGAAGAAGAATGTGCGAACATGAAAGAACGAGGTGAACTGGCAGTTGATCTGCCACCCAATTTTTTCCCATTTATTCAACCCGAAGATCCTGACTGGATGCCTCGGTATGCCATTTACAACAATCCGGGAGAATACCACAATGGAGGAATCTGGCCTTTTATTGCCGGCTTTTATGTTGCGGCTTTGGTTGCTGCCAAAAGATATAAGCTGGCTGAAGAAAAACTGCTTGCGCTTACCCGGCTGAACAGATTGACCAACGATAACAAATTGGTTTTCGGCTTTAATGAATGGGTGAAAGCACAGGATGGCCAGCCAAAAGGGCAGGACTGGCAAACCTGGTCGGCAGCAATGTACCTGTATGCAGCAAAATGTGTGGAAGAAAAGAAAACACCCTTTTTTGATGAGATAAGGAATGGATCAACTTAATGAAGAGTAATCAGATGGACCAAAAAAAAGTTGAAATACTGATAGTTGAAGACAGCATTACCCAAGCCAAAATATTGATTTATATTTTGGAGAATAATAACTTTTCGGTACAACATGCCACCAATGGGGAAATGGCACTTGAAATATTAAAACACTATGAACCGGAAATTATAATATGCGATATTGTAATGCCCGGCATGGATGGATATCGTTTCTGTTCATTAGTTAAAGCCGATAAACATTTGAAAAATATCCCGGTGATTCTTTTGACTTCGCTGTATGATCCCAGAGATGTAATAAAAGGCTTGGAATGTGGAGCAGACAGTTTTCTTATTAAACCATACACTGAAGAATTAATAATCGCCAGAATTCAATACTTCATTCAAAACTCCGAATTCAGAAAAAATCAACCTGATGATTCCACTGTGGAACTTTTGTTTACAGATCAGAAATACAGGATTAATTCTTCTCCTCGTCAAATATTAGATATCCTTCTTTCGACGTATGAGGATTCTTTACAGAAAAATCAGGAATTGAATGAAAGTAACAAAAACCTCAAAATTGCCCGTGATAATTTGACCAGGTTGAATGCCAACCTGGAAGAAAGGGTCAAACTGCGTACTCAGGAACTCGAAAATAGCAATGCAAATCTGTTGGACGAAATAGAAGAACGCAAGCGGGCGGAGACCTCTCTAAAAGAGAAGGTGGAAGATTTGCGCCGGATGGCTACGGTGGTAAGCGACTCGAACGACGCGGTAATCATGCACGATTTTGATGGAAAAATCCTGGCATGGAACCACGGCGCAAAAGAAACTTATGGCTATACCGAAGCAGAAGCGCTTGGAAAGAATGTCAGGGAGATTGTTGCTGAAACCGATCGTGATGCGGCACTGACGCTGATAGAGAGAATCAGGAATGGAGAGATTATAAAATCGTTTGAACTTCGACGTATTGCCAAAGATGGAAGGATTATAGACGTCTGGCTGACCACTACTTTGCTCACCGATGAAAAAGGGAACCCGGTTGCAATAGCTACTACTGAGCGAGACATCACCGAGCGCAAACAGGCGGAAGCTAACCGGATTGCAAAGGAATCAGCTGAATCGGCCAACCGCATGAAAAGTGAGTTTCTGGCCAATATGAGCCATGAAATCCGTACACCAATGAATGCGGTTTTGGGATATGCCGAACTACTCGGATTTTTAGTGCAGGACAAAACCCAGAAAAATTACCTTGAATCGATAAAATCGAGTGGTCGCGGACTGTTGGTAATTATCAATGATATACTTGATCTTTCCAAAATTGAAGCCGGCAAAACTGTATTAAACTTTGAATTTGTCAATACCCGGTTTTTCTTTTCAGAGTTCAAACAAATATTCTCATTGAAGGTATTGGAAAAAGAGCTGGAATTCATTCTGGATATCTCGTCAGATACTCCTTCAGGAATTTGTATCGACGAAGCCAGATTGCGTCAGGTACTCTTTAACCTTATAGGCAACGCGATGAAGTTCACCGAAAAAGGATTTGTAAAACTGAAGGTGTTTACTGAAAACCATCAGGTTTTGTTTATTAACAATGACAAGAATCTGGAATATATTGATTTAATCATAGAGATACAGGATTCCGGAATTGGCATTTCAAAAGAATATCAGGAGCAAGTATTCAGGCCTTTCGTTCAGCAACAGGAGCAAAGTACAAAAAAGTATGGTGGAACCGGTCTGGGGCTAACAATCACACAACGATTGGTGGAATTGATGAATGGTACCATTGAACTTATTTCGGAGCCCAATTCAGGAAGTACATTCCGTGTTAATATTCCGGATGTTGCTTTTATGAGAAACTTTAAAAATAGTGAAGGAGAAGTTCATCTCAATCCGCTGGAAATTAAATTTGAAAAGGCAACTATCATTGTAGCCGATAATGTGAATTATAACAGGAGTTTTTTAAAAGATGTATTGAGCAGTTCAAATCTCACCATATTGGAAGCTGAAAATGGATTGACCGCTTACCTGATGGCAAAAGAAATTGTTCCTGATCTGATTATTACGGATATCCAAATGCCTGTTCTGGACGGTTTTGGGTTATTGGAAAAGCTTAAGTCTGATGAACTTTTGAAACACATCCCGGTGATTGCTTATTCGGCATCAGTGATGAAACCCCAGCAAGAACTGATAATTAAAAGCAAATTTACCGGATTATTGATGAAACCCGTACAGCTTTCAGAGCTTTACGTTGAATTGATTAAAATTTTGTCTTATACAATAAGCAAAACAATTGATACAACTCAACCGGAAACTGAAACCGCTCATTCTAAAGCGGTTCAAAACCTGCCTGAATTGGTTAATGTACTGGAAACTCATTATAAGGACATTTGGAAAACCTTTGAATTAAGGCAGCCCATTGGTGAAATCATCGCATTTGGGCATCAACTTGTTGACCTTGGGAAAGAACACGAAGCGATTTTGATTACTGATTATGGAAATGATCTGCTAATCGCGACAGACAGTTTTGATGTTGAGAATATATTAAAACTGATCAGACATTATCCCGGATTAGTTAAAAAATTAAAAAATTCCATGCGTACTTAAAAAAAGTAAAAAATGAATACATCAATAGTCAAAGAATATGCAATACTTATTGTAGATGATAATCCAAAGAATTTGCAGGTATTGGGTAAATTTCTGAAAGAGGAAAAATACCAAATCGAATTTGCCATTAACGGCGAATCTGCTCTGGAGTGGTTGAAAAACAAGAGATTTGATTTGATCCTGCTCGATATCAATATGCCCGGAATGAATGGATTTGAAGTATGCAAAATAATTCGTGCAGATTCAAATCTGTCCAAAATACCGGTAATTTTTCTTTCAGCCGACTCAGAGAGGGAGAGCATATTAAAAGGATTTGAAGTGGGCGCCCAGGACTATGTAACGAAACCCTTCGACAGTCGTGAATTACTGGCCAGGGTTAAAACACATCTGGAGCTAAAAAATGCAAAAGACCAGCTTAAGCTTGTAAACGAGGGGCTCGAAGAAAAAGTACAGGAACGTACGAAGGAACTTCAGGAAGCCAATTCAAAACTGGAAGCTGCCAACCGGGAACTGGAAACCCTCGACAAGGCAAAATCAGATTTTCTACGGATCATTGCACACGAAATCAATACGCCGCTGAACGGGATTATTGGTTTTATTGATATTCTGAAAGATGAACTGAAAAACTCTGAATTGTATGAAATGTTGCATTTCCTGGAGGTTTCGGCCAAGCGACTTGAACACTTTTCATCGGTAAGTTTGCGGATTACAGAGTTAAGGACAAAAAACCGAATGGCTATAAAGGAAGATTCTCACTTGGATCTCCTCATCGAATCGGTGAAGGAGAATTTAGCGGAACAAATCCATGCCAGAAAAATCAATTTAAATGTCGAGGGCGAAGCAAACAATACGATCATCCACGGTGAGCCGGAAATGATAAAATTTTGTTTTGAAAGCATTCTCAAAAATGCCATTAATTATACAAAGAGCGAAGGAACAGTTACCATAAAAATAAATTCTGATGGGGAACAAACCATCTGTTCTTTTATTGATCAGGGAACCGGGTTCTCACAGAAAACCTTAAATAATCTTTATCAGCTATTTGCCCCCGGCGAGAAGCATATCGAAGGAAACAAAGGACTTGACCTTGCTTTGGTAAAAATAATTATGGACTCACACAAAGGGAAAATAACAATCAACAACAATGATGATGGAATTGGGGCCACTGTAACATTGAGTTTCCCGGGGCATTCTCTCCAAAATATGTGAATCATGTAACTAATTTCAGAAATTGTGTAAAGTAATACAGCATAAAGGTTCTCACTTTTGTAAAGCATTTAAAGATTTTTATTTGGGGAAAAATAAAAATGATTAAAAAAGATAAAAATAATTCAATACATAATGAGGATTGGAACCAAACAGAATCAAATATCAACATCCTACCAACTTTGCTAAAAACCATGGGCGGGTTGCTCGCCGTAATGATATTTTGGGAATTTGTGGTTGAAGAACTTTTGAATCTGGCGGGGTTTTGGCATCACATTGCTTCCATCATAATCGCTGTTAGTATTGGCGCAGGAGCAACCTATATAAGTTTAAGAAAACAAAAAAAATCATACCATCATATCCTATCGGTCATCACCGGGCGTAAACAAACCGAAATAGAATTATTGAACGAGAAAAATCAATTAAAAACAATCATTGATTCTTCTCCGGTTTCAATTTGGTACAA
>JBBRXN010000170.1:0-5924 GCA_038248385.1 Bacteroidales bacterium
TCAGTTGCCTGCGAAAATTCAGCGCTGAGCAGGAAGCTGAAAACGAATATCGAGACAAACGCTATAAATTTTTTCATTTGAATTTTATTCAGATTCGTTCGTAATTGATTTTTCAGGATTCATCGTCAACCACATAAAAATGGCAACCAAACTTAAAACAGCACAAATGACGAAAAAAGGTTCGTAATGTCCGGTCCATTTAAACAGGTAGGGAAATGCAATGATGGTAACAAAGGCGCCAAGATTCCCAGCCATATTCATGGTTCCTGAAACAGCTCCTGCATTTTCTTTGCCAATATCGATACAAAAAGCCCAGGATGGACTCAAAGTCATATCGGCACCAAATACAGCTAAAGTCATAAATGCTACTGAAAATAACGGAGAAGTGACTTGTGTGACCATGATCATTCCAATCGCGGAAAGGGAAAAGCCTATAATTGCAGGTAAGCTTCGCGAAAGTTTCCAATTCCCCTTGCGATAAATGGCATCTACCAGAATACCGGCCAACCAGTTGCCGACAGCACCACCAATTAGTGGGATTGAAGTGTAAAATCCGGCTTCTACCAGACCCAGGTGAAAACGTTCCTGAATGTATGGATACATCCAGGTGAGTGAAAAATAAAAAGTGAAATTGCTACAAATGTATTGCACCATAGTTTTCCACATGGTTGCTGATTTGATGATTGTACTGAAGGGTAAAACCTCTTTGGCACCTTTTCCCGACTGCTGCCTGTTTTTCTGAATGAACTCAACTTCATCGGAACCAATAAATTTCGCATACTCAGGCTTTTCGCGGAAGAGCAGATACCAAAGAACACCATATAGGATTCCGAACAGACCAAACACCAGAAACGTATGCCGCCACCCAATTTCCTTGATGAGCCAAGCCACCAGAGGCATAGCAAAAGCTGCACCAATGCGGGAGCCTGAAAAGTTTATGCCTTGAATAATACCACGCTCTTTAATGGGAAACCAATTGTAAACTACTTTCGAAAGAGCAGGAAACGCTCCTGCTTCGCCTGCACCAAAAAGGAAACGGATAACCAACATGGAAGTATAGCTCCATGCCATTCCGGTAATAGCAGTCAGAAAACTCCAGATACCTACAATTCCAGCAATTGCCCCACGTGCTCCTTTCGAGTCAGCAAATTTACCTGCAGGTGTCTGAAATAAGGCATATCCCAAAGTGAATATGGCCATAATCCAGCCAAATTCAGTCATGCTGAATCCAAGGTCTGCACTTATATCACCTTTTGCTGCAGATATACAGGCACGATCGACATATAAAAGTACGGTTAGTAAAAAAGTGCTGAATACGAGTGCAAAGCGTATTGGGATCAAGGTTTTCTTCATCATTATTTATTGTGTTTTGCTCTTAATATATCAGTTGATTTTCGGTCGTGCTCACGGATAAGTTTTTCGGCCAATTCTCCATCCCCTTTTTCGAGAGCTACCATGATGTTCAAATGTTCAGGTAAGGTTTCATGAGGTGAACGCAATAACCCTCCGCGATAAGTTCGGATGGTATTGTTCCCAAGTAATTCCAATCGGTTAAGAATTTGATTACCACTAATTATCATGATCATGTTGTGAAATTCCTGATCTGATTCGATATATTCAGCTGGATTGATTTCTTCGGATCCCACGAATTTTTCAAATAATGATTTCAGGTATTCCAACTGATCTTTGGTAATGTTTTTTGCGGCCCGGCGTGCAGCAATGCCCTCCAAGGCTTCACGGCATTCAAATGCATCAATGAGTTGATCTGTATTTACTTTAGTCACATAAAAACCTCGACGCGGAAAACTTTCAATGAGCATTTCATTTTCAAGCATCTGGAAAGCCCGATGCAATGGCATTCGGCTTACCCCAAACATAGCAGCAACTTGTTCCTGCTTAAGTTTGGCTCCCGCCTCAAACTCGTTGGCTAAAATCATAGTTTTTAGCCGTTTGTATATCTCGTAACTTAAATCCTGATGTTGAATTTCCATGATAATTCTGTTTTGCCCTAGCATAATTAGAAACAAAAATAATTGTTTAATTGTATTTTGTATACAAAAATAATCAATTCTTTATTTCCTAAACATATTAACGGGTTCTGATAAGTATGTGCGTTTTTTGAAACTCTCTATTTATCGCACTTATAGCGCAATTTTATGGCTTTTCTAATTCAACCAAATCTCTTTCTGTAAAACCTTCTTGTCTTTAATGAATTGTGGAGTTGGCTGGCCTCCACCTACGGAAATTATAAACTTCCCATCCACCGGAACAATTTTCCCATTACTATCAATAATAGATATATCACTGGAACAAAGAATAAAAGACACCTGTTTGGTTTCACCAGTTTTTAAATGGATCCGTTGAAAACCCTTCAATGCGCGAATTGGAGATCTAAAACCAGTGCTTTTATTTGTATCATACAGTTGCACGACTTCGTCACCATCCATTTTCCCCGTATTTGTAACATCTACATTTATATTGAGATTTGTATTGGACTTTAGAGTATCGGACATTTCAATATTGTCATATCTAAATGAAGTATAACTCAACCCATATCCAAACGGATATAACGGTTCACCTTTGAAATATCTGTAAGTGCGATTTTCCATACTGTAGTCTTCAAAGTCGGGAAGATCGTTTACGCTTTTGTAAAAAGTGATGGGCAAACGTCCCGCCGGATTATAGTCTCCAAACAAAACATCGGCAATAGCAGCACCGCCTGCTTGTCCTCCATACCAGGACTGAATAATAGCTGGTATATTTTGGGATTCCCACTCAAACCCAATCGCGCTTCCTGACATATTTACAAAAACAATTGGTTTTCCGGTTGCTTTTAAGGCTCTCATCAGTTCTGTCTGAATTTTTGGGAGAGCAATGTTGGTGCGGTCGCCACCTTTAAATCCATCAATTTCAACAGGCATTTCTTCGCCTTCGAGTTTTGCAGAAATCCCACCCACAAAAATAATGGCATCGGCATCTTTTACTCGAGAAGCGATGGTTGCAGGAGAGGTTTGTTCGAAATAACCCATGTCGAATTTCACTTCTGCATTGTCGGACTTCTGACTATATTCAATCGTTACCTTATGTGATTTGCCCTTTTCTGATTTGAATGTAAAATAAGCTCCTCTTGATCCTGCTTCAGCCTGTTTTTCTTCATCAATAAATAACTTGCACCTGTCATCACCCATGATTGAGAAAGTATATTCGCCTGATGTTTCAGGAGTAAATACCGATGTCCAACGGATCGAAAAATTACGGGCAATTATACTATCGGCAATTTGTTCCCCATCTCCCCATTGAAAATCAATTTTGTCTTCTCTTTGAACTAACACCGGTGAACCTTCTAATTTGGGATTATTAAAATATTCAGCCTGAAATCCTGCAATCCCATTGGATTTAAACCAGTTTTTCTGGTAGTCTGACTTAAAAACATTGTTATCAATCAGGTTGATACCTTTTTCGAAGACCACGCGATCGCCTATTTTCTGACGGATGCCTTCCAAAACGGTTGTGACTTCGGTTGGATAGCCATAGTAATTGGCGAGCATCACAGATTCATCATCAGCATTTGGTCCAACAAGAGCTATTTTTTTTAATGATTTGCTTAAAGGCAGCAGGTTATTTTCGTTTTTAAGTAAAACCATAGATTGACGCGCCATTTTCAGCGCATGAGCTTTGTGTGCTTCATTTTCAAGAACATCAGTACCAATTTTTGCAAAAGGAACTTTTTCATCAGGGTCGAACATCCCTAAGCGTAAACGTATCATGAAAAGACGTTTCAAAGAATTATCTATTTGCTGTTCGGTGATCAAACCTTTGGTTAGTGCTTCTTTAAGAGCCATATATGTTGGATTACCTGAACATTCACAGTCAGTTCCATGCAAAACAGCATCGGCTGCGGCTTCTTCTTGTGTTCCATGTGTTTTGTGTGTTTTCCAGAAATGAGCGATTCCTCCACAGTCAGATGTTACGTATCCTTCAAATTGCCATTGGTTGCGTAAAATATCCATCATCAATTTATCACTACCGCAGCATGGTTGTCCATCAAACCGGTTGTACGCACACATCACTCCACTTACTTTGGCATCCACAATCAAATCGCGAAATGCCGGAAGATAAGTATCCCACAAATCGTAATCCGACACAACTGCATTATATGTACTGCGGTTCCATTCAGGGCCGCTATGCACAGCGAAATGTTTGGCACAGGCTGAAGCTTTGAGATATTTGGGGTCGTTTCCCTGCAAACCAGTAACAAAAGCCTTCCCTAGGCTACCCGTAAGAAATGGATCTTCGCCGTAGGTTTCCTGACCGCGCCCCCACCGTGGATCACGGAATATGTTAATATTGGGAGTCCAATAAGTAAGACCCAGATATATTCCGGTTTTTCCTTTCTTTTTGGAATCGTTAAAAATTGCACGACCTTCTTCAGCACAATAATCAGCCATTTGCTGCAACGACTGGGTGTCCCAGGTAGCTGCCATTCCAATAGCCTGAGGAAATGAAGTAACATGATAGGGGCTTCGAGCGACCCCATGCAACGATTCGTTCCACCAGTTATATGCAGGAATTCCAAGTCGATCAATAGCCGGTGCATTATTTACCATTTGCTGGATCTTTTCTTCGACAGTCAGTAGTGAAACAATATTATCTACCCGCTCTTCAAATGACAAAGCTGGGTTTTGAAATTGATACTGATAAGTAGGCTTTTGCAAACAGGAATAAGCTATTAGCCCTGTTATTGCAATCAGAATAATCTTTGTTTTCATTGTCAAGTTATTTTAATTTGTTTATTCTCCCTTAAGAAAAACAGTCCCCTTTTCGTAAGTTTTCAGGACTGCTTTCATGGTGTATTTCTGATATATAGCCAAAGGTTCAGGAATTTGCTTATAAAACCCCGGACGAGATGAAACGATGGTATAATCAGGTGCTGCCCTTTCAATGAAAGATGGATGAACACTATCGAGCGCCCCGTGATGAGGAGCGCATAATATACGTACATTTTCAATGTTCCCGGTTCGATAAATACGATCAAGAACAGTCAAGTTTGCATCGGCGCAAAAAAGAACTTCCTTTTTATTTTCAGGTGAAGTCAATAATAGAACTAAACATGCATTATGCACTGCATTTGCCAGATTCTCATTTACGTCAGGCAACGGATTTAAAACCTGAAATTGGTAACCATTTACTATCTTGGTTGGCATTGAAGTATCTGCCTGAGATACAATAGTTCCTCTTTTAATAAGTTCATCAATAAGTTGTTTTGCCTTTTTCCCATTTTCAAATTCGTAAGGTCTTAATATTTTCAAATCAGGATTTAAATGACCCCGATAATTACTTTCCCAAACCTCTTCCACCTGAATATTATTTTCCAATATTTGTTCGATTCCAAAATAGTGGTCGAAATGGCGATGGGTCAAAATGAGTAGATCTATTTTTTGGGAAGGCAAATGCTTTGTAAACGATTCGCCATAACCTTTTTCCTGAAAACAATCTACCATGACCGTTTTGTCGCCCAATTTCAATATTGTTGCATCTCCAAAACCAACATTTACAAAAATATATTCAGCATTTATTCTTTTATTTTGTGTTTGAATTGATTCGGATAAAGCCGAAAAAGTTTTAAATTGTGGAATGATTACAAGGGAACTCATTCCAAAAAGGCCACGCAAAAAATTCTTGCGCGAAAGGTTTCGGGTACTATTTTCGGGTATATTCATAATTTTTCAACCATACGGTATGAAATTTTCTATTGAAGATTTATGATGACTCGTCGATATGATGTAAGATGGTGCCCAGCGCCATCATCTGTAACTTCAATGATAATTTGGAACTTTTTCCCTTTTTCACTTGCCGGTAATTTGACAGCCAGAGTCATCTGATTTTCTCCTTTCAGTATGACATCTTCTGTCGGGTTCTCGTCA
>JBBRXN010000171.1:0-5922 GCA_038248385.1 Bacteroidales bacterium
TACCTGGAGTCACTTCAAAGATCCCGAATATCCCGAGTGGTACGGATACCTCAACCGTGAAGGAAATCCTCTGCTCGATTTGAAGGGCGGAAAGTGGAAAGGTTGTTTCCATGTTCCAAGAGGCATGTATGAAATCTGGAAGATCCTTGAATAAAAAACTCGTTGCACTATAGAACATTGTAATTCAAATGCTTTAATCAAATAGTTTATCAATCATTAATTCTAATTTAAAATTCACATTTATGAAAAAAAAGTCGAAAGAAGGTCTCTTTTGTCTTCGGAAAACAGTATTTGTATTACTGTTTTTTGTGAGTACATTAATTGGGGCTCAAAATGTTATCGGGCAAGTTAACGTAAAAGGTAAAGTCACCGATGCCCAGGGACAGGCGCTTCCCGGTGCAACAATCCAGATTCCAGGAACTTCAGTTGGTACTATTTCTGGTAATGATGGATCCTATTCCATTCAGGTTACGAATGGTAATGCAGTACTGCAATTTTCGTTCATTGGTTTTACTACTCAGAAAATTACTGTCGGAAAACAAACTACAATCAATATTTCTCTCATTGAAGATATGCAGAATATTGATGATGTAGTAGTTGTGGGTTATGGTACACAGAAAAAGGCCAACCTGACAGGTTCAGTAACTGCTTTGAAAACGGAAGACCTCAGCAAACGACAGGTGGCACAGGCCAGTAACCTTATTCAGGGTTTGGCTACCGGTGTTACCGTTCAGCAACAATCGGGCAAACCAGGTGGAGACGGTGCCTCCATCCGTATCCGTGGACTAAGTTCAATTTATGCCGGACAAAGCCCTTTGATTATGGTTGACGGAGTAGTTTCGAGTCTGGATAATCTGGATCCGAACTCCATCGAAAGTATTTCGATTCTTAAAGATGCTGCCTCAACTTCAATTTATGGATCGCGTGCGGCTAATGGTGTTGTTTTGGTTCAGACCAAACGTGCCAAAGAAAACGGGATCAAGATAAATTACAATGCCTTTATTTCCCAACAGAAAGCAACTGCAATTCCCAATCGTACTTCGGCAATCGAACACATGGAATATAGCAATATTGCCGAACAAAACCGTACCGGTAATGCTTCTGCTACACTTTACACCCAGGCATTGATCGACAAATACAAAGCTGGTCCGGTGAATAACCTCGACATTATTGATACCGACTGGTTGGGCTTAATTCTGACCAATAACGGTATCTTGAATAATCACAATATCAGCCTGACTTCAGGAAGTGAAAAAGCCAACGTTTATGCCTCATTGGCATACATGAACCAACAGGGTTTGATTCCAAACAACAGCTATGAACGTTACGACCTCCGATTAAATCCCGATTTCAAGATTCGCAAAAACCTTACCATTAGCGGAGTTATCAATTACAACACACGTAAAACCATAAATCCTTCGACAGCTTCACCCGAATTTATTATGCGTGAGGCAATTGGGTTGCCGGCAGTTGGTGGCGGATCATACGGTCCGGGAATGTATGGAACAGCTGGTCAGACGAATAATCGTAATCCGCTGGCACAGGTTGAAGGAGCAGGAACTTCGGTCTCTCAGGTCACCTCGCTGTTAACCAAAGCTTCCATTAATTTCAAACCAGTTGAAGGGCTGGAACTTGAGGCTTTCTGGGCTCGTGAACAATGGACTCCTCATGGAAAATCATTCACTAAGAATGTTGACATATATGTACCTAATGTTGCCAACAAAAGCTATGACAAAATCGGACAATGGCCGGGAACAACAAGTTTGGGCGAATCGTATTCTACCAATATCCGAACCACTTACCTGGCTCAGGCTACCTATTCATATAAAATAAAAGATCACAACTTTAAAATACTGGCAGGAGCACAATCCGAGGAATTCATATACAACGGGATTTCGGCATCAAGAACGGGATTTCTAAATCCAAATCAGCCTTACCTTAATCTTGGAGCATCCAATTATGCCAATGCCGGAAGCGGTTACGAAACTGCCCTGGCAGGATTCTTTGGCCGTTTTAACTACAATTACAAAGACAAATACCTGTTGGAAGTTAACGGCCGTTACGATGGCTCATCACGTTTCTCACAGTCGCTGAATCTTCAATGGGGCGTTTTCCCTTCAGCATCTGCAGGTTGGGTATTCAGCAATGAACCATTTTTTAAAAGTATGGAAAACATCATTACATTTGGTAAGTTGAGAGGATCTTATGGCGTATTAGGCAACCAGTCGCTTCCGGAAATCTATCCGTTTGCAGTTAATTTCAATACGGCTACCTATTCTAACCCAAGCAACGGGACTTTTACTTATACCGATAACATTACGAATTTGGGATATCAGTTAACCGAAGCGCCAAACCCGTACATCACCTGGGAAAAATCGAAACAAGCCAACATTGGTGTTGATTTGAATTTCGCCAAAAAAATCACCTTCACCTTCGATTATTATGTGAGAACGCTTGAAGATATGTTGCTTCGCAGGCCGATTCCAAGCTATGTTGGATTAGGAGCCCCTTTTGTCAATGCAGGAGCCATGGAAAACAGAGGTTGGGAGTTTAGCCTGAACTACAGAACCAGCATTAAAGACCTAAAAATTGATGTAACCGGAATGCTTTCTGATGTTGTCAACAAGGTTACAGATATAGCAGGACTTCCCTACCTTGATGGTGGTTCAGTTCGTACCTA
This sequence comes from Bacteroidales bacterium, assembly GCA_038248385.1. Classification (GTDB taxonomy): domain Bacteria; phylum Bacteroidota; class Bacteroidia; order Bacteroidales; family Prolixibacteraceae; genus Aquipluma. The sequence continues at coordinate 2,681 of JBBRXN010000171.1, forward strand.
CAAAGGTGAAGAACTATGGTCATACTACGGATACAAATCTTTAGGCTATTTCCAAAACAAGGAAGACATCCAGAATTCGCCCGTGCAATTTGGAATTCCATGGAACGATAAAGTAGATGTTGGCCCGAAACCCGGCGACGTAAAATATGCTGATATTACCGGACCTGACGGAAAACCAGACGGAAAAGTTGATTCGAACGACCGCGAAATAATCGGAAACTCATTCCCGCGTTACGAATATAGCCTGAATCTGAACCTGAGTTATAAACGGTTCGATCTGAATATTTTCGGTCAGGGTGTTGGTAAACGCAGTAACTACCTCAGCGGAACAGGTGCTGTTCCATTTGCCAGCGGTGATTTTGCAGCTTCTTTGCTCGAAATCCATAAAGACTACTGGACGGAAAGCAATCCGAATGCCACATTCCCGCGTTTGTTACCTGCCGGATCAGGAGGAAATAACTTTGTAACTTCAACTCACTGGATCAAAAGCGCTTCTTATTTCAGGATTAAAAACATAAATCTGGCTTACAATTTGCCTGACCAATGGTTTAAATCTGTCGGATTGACTGGCGTGAAAATTTATGTAAGCGGACAAAACCTGTTTACACTCACCAAAGCATGGAAGGGATTCGATCCTGAAATAGACAATGCCAATGCAGAGTTCTATCCACTGATGAAAACCTATACTGCCGGTATAAATGTTAATTTCTAAAAAAATCAAATAAATACAATATGAAAAGATTAATATTTCTCTCATTTTTTGCTGCGTTGATCATATTCAACGGGTGCGAAAAATTTCTGGACAGACAGCCTCTCGACAGTCTTTCGTCAGAAACTTTCTATCAGACTGAAGCTGAAATGGACCTGGGATTAAATGGCGTTTATGCGGCTTCGTTCTGGGTTTTCCCGAACAACATGCCTTTGTTATGGGCCATTGAAACAACCTCTGATATCGCTGTAAAAAGGGTTGGTAATGCTGAAGACCTGATTGCTGCCGGCGATGGTGGTCCTTTCCTTGTGAATAACTCACTATCTACTACTGCCTGGTCACAGGCTTACAAGCTGGTTACTCATTCGAACATGTTGCTCGAAGGTATGCAAAAAGGCAAAACTAATGCCTCCGCTGCCGGATATAGCCGTATCAGGGCTGAAGGACTGGTTTTGAGAGCCTGGGCCTATTATCACATTATGGGTTGGTTTGGCGATCCGGTTTATTTTACAAAACCCCTTCAACCCACAGAATATGAGACTATGCCAAGAACTCCGGTTGCAACTGTTGTAACCGATTTAATAAAAGATTTGGATGAGGCCGTCGGCTTATTTGATGCTGCCGGTGCTACCGCTATTATTAAATATGGCCGCGTAAATAAAGGAGTGGCATTAGGCCTGAAGGCAAAACTGGCTTTGATGACGAAAAACTACCAGGTCGCAGCAGCAGCAGCCAAAGCAATAATCGATTCGAAACACTATGGCTTAAACCCAACTTATACCAATTTATTCTTGCTGGCAGGTCAGAAAGCCAATGCAAACAAAGAAATCATGTTTGTGCAGGCTTATCCTACCGATGTGCTCGACCCTCAAAACTGGCTGGCAGTTATTACTATTCCTCGTCAGGTTGGATCTTCACAGAGCTCGCATTTCCCTTCTCAGGCCTTGGTTGATCAGTTTGAAGGAAATGACGGATTAAGAATCGATGCTTCCAAAGTTTATGATCCGGCCAATCCATCAAAAAACCGCGATAACCGTCTGAAATGGACGATCTTCATGCAGGGAGACACCATGTTGCACAATACATCAAAAACTCCTGCGTTGCCTTATGTGAATCCTCGCGAGAAAACCATTTTCAATATTTACAGTAACATCAAATACAAATGGAACTGGAATACGAGCAAATTTGACAACGTGATTGGAAACATCGACTGGATTGATTATAAAAATTCACCATGGTTTGCAGGAGCAACCGGATCAAGCGGCGGTGTAGGTTATGTATGGCGGAAATATGTCGATCCTGACCAATATTCGTGGGAGACCAAAACCGGCTATATCCTGATGCGCTACGCTGATGTGCTGCTTAATTATGCTGAAGCAAAAATTGAACTCAACGAAATTGACGCCACAGTTGTTGATGCCATCAACCAGGTTCGTACCCGTGCCGGTCAACTAGGCATAATAGCTGGTTCTCAGTCCGAAATGCGCCAGATTATCCGTCGCGAACGTGCTGTAGAATTTGCTGCAGAAGGTTTGCGTTTGTTCGATATCCGCCGTTGGGACATGGTTGCTAAAGCCATGACTGGCCCGGTTGTCGGTGTTTCACTTAAACTGGATGATGCTGCGGGAATACCAACTTTCGACAATGATAATGTTCCGGATTATACAGCCAGTTTAGCAAAACGACTGAAAACACGTAACCAGAACAGGGTAAATACCAATGTCAAATATAAACTGTGGCCAATTCCACAGGGAGAAATTGACAAAAATCCAAATATCATACAAAATCAAGGCTGGCAATAACAGTTTATACAGGGAAGTATGGTGGAACTCCGTCATACTTCCCTTTTTATTTTTTTAAATCCTTATTCCTCTAAACTTTGACCAATCTATCGATGATAAATAAACTGATGCCAATAATGATATTGATTGTATCAGCCTATTCGTGTCAGCCAAAAATTGTAAATCCGTTAACTGAGAAGTCTGAACGTGTGCGTTTTGTTGCCGAAAAGACTCATTTCATCGATACTATCACCAATCTGTCAGGCTATTTGACGAATGGGAATACACCAGAAGGAGTATTTTCGCTGCAAGGATTTGGTTCGTCAGATATCCAGTTTATCGGTAAATCGCCCACAATAATCACTGCTTTACCCTTTGAAATACCACCAGATAAATTCACTTGAAAGATAAAATGATCCTGTAAAATCAAAAAATCTTAAATGCAAAGACTATTTTTATTCGCTTTTTCGATCTTATTCCTTGTCTCGTGCGGTAAGAAGGACACACCGGCCGATATTCAGATACAGTTGAGCGGAGTCAGCTTGCCCGATCATTTTCAACTTGGAACGATTAAGGGCGATTCGGTAATCTTTAGGTTGCCTTTTGGTACTAACCTAAAGAGCATCAAAACCAATTTTATTCTGGCCTCCACCCAAACACTTTCAGTGCCTAACGGAAGCAGTCTGGATTTAAACAATCCCAAAGACGTGTTTATTGAACAGGAAGGCTCAAAACGGAAAATAATTCTGAAA
>JBBRXN010000172.1:0-5808 GCA_038248385.1 Bacteroidales bacterium
TACCAAACCACCGTTATCAACTATCCAAATTCCAATTGAACAGTTGGCAGCCACCGCAATTGAAGCCCTGATTTCGCAAATTGAAAATGATAAAACAGTCATTCAGCAGGTGTTTGATTGTAAGTTGATAAAAAGACAATCAACCTGATATTTTTTTAAGAGACATGGGATCGTTCCCATTGCTAACTAAAGATCATAAAACCCAATAAATCAATGAATATGAATTCGAAGAATGTCTGGGGAATTGAAGAACTATCGACAAAACCCGATTACAAAAAATGTGTGGAACGCGTATTGGCCTGGTTTCAAGGCGAAATTTTAGACCGGGTGCCGATCCGCTTTCATCGGCACAATGCCGAATACGATTCGGCTCATGCCAGTCAGCATGCTACCCTTCGCGACCGTTGGTTCGATGCTGAATATCAGGCCGATGATTTTCTGCGCAGCATAAAAGGAATGCGTTTTAATGCTGAAACATTCCCGATTTACATGCCCAATGTCGGCCCCAATGCTTATGCAGCCTTCCATAGCGGCGATATGACATTTGAGGAAACGACCTCGTGGTACCACGAAATTATCCATAACTACGACACCGATCTTTCCAAAATTCAGTTCTCGAAAGCGAATATCTTTTATAAAAAACTGATGGAACTAACGGAAGTCGGGCTTCAGAAATGCGGCGATCAGTTTCTGGTTGGTTATCCCGATTTGCATCCCGGACTCGATTGTGCACTGGCATGGCGCGGAACAAATGATTTGTGCATGGACCTGATGCTCGACCGTGAAAATGCGCAGAAACTTTTCAACCTGGCCAACGAACACTTTCTGGATGTGTATGACGATTTCCATAACATGCTAAGTGCTGCAGGTCAGCCATCCTGCACGTGGATGAACCTTCCCATCCCCAATGGACGGATGCACATTCCGAGCGCTGACTTTTCGTTTATGATTTCGCCCGATGACTATACCGAGTTTGGCTTGCCAATTCTGAAAGAAGAGGTAAAAACAATGACCCACAACATTTTCCATGTAGATGGTAAAGGCGTGGCCAACCATATTGATGCAATTTTGAGCGTTCCGGAAGTGCAATGTATTCAATGGGTTCAGGGTATGGCCGATGACTACCCAATTATGCAGCACCTCGACTTTATTCGCTACGTGCAGTCCAGAAACCGGGGAATTATTGTTGATTTAGCAAAAGAAGACCTGGATGAATACATGGAAAAAATGTCGCCCAAAAACAACTTCCTTTGGATAGCAACCGAAAGCGAAGAAGAGGAATTTGCGATCATGAAAAAAGTGGAAAAATGGAGCTGGAAACTGTGATTTGACTGCAAATAAAAACCATAATTGAGCAATTCATAATCAATTTTATACTTATGCCATCACTCTTTTCATGGTTCAAAGTTTTCCCAAACTTCTTTTACCAATTGTGGCTGTGGAACAAATAAAAATTTCTCAGGATCGGCTTCAAACTGCTCGTAAATAGATTTTCCGGGGTCAATTCCTAATTGACTGTATATGTGCGGTTGCTTCACCACCAACGCACATTCCGCATAATTCGGGTTTTTCTTCCATTCAATTTCTCCTGAAGAGGCAATTATCGGAAACCATGCCAGTCCTTTGTGAGCGCGAACACCATCGTATTCAAAACCATAAGCACGGTCGCACCAGGCACCAAAAGTGAGTGGTTGTTCAGCATCGGCACTAATGGTGGCATGTGCCCAATACGGCGGAACAATAACTACATCACCCGGGTTCGCAACTACGGCAAAGCATCGTCCCGGCTGGTCTTCAGCGGTTTCCTGCATGTAAATAATGGCCTTGCCCGACCATATTTCATACACTTCGGGAGTTGACCAACCCGACAAAGGAGAAACCTTATGAATATGTCCCTGGCTTCGAACAGGTTCATCGCCCAAACGACCAGCGGCATAAGTTACCACACCATACAACAAGTGAAGTTGCTTTAGTAGGTGGAGGTGATCGATCTTACCCACATCCATCGCGATACAATAAACCGGATCAGGCCCCACACATTGCGGATCGCGCAGACTTTTCCGAATAGAATCAAGTGTTCTATTTTCAACAATAGGACCAAAAACGTTTGGCCCGTATTCAAAACCCATTGGCTGTGCTGTGGGTTTTATGTCAAACCCGGGATTAAATTTCATTGGTTCATTTTATAAAATTATTCTATAACGCCAAAATCAGCATTTTTCAACCCATTCGTGGTTAATACAGTAATACTTTCGGGCAGTATCTCAATTGCTTTCAGTTTATCCGAATTTTTGTAAGTTTTTGCAGGATCGAGTTTAAATCCCGGGATCGTTACCAGACTTTCTGTTATCTGATATTGATAGAAAGGCAACTTTTTATTGACATTGGCCACTGATAAATCTAACATAACAGGTTCCCTGCGGTTATTGACGATAAATACCGAAATATTACCATCGCTGTTTTTATAAGCTGTTGCCACTAATCCATCCAACTTTGTGGCGGTTTTTAACGAAAGTACCGAGGCATACTTGCCCATAAAACGGGTTACCATTGCAAAACCATAATAGGCTTCGTTTTCGGGAATAATGTTATTAATGTAGGTTTTGGTGGCAATATCATAGGTTTTTACGAGTTGCCATTGAGCATCCATATCGCCGCGGTTGGTAAAACTCCAACGGTTAAAGCCATCAACACCCAGGTTCATTCCCAAAGCAATATCCGACGCGTTTGAAAGTGCTGCTGCAAAAGTTTTTGGCCCGGGATGATCGGCCCCAAAACCCAAATTCATATTTCCGATTTCGGTAATGAAAAAGGGTTTGTTCTTCGAAGCCGCATATTTTACCCAATCGCCCACAATTTGTTCACCACCATCCCGGGTGTATATTCCGTGGTAAGAGTGAATATCAAATGAACCCAGATACTTCTCGAAAGCCATTTTTTCAGGCTCGCAAGGGGGCAAGCTCACCCAGTCGGGACCCGAAATTGGTATCGAAATATTTTCAGACTTTAATTTTTCACTTAGTACTTTCCAGGCATCGGTAATTGTAGGACCTACATGACTTCCCGAACACCACCAATATCCCCAAGGGCCACCGGGAGGTTCGTTTACCATACAAAAATATTTTATGCAAGTGTATTTACGGGTTTCGGTAAGGTATTTCAGAAAGGTGGCAATTCCGTTGGCAAAATCATCTACCGACTTTGGCGAACTAATCAACGGATGAACCCCGCTGAACGAATTCCATGCCACCTGCCCCCACATTTGTTGAAGGAAAACATCGGCATTGTTTGCCTGACACCAATCGAGAATTCGGTAAAGTGTTTGCATCTCATCGTTGTCCCAGTCGAATACATTTCTCTCGGGTTCGTATATGTGTTGGGCAAGCTCTACACGAAGGAAGTTCAAGCCCAGCCATTTGGCATGGTTGTTAAGTTGGTTCCAAGCCGAGGTGTCGGTCAAAGGAGGATTACCCGCATAAGCGCTTCCGCGTGGCCCAATAAAACGAGCCGGATAATCGTACTTAGAGTTATCGAATGGCATTTCGTGAATAAGTGCGTGCCACGAAGCCCCAATGCCACCCTTCATTTGATGGGTGACAACATTTGCATCGATTAGTATTTCCATATTTTTCGTTTGTGCATTTAAGCTGGCAAAAGCACTCACTGCAATCACCAGCAAAATTGTTAATAGTTGATTTTTCATGTGTTTCAAATTAAAATTTTTAAAACCTCACATAACCTTTTAAAGTTCCACATTTTTGGCCAACGCCTGCTCCATAAGGGCGAATGGTATATGCCCCAACTTTGGCCGGAACGATAAACACTTCGGCATAATGTACCACAAATGGATCAAAAGCATTGGCCGGGCTTTCAACAATCACTTCATCACCTTCAACCAGGCAAATCACCTGAACGCCGCCATTGGTATGGTGTTTGGTCTTTTTGGTGAACCAATGCCGACGTGTTTCAATGAATTCACGTTCATGAAGGCCGGTGCTCTCTTCTATCCAACCATCGCCTTCTGAAATTACTTTGACACAATTCACCAGGTTTTGGCGCGTCCATTCGGTGGTACGATCCCATTGAATGTTCTTTTTGCCGTGCTCAATGTTGATTGGCCGTGGCTTCCCATCCATTCCCAAGCGTCCCCAGTCCCAAAGTTTGAAGGTGAAAATATAGGGAGTTGCGCTAATCTCCAGTACCATACTGCCTTTTCCGGAACAATGAATCGTTCCGGCTGGAATTAACACATGATCGTGTTTTTTCATCGGCCAGGTTAGCACGTGTTTTTCAGCGTCGAAAGGTATTCCGCCAGCCTGAGCTTCTTCCAGATCAGCGATCATTGCTTCCGGATTTACATCTTCTTTCAATCCGAGGTAAACAATGGCATCGTCTTCAACGTCTATCATGTAATAGCTTTCGTCCTGTGTGTAGTGCAACCCGAATTTTTCCTGGATATATTCGGTGAGCGGATGAACCTGCAAACTCAGGTGCCCACCTTCCACAGTATCAAGAAAGTCGAATCGGATCGGAAATTCGTCGCCAAAACGCCCGTGAACCGGATCACCCAGTAATTCCCGAGGATGGCGGAAAACAAGGTCAATAGATGGTATTTCAATTACATTGTCACCAAATTTCAATAACAGGCTGTTTTCTTCAGGTACACAATTGAAACACCAGGCATAATTTGGAGCCGATTCGTCCAGGTTACAAACTTCCTTCATCCACTGACCACCCCACGGCCCCGGATCAAAAAACGGAACCACGCTGAACGGCCGGTTGGCGGCAATTTCCAGCCCTTCAAGAATAGCCTTTCCTTCGACCAGTTTGGGCTGACCAATTTTGTTTGTGTCGAGCAGAAAATCCCATTGATCAAACAATGTTTTTTTAAGTCGGTCACAAACGCGCCAATCCACAAAAAAGCCTTGTTTGTATAGCAACATCCAATCGGCAGTTTCGCGATTTTTCACCCCAAGGTTATCGACCAGATGTTTTCGCATCCGCAACTGAATTTCCCAGCGAGCCATGTCGGCATAAACGATTAAATCAGGTTTTGGACAAATTAGTGAAGCGCCGCTTCCATAGATTACGATTATCCCTTTTGCAACCGCTTCAATTTCTGATTGTACTGTTTTAACCTTTTCCAGATCGAAAAAGGTGTCCATTGTCAATCGTGTCAGAAATCCAAAAATGCGATCGCTGGTCACATCCTGAAATACAAGTTTTTTGATATCTTCTTCGGGCAGCATAAAATCTTCTGCCAGAATAAAACGTGTATGATTCAATCCATTCTTCAGATTAGTAATCAATTCTTCGTGAATAACGCCCTGATAGGTTTCGATCACAACCAGTTTTTTCTTTCCTGAAAGTGCTGCAATCTCCTGATTGAGCCGTTCGCAAATGGCTTCCCAGCCGTTATCAACTTTGTACGATGCGTTTTTCACCTCCACAACCGGGAGGTTCGTAAATTTCGAGGGTTTGTTTAAGTACTTTTTTGTCATTGTTGCTTTTTTAACCACATAGATACATAGAGAACATAGAAATATATCTATTGTGACCTATGTGACTATGTGGTTTTTAATTAATCATATATTTATCGAAGATCGAACCAGATAATCAGCTCCGTACAAGGCCGCCGAGTCAGGGTATTTGGCTTCCACCAGTTTCACTTTTCCCCAGGGAGTCCATGCCAACTGGTTCACTTTTTCCTGAAGTGCAGGCAGAATTACAGCAGAACTTTTCATGATTCCACCGCTTAAAACGATCATTTCAGGATCGAAGGCATGAATCATGGTGATGATTCCGGCA
>JBBRXN010000173.1:0-5660 GCA_038248385.1 Bacteroidales bacterium
CCACGGGGATCGATTGTCCTTTTGATAGTTCCGCTGTAAAACAAAGTGTTACAAGGAAGACTATTTTTGAGTATTGTGATTTTTTTATGGAGAATCGATTCAAGACCGGGTATATATATTGTTGAGAGTAAAAGACAATTGTAAAAATAAAAAATTATTAAAGCCTTATTTTTAAATAGTAACCTTAATATAGATCAAGTTAACTTACATTAATAGTGTGAAATGAGGGGATTAGGTTGAAAATCAAAAGCCTAATTAAATTACACGATGGTTTTAACAGCGGTTTTTTAATATTGTTCTTTTCCCCACAGACTAAGGCATAAAAGATAAGTCAACTTAAAACCTATAAGTAATACCAATTTTTGTCTGAAAATTATAAATATCCTTGCTCGGCGCCCAAAAGTCTGTATCGAGTGGATCAGGGTTATAAAAGTGTTCGTAATTCATCGATCTGACGATCTCGTTTTTGGCGGTGAAGAGCAGGTTTTTGTAGTCCCACTCAATTATTAAAGCTGCTCCGATATCAACCCAGTTTCCCCTGATATTTTTTATGTCATTGTAGTGCAGATCGTTATTGTGAACATATCGCTCAAATTGCAAGCTGATCATTTTTAACGATTTTATCCAGCTAATGCTAAACGATTGCATGTCGCTGCCCGGACCAATTCCGGCACCAAGCAGTTGCCCCCTGTTCGTATAACCGTGACCATTGTTGATATCCGGATCGGCATAAAAGTAGATGGCAGCACGTTGTGCATTTGTACGGTTCTGTTCGAGTTGGGTCACCTCAAGATTGAACTGAATGTATTGACCAGAAAAAGCAGTCAGCGGAAATAACTTTCTGAATCCGAAAATGTATGCCCTGGCATAATCAGGCTCAAGGATAAAATCCCTTAAATTATACGAGTGATCTTCGCGCCCGTATTCGAAATAAATCTCGGCATGTTCCTTTGGTAATACCCACCGGATAAAGGATGACATCAATTGATCTCCTCCCTGCGGGATTTCGTTACCACCATTTTTGTTTTTTTTGTTGGTAGGTGAGATAACGGGGAAAGTACCCATCTCTTCGTGGTAAATCATAAAGCTTCGTGTAATCCCGAGAAAAAGTCCCGGAACCCACTTTGGACTAAAGCTAATGACCATGCCATTCAGGTAACGCCAGTCTTTTCTTTTTGGTTGATAAAACTTTCCACCGTTCCATGTTCGGTTGGTATCAGCGGGAAAGAAACCAGAGCCATCGAGCCGTCCGGCTATGATCTGTGCTTCGAATGAACCGATTGGCGTTCGAATTGGTTTTACGGTATTCAATGTATAATGAACAAAGCCACCTGATGTATTGGTCATTAACAATGAATTGCGCATGCCGGGACCCCACCAAAGGTTCTCGTTGGATAACCCCAAGGAAACTGGTCCGGCAGTAAGCCGGATACTGCTTTGTCCCCAGAACAAACGGTTATAGGGTTTATCGCCAAATCGTTCAGGGAGATCAATTCTGTTGTGAAAATTGTGATAACCGGCCCATATCCTGTCGGTTTGTGCTGCGGGAAAACCATCAAATTGAGGGTTTTCTGCGTAGACATATTCCGGTTGCAGCCGAATGCTCAGTAGTCCCGCTTTTACAAATACGCCGGCACTGAACATACTCTGATAACCTTTTGCCGGAATCATCTCACCGTCATTCAGACTATAAGGATGATGTGTATTGAACTGCTGCTGCCAGGTAACGGGAAGCAGTTTAGCTTCAATAAATTTTACCGGGAAGGTGAGTTTACCGTTAAACTTTTCACCTTCAAGCGTATTCAACGGGTCAAACCCGTTTTTAAGTTGAAGGGATGCTTCAGGGAAGAAGGGTCTTGAGGTAAATGAGATCGTAGAGTCAATCTGCCCTAATAGCTGGGCTCTCCGGTAGGCATCTTCCAAAACGGGAGTTCCAATAGGTAACGATTGGCCAATAGATTGGATCGGAAAGCTTAAAAAGCTAATTAGGAATAAGAAAAGTAGTTTATTCCGGATTTTCATATTGAAAATTTAGAGTTGAAGAATCTATGAGTTATGTGAAAAATGTTGATAATCAGGCTGAAATATTCAGAAGAACAATCATGGATATTGGTTTTTTGAAATTTCAGGATGTATGCTCACAGGCTGCTTAAATATTTTCTAAATACTATTCTTCAGTCAAAATTCTATAAATAAAAGAAGAATGCTGCAGGTTTCACAAAGTTGGTAATACCATAATTCCTTAACCTAATGACATCGTCCTTAAGAGATCGTAAAATCTAATTTTAAACAAATTCTAAGACTATTTAGATCAAATAATCAATTGTCAATGGAAGCATTTTTTTTACTAACCTTTTCCCCAAACTCGCTCTTGAGTGTGCGGTCTAAGCCTACTGCTAATGTGAAAGGCGCTTCAAAACCGATGCTATGTGCCAGTGAAGCATCAATTTGCGTCGTAGCGCAGAATTTTTTTATCCGTATGCTGCTGATAGGAAACTTTTTGCCTGTTATCCATGAAACAAGATCAAAGGAAATTCCACCTGTCTTCCCAACCCAATATGGAAGGCGAAATGAAGGAAGCTTCCTGTTGAGACTCTCTTCTGCCTGGAGGACAAGTTCGTTCATTGTCAGGTCTGGTTGGTCTGTGTAATTAAGTATCCTCACGCCAGGCTTTACTGTTTCGAGGCAGAACTTGATAAATGCAGCAACATTACCGACATAGGCCATCGATTTCCGGTTTTCTCCCTTTCCGATCATCAGAAACCTTCCGGAGGCAATTTGTCTCAGTAAGTTATGGACGTTTCCCTGGTTCTTCTCTCCAAATGCAACTGATGGACGTATGATTGTAAGTGATTTGTTAACAGGATCTTTCTGTTGCCACTCCCTCAGGATTTTCTCTGCCTGCAATTTGCTTTTTCCATAATGGCTGGTCGGGTCGGGGGAAGATGATTCATTTGGATTTTTCCTGTTGAGCCCGTAAACAGCGGCAGAACTAATAAAGATAATGTTGGTTATTCCCTGTATATCCATTCCGTCAAGCACATGGCGGGTTCCATTCACATTAACGTCATAATACAAAGAAATGGGTGAAACATCATCTCGGTGTTCAGCAGCCAGCAATATTACTGTATCTATTTGTTTAGTAAGGACATGTTCAAGATTTTTTTCCCTGATGTCCTGTATTGTTGTAATCTCGTTGTATTTTTCACTCGGGTTTTTGTCAATGTTGCAGCATTTATCTGTTCCTAAAAGATCTATCAGTCTTGATCCGATAAATCCGCTTGCACCCACTATGGCTATATATTTCATTTATAAAGAAATTTATTATCTTTCATAGTTTAATTTCCGTAATATTTTTTGATTGGTTTTTACCCTTTTTAAATCAAAAAACCATCCCCATTTATTGAAGTATTTTATAATGTTGGCTGCATGAATCAGGAGCATATCGCCCCTCTTATACGATTCTTTTGCATGATTGTGAATGATAAATACATCAGGAAAGTAAATCGTTTTGTACTTTTCGTTGATTCTCCTTGTTAAATCGATATCTTCAGGATACATAAAGTACCGCTCGTCGAATAATCCAACCTCCTTGATGGACGCTGTCCTTAAAAACATGAAGCACCCTGACAAATAAGGAACCTCCATTATTTTGTCATATCCGGTGAATATCAGCTGAAATCTTTCTTTTCTTTTTTTCAGCACTGAAGGAGGTAAAAATCTTCGGAATATCAGGTCGAATGGGGTTGGAATCAGTTTGCACAGGTATTGTGTCTCTCCTTCAGGAGAAAGAACTTTTGGCATCATCTGGCCTACTTCGGCATGTTGGTTCATATAAGTCACCAATGTACCAATAACATTTGGTAAAAAAGAGATATCTGAATTTATAACTAAGTGAAATTCAGAATTATTGATGATTTCCTTAATTGCTAAATTGTGACCCCTGCCATACCCGATATTGTGGCCTGTAAAGTGATATTCAACTTTATCGTCTACGAGAACATTTCTAAGACTGTCGTCCGGCGAATTGTCAATTAATAAAAGTTGAAAATTAATTTGAGATTGAATAAAGCACTGATATACATGTTCTAGTTCTAATGGATCAGTTTTATATAAGACAATGCTTGCAGATATCTTCATTTTTCTCCTGGTGAAATATTCATAATAATTTTCTTGCCGCTTTACTACCTGCTTATCAATGATTCTATGGAATCAATAATTTTATCAGTTTGATTTTTCCAGGAATAGGTTTTTCTTGACCTGCTTATTTCCTGTTCAGTTGGTTTCTCGAAATTCTCAATATTCTGTAAAAGAAGAACTAATTCATCCTGATTAAAAGGCGAAAAGTAATGAATACCTAAATTCTGAAATTCAGCAAGTGATCCCTGATTTGAGGAAAGTATTCTCGCGCCTGCATTGTACGCTTCAAGAATCGGGAGACCAAATCCTTCGTACAATGATGGCATTACAAAAGCCAGACAATTGCGGTAAAGCGTTTGAATTTCATGGTCCTCAAGTACTCCCGGGTAAATAATGTTTTTATTTTGGTCTGATTTAAACTTATTATCTCCGACAAGTACTAATTGAAAGGAAGTATTGCTCCGGATAAAAGCTTCAATCAGAAATGGTATATTTTTCTGTCTCCTGAAATTACCAACATACAGGAAATACTTCTCTTTCCTGATTCTTAACCGGTCAAAAATATCTGACTTCAATGATGGTTTTTCATCAAAAAAGTTGATACCTTCTCCAATTACAACCGAATCTGTTTTGAAATACTTCAACAAATCATCCTTTGTCGTTTTTGAAACGCTGACAACCAGATTGCTGGACCGGATGCTGGACTTAACGATGAAATTAAAAAGAAGAGTATAAATCGAATTCCTGATTTTTGAACCTGAAAAATAATTTGTAATCCTAAGGTACATAAGGTCGTGTACCGTTATTACCTGTTTCTTTTTTCTGTCCTTAAAGTATAGCCCTGAATAAAACGGAGAATAGTAGATCGGGAAGTCAAGCCTGCCTACAAATAATGAAAATATTATAAAGTGGAATGGATTATAGGGTTTTAGTTTTGTTGTAATGATATTATAATCATAATTGTTCGTATATCCCTTATCCACTAAAACAAAAACATTTTCCCGTTTATAATTATCAATTAATGCCTTAATAACCTCTTTGGTATATCTGCTGATTCCGGTGGGTTTGTCCGACAACAATCGTCCATCAATTAATATTTTCTTCATTCAATATTTCGCAGACCAGTTTGCTTATTGACTTATTTGTTGGAAGAGCCTTTCCCATTTTTGAGCTATTATTTCAGGAAGGAATTTTTCAATATTTTCGCGACCCCGTGTTCCGAATTTTCGTCTTAATTCAGTATCGGAACAGAGGGCGGATACTTTTTCTACCATTCGATTAACATCAAAACAATCGATTAAATAGCCATCGGCATTGTCGTTTATAATATCTGAAGGACCGGTTTCGCAATTGAAACTGACAATTGGCAAACCACAAGCCTTCGCTTCAAGTAAAACCATCGGTAATGCTTCTGCTCGTGAAGTCATCAGGTAGATTGATGCATCAAGGTATTGACCAATTATCCTGTCCGTCGGCGAAAGAATCTCAACTCGATCTTTCAGACCTGAAGTTTCAATGCG
>JBBRXN010000174.1:0-5642 GCA_038248385.1 Bacteroidales bacterium
AAATACAATGAACTCGCTGGCTTCAAATTGATTATTTTCAATCTTGGTGAGCAGCAAAAGGTTATGATTGAGTGCTGAAAGGCGTTTTATGGCATTCGTTGCGGTTACTACTTTTGTGAAGGATTCTTCATTTAACTCCTGTTGCAGGATTTCTTCAAGGTTTATAGATGCAATGGAAAGTGGAGTCTGGATTTCGTGTGAAGCATTTTCGGTAAATTCTTTGAGTGCCTGAAAATCTCTGTTCAGTTTATCAGTAAGTGTATTTACAACCAGGTTGAGTCGGTCAAATTCTTCAATCCCGGATGAACTAAGCCGAAGTGTTTCATTTGACTGAAAATTAAAATCTTCTATAGCTTTCAGGTTCTGTTCGAACACAGTCCAGGTAGTTTTATTTAGTTTTTTGGTAATAACATAAGAGATTGAAAAAGTGGCCAGTAACAATATAAAGAGTGATAGGGCAATGCTTGCAGCCAGGTCTTCACTTTCAACCGAAGCTTCCCTTAGTTTGACAGAATAGTATTTATTGTTAACTTGAATAACTGATGAGTATTCGACAAATGCTTCCTGCTCTTTTTCCGCTTTATTGAATACTATTTTCTCGCTGAATTTTGCATAACTAGCAGACTGATCACTTACTTCCGTTACTTCAACCAAAGGATTCAGACTAGGCAACTGGCCAGTTTCTGCAATCTGCTTTTCAACCAGTGTTGCCTTTGCCAGCAGTTTTTCTTCGGTGTTTTCTTTTAAAATTGTTTTCAGAATAAAATATCCTGAAAAAGAAAGTAATAGAAGAACTGCACTGAAAAGCATCAGGTAGTTTCGGTTTATTTTAGTCAGGAATTTCATTTGTCAGTAAATTTATAACCCATTCCATAAAGCGTTTTAATATAATCCGTTCCTCCGGCAGATTTAATTTTTTTACGGATGTTATTCAGGTGAGTGTAAATAAAATCATAGGTATCGGCCAGATCGATATTATCATCCCAAAGGTGTTCGGCTATGGATTCCTTTGTGAGCACACGGTTCTGGTTTATAACCAGATATAAAAGAATATCATACTCCTTTTTGGTGAGTGTAATCGGGTTGTTGTTAACAGCCACATTTTTACTATCAGTATCAATAACTATCTCGTTGAAAACAACCTTGTCCGACCCCTCATAATTCCGCCGTCGGAGCAATGCTTTTATTCTTGAATTTAACTCCGAAAGCTGGAATGGCTTAGTCAGGTAATCATCAGCACCCCGATCGAGGCCGGTAATTTTATCATCCAATGAGTTTTTGGCGGAGAGAATTATCACCCCGGCTTTCGTATTGTGTTTCCTGATGGATTTAAGCAATTCAAGGCCGTTTCCATCGGGCAAAGTAATATCCAGGAGAATTATATCATACTCGTAAATACTGACTTTTTGAAGTGCTTTTGAAAAATTTTCGGCCAGCTCGCAGATATAATTCTCCTTTGTCAGGTAATTACCGACAGCAATTAACAGTTCAATCTCATCTTCGATGATCAGGATTTTCATTTTGCAAAGAAACGCTCAAATTCTAAAGAGATTCTAAAGTTAGAACATTATCTATAAAGTCTGTTAAAATGATGCGAAACTAGTATGAAATAGCATTAATTTCGTTGTGAATTTAAAATATCCTGTCAAGAACCCCCAATCCTAATTCTTTAAAAATGAAAAAGATTAATTTATTCGTTTGCCTGGTACTTTTTTTCTTCGGCATTATTTCAGTGAATGCTCAGTTAGAAAAATCGGAGTATAAAATTTCAAACCGGATTAACCTTTCAGGCGACGGCGGCTGGGATTACCTGGCCGTGGATGAAGTTAATGGCCGTATCTTTGTTTCGCATAGCACCCAGGTGAATGTGGTTAACCTTAAAACAGGTGAACAAATTGCTGTTATCCCCGATACCAAAGGCGTACACGGCATTGCCATTGCCAACGACCTGAATAAAGCCTTTATTTCGAATGGCAGAGATTCATCCGTTACCGTTATCAACCTTAAAACATTTGAGTTTATTGCTAAAATAAGCATTACCGGCAAAAACCCGGATGCTATTCTTTACGATCAGTTCACTCATAGAATCTTCACGTTCAACGGCAGAAGCTCAAATTCAACCGTAATTGATGCCAAAGAAAATAAGCAGATCGGGACCATTCCGCTCAGCGGCAAACCTGAATTTGCCCAAACAGACGGCAAAGGCAAAATTTATGTAAATATTGAAGATAAAAGCAGTATTTCGAAGATAAACGCCGTACCCCTTAAGGTTGAAGCCACATGGTCGATTGCACCGGGCGAAGAACCATCGGGCCTGGCGCTGGATAACATTAACCACCGCCTGTTCTCGGTTTGCGGAAATAAAATGATGACTGTTACCGACGCCAATACCGGAAAATTGATAACTACCGTGCCTATTGGTGATGGCTGTGATGGCGTAGCTTTCGATCCCGGAACCAAACGAATTTTTTCTTCAAACGGCGAAGGAACCATTACTGTCGTACAGCAGGAAAGCTCTGATAAATATACTGTGGTCGAAAATTTTGTTACCCAGCGCGGTGCCAGGACCATCGCTTTGGATAAAACCACCAATCATCTTTATGTTCCCACTGGTGAATACGAGCCCGGTGAAGGCCGCAGGCCAGTTAAACCCGGCACTTTTGTTGTTCTTGATATTGAACCCGAAAAATAAAATTAGGGCTTTTGGGCAATTGTAGCATTAATATATAGATCACGCATAATCGAAACTGGCGTTCAGCTACACCAGCCACTGAAGGATTACATGATCAACCTTAAATCGGAACTGGAAATCAGGACACTGCACGAAAAAATCGACCATTTTATTATGGATCAGCAGCAGGAATTACTTGATATGCAGAAAGACCAGATTGCCAAGCTGAATGATATTTTAAAACGGGTGGGGGAAAAGTAAATGGCTGAACTCTATCTTTTTTCAATACTAACTTTTCCAAAGTTCTAAACTTTGGAAAAGTTACTTGAAAAGAAGGTAAGATTTTTCTAATTCAATTCAATAAAGGCATCAGGCTCTTGGGTTATTTTAAGCATTTCAAAACTATCTTTTTCAATACTGTCTTTTTCAATACTAATTTTTCCAGTACTAACTTTTCCAAAGTTCTAAACTTTGGAAAAGTTACTTGAAAAGTGTACAAGATTTTTCTAATTCAATTCAATAAAGGCATCAGACCCTCGGGTTATTTTAAGCATTTCAAAACTATCTTTTTCAAAACTGTCTTTTTCAAAACTAACTTTCCCAAAGTTCTAAACTTTGGAAAAGTTACTATGAAAATCAATCACTCAATTTCAAAATTGTTCATACTATCAAATCGGGCAAGGTTTTTCTGATGCAATTCAATAAAAGGCTCAAGCCCGCCGGTTATTTTAAGCAGTTTTTCTGATTCAACAAGACTTTCAACTCCGTAAATTATGCCGGGGTAAGAAGAATATGCCCAATCTTCAAAACTTTTGCAAAAGCCATGGTGTAACGGGTTACGATGCGTATATATGATTGCATTTAAAAAGTGGGTTCTGTCGGTTATTATATCTCGTTTAAAATTCTTGACAAAAAGAGAACCCATGCGATTGTTCACTTTATTAAACGATTGCGTATAGCTGCTGAACAGGTTTGAAAACTGCTTTGAAAGGAATTTTTCTATTTCGCTGATTTCAGGAATACTAACTTTTCCAAAGTTTGGAACTTTGGAAAAGTTACTACTGGAAAAGTTAGTATCGTTGGTACGATTCTTCTTTATCCGGATTAATTCTTCTATTAATTCCCGTTTGCGTATCCGTACCACCAGGTGAAAATGGTTGGGCATCAGGCAATAAGCGTAAGTTTCGGCAATTGGAGATATGAACAGCTGGTATTTTTCGAGAAAAAACCTGAAGTTCTCCTTTCCTTTGAATACATTCTCAAAACCATTGGCATGGTTGAAAATATGGTAACTCGTATTGGGGAGAAGAGGTTGCATAGCTAGTCCCTTATTTAGGTTTCAGGATTTATATCCCTGCAAATTAATTCTTCCTAAAACTGATGAAAGCTATCACCTAGGAACTTCAACGCATCTGGCAAACCTGTGCGCCAGTAAGTCCAGTTGTGGGCACCATCGCGCATTCGGAATTCGTGTTTAATCCCCAGTTTGTTGAAATAGATGTGCAGCCGGCAGTTATCATCGGTCAGAAAATCGTCGTCACCGCAGTCGATCATAATCCTCAGGTTATTGTAAGCATCTTTGCCTTTGGCCGATGAAACATCAAACGGATTATTTTTCCTGTAATGTTCAGTAAGCCTTGCTTTGCCTTCTTTATATGGTCCGTAAAGCGAGTTCATAATCCAACCCCAATCTTTTTCGTTGGTTGCCAACACGCTTTCTTCCGAAAAAATGGCCGCACTGAAAGCAACGCAAGCGGCAAATATTTCGGGGTATTTCAGTGCAAAATTTAATGTCCCGAAACCACCCATCGACAGACCTGCAATACCACGGTAGCGTTTCTCTGCACGGATGCGATAGGTCTTTTCGATAAATGGCATAAATTCCTGTATAAAGAAATCTTCATACTTCACCGAATTATCGAAATTATTGATGTAAAACGAAACGCCTCCATCGGGCATTACCAGTATCATTGGCGGAATTTCCCGGTTTGCAATACATTCGTCGGCTATCAGGTTGGCTTCGCCGAACTGCATCCAGCCCATATCGTTGTCGGAATAGCCATGGAGTAAATATGTCACCGGGTAATAGCGATTCGAAGTCTCATAATCGAATGGCAGATAAATAGTGTATTTCACCTGTTTGCCCAGGATTTTGCTATCGAGGGTAAGACTTTCCTTCACTGTACCTCTCGAATACTGGGCGTATGTGAAGAATGAAACGGTAAGCAAAAGAATGGAAAGAATAAGTTTTTTCATCTGTAAAAGTATTTGGTTTTTGAGAGTTTATAAAAAATGACAATTATTTTTCCGAAAAAATTTGAATAACAAAACTAACGAAATTCAATGGAAAAACAGAAAAGAATATGATTTTTTAAAGACATTTCATCCTTTTCAAACTATAACCTGCTTTAATTTTTGTTCAGGTATTGTTTTCTGCCACGCTATTTTACAGCAATGCGATTGGAGAAATATTTATCTAAAGAATGTTAAAAAATTCATTCCTTTTAGTTTCGGGCAAAACTTTATAGACACTTCTTTGTTTAGTTAAAAAAGTAAAACAATAAACAGAATTTATGAAATCATACAAGTTATTTACTCCTGCAAAAACCGGACTCGCCGAATTAAAAAATCGTATTGTTATGGCTCCCATGACAAGGTGCCGAGCAATAGGCAATGTTCCCAACGAACTGATGACCGAATATTATAAACAACGATCTGGAGCAGGCTTAATCATTACCGAAGGCACAGCTCCTTCGCCAAATGCATTGGGTTACGCACGCATACCAGGTATATACAGTAAGGCACAGGTTGAAGGCTGGAAAAAAGTGACTTCGGCAGTTCATCATGCCGGGGGAAAAATAGTTGTTCAGCTTATTCATACCGGAAGGATCAGCCATCCGCTCAATATGCCTGATGGAGCGCAGGTTCTTGCACCTTCGGCGGTAAAACCAGCAGGACAAATGTGGACGGA
>JBBRXN010000175.1:0-5583 GCA_038248385.1 Bacteroidales bacterium
AGCACATTATCTCCTGAAATGCACAATTCACCGTTTTCGACATTCCAGCCCGATTTGGGAAACGATTTTTCGTTGATGGCCCTCCATTTTTTGACAGTTTTTCCATCGAATAAAAGTTGCCACCCATTGGATTTTTCGTCAGGAGTTAAGGCATTCATAGGTTGAGCATATCGTTTTTTGAAAGATTTCCATGCATCTCCGCTTTGTGGCAGGTAATTTTCAGGAGCACCTTTTAGGTTGTAGCATTGCAATCCAAAAGGACCTTCAAAACCTTTGTCTACAAGTAGTTCCACCAGACGGTAAGTATCAAATGATCCTTTTCCCAATGGCTGGATCAAACGGTTCCACTCCATGTTTTTGGTATCTCCTCCATCAGCACCACAGATCGAGACAGCAAAAAGTTTCGGCAATATAAGATCAATGACTTTTGTGAGGTTCTCTTCTGAATCGGTTTTCAAAAAATGGCAGAGGTTAAAGACTGCACCTACATTTTCGCGGTCGACTTTATTTGCAATGCGGAAAGAATCATCTGCTTTCTCTGCAAGGAGCCCGGCATGGTGATAAATGGCCAACCTCACCCCGTAAGGTTTGGCAAAATCGGCCAATTCCTGCATAATCGGAGCAATAATCGCATCAGCAGACTCGTCAGATGATTTGAATTTGGCCGAATTCAGATGGCACCAAAGTATGATTCCAGTTCCTTTCAGTTTTGGAATTACCTCCTTCCACTCGGCCAGATAAGGTTGTTTCTGATCGATATCGATTTTGACATAGTCAGCAAAAATTTTCAAGCCCTGTTTATCAAGCGCCTCTTTAAGTTCCATTATTTTTGGTGTCTCCCGATGTTCGATGCCATCGAAGCCGTATTTTTTCAGAATTGAAGCTTGTGTTTCGAAGGGAATAAAGTCAAGCCCCTGTTTATTCATAGAGTTATTAAAAGCAAAAAAAGGATTTTTTAGTATTCGTTCCTTTGGGCCAGCTATCCCATTCAGGCATAAAGCGAGAAGTAGCAAGATGATCAGGTTTGAAGTTTTCATATTTATTGATTTTCTAAATTAGTATTTACCATATTCCTGAAGTGTATCCCACATAGCCCAGAAGTTTTCGGGCGAAACATCATCCTGAATGTTGTGTACCGGTGCAAACACAAAGCCACCGCCGGGAGCCAATATATCGATGATGCGTTTCACTTCATCGGCTACCTTCTGTGGACTTCCGTTGTTCAGTGTCGATTGCGTATCGACACCACCACCCCAGAAGGTGAGTACATCGCCAAAGTCGCGTTTCAACTCTTTTAAGTCCATTCCGGCAGCTGTGAATTGCACAGGGTTCAAAATATCCAGGCCAGCTTCAATCAAATCAGGAAGGATTTCACGGATTGCGCCACAACTATGCATAAAGGTTTTTACATGGGGTAAACGCTTTTTTACATGGGTGAAAATGGTTTTAAAATGAGGGATAACCATTTGCCGTAGTTGATGCGGATCAATAATTGTAGTGGCCTGCGAGCCCAGGTCATCAGCTTCCGAAATGACTTGTATTTTAGACTCATTACCTGTTTCGATGGCCCAATCGATTATCGCGTCCCAATACCTGAGTTTGTCTTCCACAATACGTTCGAACAAAGCTTCCACGCCATCGGGATCAACCATCGTATCCATAAACCAGTTTTCGTAGCCACGGATGCGTAGACTGTTTTCGGTTAATCCGGCTGTATTTCTGTCGGCAATTCCGCAGAAATCACCAACCTTTCCTATTTGTTCGTTCAGGTTGAGCCGAAGTATTTTTATGTAGTTTTCCCAGTCAGTTTGAGGAATCAAATGCAAGGAACCTGATAACGAATCGGCTTTTTCAATCGGTGAATAAGTCATGTGAAAATAAATATCATGTCCTTCTTCGAATTTCCAATTACATCCATAAAAATCAGTTACTTCAGTTGTATGTCCATTCACCCGTTTTGTATTTGAGTAATCGGTAATACGCTGAGCCCCTAAACGTCTTGTATCTGACTTTAGAAAAATCAGATTTTCCTCGCTTGGGGTAACTATTTGCTGAATTGGATCAATCTTATCGTCGCCAATTTCAGTGGAAAGTCCGCGAAACTGCATTGCCCTCAGATAGGCATTTTTCGTAATTGCCGTTACTGTTGTTCCTGCCAGATCATAAGGAATGCGGTCGGGCTCTTTATGATTAAGTGTCGTTTGAATTCTTTCTCTGCTGTTCATTTAAAAATCCTTTAAATATTGATCGTTTTTATTTTTGGCACTAACAAGTGAACCATCAGCAAGGCAATAAGGTATCCTGATCCGGCAACTGCAAAAGGGATAGAATAACCATCAGGTCCAATATTCTGTAGGATTTTGCCCACAGAAAAGGCAACTATTGCGCCTCCTACCGCTCCTGCAAAACCCCCAAATCCGGCAACCGAACCTATCGCTTTTTTTGGGAAAATATCAGACATCAGGCTAAATACATTTGCAGACCAACCGCAATGACCTCCGGCAGCAAGGGCAATTAATCCGACTGCGAGCCACAAATTAGTGGTATGTGGTACAAATGCCACAGGTACTGCGAAAAGTGCACATGCCAATAAACTGAATTTGCGACCCTGGTTCAAACTAAACCCCATTTTCATAAATTTCGATGACAGCCATCCGAGGAAGATGCCCAAGCCCCATGATGCAAGGTAAATAGTGAAAAAAGGCAACCCAATATCTTTAAGGTTTACGCTGAATTTCTCATTAAGAAATTTAGCTCCCCAGAAGAGGTAAAACCACCAGATTGGGTCAGCCATAAATTTAGCCACGGCAATTGCCCAGGCTCCGCGATGCGGAAGGATATCTTTCCATCCGACTTTTTTTGTATCGATCTCTTCTGCGCTGTCAGAATTAATGTACTGAAGTTCTTCCAGTGAAACGTTTTTACTCTCTTCAGGACGTCTGAAATACTTTAGCCAAAGAATCACCCACATAATGCTGATCGGGAATGTCCAAAGGAATCCAACCCTCCAATTGTTAAACCCAAGTACCAGGGGTGGTATTATCAAAGGTGAAAGAATTGTTCCCATGTTGGAACCTCCATTAAAAATTCCAACCGCGAGCGCCCTGTCCTTTTTTGGAAACCATTCGGCAACAGCTTTAATAGCTGATGGGAAATTTCCCGATTGGCCAACTGCAAGGCTAAATCTTGCCACAGCAAACCCAATCCATGATCTGGCTAATGCATGGCCAAGGGCCGCAATGCTCCAGATTCCGATTGATATAAGGTAGCCTTTCCGGGTACCGATAATGTCGATCAATCGCCCCATCAAGATGAAACAAAGGGCGTAGGCAATCATAAACACACTGTTGATGATTCCGTACTGCTCCTCCGTCCACCCAATGCTTTTCTGAAGTTCAGGCGCAAGAATACCCAACGCTGAACGATCAATGTATAGAATGGTAGTAGCGATGAAAAGTAACCCAAGAATGACCCAGCGAAAGTTGGTTGTTAAACTATGGTTTTTAAGCATACTTAAGGGAGGTTCTAAAATATGAATTTTAATCTTATTTTTATGAAAGACTTTAGCAAATGGAAAAATCAGGCTGTAAATTCAAACCATTTTTAGTTGTTACTAAGAATGCCTGATTTAGGTATAATTAATTCGATATATTGCTGTTCAATTTCAGAACCTCCCTGGTGATGATGAGTATGAAAATATTTATCAGTTACGATCAATCATCCAATTATTTTTTTGTGGTTCTGATTACACCCCTAAAATAACCAATTGATTCAGCAATGCCCATAAAGGGATCGCCCATATCTTTCTCGTGCTCTAGACTGCAAACGCCGGTATATCCAACTTTACGAAGCATCTTCACAAAAGCAGGAAAATCAATGATACCACGGCCAACTTCGAGTGAGTAACCGAGCTTCGTATCTCCGGTAACATCTTTAATATGAATGTCGAATACGCGCGATTTATATTTTTTAAGGTCAGCAACCGGATCTTTACCGTTGCGAGTATCATGACCAATATCCAAACACATGCCAATCCGTGGATCGAGGTCTTTCACATGATTCCAAACATCTTCAGCATCGGGATAGGTTGCAATATCCGGTCCATGAAGGTGAATCGCATAATTAAAGCCATATTCTTTTACTTTTTTGTCGACATATGGGAGCAGGTCGTAATTGGGAACCCCAACAATTAATTTGACACCCACTCTTTTGGCATACTCAAAAGCATTGTCGATATCCTTTTCGGATTTCATATAAATCGGACCAACCGCATAACCAGTTACCCCGCTTGCCTTTAGTTTTGCATGAAATTCAGCGATTTGTTCGTCAGTACTTTTTAGCGGAAGGTGAAAATCTTTGATGCAAAGATAGTGCACATCAACCCGTTTCATTGTCTCAAGCGTTTTATCGATGTCGAACTTGAGAAATGTAAATCCTGCCATTCCGATTTTAAATTTTTCGCTTGTTTCAGGAGGAAGCTGCTGGCCGGGTCGCACCACTTGTGCTGTGGCAACGGATGCACTAACAGCCAATAATACAATAACTAATAAAATGATTGTTCTTTTCATTTGTAAATTATTTAATCTACGGTAAGCAAAAAGGAAATTCATTAAAATTTAAACTTTATAGTATTGTTCCCAACCTTTACGGGGAGGAAGTCCTACCAAAAGTTCGTTCGCTAATTTATTGTTTGTGATGTTCTTGGTATCTCTGTTGAATTCAAGTTTAGTGTTCAGCTTTTGTGCCATCACTCCCAATGAAAAAATCTGGCTCAACGGTCCGGCAATCTCAAATGGTGAACGGGTTTTCTCTTCGCCTTTGCATGCTTTCAGAAAGTTGGCATAATGGTTCGAAGGACTTTTAGGAACTTCGGGAAGTTTGGATGCTATTTCTTTTGCTTTCTTAGCTGGAATAATCGATAAAGTGCTGCCATGCGAACCACCTTTAAAGGTGAGTTCCTTGCTGTAAATGATCTTTCCAGGATTCAATTTTGCTGGTTGAATCTTGCCAACGCTTGTAGGCGGAATATTGGGATCCAATTCAGAAACACCATAACCTTCAGGCACCTGTGGAATGTTGTTGACGCCATCGTACCATGTGATATCGAGCGGTGGCATGTTTCCACGTTCAGGAAACCTGAATAATATAGTAGAAGACATTGGATAGAAAAATGGATTGTGTCCTTCTGCTTTCAGCATTCTCACTTCGTATGGAAGTCCCAGGTCCAGAAACTGGTGAGCAGTATCGATGATATGAGCACCCCAATCGCCCAGTGCACCCAAACCAAAATCGTACCAGCAGCGCCATTGGCCATTGATGAAGTCCTTGTTATAGTCATGCTTTTGAACGACTCCCGACCAGATGTCCCAATCGAGTGTACCAGGAATTGGTTCTGCGGGTGGGAAATTTTTAATTTTGGTATCCCAACCATGCCATCTGCGCGGAGAGTTCATATGGGCAGTGATTGCGGTAACATCCTTTATAATACCAGCTTCGGTCCATGCCTTAAACTGAAAATAGTTTGCATCGGAATGCCCTTGGTTTCCCATCTGGGTAACTACCTTCGGATATTTTTTAGCCGCC
>JBBRXN010000176.1:0-5160 GCA_038248385.1 Bacteroidales bacterium
GTCTTCAGGATTGTTCTTTGGCTTTTGCTTGGCAACTACCAAAGCATCATTAGATTGTCCATAACTGCCGATATAAAAAAATAACAGGGCAGCGATACTCCAAATTTTGTAATTTTTGCGTTTCATAACATCAATTTTTTAGCAAAAAAAAACATCAAAATATCAATTATAACAGGCTCTTTTCGGTGATTCACCATCAAAACCGGCAAATTCCCTGTTAATTAATCCGATCTTCTAAATTACAAGGTCCTTCAACTTCCAGGGATCGCGTTCTTCACGACTGCGCATGGCATTTGCCTCAGCATCGTTAACGAACTCTTCTTTTTCCAAATCCCAGTTAAGTTTCCTGCCTAAAAGCATGGAAATGTTCCCTATGTGGGTCATGGTTGAAACCCTTTGAAGATCTTCTACCGGGTGAAAAGTTTCTTTACGGGTTTTGATGCACTCTAAAAAGTTGGCATGTTCACTGGCACCAGTCACCAGGTGTATATCACTTGGAGCTATTACAGAATTGAGTATCTCAGGAGAGCTTGCTTCAAGTACCCCTGCCCAACCACTTATTTTAAGCCAACCACCTGTACCATAACAGATGATTTCCCTGCTATCTGAATGTACATCAAGTACTACCCCGTTTTTATACAAATAGGTGAGGTTGTACGTCTCTGCAGTGTTATAAAATTTCTCTGTGGGGAACACACCTTTTCCTTCTACAGAAATAGGCCCTGATTTTTCTGTGCCATTGGCACGCTGCGCTGTGTCAAGCATATGCGCGCCCCAATCAGTAAAGGTACCGCCCGAATAATCAAAATTGAAACGGAATTTCCCGTGGCAACGCCCAGGGAAATATGGGGCTTCGGGCGCAGGCCCTAACCACATGTTGTAATCGAAACCCTCAGGGGCAGGTTGAAAAACAAGATCTCCGGGTTTACTACGAACAGTGCCGCTTAAAAGCCCACAAACAACTTTTTCCAATTTCCCAATCCTACCATTCCTTACCAGTTCGGCCATCCGCAGATATTGGGAAAGTGAACGGTCCTCAAGGCTGGTTTGGTAAATACGGTCGTGCTTAGCTACCACATTGCACAATATTCTGCCCTGTTCTATAGTTTGGGTAGGTTTTTCGCAACAAACATCTTTACCTGCCTGAATGGCAAGTACCGACATTGGCACATGCCAGTGATCGGGGGTAGAAATCTGTACGGCATCAATGTCTTTTCGTTGAAGCACCTCTCTAAAATCATTGTAAATTTTACAGTCTGTGTTACTGTATTGGGTATCAATAATGTTTTTGGCCTTTAGTGCGTGCTGGACATCAACATCGCACACGGCAACTACCTTGCAATTATCGAGTTTCAGATAAGCTGCGAGATTCCAGCCAATACCGTGGCTACCGGTACCAATCATCGCTAGGTTTATTTTATCGTTTGCGCCAAATGCGCTGGCTTTAATTATTGTTGGAAATACTAGTACTCCTCCTGCAATAAGTCCGGTATTTTTAATGAATTTTCTTCTGTCGATTGACATAACTATAGGTTTTAAATTGTTGTTTTATAAAAAATTGACGATTTATAACTTTTTCATATACTTTTCTGTTTCCAGTTGAGCCCGATCTTCAAGTTTAAGGTAATGACACAGATTAAACTGTAGCACCTTTATCCTTTAATTTAGGAATCAAATCATATAATCGTGGATCAATAGCTTCCTTAGCTTCCAGATCTACCTTTGCTCAAACCATAAACACTTTTAAATTTTGCTGATATACAGCTTCCAATTTTTTATCGTTTTGTTCCAGTGAACCTGCACTCATTTCTATTCCGTCAAAGCCAAGTTCTTTTAATAGTTTGGTCTGGGCGATAGGGTCGGACGAATATTCCGATCTTGAGAAAGCATCTGCAAAACAAAAAAACTTCGGATTAAACACTTGTGCCTGAACTCCTTTGAAAAAGAAACAAAACAAGCAAACAGCAAATAGTAATTTTTTTCATAATGTGTTAGTATTAAACATTTTAGATGTCGTCAAAATTCGTAAACCAGCTTTATAATTCCCTGATCCATATATTCCGGTAACTAACGCAGCTTTTATGTTTCTGGAGCTGATCCGATCTTCTATATTACAAGGTTTTTCAGTTTCCATGGGTCTCGTTCGTTTCTGGTGCGCATTGCATTGGCTTCCTGATCATTCACAAATTCTTCTTTCTCCGGATTCCAGTTAAGCTTTCTTCCCAGAAGCATAGCAATATTTCCCATGTGGGTTATTGTTGAAACACGATGAAGATCTTCAACAGGGTGAAATGTTGCCTCGCGGGTTTTAATGCACTTCAGAAAATTGGCATGTTCGCTGGTATCTGTGCTGAGATTTGTCTCCTCTGGTTTAATCAAAGAATTGAGTATCTCTGTTGAACTGGCTTCAAGAATACCTGCCCAGCCTTTTATTCTAAGCCATCCGTCAGTGCCATAGCAAGCAATTGATCTACTATCTGAATGAGCTTCCATAATTACTCCATTTTCGTAGGTATAGGTAATGTGAAATGTTTCAGCAGTGTTATATATTGTCCCAGTACCAAAAATACCAGTACCTTCCACAGATACAGGACCTGAATTTTCTGTACCATTGGCACGTTGAGCAGTATCTATCATATGAGCTCCCCAATCGGTCAGTGCACCTCCTGAATAATCAAGAACATGTCGAAACTTGATATGGCAGCGTCCGGGGCAATAAGGAGCCTCAGGAGCCGGGCCAAGCCACATGTTGTAATCGAATCCTTTTGGAACAGGCTGAACAACAAGATCTCCGGGCTTGAATTTAAAGTCTCCTCCTGAAAGACCGCACACTATCTTTTGAAGCTTTCCAATCCTTCCATTTCTTACAAGTTCAGCCATCCTTAAATATTGGATAGTCGCCCTGTCTTCAAGACTGGTTTGGTAAATACGATCATGTTTGGCAACCACGTTACAAAGAGTCCTCCCTTGTTCTATCGTAAGGGTGGGCTTCTCACAACACACATCTTTGCCTGCCTGAAGAGCAAGCACCGAAAGCGGAACATGCCAGTGGTCAGGAGTAGAAATCTGTACGGCATCAATGTCTTTTCTGAGTAGTACTTCTCTGAAATCGCTGAATGTTTTGCAATCTTTATTTTCATAGCGTTTGTCAGTCAGGCTTTTGGCTTTAAGAGCATGCTGGTCATCAACATCACACACAGCAACTACCCGGCAGTTAGCAAGTTTCAGGTAAGCCGCAAGATTCCAGCTGATACCGTGACTGCCAGTCCCGATCATACCGATCGTTATCTTATCGTTGGCACCAAATGCGCAAGAGTTGATTATAGTTGGCATTACGATAACCCCTCCTGCAACAATGCCGGATCTTTTAATGAATTCTCTTCTATCAATTGACATAACTATTGTTTTAAAAAATGTTGCTTTTATGAAATAATTGATGACTTATAGCTTTTTCATATACTTTTTCCATGCCGCCATCGATGTTTTAAGGTAATCTTCCGGTTTACCAGGTATTTGATAACACTGTAATCCAACAGGTCCTTTATAATTATTTTTTTTCAGTATTTTCAGAACTTTCAGAACATCGAATGAGCCTTTACCCAAGGGTTGGATCAGGCGATCCCACTCCATTTCGTTGGTTGCTCCATCATCAGCTCCGTTTATTGAAACAGCGAAGAGATATGGGCAGGACTTAGCCAATTCTATATCCAACTGATCCCTTTCTTCCAGTTTCAGGTAATGGCACAGGTTAAATACTGCTCCTATATTTCTACGGTTAGCCTTTTGAGTCAGCCGTACTGCATGTCCAACTTTGATCAGCCAGTCACTTTGGTGCGGATATAGCGCTATTCTGACTCCATATTTAGCGGCAGAATCGGCCAATTCCTGAAGAATGGGAACACAGATTGCATCGCCCGCAGGATCTGAAGCCGTGAATTTTTTACTGAAAATATGGAACCAGATGGTTACTCCCTTGTCTTTCACTTTTGGAAAGAATTCAAACAACTTATGATCAAAATGCTGTTCAGTATCAAGATCTATACGAGCCCATATCATGAAGACTTGCAGGTCTTGCTTATCCATAGCTTCAATCTTTTTGTCCATTTGTTCGGAGTTTCCAAAACCTACTTCCACTCCATCAAAGCCAATGTCCTTCATTAATTTGGCCTGATATTCCGGGTCGTTTTTATAAGGGTGGCTACCTGAGAAAGCATCTGCAAAACAAAAAAACTTTGGATTAAACACTTGTGCCTGAACTCCATTGGAAAAGAAATAAAACAAGCAAACAGCAAAAAATATTTTTTTCATAATGTATTAATATTAAAAGATTTAGATAACTTCAAAATTCGTAAACCAGCTTTATAATTCCCTGATCCATATATTCCGGTAACTAACGCGGCTTTTATGTTCCTGAAGCTGAAGTGGTAGCTTCTGAGGATGAGCATTGTATTCCGTAAAATCTCCATGACCTGTAGTTCCTTTCAGAGTTGCCTGATTTTGGATCAGTATTCCATTCTGAAACACTGTAACTTTCCCCGGGGAATTCAGAGACTTATCTGCATTGAACCGCGGAGCGGTAAATACAATATCATAAACCTGCCATTCTCCGGCAGGGCGGCATGCATTCACTAATGGTTTGTACTGTTTGTAGATGCTGCCTGCCTGCCCGTTATAGTATATTATATGTTCATTCTGCCAGGAGGAATAAATCTGGACCTCATACAAACCCATAAGATTAATCCCCGAATTGCCCCATTTAAGGGTATCGGTTTGCATTTCACAGGCAGGAACCTTCCATTCAACGTGCAGCTGGCAGTCACCAAAGGGGCGTTTGGTAGCAATAGAACCCGTGCCTGGTACCACTGTGAAATAGTCGCCATTTATCGTCCAGGGCATCTGCTTCCCACTTTTCGCAACACTTTCCCATTGATCAAGGCTATTTTTATTGAAAAGTACGATAGCATCAGAAGGTGCATCTGAATTGGTGCCAGGTTGCACTATAACCGGTTTCTCTGACCAGTCTTCAGGATTGTTCTTTGGCTTTTGCTTGGCAACTACCAAAGCATCATTAGATTGTCCATAACTGCCGATATAAAAAAATAACAGGGCAGCGATACTCCAAATTTTGTAATTTTTGCGTTTCATAACATCAATTTTTTA
>JBBRXN010000177.1:0-5122 GCA_038248385.1 Bacteroidales bacterium
CATTGAAGTCGCATGAGCTTCTTTTTATCGAGGCGGACCAAAACTATGTTTTTATCCATTATACCCGTAACGGCAAGATGGAGCGAAAATATAGTCGTATCACGCTCAAAGAGGTAGAATTGTTGCTCGAAAAGCATACCCGGATTATCCGTTGCCATAAATCGTTTATTGTCAATACCGAAAAAGTGATCAAATCGCACGGAAATTCGGAGAATTTTACGCTTCAGCTAACCGGTTGTACTACAAAAATTCCTGTTTCGCGTAATTATTATTCTCATTTGAAAAGCATACTCCCGAAAAATTAAGTGCTGTGCTTCAATAGATAGCGTGTTGTCACAAAAGTTAGTAGTTCATCCCTGCGCAGAATAATTTGGAAAAACCCGTTTTAATTTTGATGTAACAAACACCAGAAAGCGAAAACACCTGGAATTATTAATTTAAAACTGAAAAAATTATGACAGTAGCTACGAGGATTCCAAGAGGTATCGACGATTGCAGTCAATACCTCATTAGTACCAACAAATACCTTGATTCTGGCACCCCGAACAACGCCGACAGACTTGGGATTTTGCCCGAAGAAACCGTCAAATGGAAAGGCTTGACGAACAGGTATCAGCCGTTGTACCTTCTGTACAGCGACAAGAAAAACAGCCGGACCACGGCTATTAAGGATCAATTGCTGTCGATCATCGACGAAGTGACAGACCTTGATCAGACGAGTCACCTGCTCGATCGCATTGCCGCTTCACCAAATGTGACGATTGCAGATATGGAAACGTTCAACATTAAAAAGGGCGTTTTGCAAAAGACGACGCGTTCGGTTGCCACTACACCATTGACCAATCGGGTAGCTGCTGCAATTCATCCGCTCGGTGGTGGTTCGGTAACCATTAAATGCAGAAACCTTTCCAGCGAACGGGCAGGTATCGACGAAGGGGCCAATTGTGTGCAATATGCCTTCAAGGTAGGCGAAACAGCACCTGTTTCGGCAGATGCTGAGAATATGAGGCGGGAAATCTCGACCAAAGCTTCGTTTATTCTCGCTTTAGGATCAGCCACTTCGGCCCAAAACCTGTACATCTATTTCCGCTGGTACAACACCAAACATCCCGACCTCGCCGGTCCGTGGAGCGCCTTGATGACCACATTGATTTTGTGATTTGTACCTTTTCAGGAAATGCAGGTTTGCCAGGATGATGGGCAGTATTAGCAAGACGGTCAATGATGCCTGTTATACGTTGATGATACAACCCCCTTTCTGCGTTGGCGGTAAGGGGGTTGTTGCGTTGAAGCGCATCATCACCGACAAATACAACGAGGTTGACGTTTAAAGGGTAAAAGAAAAACGAAAAAGGTAAAGCAGTTATTTGGTAAAATACATTTCGAAGAATGATATTGAGTTTTGCCGATTACCGTGGCATCGTTCCCTGATGTTTCAAGGTTATTTACACCAATAAGGTACAAAAAAGGGATGCAAAACAGGCATGAGGTATGCAATCGGGCAATGAATATACACTATTATTTCACTTGTGGAAACAGACTGACTTTATATTTAATGACAAAACAACTGAAGACTTTACACCTACAACTGAAAAAAATTTTAAAAAAATCGAAACTCCATTTGATGATCTATAATTATTGTTACATTTGATCATAAATAATACGCAATAAAATTGAGCCTATTCTGCCAACGTGGTGAGGTAAAAGGAATGTTTGTTGTTAGGAAATATGAGTTGGCTGCAAATGTAAATAATCGCACAACTCGACAGACAAGTGCAATTTTGCCTTCGCACCTCCATCATTTCGAGAAATTCCTTTATTTTTGAATGTTATTGAACTAAATAATGATTGATAAAAGAACCTTATCCGAACGTGATATTTGCACCAAGTTTATTACTCCTTCACTTGAAAAAGCAGGTTGGAATACTCAATTGCAGATATTAGAAGAAGTGTCCTTCACTGATGGAAAAATATACGTTAGAGGGAAGTTTACTGCCAGAGGAATCAGGAAAAGAGCCGATTATATTCTTTACTACAAACCCAACATTCCTGTTGCAATCATTGAAGCCAAAGACAACAACCATTCTGCACGATCTGGCATACAACAAGCATTAGACTATGCCCGAATACTCGATATTCCCTGTGTATTCAGTAGCAACGGCGACGGTTTCCTTTTCCACGACAGAACAGCAACCGACTCGAACATTGAGACAGAAATCAGGTTAGGCGAGTTTCCTACGCCGCAACAACTTTGGGACAAATACAAAAAATACAAAGGCATCACGACAGATGCTGCGGAAAAGATTGTTTCACAAGACTATTATTTTGACGGAACTAAACGCACACCGCGATATTACCAGCAAATAGCTGTAAACCGCACTGTTGAAGCCATTGCGAACGGGCAGAACAGAGTTTTATTGGTAATGGCAACAGGTACCGGAAAGACCTATACTGCTTTTCAGATTGCATACAGACTATGGAAATCAGGTACAAAAAAGAGAATTCTTTTTTTAGCAGACAGAACCGCTCTTATTGACCAAACAAGGCGTGGAGATTTCAGACATTTTAAAGGTAAAATGACAATCATTCGAAAAAAGGTTGTTCAAACGAAAGATGGAAAAGAAGAATTGGTTTCAACCAATAAGAGAGGAATAGATTCTTCAGATAAAGCCTTTGAGGTTTTCCTGGGATTATATCAAGGATTAAGTAACTACGAACCAGGCATTGAAGATGCTTATAAAGATTTCTCACCCAATTTCTTCGATCTGATTATTATTGACGAGTGTCACCGGGGAAGTGCAAAAGAAGACAGTAGTTGGCGCGAAATTCTTACCTATTTTAAGCATGCAACGCATATTGGTTTAACAGCCACACCACGAGAGACAAACGAAGCCAGCAATTCAGAATATTTTGGCGACCCCATTTACACCTATTCGTTACGTCAGGGAATCGACGATGGGTTTTTAGCTCCTTATCGGGTAATCCGCATTGCTTTAAACGTCGATGCTGAAGGCTGGCGACCAGAACAAGGCAAGACTGATAAAGATGGTAACGAAGTTGCAGACCGCATATACAACCGAAGAGATTTTGACAAAAATCTGGTTATCGAGGAAAGAACAGATGTTGTTGCCCAAAAACTTACCGAGTTCTTAAAAGGATTTGACCGTTTTGCTAAAACCATTGTATTTTGTGTTGATATCGACCATGCAGAACGAATGAGAACAGCTTTGGCAAAACACAATCCAGATTTAGTAGCCGAAAACTACAAATACATTATGCAGATTACCGGTGACAACGACGAGGGTAAACGTGAACTCGACAACTTTATCAATCCTGAAGAAAGATATCCTGTGATTACCACAACTTCAGAGTTGATGACTACCGGTATAGATGCCCAAACCTGCAAAGTAATTGTGTTGGATGCCAATATCAATTCGATGACAAAATTCAAGCAGATTATCGGACGTGGTACACGCATAAACGAAGAATACGGCAAACTTTATTTCACCATTTTAGATTTCAGAAATGCGACCGATCTTTTTGCCGACACTGCATTCGATGGCGAACCGATTCGAATAAAACCTGCAACCGAAGAAACCGATTTGGGCACTATCATTGATGAAGAAGAAACCAACGAAGAACCTATCATTGATTTGGTATCAGGAGAAGAAATCGAATTGATAATTCCGCCGATTCGCTATCCGGAAACCAACCTTTCTGAAACTACTGTAAGAGAACCGAGGGCGAAAGTGTATGTAAATGGCGTGGATGTTTCGGCGTTAATTAGCCGTGAATTGCATTTCGACCAACATGGCCGACCAATTACAACAAGTTTAAAAGACCATACCAAAAATATAATCACAGAGAAATTTGCTTCGTTAGACGATTTTCTGATCCGGTGGAAAACTACCGAACGTAAAGAAGCCATCATTGCCGAATTAGTGGAACAGGGTGTTATGGTAGAGGCTTTGTATGAAGCCGTTGACAAACAGGTTGATTTGTTTGACCTGATTTGCCATGTTGCTTTCGACCAGCCACCTTTGACCCGCAAAGAAAGAGCAAACAACGTAAAGAAGCGGAACTACTTTACCAAATATGGCGACCAGGCCCGCAATGTGTTGGAAGCATTGTTGGATAAATACGCCGACGAAGGCATTGAAAACATGGAAAGTTTGGAAGTATTGCAAGTAAAACCATTGTCCGATTTTGGCTCGACTGTTGAAATTGTAAATGGTATCTTTGGCAGCCGGGAAAAATACCTTCAGGCTATTCAGGAATTGGAATACGAATTGTACAAAACTGCTGTCTGAACCATGATTACGAATGATTAGATGAATACTATGATTAATCAACAATATCCTGAAAGTGAATTGACAGGCAAAATAATAGGTTGCGCAATGGAAGTTCATAAAATACTTGGTAATGGTTTTCAAGAAGTCATTTACCAGAGAGCATTGGCTATTGAAATGAATAGTCAGGGAATTGAATTCAGCAGAGAACACGAAATGGAAATTGGATTACTTATAAATTTCGGAAGCAAAAGTTTGCAATTTAAAATAGTAATGAGACCAAAACATATATCATAGTCGATCAAAAAAACAATTAAATCATAGTTCAGACATTTATGAGCAACATAGGAGGCGTAATTAAATCGATACGCGATATTTTCAGGAAAGACCCCGGCTTAAGTGGAGATGCACAGCGTATTGAGCAATTGGGATGGATGATTTTTTTAAAACTGTTTGACGATAAAGACAAAGAAAAAGAACTGCTCGACCTCAAATACAAATCGGCCATTCCAGCCGAATTGCAATGGCGCTCCTGGGCCGAAAACGACGAAGGAATTACCGGTGACGAACTGATTGTTTTTGTAAACAACCAGCTTTTTCCGCAGTTAAAAGATTTGCCAGTAACGGCAGATAACCGTTTGGGCGTGATTATCCGGAATATTTTCGATGGCACCAACAACTACATGAAAAGCGGCACCACCTTTCGTCAGGCCATCAACAAACTCAACGAAATTGACTTCAACAGCAGCAAAGAGCACCATATTTTTAATGCCATTTACGAAGACATTTTGCAGGGACTGGCCACCAAGAAAGACACCGGCGAATTTTACACC
>JBBRXN010000178.1:0-5059 GCA_038248385.1 Bacteroidales bacterium
GATCCAAAAGTCTTTCATAGCTAAAACTATTTGAATACAATGCGTTACAGTTATAACTCTGCCGAAAGCTTCTTTTCTAATTCCGGTGAAAAGTATTTGGAAAATATACTATTGATAATAATGCTTTTTGATTTTGAACCTCTATCTTTCAGGGATGGAAACTATTATGGTTGAATCATCTAATTTGACAGTTTACCAACCAAATTGCATTTGAATTTTAAGGATTAAACACGAATATGGCGATTAAAAAATCAGAATTATACAGCTCATTGTGGGCAAGTTGCGACGAATTGCGTGGAGGGATGGATGCTAGTGAGTACAAGGATTACGTGCTGTTAATGTTGTTCATCAAATACATCAGCGATAAATATGCCGGAGTGGCTTTTGCGCCGATTACCGTTCCCGATGGCGCCAGTTTTAAAGATATGGTGGCGCTGAAAGGCAAACCAACTATTGGCGACGACATCAATAAAAAAATCATTGGCCCCATCGAACAGGCCAACAAATCGCTGGGTTCGATCAAGGTGGATTTCGATAATCCGGAGAAACTGGGAACAGGCGACGAAAAAGTGAAACGCCTATCGAACCTGATTGCCATTTTTGAAAAGCCTGAGCTGAATTTTGCCAAAAATAAAGCTGAAGGTGATGATATTCTGGGTGATGCCTACGAATACCTAATGCGCAACTTTGCCACCGAAAGCGGTAAAAGCAAAGGTCAGTTTTATACGCCTTCGGAAGTTAGCCGGATTATGGCCAAGATCATTGGTATCAACAACGCGAATTCGACAGCCAACACCACCATTTATGACCCTACTTGCGGATCGGGTTCGCTGCTGCTGAAAGTAGCCGACGAAGCCGAACGAAAAATCACCATTTACGGTCAGGAAAAAGAAAGTGCCACCGCGGGTTTGGCACGTATGAACATGGTTTTGCACGATTGTCCGACTGCACTGATTCGATGCACTGGCAACAGCACACTTTCCGATCCTCAGTTTCTGGAAGAAAATGGAGGCCTGAAGTTGTTCGATTACATTGTGGCCAATCCTCCTTTCTCGTCGAAGAACTGGAGCAACGGGCTCGATATTTCGTCGGAATCAGCCGATAAATACAATCGTTTCGATGGATTTGGAATTCCGCCAGACAAGAATGGCGATTACGCTTTTCTGCTGCACATGGTTCGCTCGCTAAAAAGCAACGGCAAGGCTGCGGTCATTCTTCCGCATGGCGTGTTGTTCCGTGGAAATGCCGAAGCCGAAATACGCAAAAACCTGATCCGGAGAGGGTATATCAAAGGCATTATTGGTTTGCCTGCCAACCTGTTTTACGGAACCGGTATTCCGGCCTGCCTGATTGTTATCGACAAAGAAAATGCGGGGAACCGGAAGGCTGTTTTTATGGTCGATGCCGGAAAAGGTTATCTGAAAGACGGCCCGAAAAACCGTTTGCGCGACCAGGATATTCACCGGATTGTGGATGTATTTAACAAGCAACTGAAAGTGCCAAAGTACAGCCGCATTGTGCCTGTGACCGAAATTGAAGAAAAAGAATACAACCTGAACATTCCGCGTTACATCGACAGTCAGGAGGAAGAAGATATTCAGGACATTCGGGCACACCTGAACGGTGGTATTCCCAACGCAGATGTGGAGGCGCTGAATGCTTTCTGGGACGTTTATCCCGGCTTACGGAACGAATTGTTCGCGCCACACAGCCGCCCGGGTTATAGCCAGCAGAAAATAGATAAATCTGAAATTAAGCCAACCATTTTTGCACATCCTGAATTTACCCGATATAGTCAGCTCGTATTTGAAGTGTTTGAAAGCTGGAAGCAGAAAACCATTCCGACACTTCAAAATATGGTGCAGGGCGTGAAACCGAAAAAACTGATTCACAAAATTTCGGAAGACTTGCTGCAAGGCTTTTCGAACCTGAAGCTGATTGACAAATACGATGTTTACCAGCATTTGATGAGCTACTGGAGCGAAACCATGCAGGATGATGCCTTTGTGATTTCGGATTACGGCTGGGAAACCGGTGGCGAAGTCTATCGGATTACAAAGTCGAACAAGGATAAAAGCGGCAAAACTAAGGAGAAAGAGGTGGAAGGTTTGGAAGGAATCGAAAGCAAACTGATTAAGCCGAACCTGATCATCGACTGCTATTTTATTCAGGAAAAAACCTTGATTGAATCGCTGGAAAACCAGCGTGATTCGGTGGTGATGCAACTCGAAGAAATGGAAGAAGAACACGGCGCTGAAGATGGCCAACTGGCTGACGCGAAAAACGACAAAGACAAAATAACTGCGGCTAGTGTGAAAGATCGCCTGAAGAAAATAAAGGGCAATAAAGCCGATGCCGAAGAACAGAAATTAGTTGAAAGTTACCTGAAGCTCGTTGACCAGCAAACGGAGCTGAACAGGAAAATCAAAGAACAACAGAAACTGCTGGAGACAAAAGTTTGGAACCAATACCGGAAACTGACCGAAGAGGACATTAAAACCCTGGTGATCAACGACAAGTGGATGCAAATCATGGATACTGCCATACACACCGAGATGCAGCGCATTAGCCAGCGATTGACCCAGCGCATAAAGGAACTGGCCGACCGCTACGAAACCCCGATGCCTCAATTGCTCGATGAAGTATGTTTGCTGGAAGAAAAAGTAAATGCTCACCTTGCTAAAATGGGATTCTAAGTATAATCTGTCACACATTTATGCTATATTTGTGACAGAAAAAACATTAAATAATGAACGAAAGTACAGAAATACAAATAATTAGAAAAATAAAAAAAGCCAGACGGGGTACGCTTTTTTTTAACGAAAGTTTTCTTTCTATCGGGCAAGCCGATTCGATAAGAAAAGCATTGGAGCGTCTGGTCAAATCGGGGGAAATTCAACGGGTGGCAGCCGGAATTTATGTACGACCGGAAATCGATCCGGTGATTGGGAAAGTAAACCCGGGCATTGATGCCGTTGTGAAGGCTATTGCAAAAAGAGATAAATCGCGGATAGTGCCTACCGGTATTTATGCGCTCAACCAATTGGGGCTGTCAACGCAGGTTCCGATGAATGTAGTTTATCTTACCGATGGCGCTCCCCGTAAAATACAACTGGCAGGCAGGCGGGTAATTCTAAAAAAAACGACCCCAAAAAATGTGGCAGCTGTTGGTGAAATAAGCCGTTTGGTTATTCAGGCCCTTCGTGAAATCGGAAAAGATAAAATCACCCAACAGGAAATTGAGCATCTGCAGCAATTACTCCGAAAAGAAAAACCAACACGCTTGGATCATGATTTTCATCTGGCGCCTGCCTGGATAAGAGAAATAATGAGACCAATTTTGAAGGAGAACAAAAATGAGTAAAGAGACCGTACAGGAATGGTTGAAGCTTAGCGACCAAACCAGACGAAACATATTTGGCGAAGTAGCCTTGCGCAAAGGTATTCCGGAAAACGCCATCGAGAAAGATTGGTGGGTGGTTCAAACCTTATCGTTGCTTTTTTCGCTGAGTTGTGCCTCCCACCTTATTTTTAAAGGCGGAACTTCTTTAAGTAAGGGTTGGAGTCTCATTGAACGGTTTTCGGAGGATGTTGATCTGGCATTAGACCGTGAGTTTCTTGATTTTAAAGGAGAACTAACCACGCGCGACATCAAAAACCTCCGTAAAGCTTCCAAGAAGTATATTGTCACCACATTTACCAACGAATTGCAGGCAGCATTTTTGGAAGCTGGTTTTTCTGACGTACAGGTGCGGTCCCGCGAATTTGTAAGCAGCGGACAAGATCCGATGATTGTAGAAATTTATTATCCCAAACTTACTGAAACCGATAGCTATTTGAAACCCGGAATTTTGGTTGAAATTGGCAGTCGTTTTCTGATGGAACCTTCAACACCATGTAGTTTTTGCTCGATGGTTGCCGAGAGTTTTACCGGCAGTTCTTTTTCGGATGAACTTATTACTGTGCCAACGGCAAATCCCGAGCGCACATTTTTAGAGAAGATATTCCTGTTGCACGAAGAATTTCAGAAACCACTTGAAAATGTGAAGGTAGAGCGAATGAGCCGCCACCACTACGACATTGAAAAGCTGATGCGCCTCGAAGCTTCTGTTGCTGTTTTGCACAATGTAGAATTGTACCAAACCATTGTGGAGCACCGCAGCAAACTAACACCACTTGCCGAAGTTGATTACACCAGGCATAAACCCCAATATATCCGGTTTTTGCCTCCTGAAGAATTAATGCCCGCCTGGGAAGCCGATTACAAACAAATGCAGGAAAGCATGATTTACGGCAAATCGTTGCCTTTTAATGAATTGATGGCAAAACTATCCGAATTACAAAGCCAAATAAATGTTCTGCAATGGAAGTAAGGAAAGGCTATAAACAAACAGAAGTTGGGGTGATTCCGGAGGATTGGGAAATTAAGCTAATTGAAGAGATTTCAGATGTTAAAAGTGGGAAACGATTGCCATTAGGAAAATCTTTGACTGATGAACGAACCACTCATCCTTACATCAGAGTAACGGATATGTTTCAAGGTGGAGTTTCACTTGGGGAAATAAAATTTGTTCCAGAAGATGTTTTCCCATCAATAAAGAATTATAGAATTTATAAAGACGATATCTTTATTTCAGTTGCAGGAACGTTGGGAATTATTGGTAAAATACCATTTGAATTGGAAGGTGCAAATCTCACAGAAAACGCAGATCGACTTACCAATATCATATGTGATAGAGATTTTCTCCTTTATTTTCTTTCATCATCATTTATTCAAAATACGATTGAAGCAGAGAGGACTTTAGGAGCCCAACCAAAATTAGCATTAATAAGAATTAGAAATTTTCAAATTCCTCTTCCCCCCACCAAATCCGAGCAAACCGCCATAGCCACTGCCCTTAGCGATGCCGATGCGCTTATCTCCAGCCTCGAAAAACTCATTGGAAAGAAACGGGCCATCAAGCAGGGAGCAATGCAGGAATTGCTGAAACCGAAAGAGGGTTGGGAGATGAAAAAGTTGGGAGAGATAGGAGAATGTATAATTGGACTTACATATCGA
>JBBRXN010000179.1:0-5036 GCA_038248385.1 Bacteroidales bacterium
AATCGGAGTGCCTGTAAAACCTACAAATGTCGCGTTAGGTAGCGATTTGTGTAGATAATAGGCAAATCCATAAGTTTTGGAAACAGTAT
Source organism: Bacteroidales bacterium (assembly GCA_038248385.1). Classification (GTDB taxonomy): domain Bacteria; phylum Bacteroidota; class Bacteroidia; order Bacteroidales; family Prolixibacteraceae; genus Aquipluma. The sequence goes on from JBBRXN010000179.1 coordinate 90, forward strand.
TATTTTCCAGATCAACTTTAACTTTCTGATCCAGATTTATCTGGCTTCGGTGGGCTTCGTCTGAAATACAGATTACATTATTCCGGTCGGAAAGCAGCTCTGTGTCTTCAGTAAACTTATGAATTGTAGTTAAGAAAACACCACCACTTTGACGGCCTTGCAACAATTCCCTAAGATTGGCTCGGCTTTCAACACTTATTACAGAGTTATCACCAATAAATCGTTTGGCGCGGACGAAATAGTCCTGTGCCAATTGATCGTCCAAATCGGTGCGGTCGGTTATTAAAATAATGGTTGGGCTTTCAAAGTATTTGCTTTTCATGAGCAACCTGGTGAGGTAAAGCATGGTATAACTTTTCCCGCAACCAGTGGCTCCAAAGTAGGTGCCGCCTTTACCATCACCTTCAGGTCTTTGGGCTAATTTAATGGTATCATAAAGACGTTTTGCGGCATAATACTGCGGATAACGACAAACAATTTTTTCGTCTTTTTTTGAACTATCCGGGAAGTAGATAAAATTCCGGATGATATCGCGCAAGCGGTTTTGATTAAACATTCCCTGAATCAGGGTAAACATACTGTCGATGCCGTCCACATCTTTTGCCAGTCCTGCCACTCTCCGCCAGGCATAATAAAACTCATAAGGAGCGAAGAATGAACCCGACTTGTTGTTTACCCCGTCTGAAATAACACAAAAGGCATTGTATTTAAACAATTCCGGAATATCGCGGCGGTAACGGATGGTCAATTGCTTATAGGCATCATGAATGGTGGCTTCTTCGCGAATGGCGCTTTTAAACTCAAATACCACTACAGGCAAACCATTGATGTAAATGATTCCATCGGGGATGCGTCTCTCGGAACCAACAATTTCGAGCTGATTGACAAATTTATAAATGTTGTAATCAGGTGGATATTTTGAACCTGGTTCCGCAACAATGGTATCCAGATCTGGGCTGGTAAGCTGTGCATCCAATCCATTGTAATCAATCAGTTCAATGTGAATATCTTTTTGATTGCGATCTTCCCGTTTCAAAATAAATCCATCGGATAGCCACCGAACGATGGTTTTGTTGCTTTCGTAAAGATCGGAAGATGGTAGTGTTTTTAACTGAAGAATAATTGACTTGGCTTCGGTTTGGGTGAGCTGTTTGCTTTCGTACCTCGTCAATAAATAGTGCAGCAAATCAGCTTCAATCAATACTTCGTCAGCAGTCTTTGCGATGGAATCGCCATGAAAATGAGGATAGCTTTCATTTCCGAGCAATTCGACAAAAGCCCTTTCCAATTTTTCTTCGGTGAATTTCATGCCTAAGTGTCTATTTTAATGGTCCAGATGATGTCTGTCATTCTTGATTTTATTTTCTTCAAAGTACCCAAAACCAATTCGTCATTGGGTAAATTGCCATAAACCATATTTCTAAAATCGCCATTGTATGCCACCTTCAGTTCATTCCACACCTGATCTAAATCTTTAAACATCAATGCCTCATTCGGATGGTGGACCAACCACTGGTTATTATTCCTAAAGCTCGCAATATCATCATTGGCCACTTTTAAAAGCATTTCAGCAAATGCAGCTGATTGAAAGAAATCGAAAAACTCTTGTTGCTGCAATAGCTGATGTAAATCGTAAGTATGCCTGATCTTTTGCTTTAAATCTTCAATGGGTTTTTCGCCATACGAAAACCGGACAAGGCTCATTATCTTTTCGCAAAGCGTCCTTACAGGCTCCAGCACCCGAAGTTCAAATGGAAGAAGTCCGTATTCCCGGGCAATTCCCTCTTGTCCGTTGTTGAGCATCATTTCGCCCATAAACGAATTGATCTGCTTGGTGGTGCTTGGCTCAAAATAACCTAACCAGGTTGCTTCCACCACAATTACATCTCTAACTTGTCCGTAATCTCCCTGAAATTCTTTGTTGTAAGCATGTGCCGTTTTACGGTTCATCCCCATTTTCTGGGTTAATCCTTCAATGTTAAGCTCGGGTAAAACAGCACTTACTACTTTACTAATGGTTTTGATTTTTGTTTTAAGCTGGTTGTCGGATTCACCTTCACGGCGCAAAACCACCAGATCGATATCTTCCGAAAATCGGTCAATCATCTTGTAGCATTTCGATAAAGCTGTTCCTCCCTTGAAAACAGTTTCGCTCCCTATTGCATCATTGAAAATGGTGTACAGCGCATAAGTAACCCAATAGTCTTTTTCAACAAAAATGGGGTTTATCTGCATCTGGTCGGAAGTAAATTGTACCGCTTGCCTGAAAAGGATTTTGTTTTCGTGTAGCCTCATACGATATTCCATTTTTCGGTGGTGCTTAGTGCTTTGCCGACACCTGCCAGTTTGTATTTGGTAATTGGGTTCAGCGTTTTGTAAAGCGGTTCGGTTAATGAACCTTGTTGCAATTCATCAAACAAGGCTCCCAATATGGCTCTGGTTGATGGAGGATATTTTAATGCCAGTCTGGTTATCGTGCTTTTGTCTTTGTCGGCTAAGCTTTTAAGAATAGCTAACAGGCGTTTACAGCTTGATTCTATGGTGGTATCAGGTATCTTCCTGATGTAACGAATAGCATCCAGGATTTGCAGTAAAGGGATATTTTCTTTGGTGATGGTATTTTTTTGCTTGATAAAAGAGATGGTGTAACGTTCGCGTTTGAAATTGGGCCGGATTTCGTTTTTGCCAATCTGAATGGTATTGCTTACCTGCGTAGTTAAACCCAGTTGATTGTAAATGCTGTAGCCGGTAAGGTAACCGGTAATTTTGCCATCATCTTCGAGCAAATCTTTTACCACCTGGGCTTGTTTGGGTTGCAGGTTGCCAAAAGGTGTATTTTCGGGTTTGTAGTATTTGCCTTTCGACAGCTTGGCAATCTTGCCCGAAGCCACCATTCTGTTGAGCGCTTTTATGACCGCTTCTTTTTTATTCACCTCTGTAATAAAATTAGCATAGGTAAACACATAGCCTTTCGGAAGTCTATCAATAGTAGTTGCTATGTAATCAGATACTTTCATTTCTTTATTGTTCCTGCAAATGTAATTATTTTGTCCAGTTTATTATTTAAAAAACTGGACAAATATTAATTATTTGTTGTCAAGTTTATTGATCAGAAAACTTGACATTTTGAATAACATTTGGAAATGCAGTTTAGTGTAGTTAACTTCGCAGGCTACGAGCACTGCGAAGTTAACTACACTGGAACCTGTTTCATTCCAAGGCAATTCCCAAGCAATTCGACAAACGCATTTTCCAGTTTTTCTTCGGTGAATTTCATTTACTCATTTTTTTAATTTGCCAAAACCCTTCTTTTCTGCCTCCTATTCATTCGATAGGAAAGAATCTTTTCCGAACTTTCTGTTATCAGACTATTTTTTATTATCAATCAATTGCCACAAACCGTTTCTGTCCGAACCAATTCTCTTTATTATCTGCTTTTCTTTTAACGTTTTGATATGTTTGTCAATTGCTGTATGGCTAATTCCAATTTGCTCTGACATACTTTTTTTAGAAATTTTCGGATTGTTCTTAATCAATTCTACAATTCTAAGCTGACTTTCTACCAACCCATCTACCAACCCATCTACCAACCCATCTACCAACCCACTTTCAGAAACTTCGGATATGAATAGTGTAACTTCAACACCACCGTTCATTTCTTTAATTTCCGGTTCGGGTAGGCCTGCTTCTTTACACGAATTGATGATTTTGAGTGTACCGCGCCCCCAGGTGTCGATGTAACCTGCAAAAAAGCAAGCGTTCGCAATGATGGGGTTGCGTGGACGTGAATTGTGATCCGATTTCAAATCTTCAAGACTTAAACCGAATGGTAATCCGCCTTCATTCCAAATGGAAAATTTGTCGTCGAACACCCGCATTTGAATGGTTGCTCCCATGTAGGTACGATGAACCAACGCATTTAACAGCATTTCGCGCAGTGCCTGGATGGGGTACTGGTCTTTTTCTACCCGCTGAAATCCTTCAAAAGCAACAGGGCGTGTCAGAAATTTGTAATTTAACTGAACCTGAACTTCATTTAGCATCTGAACGATGTTACCTTCTACCACTTCGTGAAATTTCAAATCCGAAGCATCTTTGCCAAACCGACCTATTTTTACTTGAACATTCGGATAAAAGTGCATTGGCTCTTTACCGAACATGATAATGGCAGCACGTTTTAGCTTTTTCCCGTCAGTAAGTTTTAGTTTTTCCAATATCTGAAAGGTAGATAAACCCTTAGTTTCTGGCATTCTGCCTTTTTCATTGCTGTCGGCTACAAACTTTGCAATACTTGCTTCATCAATGTCTTTAACGGTTGCCCCTTCTTCTATCACGTCATCCCATGTTTTGCCTGCTTTTTTAAGCAAAAATTCATTCAGTTCAACGCCTGTAAGTTCCATTTTTGTGCTGCCCGAACGGTAATAATACCTGCCACGCAACGAAACGGCCACTGAATAAGGATTCACCTTAATGGAAATGTATTTCCGTCCTTCTTCATCATGCAACTGCACATCGCAGATAATCCCCATGGCGTTACGGATTTTATTGGGAATTTCTTCCAACAACCGGGCATAATCGGTTAGATGCACTACATTTCCTGCATCGTTCCGCCCAATATAAATAACGCCGCCAATGGCATTGGCAAAGCCGCAAACCCATTTCAAGTAATCGTCGTGCCAGCTTTGTTTGTATTCTATATTTTGTTGTTCGGGCATAGTCTTTCTATTTTTTCTACTGTAATTTTTATTTCCTCAGTTGTTTCAATTTCTTGATGTCTTCCTCAATCTCTTTTAGACTTTGTTCTTTCTCAATTGCTTTTTGAGCAAACATATATTTTTCGAACTCTTCGCCCGATTTCTTCAACGCTTTTTCGTGACTTATTTTCCCGGCATGATCGAGCAACTCGCGTCGGTTTAATTGTAGAATTATATCGAGGCGTTGAATCCA
>JBBRXN010000180.1:0-4876 GCA_038248385.1 Bacteroidales bacterium
AAGCACAAACAAAAAGCACAAAACAGCCCCGAAATAGAAGGGCGCTCCCGAGATAGGCTGACTTCCCCAGTACATCGGCATTCCACCTTCCACCATTTTTTTTGCCTGACCGGCACCCTGTGATTCAGCAAGAAATTTATAAGTTTCTGAACTGGTACTCAATGGTTCGCTCATGCCTCCGCCTTTAAAACGCGGAATGAAAGCCGTCATCGCTTCACCCAAATCGTAGCTGTAATCGAGAATATAATTCTTTTCAAGTCCACTGGTCTTGTTCTCTCCGTTCTGGCTCAATTCCGACTGGCCGCGCATTGAATATTTACCATATTCGTATGTCGTGTATAAACGCGAAAAGTTCGTTCCAACGGCAAAGAGAGCTGCGATCAGAAGGAAAAAAGTTGTTTTGGCAAAATCAGGCAATGTTTTTTCTTTGATGGCAAAAATCAGATAGGTAATTCCGATAATCAAAACCAGGATTGCGGCATAATAAGTCATTTGAAGATGATTGGCACTCAACATCCAAGTCAGACCCAACGCTGCAATCAGGCTCCCGCCAATTTTATTTTTCTTGTAGGCAAATAAAATTCCGGCAACAATCAGCGAAGTATAGGTCAGTGCATGTGCTTTGGTTAAATGCCCGGTGGCCATCACCACAAAAGTGAAAGTCATAAAACCATAAGCCAGACTGGCCGCAAAAGCAGCCCAAACGCCAATATCAAGCAAAATGCACAATAAGAAGAAAAACAAAAAGCTGAAGGTGAGTATCATCACCGGTTGTGAAATAGCAGTAATGGTTCTTTGTACTTTGGCAAACAATTCGCCCGGATACAAAGTTGAAGTCAGATAAGCCGGCATTCCGGAGAACATGTTGTTCGACCAAAGCGCTTCTTTCCCGGTAGCTACGCGGTAGTCCACAATTTCTTTTGACATTCCTTTGAACTGTGTACCATCGGAGCTTTGCAGCTTCTTGCCTTCCAATACGGGCGAGAAATAAGCCACACTTATAACCAGAAACAGAACAATAGCAAGGAGAATTGGTCCTGATTTATGAAGGAGATTTTTTGTATCCATAATTCTTTACAAGAGTAAATTTTTAATTCGTATTTTCGTGCGAAGCAAAAATAAACCTTTTTAAGTCAATTATTAAAATAAATGGGCATAATTAAAAGGCAAACAATCAAGGGTTCTGTTTACTCGTATCTGGGCGTTGCCATCGGTTTCCTTTTTACAATATCTTCAATAAAACTACTGACGACAGAACAAATTGGATTAACAGCAATTTTAGTCGCAGTTTCTGCCTTGTATTCACAATTTGCCACACTTGGATTTACAAAGGTGATTGAACGCTTGTTTCCGTATTTCAGGGATAAAGACAAAAAACACAATGGTTTTTTATTCCTGATGGTAGCTGTTGGAATGACCGGATTTTGCATTTCACTGGTGACTTTCTTTTTATTGAAACCATATATCATTGAAAGTAATCTTCAAAAAGCCCCTCTTTTGGTCGAATACATCTGGTACCTGATTCCACTTATCTTTTTCAGAATGTTTTTCCTGATGCTGGATTCGTATAACAAAATGCTTTTTGATGCAACCACCGGATCGATTCTTAGCGATTTCGTATTCCGCCTGGGAACTCTGATGCTTATTGGGGCATTCTTTATTAAATGGATCAGTTTTTCACAATTTGTATTTGGATTTGTTTTTTTTCTGAGCTTACCTGCTGTTTATCTGGCTGTTCTGCTTATTTTCCGGAAACAGTTCAACCTGCAACCAAAACTTGAGTTTATTAAACCACCTCTCCGGAAAGAAATGACCAGCTTGTCCTTTTTCGGAATGATCATCGGATTTAGTGCCATCGCACTAAAAAATGTTGACACCATCCTGATGAACAGTTACACCAACCTTTCCATGACCGGTGTTTATAATATCAGCTTCTATTTTGGAACTGTAATATTGATTCCAAGCGTTGCACTTGGAAAAATTTCCTCAACCATTATTGCTGAAGCCTGGAAAACAAAGGATATGAAGACAATTGACGATATTTATTATAAAAGCAGTATTAATCAGTTGTTTGCAGCTTTGTTGCTGTTCATTTTGATGGTGACAAACCTGCATAATATCTTTAAAATATTGGGACCAGAATACATTGGTGGCGAATGGGTTATTATACTGATTGCGTTATCTAATCTGATAGTTGCCTCAACAGGAGTCAGTGTCCAAATCATTGGCACTTCGCACAAATACAAGATTCAAACCTACTCCATGGGAATGTTATTGGCGATGGTGATTGTCTTTTACATGATTTTCATCCCAATTTGGGGAATGATCGGGGCAGCACTTGGATCACTGTTGTCAGTGGCTGGTGCATCGCTCTTTCGTGTGTTTTATCTCCGCCAGAAGTTCAAGTTATTTCCATATCGGATTGTTCATTTAAAATGCCTGGCTATTGGAGTACTGACTTTGGCTGTTGGCAAATTTATACCAGCTATCGACAATCTATACATCGATTTGATTATCCGATGTTCTGCAATTAGTATCGTTTTTATTGGGTTGTCCTACTTTTTAAACATTACTTCCGACCTGAACCAGATCGCTGATAAATTTTTTAAAACCATAGGAATTAAAAATTAATCATGTCACAAATTGGAATTATCATACAAGCCCGGACAGGCTCCACCCGAATGCCGGAGAAAGTGATCCGGCCTTTTTTTCAGGAGCAGACAATTTTAGATTTACTCTTGGAAAAAGCCGGAAAGCTGAATGTGCCAGTCGTACTGGCAACAACAGTTAATCCATTGGATGACCGCCTTTGCATGATCGCCGAGAAGCACTTGATTCCGGTTTTCAGAGGATCAGAAAACGATGTGCTGGAACGTTTTATACAGGCAGCACAGCAATTTGGATTCAGTAAAATTATCCGGGTTTGTGCCGACAATCCATTTCTTGATCTTGCCGGGCTGCAAACCCTGGAAGCCGAATTTAGCAAATCGAATGCTGATTATCTTGCGTTTCAGCTGGCCGGAAATATACCTTCCATTCTCACCCACTTCGGATTTTGGGCCGAAGCAGTCCGCCTTGATGCACTCGGAAAAGCCGCTAACCTCACTACCGAAAAATTATACCACGAGCATGTTACCAATTTCATTTATGGAAATCCCCCGCTGTTCAATGTTCAGTTTTTACCTGCTGATCCCATTGTTTTTTCGCGCTCCGATATTCGGATGACATTAGATACTCCTGAAGATTTTGAAATTCAGAAGAACATATATGCAACAATCAGCAAGGAAAACCCTAATTTTGGCATTCTGGAAATCGTTTTTTGGTTGGATCATCATCCGGAAATTCTGGAAAAGATGAAAAATGAAATCCTGAAGAATCAAAAATAAGCACCACGTTGACCATCGGGTAAAAACACTCGCTGGCAACGATTTACCAAATTGTAAATAGTAAATAGAATAATAGTAAATATTTGACATGGCAAAATCAACCTATATCATTGGCGAAATCGGGCAAAATCACAACGGAGAAGTTGAGATTGCAAAAAAGCTGATTGATGTGGTTACCGAACCGGTGATAGACAAGCTGTTCAGCCAGAAACTGATGCCAATGAACGCGGTAAAAATGACTCGCCGCGATTTGAAAGAAGAACTTTCGGCTTCCGAAATGCAACGTCCATACAACAATCCCAACTCGTTTGGAAAAACTTATGGAGAGCACCGTAACTTTCTGGAATTGAATGATGAACAGCATTTTGAAGTATTCAGGTATGCCAAATCGAAAGGGCTTGAATTTGTTGAAACTTTGTGTGCCAAGGGCTGCCTTTCAATGTTACGCCTTTTTATACCCGACCGGCTGAAAGTTGCTTCGCGCGACCTGACCAACCTGCCACTGCTCGAAGCGATGGCCGAGACAAAAATTCCGATCATTCTTTCAACGGGTATGACTGCCCAAAAAGAGCTGGACGATGCGCTCGAAATCATCACTAAATATCATTCAGGAATCAGTATTCTGCACTGTTTGTCACAGTATCCTTCCGAATATCAGAATATCAATCTGCTGACAGTGCCATTTTTGAGGGATCATTATCCACAATACACCATTGGTTATTCCGATCATTCCATTGGAATCCTGATGCCTGCGGTTGCCGTTGGGATGGGAGCAGAAATCATTGAGAAACACATTACGCTCGATCGCAATATGAAAGGAACCGACCATCGCGGATCGCTCGAACCGGAAGGAATTTGGCGAATGGTACGCGATATACGAAATACCGAATATGCTATTGGTGAATATGGAATTTTTATCAATGACAAGGTGGAGACAACACGAATTAAACTGGAACGTTCCATAGCTACTTTACGTACGATTGCAGCCGGTGAGACCATTATTGAAAACGACCTGCACCTTCTCAGCCCGGGTAATGGTTATAAATGGGCTGAAAAAGACAAAATAGTCGGTAAAAAGGCGCTGGTGCCCATTCCGGCAAACGAAATTATTTATCCTGAAATGATTACTGATGAAGATTAAATTAGTTTTATCTGATATTGACGGAGTTTGGACTGATGGCGGAATGTATTACGACCAAACCGGAAATGAACTGAAAAAATTCAATACGACAGACAGTGCCGGTGTCATTTTCCTGCAATTGCTCGAAATACCATTTGGTATCATCACCGGCGAAAATACCAAGATCGTTTGGCGGCGTGCAGAGAAGCTCAAAATTAATCACTTGTTTATCGGAGTTAAAAACAAACTGGAAACAGCCGAAAAACTGTGCGCAGAGTTACATATTTCACTTCAGGAAGTCGCCTACATTGGCGATGACTTAAACGATGCCATGTTGCTGAAAGCTGTTGGATTCAGCGCCGTTCCGGCC
>JBBRXN010000181.1:0-4838 GCA_038248385.1 Bacteroidales bacterium
AAATGTTTAAAAAATCATCGAAATCTGGTCAGCTTAATATTTTCACTTCTCCCAAAACATTGTTTTCCGGCAATTCGCTTAAAATGTACGAAGATGAGCATGCCTGGCATAACCAGTTTCGTAAGCAGGTTACTATGCAAATTGATGAAAACATCTTCCGACCGTTGTATTGTAAGGATAATGGCACTCCAAATGCACCTGTTCGTGTACTGGTTGCCATGATGGTACTCAAGGAGGCCGAAGGCTTAAGCGACCAAAAGATTTTCGAGAATTGCCGTTTCAACCTACTGGTTCGCAGTGCTTTAGGCTTGCATAATGCAGACGACCCACTACCCACAGAATCAACCTATTATCTGTTTCGTAAGCGCATCCAGAACTATGCAAAGGAAGAAAACGAAAACCTCTTTGAAACTGCTTTTGCACAAATCACCAAAGACCAATGTGCCGAATTTGAAGTTAGCGGAAAACGGATCCGCATGGACAGCAAATTATTGGGCAGCAATATCGCCTGGCTTAGCCGTTACGAATTAATCCATGAAACACTCCGGTTATTTTACAATCAGGTAAAACAGTCCGGCCAACTTGATGAAGCCACCGAAGACAGGTTAGACGATTTGCTCAAATTGGAGGGCAATAAAGTTGTTTACACCTGCTCCAGCGAAGAGGTCAAAAGCCGTTTGCAAGAGCTTGGTGAATTGATATACAAGATATTGCCCCTATTTTCGTCCTCGTCGGGTGTTTATTATCAAACCCTTCAACGGGTTTTCAACGAGCAGTACCGGGTAGATGAAAAAAAGGTGGTCGTTGCCCGTGAAAAAGAAGAAATATCGGCCAAATCGGTCCAGTCGCCACACGATACAGACTGTCACTATCGTAACAAGGATGACCAAAAGGTGAAAGGTTATAGCATCAATGTAACCGAGAGTTGTGATGATGACAATCCACTTAACCTGATCGGCCATGTTGATGTGAGAAAAGCAAGCACCTCCGATGTCGATTTTTTTCAGCACGACATTGAAAAAGTTCAGGTAGTATTCCCCGATAAAATAGCGGCCGCACACGCTGATGGCGCTTACCATAGCCCTGACAATCAACAATTCTGCAAGGACAATCAGATCGATCTTTACCTTCATGCCATACAAGGAGCGAAAGGCAGGTATCAATTCAATTTTTCGGAAGATGGAGTACTTTCTATTTTGGATACAACTACCAGCCAAATTATTGATAAAAAGAAGATTATCTGCAAAAACGACATCGAAAAATGGCGCATCAAAACAGAAAAAGGTTATCGGTACTTTACCCAAAAAGATATTGACTGTTACTTGATTAGAAAACAGATAGCAGAAACGCCTATTGAAACATTACAGTTTCGCAACAATGTTGAAGCCACTATTTTCCAGTTGTGCTACCATTATCCAAACGCTAAGAGCAGATACCGAGGCGAAATCAAGCACCAAATGTGGGCCAATATCCGCTGTTTATGGGTGAACTTTGTTCGGATACTGAAATATATAAAACAATAATGTCAAAGAACTTTGTTTTTTGCAAAATACGTGATCAAATCATTATTTTCTAAACTCTATTTTGCGATCAAATCATTTTTTACGGCAATATTGCCAAACAACCTGTCAGTTTCCTAAAATACCAGTTTCTCATTCTAATGAGAAAATTAGAGTTGTCGGACTAGAATCAATTTTGTTATTTTACTCACCAAAAAGGAGGAATAATAATCCAAATATTTATTACAAAACATTACTGCTGTTATGAAAAAAATATATCTGATTTTATTTATTGTATCTTATGCTTTTGGTGCATTTGGGCAAAACTACAACTGGAAGAATGTCAACTTACAAGGTATGGGCTTTGTAACCGGCATTATAGCTCATCCAACAGCAAAGGATGTAATGTTTGCCCGAACGGATGTGGGTGGACTATATCGTTGGAATGCCACCGCTAAACTTTGGGAACCGGTGACCGACGGAAAAGTGTCGGGTTATAGTGTTGAATCTATCGCTTTAGACCCCATCAATCCGGACATTGTTTATGCTGCTATTGATAGAAAACTATACAAATCATCAGATCGGGGAACAAATTGGAATCCACTTCCAAATTTTCCGGCAGTAAAAATGAATGGGAACGGACAATTCCGTTTTAGCGGGAAAAGACTTGTGGTTGATCCAAACAATAGCGGGTCAGTATTATTTTTAGTTACCCGTGAAAATGGCCTACAAATTAGTCCTGATAAGGGAGTCACATGGAAAAGTGTGAGTTCAGCCAAACTTCCATTCGGTAATCAGACTTCTTCGGGTTATTACGAACAAACATTTGTTGCAGTTGATAAAACCACGGGCAATGAAACAACAAATTCTTCTTTGATTTACGTTGGCGTGCAAGGAAAAGGCGTTTACAAGTCGGACGATGGTGGTGAGAATTGGATTTTAATCACTGGCGGTCCTGATGTAAGTTTCAAACCCGTTTGTGGCGTAGTTGGGAGCGATGGTTCTTTATATGTAAGCTACAGTTCGATGAAAGATGAATGGAACGACGGTCCTGGCAAAATCTACAAATATTCTTCAGCCAAAGGGATGACAGATATTACACCAACTAATAATAATGGAGGAGGCTTTATCGGTGTAGACGTTGATTTGAATAATCCCAATAAAATAACTACCGTTCAATGGAGTTATGGAAATTCCAACGGAATTCATTATTCAGAAGATGGCGGAGTAAGCTGGAAACAAAAGGCTTTCACTTCAATTGTTCAGCCCAAATGGTATCCGGGTTGGGTGGCCTGGGGTTACACCGGTCATATCATGTTCGATCCGTTCACTCCCAAAAGAGTTTGGCTTACCAACGGTTTTGGAATATATGTGACCGATGATATTACAGTATCATCACCGAAATGGCGGACTGAAATGCAAGGAGTTGAAGAGTTTGTAGTAGGTCAGGTTCATTGTCCTCCAACATATACCGGGTCTGATGTTTATTTATTACAAATGGATCAGATTGCGTTTCAGGTTGATGACAAGGATATTGTACCAAGCTCGATATTATTTCCGAACGATTTTGGGATAGGAACCGGTTTGGATTATTGTGCGGCAGACCCCAATGTAATTGCAATCGTAGGAAGCGATCAAAATAACGGAGCATTAGTTACCAAACACAAATTTACTACCGATGGTGGTCTTAGTTGGAACCCATTTAATTCCATTCCATTAAATGCCAACAATGGAAATATTGCCATTTCGGCAACAAACAGTCAAAATTGGGTTTGGGTTCCAAGGCATCAGGATGGACCAAAAACTTTACCATTTTATACTGTTGATCAGGGGAAAACCTGGGTTCAGTCTACTGGCATACCTAATGTTGACAACGGAGCAACACATATCTGGACCCAAAGCTCCTATCTGCAATCGGATAAAGTTGACGGTAAACGCTTTTATTATTACATGGTTCAAGACAATAACAGTTCAGGTGTTATTTATCGAAGCGACGATGGTGGGGCTTCTTTTCAAAAGGTTTATTCAGGACTTCCATCCTATTACATTTGCAAAATGAAAGCTCATCCCACAAAAACGGGTAATCTTTTCTTTTACAAAACAAATGGCGACTTGTATCGAACCTCTGATGGAGCAAAAGCATTTACCAAAGTTCCACTGATAGCAAATGTAAAGGGAGTTGGATTTGGAAAAGCAATTTCACCTTCGACCGAAATAAGCATTTATTTGGCAGCAAAAGTTAATGGTGTCGATGGGGTATATCGTTCAACTGATGATGGCAAAACCTGGACCCGGATTGACGAGTCGAAAGTTCCTTTACCCATAATATCAGATATAACCGGCGATTTACGTTACGGGAATATTGTCTATTTGGGCACCGGAGGACGTGGTGTCATTTACGGATTGGATGCTTCGATTTCGAAACCTGTATCCGGAATAACACTTTCCAAATCAGAATTGTCTTTGGGAATAAACGAAACAATACAATTAAAAGCAGTTGTATCTCCTGAAAATGCTTCCTATCCGCGTTATTCATGGAAATCATTGAATTCGGCAATTGCAACGGTGACAAACGGGCAGATTATCGGGAAAAAAGAAGGCAAAACCAATATTATTGTAACTACAAAAGACGGAACTTTTACCGATACCTGTGAGGTAAACGTAATGAAATCAACTGGATTGAATAATCCGGCTGAAATCCCATTTAAGATATATCCCAATCCTTTGAAGCTCAAAAATGGATCGAGTCTGACAATCAATAATTGTAATTTTCATCATCCAATTCTGTCGTTAATCGATTTAAATGGGAAAATAATAGATAAAAAACAGCTTACTACTGCAATTGAAAGTCAATTTCAATATGACCTACCATCGTCAATACTTCCGGGAATCTATGTTGTTTCGATTGGAAATAGTCACGAATTTTCCCGATCAAAAATAATCATCCAATAAACCAATGATATATAATTCAGCAAATTAAACCATGAAAAATAAACCAAAAATCCTGAGTTGTCTTTTAATATGCACATTCTCAATTAAATCACATGCTGAAAGAAAATTAGTAATCTCGGAAAGTGAAAAAGAGTCTTTAAAAAATGCTAAATATGATGGTTTCGCCTGCAGGAGTTTTTATTTTTAATTCGGATTTTATTCTTAAAGCAAATTATATCAGTATATCAAACAGAAATATTATATATTCAAATCATCAATTCTTAACTCATTTAACCAAAATAATAAACCTATGAACCTCGTTAAAATTTCTATCATTTTATTTCTTTTTACTACTACATCATGTGCTTCAAAAAGTAAGAAACAGGTTTTAGAAACAAAACCAAAAAC
>JBBRXN010000182.1:0-4838 GCA_038248385.1 Bacteroidales bacterium
CGATAACGATCCGTTTTATGCCGGCATTTTAGGATTTAAAGAACTGGTCAGGTATCCGGAAGATAAAAGTGTTTCGCCCACTATCTTGTATCTTGGCATAGCTGATTGCATTGAAAACATCGAACACTATTCACCCAACGATGAGAATGTGAGTCATCCCTGCTTTTTGGTTGACGATATGCAGGAAACCATTTATACTCTGAAAGAAAGAATGGGAGCCGAATCGATTGGCAAACCCGGCATTGGCAAAGGCAAACGCTGGATCATGAACATGTGGAATTCGGATAAAACCAGGGTTGAATTTACAGAAGCTCACTGTGTTAAATAAGACAAAAACAATTCAAAAAAATATCATGGAAGATTCAAACTTTTCGCGTAGAAAATTTATTAAAGGAACTGTTGGAACCGGATTACTGATTGCAGGTGCGGGTTTGTTGCCTTCTTGCAATATCTTCCGCATGTCAGCCGGTTCAACAAAGAATTACGATGCCAAAGGATTGCCAACCGTAATTTTAGGCAAAACAGAAGTTCGCGTTCCACGCATGGTTCTTGGGTTGGGTTCGCGGTTTTGCCATATATTAACCGAAGAAGAGGCTCAAAATATGCTGAACCATGCCTTGGATAACGGGTTTTATTACTGGGATACAGCCCGCGCTTATGATAGTTCGATGGCGGCAGCTCCCGGAAAAGCTAAGAATCCCAGATCGATTTACAGCGAAGAACGCATTGGCCCAGTAGTAAAAGAACGCAGAAATGAAATTTTTCTTTCGTCAAAAATTACAAGTCGCAATCCCGATGAGGCCATACGCCTGTTTGAAGACAGCCTTAAACGTTTGCAGACTGATCATTTGGATCAGTTGATGATTCACGATGTACAGTCGATGGCCGATGTGGATAAGCTAAGCGAGAAGGGCAACCTGATAGATATTTTGCATCGTTTGAAAGAACAGAAAATTTGCCGGTTTATTGGGTTTTCGGGCCATACAGAGGCTGCTGCAATGACCGAAATGGCTCAAAGGGGCGATTTCGATACAATGCTCATTGCAGCAAATCATTGGAGTCCAAATAATCCGCAAAAACGGCAGGAAATGGCAATTCCGGTCGCAAAAGCAAATAACATGGGTGTAATATTAATGAAAGTTGTTCGCCCCCGCGAAACCATCGCCGGTTTGAACCCTGTTGACCTGATAAATTTTGCATTGTCGTTAAAGGGACCTGATGTGGTTGTAATAGGCATGGACAGTATTGAGGTCGTAAATTCAAACCTCAGAATTCTGCGCAATTTTAAGCCCATGAGCGAAGAACGGATGAAGGAACTGGCACAAGACCTTACCCCGTTTTATAATCACGAAAACCTTCCCTGGATGCAACCGGGATATACCGATGGAAATTATGCATAATATTCAATTGATAAAAGATAAAATCGTAAATGCATAAAAATAAAATCAACTTTTGTCTGCCAATTGCTTTAATCGTTGGCTTAACCTTTCTTTCAAACGGATTATCCGGACAGGTACAAAAAAAAACATATATCGATCCGTACTTGGTTCCCATTGATACGAGTACTGCTGTCAATATGGTATATCCTCCCTTAACAGAACGCGAAGGAAAAAGCCTCGATATTCCGGTTCCGCCCAAAGAGCATCCGCGCTTATTTTTCAGAGCAAAGGATATTCCGGCGTTAAAGGAAAAGATAAACAATCCGCTTATGGCTGATTGTTGGGAAAGGATTGTTGAAAATGCAACACTTCAAACTGATGGGAAACTTCAGCGGGACGGGGTAAAACATAACATGAACAATAAGGTCGTCAACTCCATTGAGGCCAAAGCCTTTTTGTATGCTTTTCAGAAAAATCAGCAAGCCGGAAAGGAAGCCGTTGCTGCGATGATGAATTACAATACAACCATTATTATCGACCACAATAAAGCCGATGTTTGCCGCGATATTGGCCGGGTTATACTGATGACGGCCATTGTGTACGATTGGTGCTACGATTTAATTGGTCTTCAGGATAAAAAATGGCTGATTACCCGGTTGGAAAATCTGGGAAAACAAATGGAAATTGTGTGGCCCAAATTGGTTCAGGGATCCATTGTTGGACACGGGGTTGAGGCGCAGTTGGCCCGCGATATGCTGGCTTGTGCCATTGCTACTTACGACGAGAAACCTGAAATATACCAATTGGCGGCAGGACGTATTTTTGCCGAGTTTTTACCAGCGCGTAAATTTTTCTATCCGGCAGCCTATCATCATCAGGGGAGTGCATACGGACAAGGTCGGTTTCAGTCCGATTTAGCTATTACTGCGCTGTTAGATGGGATGGGGTATCCCGAAATAATGGGTCGTGATCAGGCTAAAGTACCGTATTGGTGGATTTATTTAAGGCGTCCCGATGGACAACTTTTGCGTGATGGCGATGATTACACCGAACAATTTACTGAATTTGGAAAATATTGGACAGTTGGCGTCAATGCTTTTGTTGGAAGTTATTTTAAAGATCCGGTGCTGATGAGCGAAGCCATTAAGCAAAAGGTTATTGAGCGAGGTGATCTTTTCGATTTTCTCACCATCAACCCGTTTGTTTCAAATCAAAGTATCAAAAACCTGCCACTTACGAAATATTTTAAAGAACCGCTTGGTGCCATGATTGCCCGTACCGGATGGGACGAAGGCATGGCTTCGGATGCAGTGATGGCTTCGATGAAAGTCGGCGTTTATAATTATGCAAACCACCAGCATTTGGATGCCGGAAGCTTTCAAATTTATTATAAAGGTCCTTTGGCAGTGCAATCGGGTATCTACCAGGGTAAAACCGGCGGTTATGGTTGTGATCACTTTATCAGCTATTATCAACGGTCGATAGCGCACAACACAATGTTGATTTTTAATTCTGACGAGAAATTCACCTGGCATGGTCGGGAAATCATGAACGATGGAGGGCAGCAATTTCCGAATGATGCTGCAGAGCCTAAAAATATGCAGGAATTTCTGGCCAACGACTATAAAACCGGAGAAGTGTTGGCTCATGGTTTTGGTCCTGATGTGATAAAACCTGAATATTCCTACCTGAAGGGCGAACTGGCTGAAGCTTACAGTGATAAAGTAAAAAGTTTCAAGCGTTCGTTTGTCTTCCTGAATTTAAACGATAACAAAATTCCCGCAACATTGATTGTGTTCGACAGGGTAATTTCAACGAACAAAGATTTCAAAAAGACATGGTTACTCCACTGCGTGGAAGAACCTGTTATTTCAGGAAATACAACTACAGTGAAGCGTTCAGGAAAAGGCTACAATGGACAACTTGTAAATACAATTTTATTGCCTGATATCGGAAATCTTGCCATCAAAAAGGTCGGAGGAAAAGGTAATGAGTATAGTGTAAATGGAATCAATTTTCCGCAATATGCAGCAAATGAAAACAATTCAGCCGATGGTGCCATTTGGCGGGTTGAAGTTTCGCCCGGGAAAGCCGATGCAACCAACTTATTCATGAATGTGATGCAGGTTATGGATGCGGATGGGAAAATAACTCCACATGCGGTGGAAAAGGTTGAAAATGAAATATTTATTGGTGCAAAAATCGCAGATCGTATCGTTCTTTTCAGCAAGAACGGTGAAATCAACAATCAATCCTTTACCTTAAATATTTCAGGAGAAGGAACCTTTAACGTACTGATTGCCGATGTACAAAAAGGAAAGTGGAAAGTTGAAAATAAAGATGCGGAAAAAGTAAAAATTTGTAATGTGAAAGATCAGGAAAATTTGCTTGTTTTCAGTGTTGCAAAAGGAATTTACACGATAATTAAAGAATAGTCAAAATATGTTGCATAACAACACCCTAAATCGTTGGCCGAATATATCGATCCGTTTATTGGTGTTCTGGACGCTTCCAGCAACTGCACCATTGGGTTTGGGCAATTGCATGTGAGTGGCACTGGCTGGGTAAAATACGACCAGATATTTTTTTTGCCCCAGAAAACCGAAATCAAAGGGTATGGAGTGTATTCTGGTGGCGAAGAAGTTTACCTGAAAGTCGCCGTTTCGTTCAAAAGCATTGAACAGGCAACAGCCTGACTCGATGCCAAAATCACCGATTTTGATTACAACAAGGTTCGTGATGTGGCCATACAAAAATGATTGGCGAAATTTAAGCATTATAAATTGAACGATCATGCTCAGATTCTTGAAAATAACAACAAGGTCGGCTTCGTGGTCATTCCAGCCTTTTGGTTTACTGCGGATCAAATGGTCCTGAAAAAGCGATCCACATTATTGTTGCCGTGAAAAAGTAAAGAACGAAAAGTCCGAAGTAAAATTAAATTTAGAACTATTGATAACGATGGAAATAAAGAAGAAATATTTAAACAAACTGTCGAAATTCAATAACCTTCCGATGGTAGAGGTTAAAAATTCGCAATACAAAGTTAATAACGGCTGGGAGGCCATTTCCGAAAGGCTCAATAAGTCAATTTTATCACTTGCAGGAAAGAAGAAACTGGTGGTTATAGAAACCTATCAGGGCGTGATTCACGATGAATTAGCTTCGAACCTGAAAGCTGGACTTAAAACCGATCGGTTTATTCTCTCCGAAGATTTTATGTTGCCTGAAGAAGAAATCAAAAAGCTTGTTTTTCCCGATGTGACCAACGATCGGATTTTTGGATTTCTCACACGGCTGACGATGGAAACTTTTTTAGATCCCAAAAAAGCAAAAGCCATTCAGCATGAAATTGCAGCGATTGAAGAAGGAACCGTTGTTATTTATGGCAGTGGCGCGGCTTTGCTCTGTCCAAAACCTGATTTGATGGTGTATGCCGATATGGCCCGTTGGGAAATC
>JBBRXN010000183.1:0-4766 GCA_038248385.1 Bacteroidales bacterium
ATCTGATCGCCATATTCACGTGAAACTTCCAGATGGTCTTTCACAGCTTCACTTATATTCTCTTTCAATTCTCGAAAAGTTTTACCGGTACTCACACATCCGGGAAGGTCATCCAAATGACCCGCATAATTATTTTCTGTTACTTCTACTGTTACTGTTACCTTTTTCATGTTTTTCAATTTTTTGAATGAGCTATTTCAAGCCTGCCTGTTTCAAAATACTGTTTGCTGTTCCAGGTGGTATATCATCGTTCCCTGAAAGCGGAACTGTTACCGTTCCTTGTTTTGTCGGATGCCTGTAATGTTTGTGGCTTCCTTTTTGCCTTGCAAGAAACCAACCATCCCCCTCAATCAAGTTGATGATTTCTTTTGCTTTCCAAATCTTCATAGAACCATTTATTTCTAATTGACCTTTCAAATATAGTAGTATTACTACTATTATCCAAATAATACAGAAAAAATAATGTTAACGTATTTTCATATTTGTTGCATTAACAGCAGCATCAGCATTGATGTTAGCGAGTTCATTTGCCAGTATTGGAACATTTCTATCCAGAACAGGATTGAACCATTCGACAGCTACACGCTCGCAATGTCGTTGGTGACTTGCTGACCATTGATGTAAAGGTTGATGCGCCTGTTATAAGAGGTTGCCATGATAAAAAGGATTAAAAGAAGCTCCATCCAAACCCTCCCCAAGGGAAGGGCTTAAAGAACGGCTGCTGTTGTTCATGGCATCAAATATCGGGCGGGGAAAGAGGAAAGGAAAGGACAAAAAAAAACCTTGCAGAGTGCAAGGTTTGGTGATTAAAATTGAAGCTGTGTAAGTTCTGTACCAATACGGTGTATCGCATCAGTTATACGTAGGGCTTGTTTTTCCGACATCGTTTTTTCGCCTTTTACGTATTGGTTAAGCAAGGCACGGTTCATGCCCGCTCGTTCGGATACGCCTTTGATGGTCAGCGGAAAATGCTCAAACAAATCCTGTATATTAATATGCAGTTCGAGTTCATATTTGCCATGTACCAATTCATCAGCCACTTTCTCATCATCTTCGAGCATTGATTCAATGTGTAAATCAATCGCTTCGCGGATGTTTTGTTTTAATTCTCCGAGGGTTTCACCTGCAGAAAAACATCCGGGCAAGTTGGTTATTTCGGCCCACCAACCATCGTGGTTGGGGCGGACCAGTACATCTACTTTATACATTTTTTTATCTCCTTCCATTTATTTATTATCAAATTGAGGGGCATTATTTCAGACCTGCTTGTTTTAGAATAGAACTTTCGAGCCACTGAGGAACTTCTTTGTTACCATGATAAGGAATGGTAACTGCCCCTTTCTTTGTGGGGTGTTTGAATTGAATATGGCTACCCTTTTGTCTTGCCATCAGCCAACCGTCATCCTCAATGAGCTTTATAATCGCTTTCAATTTCATGTTCCAAAAGTAACATATTTGATACTTATTCGCAATTATTTAAGTAACTATTTTGATACTTTTTTATGAATACAGTACTATCCAATTTTCATCTTTGTTGCATTCACAGCAGCATCGGCATTGATATTAGCGAGTTCATTCGCCAGAATTGGTATGTTTCGATCCAACACAGGATTGAACCATTCGACAGCTACTCGTTCGCGATATCTGGCGGGATATTTTGCTGTTCGGGTAACAAATCCATTTCCGTTTGACTGGTAGCCCCGGCCAACACCTTTATGTACAAAAACTCCATGCCGTTCAAAGGAAAAGCCAACGTAATTGACTAGGCCAAATTCTTTTCCGACTTTGCTCATGATGCTGGCAGCCAATTTCTTTTCAGTTTGTTTACCACCATCGCGCAAAACAAATGATTCTGTTTTCCCATCTGAAAACCAACGTGCACTTCCACGAAGCGAGGTTCGGACCATTGGTGTCCATTTCAGAACCAGTGCATTTTGTTGCTGCACGGTCTGTGGATCAGGCTGACTGCCGGTTGATTGGGAAACGTATTTTGAAGTTTTTCCCTTAACATTTCCGTTGGTGGCAAAATTGTTTTTTAATACGCCCATTTTATACTTGAATTGGGATCAACCATTTGTCAGGATTTACTTCATTGTTGCGCGGTGAAGTGAGGACATAGGTGAATCGGATTCCGTAATTCCCATCCAGTTCATTCGCCAGAAGTGATGCTTCCACGGTTGAAAAATCAAAATCACGGATGGCAGGTGCCAAAGGATTTCGCTTATCGGATTTCATTCTGACCAGGAGTTCATCACCGATTTCTTCCATGTTTTCCCAGACTGTTTGGATGGCTTCAAAATCAGTCTGGTCGGAAACATGGTCGATCAGCATAAAAGCGCCCCGGCGGTTTTTGAGCAGGTTGTCGCACTTATCATCGGTGAAATCATAGCCATAACCTTCAAGGATAAGGAAAGGGTGTTTTACATCCGTCCGGTTGATACCTCCCAGGACTTCATCTACTTCCATCCGGAAGAAATGTTTTTCGCTGTCGGTGTGACCGATATCTTTATGCAACCGGGCAAGGTTTTCAAAATAAGAAACGAGTTGAGAAAATTTGGACATGAGATATTGTGTTAAGGTTGATGGGCGGCCACACAGGGCCGCCCTTACTTTCTGCGGGCGTTTTCCTTGTATTTTCTGGTCATATAGGCAAAGATGGTGTTGACCGGCTTTGCTGCCCAGACTTCATCATGGATAATGTCATCACCCACAAAATTTTGAAAAACCTTTATCCAGCTATTTGGATCAGGGTGATTTTCGGATTCCGGTGATGAGACAAGGTTTGCCTTGTCTCTGCTATCGTCGGATAATTCTTGCCGTTTTTGAAAAATGAGTGGATACGCCAGTACCAGCCACTCATGGATTAACTGGTAATTCAGGACAATAGCTTCACGGATATTTATATCAATCTTGCCAATCTGAAAATGGCGGCTTTGAATTAGCTTTTCATCAAAGGATTCATCTTTTTTAAGATACAGGGAAGCGATGAATTTATTCAAATCGGTTTTATCGTTGGATTCCTGATAATTGGCAAAATAGGTATCGGCAAAAATGAACTGTCCGAAAGTGATCCCTTTTAGCTTGTCTTCCGGAGCAAGTAGCAATTCTGCCTTCGACTGCTTCGCGCTCAGGCAGCGGAGCAAGGAGCTGCTGCCTATGCGTATCGAAGGCAGCTTTTTAATGATAAATTCGTGATGTGGTTTCTGATCACCAACAAACTCAAAGATTTCCATGAGTTTGTACCGTTCAAAATCCGACAATTTATTGAGGATTTGTTTTGTTAATCCTGACATTACTTTCAGAAAATTGATGTCTGAAATTGCTGATTTGTAAAGGCAGGCAATGGCAATCAGTTGCTTTTGGGTCACATCGCACCAGTTTTGAGGAACGTTACGATTCACCTTTTCGTTAAATGGCAACCAACTGACTGGACGGTATATTACTTCGATTTTTAACATGCCCAGAAAGATTTTTTGTCGGTGTTATTGCGGCGCAGCACGTTCCCCGTCTGACCGGAATAGGATGGCCAATCCGCTGGGTTTGCAATGAGGTAACTTTTAAGTCGTTCCAGATAATTTTGCCCTACACCTTTATTGCGTTTAGCGAGAAAATTAATCCGGTCGCTTTCCGAAGGCTGTTTGTTGACTGTCAGGTTATTTTCGGATGAAGTACTTTCGAAGTACAAACCCTTCTCCGTAAGATCAGCTCCACTTTCTTCCATTAATACTGCCGTGGCCAGATAGGCAATCGCTTTTTGAATATAGGGTAGGAGAGTGGCTACTTTTGCTGACGGTGTTTTCTTTACCATTTCAAGTTTAATTTCAGAAAAAATTGCTTCTCCCAAAACCGGTTTGATGTCGAGATCTTCCACCAGTTGCATAGGAGATTTCAGGCGGAGGAATGTAAGTCGGCTGTGGTTAATGAAAATAATCGCGTTGAAAGTGCTGGTATCCGGAATGAAGGATGATTTTAGGATAGTCCAGGCATCTGATTCAGCAAATGATTTGAAATTAAAGGGTTCACCGGTTGACTTTTTGATTTCCATTTCAAGGTAAAAGAGGATTTCATCCAATCCATTGAACCCGGTTGTTTTGAAATACTCTTTCAATTCAATTTCCTGATATTTGAACAGGCTTTTCACCTTTTCGTTTTCTGTGCGTTTGAATCCACCATCGGAAATGGTGGCATTCAGAACCTGAAAGCCGGACCAATAGGTCAGGTGGATCAGGGTTCGTTGAACCAGCGATAAAAGCTCTACCATTTGGCTGTTTGTTTCTACTGGTGGATTGTCATAGAAATCCTGCAATTCTCCGAATAATCCGGAACCCAGCAATGGACGGATGAATGCAGTTTCAGCGTTTTGGATATGCGGTTTCATCCTGTTGAAATCAGTACCTGCGCCAACTGCAAGGAATTGTTTGATTTCGTCAATCGATTTAAATAGCATAAGATGATAGTTTAGAGGGACGGCCACATAGGACCGCCCGTACAAATTGGTTTTTATGAGAGAGTTTTCGTAGTTCCTGCTCCGGTGTCTAAAGTAGTGAGAACGGTATTTCTGAATCGCCATTCTACATTTTCATCTCCACCATTGTAACGGTGGACAATTTCCACAGGGTCAAGCATGGTCTGGCGGTCGAGCCAGGCATTTGCTACGTTGATCAGATAAGCTTCGCGGATATTGCTTCCTCCTGAATTTCCGGCATAAGCTCCACCGGGCATACCCGCACCCATAACGTTTGGGTTTACCATGATAGCAAACATTA
>JBBRXN010000184.1:0-4730 GCA_038248385.1 Bacteroidales bacterium
ACGTTTCAGGGGTGCCATCATTGAAAAAACCGGAAGAGACAAAATATTGTTTCACAATCATATAGGAGACACCAAGCTTCGCTATGCTTACCCATTAATCCAATATAAGGTAATTGGGGGTAAAGGATGTTTAGTTTGTATTGATGAAGGTACAGAAGAAATACATTCTTTTCTGGGTCAACGCAATTGGGACATTGCGTTGGGAGATCAGAAGCTAACCTTAACCATTGAAAGTCTGGCTGCCAATAATTACAATCTCAATGTTTGGGATACCCATTTTAAATATTCCATCCGAAATTGGCTTGCATTTAACGACGAAAATTTCAAAAAATACCTTGAGATCGATTCCTTGGTAGAAAAGATAACCTTCCTGGAGAAAGTGCTTGTAGGAAACATGCTTTCGTTTGCAAAAGGGATTGGTTATACCGTTGAAAAAAACATTGAACTGCGGATCCAGAACATCCAACACGAAAAATACACCAAATATAAAGGCAGTAAGCTTCTGGCACTCGACCTGATGTTTAACACCAACTTTTTTCTCCCCGATTATATTGGTTTAGGAAAAGGGGTGAGTGTGGGATTTGGGACGGTTACCCAGTCAAAATAAAACTGTTAATACTAAATATCAATATATTGCCTATATGACTAAAACCAAATTTCTTTATGGAGCAGCGGTGCAAGGCATCCAAAGCTTTATTTTTCAAACAGACAAATTGCGGGAGATGATTGGTGCCAGTGAACTGGTGGAACAGATATGCACCTCTTTTTTTAAAAAACATGTTCCATCTTTTAATCCTGACATGCTGATTGTTGGGGCTGCCGGAAATATCAAATATCTTTTTGATGATGAAAATGACTGTCGGCAGCTGGTAAGCAGATTTCCTAAATTAGTGATGGAACTCGCTCCAGGCGTCACCATTAGCCAGGCTGTTGTTAAAATTTCGGATCATATGACTATAGATCATATTAGTCAGTTAGAGGATAAACTAAGAACGCAGCGAAATAAACAATTTTCCGCGCTCGATTCCGGATATCTGATAACCGAGAGAGCAAGAAGAACTGGGCTAGCGGCTATTAAATTCGAGAATAAAGAAGTATTGGATATAAGAACCTTAACAAAATTAGAGGCCTCTAAAACTTCTGAAATTTTAAAGAATAAGATTAAACAGGAAGAAGGAACACGATTGCCTTTTGATTTTGAGGAATTGGCTGCAAATACTGATAAGAATTGGCTGGCAGTTATTCATGCTGACGGGAATGGACTTGGTAAAGTTTTGCAACTTATAGGAAAAGCATTACAGGGAAATGGCGAGAAAGAGATCATCAATGCATACCAGCTATTTTCAATGAAATTGGATGAAAGTACGATCAATGCTGCTGAAATTGCCATTAAGAAAACTTTAATCCCATTTCTCATGAAAGGTTCAAAAGGAAAACCAGATGTGATCCCTTTTAGACCTATCATTTTGGGCGGAGATGATTTAACGATTATTGTAAAATCGGAATATGCACTGGGTTTTACCGAAGAGTTTCTTCGTGCTTTTGGGCAAGAGACAGAACGAAATTTGAAAGAATTGTTTGCCTCTTATAAAATCAACATTAAAAAGTTGACTGCATGTGCCGGAATTGCCTACATTAAAGCTTCCTATCCTTTTCATTATGGTTATGATCTGGCGGAACAACTTTGCAGTGAAGCAAAAACTATTGCTAAGAAACAGAACACAGAAGGAGTACCTGCCTGCCTGATGTTTCATAAAATTCAAGCAAGTTTTGTTGCTAATTATAAGGAGATTGTTCGAAAGGAACTTACCTGTTCCGATGAATTCAGTTTTTGTTATGGGCCATACTACCTCGAAGAAGCCTTTGGTGTCAGTATTAAATGGCTGAATGAAAAAGCCCGTTTGCTTGAAAAAGAGGGATCTCCTGCAGCACAATTAAGACGATGGTTAACAGAAAGATACCACAATAAGAACAAGGCGGCGATGTTAATGGAGCGTACCATACAGGTATTAGGAATGGATTCTAACAGGGAAAAATACATTGCAAATCTCGACCTCAAAGAGGCTCTTCATGTTAATAAGGCAAAAAATAGTCCTTACTACGATATTGTTTCAATGTCCTCATTAATAAAAATATAGACTTATTATGGATATAGATTATAGAATAACTTTTCACTCCTTGTGGCATTGTGGCTCGGGTGAGAGCAAAGGGGCTGATATGGATGCCCTGGTTATAAAGGAACCTAACGGATTGCCTTATATTCCCGGAAAGACTTTAAAAGGATTAATTAAAGACGGGATGCAGACACTTGTTGATGTAAATTCTGACATGATAAATCAAGAAGATATTAACCAGCTTTTTGGACGAGAAGCCGACGAAAATCATGGATTAGTTGGAACCTGTTTCTTCACCAATGCTTCAATTTCTGAACCCATAGCTACTTTTCTCGGAGCCGATGGTCTGGAGTATCAGAAATATCTTTACCGAAAACTTACATCAACGGCCATTGTCGGAGAAACTGGGGTGTCAATGGATCATTCGTTACGAAGTATGGAAGCTACCATACCGATAGTACTGGAAGGCCAAATACTAAATGTTGCGGATGATCATCAATCACATCTTGAACAAGCCATGCAAATGGTTAAATTTCTTGGCGTTGGTCGCAACCGTGGATTAGGGCGTTGCACATTTGAAATCAAAGAAAAAAAAGGAGGTGCTAAATGATACGATCACTCTATGAATGTACTTTTATAACAGATGTGGTGCTCAACGCGACTGCAGCAACAGAAGGTAACAATAGTTCGCTTGACTATATATCTGGAGCCGGATTCCTTGGTATCGCTGCCATAAATTATGCAAATTTCGGAATTGAAGCATATACTATTTTTCACAGTGGTAAGGTTCGGTTTGGTGATGGGCATTTGGTTTCGGATGGTAAAAGAAGTCTGAAAGTTCCTGCCTCCTTTTTTGTTGAAAAGGGCAAAAAAATGGATGATGGCATCCTCGTTCATCATAAAATCAGTAATTCGACCAAGGATAAGTTGCGTGCATCAGGAACCCAGATTAAACAGCAGCGCAAAGAATTTATGGTTACAGATAATAAAAGCTTGAGTATTGTATCTGTATCAAAGGATTATGCCATTAAGTCGGCATACAATCGCGAAACAAGACGTTCGGAAGATGCTAAAATGTATGGCTATGAGTGGCTTGTTGCAGGAGCAAAATGGCAGTTCAGTGTTGATTTTGATGTTGATACAAAGCACTTGACCGATCAGATAAAAGAGGCGTTAGTTGGAAAACGACACATGGGCCGCAGCAAAACTGCCCAGTTTGGATTGGTAGACATTCGCCATCTTGGTGAAGTTAGTATCGGAACCACTGAATTAACAACTGGTCAGGAAATAGCCCTTTATGCTGAATCATGTCTGGCCTTTGTTAATGAATGTGGTTTACCAACCCTTACCCCAACAGCTAATGATTTTGGTGTTGAAGGAACCATTTTATGGGATAAGTGCCAGGTACTTTCACGCACCTTTGCTCCCTGGAATCAGAAACGTTTTACGAGAGAGGCAGACCGTGTTTGCATTGATAAAGGATCAGTATTTGTAATAAAACCAACAGGTAATGTCGATTTGAATAAATTAAGTTCGGGTGTTGGTCTATACCAAAATGAAGGTTTTGGAAGGGTTTTGGTTAATCCGGGATTTCTAGAAGCTGATCAGGATGGAAAATCAGCACTGCATATTGAAACCAAGCCTGAAACAAAACAGGAACCAAAGAATGATTTGGCTAAAATTCCTATGCAACTGAAAAATCAGCCACTCATAAACTTTTTAGAAAGTGCAGCCAGGGAAGAAAAATCTGAATTTGATATATTAGAGGTAGTGCAGGTTTTCATTCAGAAAAATGAATCTGTTTACAAAAAAATAAAAGCCAGTCAATGGGGAAGCATTCGCGAAAGGGCAGCACGTGCCAACACACATGAAAAACTTATGGAGCTT
This sequence comes from Bacteroidales bacterium, assembly GCA_038248385.1. GTDB lineage: Bacteria > Bacteroidota > Bacteroidia > Bacteroidales > Prolixibacteraceae > Aquipluma. Next base: position 4,002 of record JBBRXN010000184.1, read on the forward strand.
TTATTCGGAGTTTATTCAAATGGCCAAATTAATACAGATTCAGGCTATTTAACACATGGAGTTGCTGCCGAAGACTGGCGTGAACGTGGACGATTGGAAACACTAAAAAAATGGATCGAAAACCAGGAAGGTAACGATTCCTGCAAGGCCACGATTGTTCTTTCTGCCGCTATGGCCAAAAAGTGTAATAGTAATAGGAGGTAAAAATGAAAGAAATAAATCAACGATACATTGCCCGCATTGTGGTTGAAGCAGCCACACCGCTGGCACTTGGTTCAGGTGAAAAGAGCCTGACTACTGACCGGCTGATCGCACAAGACATCAGCGGGTTGCCTTTTATTCCAGGTACATCCATTGCAGGTGTTCTGCGTCACTCTTTTATTATTGAATCTGATGTGAATGAAGAGGTGGCAAATGAATGGGAAAAAATCTTCGGATACCAGAAAAATAAGACCAATGAGGGTCAGGGTTCCAGACTGATTGTCTCTTCAGGATATTTCCTTGGAAAAGATCATCACGTATTTGAGGGCTTAAGTTTGCCCGATTGGAACGATCCCTTTTATGCAGCTTACCGCCATCTACCGGTGAGGGATCATGTCAGCATCGGACATACCGGAGCTGCCAAAAAAGGGGCTAAGTTTGATGAAGAGGTTGTTTTAAAAGGAACCCGTTTTGTATTTGAACTTGAACTTTTAGGAAGTTCTGCTGATGTACAACGCTGGAGTGAAT
>JBBRXN010000185.1:0-4656 GCA_038248385.1 Bacteroidales bacterium
AGCCGCATTGTACCTGTTTAACATGCCTCACCGAAATGTACAGTCGGCCAAGTCAGATTATACCTTAACCGGTTCAGAAATCGTAGCCGAGTATCTTGCAGGTAAGGATGCTGCCAACCAAAAATACCTGGCTTCCGATGGAGACTCAAAAATCCTTGAAATTTCAGGAGTGGTAAGTAAAATATCGGATGATTTCAATGGTAATAAAGTGGTTTTGCTAAAAGGTGAAAACGACAAAGCAGGCGTGAACGCTACGTTTACTACCGAAACAAGTCCAAATGCGACTAAACTGGAAGTTGGACAGACCATTTCGATCAAAGGAGTAATACGATCGGGCGCTTCTTTTGATGAAGATCTTGGTCTTTACGAAAACGTAATCCTTGAAAAGAGTGATTTGGTGAAAAAGTGAAAAGTAGGAATTCAATAAAATAAGTAAAAAATATAAAATTTAAAAATCATGAAAAAGTCAATTTTTATTTCAGTAGCAGTTGTTTTGCTGGTTTCAGTGGCAGGTTTTGCACAAACAGCCGGAAAATTGGTCAGTTCGAAAACTCATGTAAAATTCTTTTCGACGACCCCGGCAGAAAACATCGAAGCCAATAACACCGCTTCAGTAAGTACAGTAGACAAGGGAACCGGTGAAGTTGTATTTTCAGTGCCGATGCAGGGTTTTGAATTCGAAAAAGCCTTGATGCAGAAACATTTCAACAGTGATAACTTTTTAGACACACAGAAGTTTCCTAAGGCAAAACTGAAAGGAAAAATCACAAATCTTGACCAGGTAAATTTTTCGAAAGATGGAACCTATAACGCAACTGTTGAAGGAGAACTTACCATTAAAGGCGTTACCAAACCGATTAAAGAAACTGGAACTGTTACCGTAAAAGGCACAATCATTGAGGTTCAAAGTAAATTCAATGTAACCCTTGGAGATTACAGTATCTCGTTTGTAAAAGGAAAACCGTCGACAAACATTGCAAAATCAGTAGAAGTTACGGTTATTGCCGATTACCAAACTGAATAATTAAACGTCTGCGGTAACTGTTTCATTTCAGTTTTGGTTCGCCCATTGTACCGGATAACAGAAAAGATGAAAAGGAAGCCAAATGGGAGCTTCCGATTCTTTTAAAATTATTCATTATGCAACTATTCATTTCAATATTATTGGGGATTCTGGCAACAATCATCGGAGGATTGCCTCTGGGACTTGTAAACCTTTCGGTCGTCGAAGCTTCGATGAAGGAAGGACGGACACCGGCGATGCAAATTGCAAAAGGTGCAGCCTCGGTAGAAGTGATATTCGGACTGTTTGCTTTACTTGCAGGAAGCTTTATTCAGGATGTTATTCAAGGGAACCCGTTATTAAACTATGTTGTTATTGGGGTTCTGGCAATTTCAGGAATTATATTCCTGACGAAAAGTACCCAAGACAGAAAAGCAGGACAAGCTGGTTTTTCAGGTTTCCTGAAAGGCGCTTTTCTCAATCTGGTGAGTTTGCAGGTATTTCTGTACTGGCTGGTAGCAGCTGCTTTTCTTTTTACAAATAAAATGCTGGATGCACAGTGGACGTCGGTTGTTTCTTTTGCCGCCGGAATCTGGATGGGAAAAATGCTTGTATTGTGGGCTTATGCCGTATATAGTGTAAAAATAATTTCAAAATCAGCGGTACTGGCCAATAACATAAACCGGTTTATGGGTTTAATTTTCCTTCTCCTGGCAACCGTTCACGCCTTTCAAATTTAAATTCGATCAAAAAACATTTATCATGGAAACAAATATTTGGAGGCATTTTGATCCTGATTATAAAAAGCGATCTACAGTTGCCGAAATCGTTAATAATATTCCTGTAAAGAAGAAATAAATCAATCTATTTTTGTCAGGAAATAGCTAGTTCAACGACAATAAGATAAAAATCGAATCATGAAAGAATATTTGCCCAATTGCATTCAGAACCTGGTGGTCGAACTTAACAACCAGAATCACATAGATAACCGGATTGTTGCTGAAATTTTATCAGAATCCAAATTGTCGGAGCAGGCTTTGAAACCCTATTTTTTCACCAACCATCCTGTAAACGAGAGTTACGGGCGCAAATTGATTTGGGACAACGGAGACTTTAAAATTTTGCTTATGACATGGCATCCTGGTGATTTCACAGCTATCCACAATCATGGTTATGCAGAATGGGGAGGTGTTTATTTCTTCGGAGATGCAACACATCGGTTGTATGCACTCGAAAATGATGAATTATCGCTCGTTGAAAAGACTGTTTTTCCAAAAGGTCAGGTTGCATCAATTTGCGGCGATCTGACCCATTTGATGGGTAATTCAGGTTCCCGTGACATGGTTACCCTTCACATTTACGGTTCGAATACGAGAAAAGAAAATGTATCGCAGGACGCTAAAGTTTATTTGCCGGAATTTCAGAAAATAGTAACAACCATGGGATCAGCTTATCTGAATATGAAAAAGGAATTTATCCTTTCGGAAAAACCTTATGAAAGCAGGAACACCGAAGTACTGGCTGACTATTTTTCGCTGGTAAAACCATTTTATGAACGGAATAAAATGCCCGGCCTGATTCAAAAAATGGATAATTATCTGAATCGCTGTTAAAAAGAATAAAAATCCCAAAAACCAAAATCACAATGAACGAGTTAACAATTCTAACAGAATCGTTTGAAAAGATAAAAAGTTATCTTCAAACCAATAACGACAAAACCATTCCGGTTGTTAAATTCAGAAACCCGGCCGAACTTGCAGAAGTTATAGACTTTGAGGTAAAAAACGAAGGAGTTTCGGAACAGGATTTTTTAGGCCTTCTCGATAAATACCTTGAATATTCGGTTAAAACAGGGAACAAACAATTTCTGAATCAGTTATATTCAGGCTTCAACTTCCCGGCGTTTATTGGCGAAGTGTTTTCCGTACTGGCAAACACCTCCATGTACACCTACGAAGTTGCACCTGTGGCTACCCGGATTGAAACCGAAATGATCCGCCTGATGAACAGTTATGCAGGCTATACCGATGGCGACGGAATTTTTGTAAGCGGTGGTAGCAACGCCAACCTGGTAGCCATGTTTTCAGCACGAAACAAAGTTTTCCCGGAAGGCCGTTTCCTTGGTTACGACCGAAGCCTGAAACTGAAGGCATTTGTCAATGAGCAGGCACATTATTCTTTCGAAACCGCTGCCAATGTTTTGGGAATTGGGGCTAAAAATGTGATCAAAGTAAAATCCGACGATAATGGAAAGATGATTCCGGAAGAGTTGGAACGGGAAATTAAAGAATCGATCGACCGTGGCGAAAAACCATTTTTTGTTGCGGCAACCTGTGCAACTACGCTGCTTGGAGCTTACGATCCCATCGACGAAATGGCCACGATTTGCAGCAAATACGATATCTGGTTACATGCCGATGGATCATTTGGCGGTTCGCTGATTCTAAGCGATAAACACCGCCACCTAATGAAGGGCATCGAAAAAACCGACTCGTTTGCCTGGAATCCACATAAACTCATGAATATTCCATTGATTTGTTCTGCCATTTTGGTCAAAAAACGTGGCACCCTTCAGCATAACATCACCGATATCAATACCGATTATATTTTTCACGATATTGATGAGATTGAAGATTTGGGTAAAAAGTCAATTCAATGCGGACGAAAAGTTGATGCCGTAAAACTATGGTTTGCCTGGAAATATTTTGGATTGGAAGGGTATCAAAAACGTATCGATAACCTGATTGCTATGGCATCCTATGCCGAAAGCATTGTAAAAAATCATTCTCAATTGGAACTTCTCGTCAATCGCCAATCTTTTGCCGTGTGTTTTCGTTATGTGCCTGAACAGGAAACCGACTTAAACAAGTTTAACCTTGAATTACGCGAAGCATTGCGGAAAAGTGGTAAGTCAATTGTAAACTATGGATATGCTGGGAAGGCCCTGGCTATACGATTAATTACGGCAAACGGCGAATTAGAACAATCTGATATGGATTTGTTTTTTGAAAATTTACTTTCTGAAGCCCAAACGCTCGAAAGAAAATACCAAAAAGAGCATGTTGAAGCCTAAAAAACATACTGGATTTGCAATAGCGCTCGCATGGCCCGAAACTTACTGCAAGCAGCCTGGCTATTGGTACGATGGATTGACCCGTTGGCTGGGTGTGAATAAAAATAATTATTACCAGGCTGGCCACGCCGCTCTGGTTTTGGTTGACAGCGTCAACAAAAAATGCCATTATTTCGACTTCGGAAGGTATCATGCCCCCTTTCAGCACGGCAGGGTTCGAAGTGCCGAAACCGATCATGAGTTGAAAATGAAAACTGATCCAATCATTTCACAGGATGGCAAAACCATCCTGAATACCAGTGAAATCCTAAAGGAATTGCAATTGAATCCGGGCTGTCACGGCGAAGGAACTCTATTTTCATCCTACTGCCCTATCAATTTTAATCTGGCCTACGATAAAGTGTTTTATTTGCAGCACATCAGCCCGATTCCTTACGGACCATTCCGGTACAAAGGGAGCAATTGTTCCCGATTTGTCAACACCGCTATTTTGGCCGGAAATCCTTCATCTGGCTATAAATTTCGATTAAAATATCTGGTTCCGTTTACACCAACTCCGATGAACAATGTAAATTCGCTG
>JBBRXN010000186.1:0-4604 GCA_038248385.1 Bacteroidales bacterium
AGCCCTTTCGCACATGCCGCAATAAACTGAAGTGCATGCCAATGAGGAGGCGTGCCAATAAATACGGCTTCCAATCCCTTGATATCAAGTAATTCCTGGTAATATTTGTAAGTTTTAGGCCGGGTACCCTGAAGTTTTGCCAGCTCATCGGCGCTGCTGTTCAAATGTTCACTATCAACATCGCAAACAGCAATCACCTCAACCCCACCGATCTTTAATGCTGCTGTTGCAATGACCATACCGTACCAGCCGGCACCAATCAATCCGATTTTTAACTTCTTGTCCTGCGAAAAAGCCGGAATACTAAAAGCAGAAACAAGAGCAGCTGAACCAATCGATGCATTTTTTATAAAATTTCTTCTTTCCATAATTTATCATTTTTTGTTTAGTGTATTCGTCAGTCTTAAAATGGCAAGTATCCTTTCGTTTTCAGTTTTTATTGTCCAAAAATACCCATATTCCTAAAAAACGGGCTAAATAAAATCAGCGCTGAAAACATTAAATCACAACCGGTTAATGTAATTTCAAATAAGCTGTTACCGCATCATCGCCCTTTAAAGCATTTGCCGGAATGGGATTCTGCTCATTAAAAATCATCAAATCCTCTTGAGGTAAAATGGTCACAAAGTGCTCGTCGAAACCGTATTTATAGGGCAATTTCCCGGCATCCATGCCCAGATAATGATCGAAGAAATTATAAACGGGAAACCTTTTGGTCGAGCCATAGTCATGTCGTTCAGCAGGAAAGTGTGCATTGTCGAATTTACTTTCGGCATCGTACAAGGCATAAACTTTCTGAATATAGGGAAATTCAATGCGCGGTGTATTTTTGGTCCAATCGCCTCCATCCGAAATCAGCAACATGGGCCGTGGCGCACATAGGGCTGCAATTTCAACATTGTTTGTCTGGTGATTAGCGCTGCGGTGAACCGGCATTCCGCTTTCGCAGGTGCAACCGCCAAAGAAATAAGCCGACACCATAACCACAGGAACTGAAACTTTGATACGATTGTCGATGGCAGTAATCATGATGGTTTGGGTACCACCACCTGATTCGCCCGTGATCCCAATCCTTTCGGGGTCAACATCCGGAAGTGAGACAAGATAATCAATAACGCGTTTGCTGTTAAATGTTTGCAGCAAAAGAGCAATTGGAATTTTGTGGTTCACTTGCTTTGAGTCGCCAAAACCGATCATATCGTAGGCGAAAACGATTGCTCCCATCCGCGCAAAACTGGCACAGCGTGTTTGAACATCAGGACTCATTCGCCCATTGACCCAATGGCCATGGGGGCTTAAAATAGCAGGACATCTTTTTTCAGCCTGAAGTGGCCGGTAGAGGTTTCCCGTGATATAAAAACCGGGGAAGCTCTCAATCGCAATGTTTTCAACAATATAACCATCCATCGAACGGGTATTCCTGATGATGGCACTAAACTCGTTGCCAACTTTGGGCATCTGGTCTAGTTTCATCCCTTTGAATATTCCCTGCCTGATCACTTCAGCGCGTTTTTCCCAGTCAGCTTTTGTTTTCCATTCTTTGGCCCATTTTTTCATGAAAACATTTGCCTGATCCTCTGTCCAATAGCTTCCCTGACATAACATTTTGTCCTGGGCAAAACCATTGATTGTAAAACCAATCAGAAAGGCGATAATTAAAGTAATTTGAATCTTTTTCATTCCGTTAAGTTTATCTCCACATAAATCTTTCTTAATCGTAAAAGACAAATATATTGGATAATTCTCAAAGCGAATAAAAAATCTTCAATGAAAATTTTTTTATAGTTCTTCATTGATATTTGGTAATTTGGGCGTGGGAATCACTTTGACGTTGGTTGGTGTCAACCAGACAATTTTTTTCGGCACCAACGCAATAAACTTCATAGGATTGACTGAGATTATTTTTCACCCTGCTACGTTATCTTAAAATTTAAAATCTTTTAATCTTTAGATACCATGACAACCAGACGCGAATGTATCAAAAAAACTATTGCAGGATCAGCAATGCTTTCAATCGGAGGCATCCTGCCTGGATTCAGTGCCAATAGTTATAACCGGATTGTTGGATCAAACGAGCGGATCAGACTCTCCGTCATTGGTGTAAACTCCCGCGGGTATGCCCTTTCTCAGAATTTCTCCAAACTCGAAGCTTGTGAAGTAATTCATATCTGCGATGTAGATTCAAGAGCTATTGAAAAATGCACCGCGAATATTGAAAAAATAACGGGGCATAAACCGACAGGATTTAAAGACTTCCGAGAATCACTTGAAAACAAGGATGTTGATGCGGTAGCTATTGCGACGCCCGATCACTGGCACGCTCCGGCAGCCATGCTCGCAATGAAAGCAGGCAAACACGTTTACCTCGAAAAACCATGCAGTTATGCTCCGGCCGAAGGAGAAATGCTCGTTCAGGGAGCGGCTAAATACAAAAGCGTAATACAGATGGGTAACCAACGTCGATCGTGGCCCAATGTAGCTCAAGGAATTAAGGAGCTTAAAGAAGGAGTAATCGGCAGGGTTTACTTCGCAAAAGGTTGGTATGCCAATAATCGTGCTTCTATCGGTATTGGTAAAGAGGCACCTGTCCCAGAGTGGCTGGACTGGGATTTGTGGCAGGGTCCTGCAAAGCGTAACGCATTTAAAGATAATTACGTTCACTACAACTGGCATTGGTTTTGGCACTGGGGAACCGGCGAAGCTCTTAATAATGGAACCCATATGGTCGACCTGATGCGCTGGGGTTTAGGCGTGGATTTTCCCACAAAAGTGAACTCTGCAGGAGGACGATATCGGTTTAATGACGATTGGGAAACCCCCGACACGCAGGTGATCAGTATGGAATTCGACAACAATACTGCGCTGACCTGGGAAGGTCGTAGTTGCAATCCTCATAACATAGAAGGAACAAGTGTAGGTGTTGTTTTCTATGGCGAAAAAGGAACCATGGTAATGCAGGGCGGCAACGATTATACAATCGTCGGATTAGACAACAAAGTGATTAAAAATGTAAAAAGCGATGTTGAAATTGATTCTTCGAACCTGATGAATCCGGGAGAAAAGCTTGATGCATTGCATCTTCAAAACTTTTTCAACGGAATCACAAAAGGTGAAACGTTACATTCAGGTATTGCCGGAGGACACGAAAGTACCTTACTAATGCAACTGGGAAATATTTCTCAACGTACAGGACGCACCCTGAATATTGATTCAAAGAACGGGCATATATTGAACGATCCGGAGGCCATGAAACTCTGGTCGCGCGACTATGAGAATGGCTGGGAAATGACGCTTTAGAAAAGTATGTATAACCAAAAACGGATACAAATGAAAACGCGAAGATCTTTTATTAAAGCCATTGGAGCAGGTACAACCTTATCTGCCTTGGCTTTAACCGCAACAGGAAAAACTACTGCCTTATTCCTTAAGGAGGGTTTGCCAGCAGAAAAACCGATTCGTATCGGAATTATCGGCGCCGAAAATTCACATACAATCGGTTATGGAAAACTTTTCAATATCGATAAAAAGTTTCCTGGAGTGGAGGTGAAATACGTCTGGGGCGAAACAGAAGAATTTGCCAAAATAGCGATGGAGAAAGGCCAGATCCCCAATATGGTGAAAGACCCGCTCGAAATGCTGGGCAAGATCGACGCATTAATTGTTGATCACCGTCATGCCAAATATCACCTGAAGGCTGCTGAACCTTTTGTTAAGGCTGGGATTCCGACCTTCATCGATAAACCATTTTGCTACAGGGTTTCAGAAGGAAAGGAATTTCTCGAAATGGCCCGCCGTGTGGGAACGCCCGTGTCATCCTATAGTTCAGAAGCACATAAAGATGGAACATTTGACGTCAAAAAACAGGTTGAAACGATGGGTGCCATTAGCCACGTAACAATCAGCGGACCTGCCGATCTTGAATCACCTTATGGCGGTGTTTTCTTTTACGGTATTCATATGGTTCAACCACTTATGTATATTTTCGGAGATGACATCCGAAGAGTCAGGGTTACCCGAAGTGGAAAAAATACCACCGCAACCCTCGTTTTTGGAAACGAGATGCTGGCAACACTTATCTTTAAAACCCTTTCGTATGGATGGCGGACATTTGCAGAAACCAAAGAAGGAACAGTAGAACTGAAATCACGCATCGAAGACAGTGTTCCAGGGAAAAACTATACCGACATGGTTGAAATGTTCAGGACGGGAAAAGAACCACTTGCACACGAGCGCATTCTGAAATGCATTGCCGTTCTTGAAGCGCTTGAAAGGTCAGGGACTAATGAAAAATGGGAAGAGGTAAAAATGTGAACTCAAAAACGTGAGTATGAAGCACTCTTTAGAACAACTTTTCAAGAAATTAATAGTTTTTATTTTGACGATATCCGTAAATGCAACATATGCCCAGACCAGAATAGAAGGATTGTTATATCTTGATAACAAGCCTGTTTCCATTGAGATACAAGATGGTAAGATCTTAAGTGTTCAGCCGATTGACAAGTTATCGGATGAGCGCCATCCCCTTTTCATTGCACCTGGACTGATCGACAACCAGGTGAACGGCTTTGCTGGTGTTTCCTTTTGCTTTGGCGGTGGCGAATTAA
>JBBRXN010000187.1:0-4593 GCA_038248385.1 Bacteroidales bacterium
ATTGATTTAAAGACCATCATGGATGAAGAAGCACGTGAAATGGCGTTCGAAGGAAAACGCTGGTTCTTCCTCAAACGAATTGGGAAACTGGTTGAACAGGTTAATCTTTATCATTACTTTGGCGGTACGCTTGGAGCTTTATCTCATAAGAGTGCAATGGATGATCACCATACAAGATGGCCAATTCCTCAAAACCAGCTTGACGTAATGGTTACATTCCCGCAAAACCCGGGATATTAATTAATAATAGTTATTGGACCGATCAAAAGTGGCGCCTGGTGAGTTTTTGCCAGGCGTTACTTTTAAATTGGTCGTATATTTACATGATCGTTGACGCTAAACAAAACTTCACCATGCTTAATTTACTATATAATAGACATTTAATCACGCTTTCAAAAATTTGTACAATAACTGTTTTCATACTATTTAGTGCCTGTTCGAAAAAAACAGATCCTGATCCTGTTGGTCCGTTTACCCCTCCGGTTACCGAAACAAAACCGCTAAAAGAAGTAGCCAAATTTCCAATTGGAGCTGCTGTTACAGTTAGTCACCTGAAGGAAGCTGGCTTTTCAAATACCTTTTCAGGCAACTACAACCAACTGTCAGCCGAATACGAGATGAAGATGAACCAAATCTGGACTTCCTTTTCCGGATATAACTGGACGAATGTTGATTATCTGGTTAATTATGCGGTTCAAAACAACATGAAACTACACGGACATACGCTGCTTTGGTACCAGTCTTTTCCGGATTGGTTTAAGACAGCCGCTTACGATTCACTAAATTTCGAAAACAATGTTAAGACCTATATCCAAACAGTTGTTTCGCGTTACAAAGGAAAGATTGTAAGCTGGGATGTTGCCAACGAAATTTTTGCCGACGATGGATCTCTTCGGGTTGAAAGCACTGTTTACAAAACATTTAAAGATCCGATTGCATTTTATGGCCGATGTTTTCAATATACCCGAAATGCCGATCCAGATGTTAAACTTTTCTACAACGATTACGATCAGGTTCTGAATACAGCCAAACGATCAGCTATGAAAAAAATGGTTGAACGGTTTAAAAAAGTGGGTTACCCAATCGACGGTATCGGTGATCAATTTCATACTACCATTTGGACGAGCAAAACTACCATTAAATCGGGTTTGACAGATATAGCATCTACCGGATTGCTGGTTCACATTTCGGAACTGGATATTCGGGTAAACCAAAACAAATCAGATTCATATATTTTTGACGATGCTGAAAAGCAAAAACAATCTGACATGTATAAATCCATTGTCGAATCTTTTGAATCAATTCCCCAATCACAAAAATTTGCTATTACCACCTGGGGAATAACCGATAAATATACCTGGCTCACCGGCTGGTGGCATCCTAAAGAATTCCCATTGCTTTTCGATAGTAATTACGCTAAAAAGAAAGCTTATGATGGATTTTTATCGGGCCTGAAATAACCTAAACCTAAACCAAACTATCAGGGATAAAATATTAATTTCCCATTAAATCTAAAATTATGAAAAAAGCAATCTACATATTTTTATTATTTGGAATAATTCTTTCATTTCTGTCGTTGTCTGCTCAGGTTAATAAAAGTCAATCAGTTTATCCGCTTAAACTCAACGACACTAAAGCGGTATATTTTACCAAAGAGAATTTTACAATTTCCGCTAACGGGGTGGGCGATGATGCCCCGGCTCTTCAGGCGGCCATTGATCAGGTATTAAAACAATCAGGTAACGGCCTTGTGTTTATTCCTGAAGGTATTTACAGGTTGGAAAAAACAGTGTATCTCTGGTCGGGTATTCGGCTGATTGGTTATGGAACCAAAAGACCAATCTTTAAGCTGGGTGATCATACTCCGGGTTTTCAGGAAGGAGAGCATAAATACATGATTCATTTTTGTCAAAGTCCCGGTAATGACAGGAGTCCACAGCCTGGAACTTGGCAGACCAAAGAATTTGTTGATGGAACATGGGTTACTTTTTATTCCGGAATCAATAATATCGATTTTGAGATAGGAAAGGGTAATCCGGCTGCCATTGCTGTCAGGTATCATGTTGCCCAGGTTTGCGCTCTCGAAAACATTGATTTCAACATTGGAGAAGGGCGCGGCGCGGTTGAAGAAATGGGAAATATCATAGAAAATTGTACATTCAGAGGAGGCGAGTGGGGAATAAAAACCGGTCCGTCGGCTCCCGACTGGCAGTGCATGGTCTTGGATTGTTCCTTTGAGGACCAGAAGATAGCTTCTCTGATTACTGACAGCGCTAAAATGCTTGTGATACGTGCGAGGTTTAAGAATTCGCCAGTTGGTATAAAAGTGCCTGAGCGTGACAAATTGTATGTAAAAGATACCTGGTTTGAGAACATTAGTAATTCGGCCCTCGAGATAAATAATTTTGTCCCGCCTGATTTGCAGGTCAACATGGAAAACGTTAAATGTTCGAATGTTCCTTATAGTGTCCGGTTCAAAGGCAGGACGCAAGGTTGGCGGGCGGACGAGGTGAAAATGGACTATGAAGCGCCATCGCCTGTTTATGTTATTAAAAGTTTTTCACACGGCTTGCACATTGAAGTTCCGAATAGTGTTGAAGGGAAAGTTGCTTTTAAAACAAAAATAGATCAATCGCCAATTGAGAGTCTTGGTGAATTTACTCCGGATGATTTGCCTTCCATACCTTCTCAATCAAGTTGGATTAATGTTTCAGATTTGGGAGCAAAAGGCGACGGAACAACAGATTGTACTGATATTTTTGAAAACGCAATTAAGAAATACAACACCATCTATGTTCCAATGGGGAAATATGTTATTTCAAGAACATTAATCCTTCGCGAAAAAACTATCCTGATTGGCCTTCATCCTGCAATGACACAATTCATTCTTCAGGATGGAACTGCCGGATTTACTGATTCTGAGCAAAGAAAACCGCTGTTGGTCGCGCCAAAAGAAGGGGAAAACGGAATTTCCGGAATAGGCTTCAATTTCGGTAATAATCCTGGCGTAATTGGTATAAAATGGATGGCAGGCATCCATTCCTATATTAACGACGGGTTGTTTACAGGCAGGAGCGGAAATGAATTGTTTGGGAAAGGACAAGCCTGCACGATTTGGATTACTGATGGCGGTGCCGGAATATTTAAAAATTTCTGGATTAATGACAGACGGACTCAATCAGCATTTTGGGTAAGTAATACCAAAGGTCCGGGGAAAATTTACGAGATTTCAGTAGAGCATCACAAAGATGTTGAAGTTAAACTCGACAATGTTGAAAACTGGTCGTTTTATGCGCTTCAGTTGGAGGAAGATAAAGGCAGTGAAAAAACATTGGGAATTTCTATCAGGGACTCCAGAAATATACTGTTTGCAAATTTAGTCAGTCACAGAACAACCGGAGTGTGGGAACCTTATCATACAGGGATTCAAATCCGGAATTCGCATGAGATTTCAATTCAGGGCTGCGAAATACGGGGAGGGGTTTTCCCTTTTGAAAATGCACTGTATGATGAAATTGATGGCTATCTTGTTCCTCAAAGAATCTTCACAAAACTGACTGTTAAATAATATTTAGTGACTGTATGTATGGAAAAAGGAAGATATAATCTTGCCATCCTCTGCCTTATTTTAATGGGGACAAGTCTTACCCAATGCTCTTCATTTCAGCAGATTGAAACTCAAAATCCGCTGGAACAGCGACTCGATGCGCTACTTGGTAAAATGAGTACGCAGGAAAAAATTGAGCAGCTTTATTACAAAACTGATGGTAACGAGCGATTGGGTATTCCTCAGTTTAAAGGAAGTGATGGTCCTCATGGCATCGGAAACGGAGCCAAAGGATATTCCTGTTTTCCGGTAACAATTGCTTTGGCAGCCACTTGGGATCCGGCGTTGATAACCCGCGTTGGCAGAGCGATTGCCGAAGAACAGGCTTCGCGCGGTCGCGACCGTATTGCCGGACCAACTCTGGATTTGCTAATCGATCCACGCATCGGACGCGCTCCTGAAACAATAGGAGAGGATCCGTTTCTGGGCGGACGAATTTCCGAAGCATTTGTACTCGGACAAAACACAACCTCGGTATTTGGGTCAATAAAACATTACAATTTAAATACTTACGAACTCAATCGGCGGACTAACAATTACCTGAGTGATGAACGTAGTCTGGTCGAATTCTGGGGTTACCACTGGAAACGAACTATTCAGCAGGGTGGGGCGATGTCGGTAATGTGCGCTTACAACTGGGTGAATGGCGATAAATGTGCCGAAAATAAATTTCTGATTAAAGATGTGCTTCGCGATCATTGGGGCTTCGATTATTACTCTATGTGCGACTGGGGCGGTTTCAGTGATACCGGAAAAGCCCTGAAATCGGAACTCGATTTTTGTGAAGGCAACGATTTATACATCAAGGAACTTCCTTCGGGAGTAAAAAATGGACAATTCGACAGCACGCTGGTTAATCGTGCCGCGCGCAATGTGTTGCGCACCAAAATCATTTCAGGAATGATTGACGGAGTTCCGGTTGTTTCAAAAGAAGTGATCGACAGCAAAGAACACCGCGAGTTGGTTTACGAAAGCGGTTTGAAAGG
>JBBRXN010000188.1:0-4555 GCA_038248385.1 Bacteroidales bacterium
ACTTGCAATCCAAAGAAGAGTTTCTGAAATTTAAATCGAAGGTAACTACTCAGGACTAATTTTTTTTATAAATCTTCTCCCAATAAGGAATTGCATAGATTTCACTCAACTCATTTTCTTTGCGATGGGTCGATAATTATTAGTTTATTTTCATTTATGCGATTGTCGTTTGGGTTCGTTTTTGAAACACGTATATTATGATTTAATTTGTTGATAACATGAGGCTTGGTTGTTGATAAACAAATACATTCGGATAAGATAGATTGTCTTATCATCAACGATCTTTGTTAAAAACAAAAAGGTTATGGTCTCGAAAGAGGAACTTCGGAAACTAAACAAAGAAAAACTGGTCGGCCTTGTCTATGATCTTTTAATCAAGGTTGACAAATTGACCACAGAGGTAAAGGAGCTTCGGGAGGAGGTGAAAACGCTTAAAACAAAGAAAAACAGTGGGAACAGTTCACTTCCACCTTCTGGTGATTTGTTCCGGTTCAAGAACCAAAGCCTTCGTGAAAAAAGTGATAAGAAATCAGGTGGACAACCTGGGCACAAAGGGGAAACGCTTCTCATGTCACCTAATCCTGACAAAATAATAGAACATAGACCTGATCCGAAATGCCATCAATGTGGAAAAGTTCATACTGATGATTCGAACCATATAATTGGGACACGACAAGTTATAGACATTCCTTTTATCAATGCCAGTGTGGTTGAGCATCAAATTTATCAATCAACCTGCACTTGTGGCCATGTCAGTAGCGGTAGTTTTCCGGCAGGTGTTACTGCACCGGTGCAGTATGGAAACAATCTGATAGCCCTTACCGCATACCTCAGTTCGCGCCAATATGTACCTTATGCACGCTTATCAGAACTAATAAAGAGCATTACAAATATATCAATGAGTGAGGGTACGATATTTAATCTGCTTAATAAAGCCGCCAACATTGTGATGCCAATTTATGATGGGATAAAAGAAGAGATTTCAAAAGCAACTACAATAGGCGGTGACGAATCTGGGATTAAGGTTAAAAAAGCCAATTTCTGGGCGTGGACTTGGCAAACATTACAGGCCACGTACATCGTCATCTCGAAGACCCGTGGATATGCAACAATTGAGAATACATTTCCCGCAGGATTTTCAAATGCCACCTATGTAAGTGATTCTTTGAGTGCCCAACTAAAAACTGTCGCCAAGCATCATCAATTGTGTCTTGCACACCTGCTAAGGGAATTAAACTACTTCGAGCAAATTTATAAGCACAAATGGGTGACCGACATGAAGGAATTGCTAAAAAGGGCAATAAAGTTAAAACAGACAATCACCAAAGAACAATACAAAGAACCATTAGAAGAGAGAACTGCAATACTAAAAGAATTTAACATCCTGATAAATCAACCGTTGCCCGATACCGTTTCTAAAATATTCCCTTTTCAGAAGAGGCTACTAAAACGAAAAGGACAGGTATTTAATTTTCTGTTTGACCCTGATGTACCGTATGACAATAATGGTTCTGAACAGGCAATCCGGAATGTAAAAGTCAAACAAAAAATTTCAGGGAGTTTTCGTTCTGAGCGTGGCGCTGAGATTTTTGCCATACTGCGATCGGTCGTTGATACCATAATCAAAAAAGGAGGAAACCCATTTGAATCAATCCACTTCGCAATTGCTGTTGCTGCGCGTAAGAAAGAATTCCTTGCAAATAAAACTTAGAAAAACTCAAATTGAAATTTCGACGTTAATTACCTGACAAAACATTCGATTCTTATATTGGATATTGTATGAATGCAATACTTATCAGCATCTTTACGCTTAATTGATGTGTATTATTGCCTCCTGAGTAGTTACAATATAGCAGTATCATTCTTTATTTCTGCTGCTGAAGCAATCATACCATCATGATTTTTCCAACAAAAAGTACTATCAGAAGGAGATAATACCATCCATTTTGAATTATACTGAAATTCCAACAGTGCGTGTCCTCCTCCTTTGCCATATTCATTGGCAACTAATAGAAGTTTTCTTGCAGGTATTTTTAACTTCCACAAAATGCTAAGAACTTCTCTACTCATTGTTCCACAAGGACCGAATACTTTGTATCCAACAACTCCCCATCCTTTATGTTTTAGAGCAACTGCAACTGATACATTAAAAAAAGAAGTAGCCTCCCATCTATCATAAAATGTCATTTCATCTTTTGTAATATATCCCGTTTTCCCTCCCGTGTTTTTATATACTAATTTTGAAATTGTCAAAACTGTATCTATTCTATCTTTGCAATTATAATTGTCAAATTCCTTAAGTAAAATATTTTCATAATAATTTCTCTCTCTGACTTTTGTATAAAAAAAAAGTGTAGTAAATATTGAAATCAACAAACCCAAAAATAGCAATGCGTAAATAAATTTTTTCATAAAGCATTATAATATATAATTTTAATAATGACGAGCATCATTTATGAAATTTTTCAAAATCAGGTGAAGAAATTACTGACGAACAACTCAATTTTAGAGTTTAAAAACTTTTTCTGATTCATTTTTTATAACATTTCTTAAATCAACAATCAATTTAGCATTTTCTATGATCATATCAGTATTAAAAATATTGTGATTTGTTGTTAATACTACACATTCAGCATTCTGAAGTAATTCTTTTGTCAGTTCAATTGATTTTAAAGAATTACTTTCAGGAGTTTTTACTTTTGGAATATATGGATCGTAATAGCTTACTTCTCCACCTTTGTAAATGATCTGATCTATAATTTGTAAGGCGGGTGATTCACGTGCATCATCAATGTTTGGTTTGTAGGCAACACCTAAAAACAATATTTTACTTCCATTGATTGATTTTTTGTGTTTATTCAATGCTGTAGCTATTTTTATATACATGTAATGAGGCATTCGCATGTTGATATGTCCTGCAGCATGAATCATACTCAAATCAAAATCATATTTTTTTGCAATGTGTTCGAGGTAAAAAGGATCCAGAGGAATACAGTGTCCACCAATTCCAGGACCAGGATAAAAAGCCTGAAATCCGAAGGGTTTTGTTTTTGCTGCTTCAATCACTTCCCAAATGTCGATATCCATTTTTCCTGATAATAAAGCAAGTTCATTAATGAGACTAATGTTGACCAGACGATATGTGTTTTCTAATATTTTCACCATTTCAGCTATTCTTGGCGAACTCACTAAATGAATATGGTCAATTGCTTTGGAGTATATTCGTTCACCAATTTCGAGGCCTGTCTTGGAGATAGCACCCAATACTTTGGGTGTATTTTTGGTATGAAAATTTTCATTTCCAGGATCTACACGTTCTGGAGAATAAGCGAGCCAAAAATCTTCCTCATGTTTCATTCCCGATTCACGTTCAATAATAGGGAGCATAAAATCTTCTGTAGTGGTAGGATAGGTTGTACTTTCGAGACTGATGAAAGTACCTGATTTCATGTTTTGACCGATTGCAATGCATGCTGATTCAATGTAACTCATGTCTGGCTTGCGAAACCTGTCGAGAGGTGTAGGTACGCAGATTAATAGGGCATCACACTCTTTTATTTTTGAAAAATCCGTTGTTGCACTTAGTTTTATGTTTTCCACTACTTCGCGCAGAACAGCATCACGGATGTCTTTGATGTAATTGTCACCACGGTTGATCTGATCAACTTTTTCTTGCGATTTATCGAACCCTATTACGTTTATTCCGGATTGGGCAAAACTAACTGCAAGTGGTAGACCCACATATCCTAAGCCGATAATACCTACAACCTCAGTATTGGCAGCAATTTTTTCGAGAAGTAATGAAGCGTTATTCATACGATTTTTTTTATTTTTTTAATTATCATTATCATCATCTCCACCACGATTTTTTAATCTTTACCGGAGTTATTTCTTCTTCCGGGCATATCAGATTATATATTTCGCCCCAGATTGGAATACCACCCAAGTTTCTGTCATCGATGTAAATATCCGCCAGTATTTTACGGCTATCATTTTCATCCCATTTTTCTTCAGGATAGTTTTTATTAACCGCATAAAATTCGATACCATGTGCATGGCAGAATTTAACTGCTTCATCCAATTTCTGCCCGGCACGATGGCTCCAGAGTATTAATCGGTGTCCTTTTATCTGAAGAGCTTCCATTGTTTCAAATGCAAATGGACGGATACGGCCAATAAATGGATACCGGTGTTCGACAATGGTGCCATCGAAGTCAATAGCGATAACCAGGGAAGTTTTGAATGGAGTTCTGTATTCCATGGAGAAAACGATTAAATAGGAGTGTGATTGTATAGAAAATCAGGAAGCTTTTTTCTTTTTGTGTTTGGTTTTTACTCCCTGGTCTTCTGCGGAATAGTAAGTATTTTGATAGGTTTCGTATTGGTAATATTTATAGTATGCGTGTCCGAAAGAGTTGGTCTTGATGTCATTAACAAGGAGAGCAACATTGTTGATGGTTTTCTGTTCAACATACTGATTGATCATATCAAGCTGGTTCTTGTGCGAAATGCCATATCGAAGGATGAAGATATTCAGATCGGTTAAATGACTCAG
>JBBRXN010000189.1:0-4521 GCA_038248385.1 Bacteroidales bacterium
CCTTTCCGGTTTTTTCTATTTTTGCTTTTACTTGTCAATTTACCAGGCAAACAGCGGAAGATCTTTCATCATCGCATTCACTCGTTTGCGAACCGAAAGAATTACCTCTTCATTGTCTAAATTGCTGATTACTTCATCGATCAAATCAACGATAACCGGCATTACATCTTCTTTCAAGCCTCTGGTAGTAATGGCAGGCGTTCCGACACGAAGTCCCGAAGTGGTAAACGGCGAACGGCTGTCGAACGGAACCATGTTTTTGTTAATGGTAATATCAGCAAGTACCAGCGCATTTTCAGCCTGTTTTCCTGAAATATCCGGAAACTTGGTGCGAAGGTCAATCAACATCGAATGATTGTCGGTTCCGCCTGAAATTACTTTGTAGCCTTTGGCCATAAAAGCTTCGGCCATTACCGATGCGTTCCTTTTAACCTGAGCCTGATATATTTTATAGGAAGGGTCAAGCGCTTCGGCAAATGAAACCGCTTTGGAGGCAATCACATGTTCAAGCGGTCCGCCCTGTTGTCCGGGGAAAATTGAAAAATCAAATACCTGAGACATCATTTTAGTAACGCCCTTAGGAGTTTTATAACCAAATGGATTTTCAAAATCTTCACCCATCAATATTATTCCACCGCGTGGACCACGCAACGTTTTGTGAGTTGTTGAAGTTACAACATGAGCATATTTAACAGGATTATCCAGCAAACCAGCGGCAATTAGTCCGGCCGGGTGAGCCATATCGATCATTAAGATGGCTCCAACTTTATCAGCAATTTCGCGCATCCGCTTATAATCCCATTCGCGGGAGTATGCCGAAGCGCCGCCAATAATAAGTTGTGGAAAATGCTCCAGGGCCAATGCTTCCATTTCGTCGTAATCAACCATGCCAGTATCTTCTTTCACATGATAAGCAATCGGATTGTACAATATACCTGAAGAATTGACCGGCGAGCCATGAGAAAGATGACCTCCGTGAGCCAAATCCAATCCAAGGAAAGTATCGCCAGGATTCAGAATAACACTGAGCACTGCGGCATTTGCCTGAGCGCCGGAGTGTGGCTGAACATTGGCATAAACAGCTCCAAACAATTCTTTGATTCGGTCGATGGCCAATTGTTCGGTCATATCAACAAACTGGCAGCCTCCGTAATAGCGATGTCCCGGATATCCTTCAGCATATTTGTTGGTCATTACCGATCCCATGGCTTCCAGAACCTGATCGCTGACAAAATTTTCAGAAGCAATTAATTCAATTCCGCTCAACTGGCGCTGACGTTCCATTTCGATTATTTCGAAAACTTTGGTATCTCTTTCCATCGGAGTAAAAAATTGGTTAAAATTAAGGTGTCAAAGGTACAAGAAATCATAGCGGTTAAAAAATTTGGTTATTCAAAAAATCAGGTATTTTTGAACAATTAAACATTCAATAAAATGAAGGATCGACCAATTGTTTTCCAATCGGCTTGTATTTTTAGTATTGCCGGCAGCAGTATCGGCTTTTTAACCATGTTGTTTTCAGTGATTTTCTTTAAAACTGCTACCGAAAAGATTGAACAGTTCACTAACATTACAGCCGCAGACCATCTCACCCCACTCTATTTTGCTATATTGATGGCTGCTTTCAGTGCTTCACTGGCAGGCGCCGTAAAACTTTACCGGATGCAACGTGCCGGTTTATATTTTTACCTGACAGCACAGTTAATGATCCTGTTTTTACCGCTAATCTGGCTGGGCTCAAATGCCTTTTCGGCAACCAATGCCATTTTTACCATTCTGTTTTCAGGAGTTTATATCTTTTACTCCCGGGTTTATTCAAACGACAGATCAGCCATGGTATCGCGGTAAACCGAGAATACCTGTGCTCTGGAAATAAACCCAACGTATCTGCCATCATCAATCACCGCCAGGTTATAACGTCCGCAAGATTTAAACTTTTCGGCAACCATTTCTACCGAATCTCTTGATGAGATAAAAAACTCAGGCATATACATCAGATCACTGACGCTAATCTTTTCGTATAAATCCTGCTCAAAGATAAGGTTCCTGATATCGTTCAGCTTAATCATACCCAGCATCATCCCGTTTTCATCCACCACAGGAAATAAATCCCGTTTCGATCGTGCAATGGAATAGGTCATCTGTCCCAGATTCATCTCAGGCGAAAGAATTTCAAAATCGGTTTCAATCAAGTCTTTTACATTCATAAAATGCATCGCAGCCTTGTCTTTGTGATGCGTGACCAAATCGCCTATTTCAGCCAGTCGTTTTGTGTATATCGAATGTGGTTCAAAACGAGTAGCAACAACATATGCCACTGTGGCTGAAATAATTAATGGTACCAATAATTGATAGCCACCCGTTATTTCGGCAATCAGGAAAATACCCAGTAATGGGGCGTGCATTACTCCTGCCATTAATGCACCCATTCCGGCAAGGGCAAAATTGGCAGGTGACAGGTTCAATCCAAAAAAAGTATTCATCGAAAGTGATAAAAAATAACCGCCGATAGCTCCCATAAATAAGGTTGGTCCAAATATTCCACCTACTCCGCCACTCGCTGTTGTAATTGACATGGCAACTACCTTTAAAATCAGTATCAATCCCAGAACGAGCAGTAATACGTATGGATCAGATTTCCAGTCGAAAAATATTGAATTATTCAACAAATCAGAACCCCTACCAACAAATATTTTATTGATCGAATCATATCCCTCACCCCATAATGATGGGAAGAAAAACACCATTAATCCCAATGAGACTCCACCAATAATAAGTTTTGTATAGCTGTTTTTTATTTTCTTTACCATTTTTTCAACATACATACCGGTACGCGTGAAGTAAAATGAAATAAGGCCACTGAAAATGCCTAACAAAATATAAAATGGAATATTACTATAATCAAACTGGTTCTCGAGAGAGAAATGAAACATCACCGAACTACCCATGAAAAAATATGACAAAGTAGCTGCCGTAATTCCTGAAATAAGCAAGGGAATTATTGAAGCCATCGTTAAATCGAGCATTAGCACTTCAAGAGTGAACATGATGCCGGCTACAGGCGCTTTAAAGATTCCGGCAATGGCGCCGGTAGCGCCACAACCAATCAGCAAACGTATCTGATTCTGATTCAGTTTGAACAAGCGCGAAATATTTGATCCAATGGCGGCTCCGGTGTAAACAATAGGCGCTTCGGCCCCAACTGAACCACCAAATCCGATGGTAAAACCACTGGTAACCATTGATGAAAACATATTATGAGCCTTGATCACGCTTCCCTTTTTGGAAATGACCGATAATATTTTGGATATTCCGTGGCTGATATCGTCTTTGATCAGGTATTTTACAATCAATACACTTATCAGAATTCCGATCATCGGGTAGGCCAGATAATAGAAACTTTCTGCTGAATCCTTGAAATTACTGGTTAAAAAACGGCTGACATAATGAATGAAATTTTTCAGCAGAAAAGCTGCAGTTCCACTTAGAATTCCAACCAACAGGCTTAAGATATATATTAAGTTTTTTTCTGAAACTTCAGACAGCCATTTCTCGAATGTTCTATTCATTTATATTTTGGTTAATTATTTGCTCTTTTTTTTGAATACTTCTTTCATACTTTGCCAAAAAGGTTTTTTCGCGGTCTGAGTTGCAGGTTTGGCTCTTTCACCTTCAGATTTTTCCTGTCTGGTATTTTCACCAGATTCAAGTTTAGTTCCACTTTGATTGTCTTTTTTTCCAAACAAATTCCTGAAAAAACCATTTATAGTTAATGGAAGTACTTCTCGATAGGGCGTAACATCAAGCATGGCAAGACTTTCTTCAGAAGGAGAGGCAAAATATTTGGATTTGAGGTTCTGAAATTTACTATTGTGGAGTACCTGGCTAAAAAACTGGCCAACGATAGGTAGAGCAGTATGTCCGCCGGCTCCTGCACCCAGCGTCCTGAAATGAACAGATTGGTCTTCTCCCCCAACCCAGGCACCTGCGATCAAGGTTGGCGTCATCCCGATAAACCATCCATCAGCCTGATCCTGCGTGGTTCCGGTTTTTCCGGCGAAATCAGAGTCAATCCCCCATTTGCTTCGGATATCGGCGCCGGTACCCTCATCTACTACCGACTGAAGCATGTGGGTAATAATCCTGCAATTTTCGGTTTGTGCAAGCTGTTCGTCTGATTGTACATTTTGAAACGCCTCAATTACCTGTCCTGAATTGGATTCAATCGCCTTTAAATAGTATGGTTTCACTTTTCGTCCGCCATTTATAATTTCAGCATAAACACAAACCATTTCCTCAAGTGAGACAGAGGCAACACCCAATGCCAGAGATGGATACTTGGGCAAATCTGATTCAATCCCCATCCGGTTTGCCAAATCAATTACTTTTGAAATTCCGGTTTGCATCAAAACATCAACAGCAATTGTATTGATCGATTTGGCCATTGCTCCTTCCATCGAATAAAAACCGGTATAATCGTTGTGAGAGTTCTGGGGCGTCCAATTATCAAAGTCGGTATAA
>JBBRXN010000190.1:0-4447 GCA_038248385.1 Bacteroidales bacterium
CTTTTAGGTCGTGAAGGTTTACATGCCCATCAATATCTGGTAGAATACTCCATTGACAAACATAACTGGGAAACATTGACCGACAAAACCACCAATACAAATGATCATTCGCATCAGTATGAAGTAATGAGCATTCCGGTTCAGGCCCGGTATGTAAAAATTACCAATCATTGTGTGCCGGATGGCACTTTCGCTATTTCCGGATTTCGTGTCTTTGGAGTTGGAACCGATCCTAAACCGGATAAAATTCTTTTCTTTCAAGCGGTAAAAGATTTCCGCGATCCGCGAAAAATTAAACTGTCGTGGGTAAAGAAGTCAAATGCTACAGGTTATAATATCAGGTATGGCACCCAAAAAGATAAATTATATCACAGCTATCAGGTGTATAAAAATACACCGTTAACTATTCGCAGTCTTGATAAAAACAAGACCTATTGGTTTGAAATTGATGCATTTGGCGAGAACGGAGTTACCCCCAGCGATCCACATTTTTCCCGTTAGGCCGCGATCGGAGCATAAGCAATTGTATTTTACCACTTTTTTTTAGATGATGCCCATTTGTTTCAGCCACATTGCAAATAAGTCGGGCCACTGATCAACAGACAGGTTCTTCTTTGTCATACCAAACCCATGGCCACCATTTCTGAAGATGTGCATTTCGGCAGGTATTTTAAATTTCTTCAATGCCAAATAAAACTCGATTGAATTACGGGGTGGTACTGCGGTATCGTCATCAGCAAGGATCAAAAAAGTTGGGGGAGTTTGAGCCGAAACATGTAATTCGTTCGAGTATTTCCCGACCAGTTCCCAATTGTTCCCGGCTCCGATCAGGTTGGTTCGCGAACCAATATGTCCAAATTCTTCGTTGAAAGTGATCACCGGATAAAGCAGTAGCATAAAATCAGGACGACAACTCATTTTTTCAACCGGATCAGATGAATCCGGTTTACCCAAATCGAATCGGGTTCCTGCTGTTGATGCAAGGTGACCGCCAGCCGATGAGCCTGCAATGCCAATTTTTGCAGGATTGATTCCCCATTCAACCGCTTTTTGACGCACCAAACGCATGGTTCTTTGTGCATCTTCCAGCGGAATTTCATGGTGTCCGTATGGTAAGCGATATTTCAGTACAATACCTGCAACACCATGTTCTGCAAGCCATTCTGCCAATTGATATCCTTCATGGTCCATTGCTTCAATCATGTAACCACCGCCGGGGCAAATTACAACGGCTGCTCCTGTATTAATACCAATTTTAGGTAAATACACATAGATTTCTGCTTCCGAAACATTTCGAACACGCTTGCCCTCATAAGTTTCTTCGGGCAAGGTCATCCCATTGCTGTCAGGCGAGCCGTTCGGCCATACTTTAAGTTTGAAATCCTGTGCCATGGTTGAAAAGCTAATGATGACCGATGTGAAAATTGCTAAGATTGTCTTCATGTTTTATGATTTTGCGCCAACAAAATACTGTTCCTTGTCGGCAAATAAAATATTAAATGAGGTTAATGATCCGTAGATACGGGTAATGTATTGTTGCATATTTACCTTCTCTTCGTCAGTTAAGCCGGGATGACTATTGATGTTTTGCTCCAGAACACGAAGCCGGTCCCTGACCATTACGATTTTATGAAAAAAGCTTTCAATCGGAATTTCTTTTGGTTTCAGCGATAAGTTGGCCGGTTGCAGAATCATGTTTCCACCTGTCCATTTATCGCTCAGCGGAACAATTTCCTGCAAGGCACTTTGTTCTTCAAGTACAAAACGCAGCACTTTCTCCACTTCAGATAAGGTCAGTGAATTATTTGGTTTATCTGCCGGTGAATCAATTACTTCCAGATCTTCACTTCGTTTGGTTATTTCTATTTTTCCGCCCCGTTCAAAGAAAATTTCATAAGATGTGATTTTATTCTTACTGATAATTCCCTCTCCGTATCGCGGATGGTCAACGCGGGTTCCTATTGCTAATTCTTCCATATTTGTGCCTGTTTAAGGGTTCTAAAAATACAAATTAATGCCGAATAGCTTTTCATACCGGTAGAATTTTGTCAGTTTTTCTATGTTGTTGCGGTTTAATGACAAAATCATATATTTTTGCGCCATGTTTTTAACACTGATTGCAAAAGGAATATTGATCGGATTGTTGGTTTCCATTCCATTGGGCCCGATAGGTGAATTGGTCATTCAGCGAACTGTAAATAAAAGTCGTATTGCAGGTCTCTTATCCGGAATGAGTGCAGCTTTGTCTGATACGCTATACGCTATTATTGCCGGTTTCAGTCTGACTTTTGTGGTTGACTTTATCCGTGAAAATGAAATTCTGTTCCAGTCAATTGGTGCATTAGTTGTTTTGGGACTGGGAATCCATATTTTTTTTAAAAATCCGGTTTCTGATTTACGCCGCAACCGACTTCGCGGGAACACTCATTTTAAAGATATCATTTCAAGTTTTCTTGTCACTTTCTCCAATCCGCTAATTGTTTTTGTTTTTCTGGCAGTTTTTACCAGTTCAGGAGTTGCAGTTAATCTGGAAAAACCCTACCATTCTTTTTTTGTTATACTCGGAGTTTTTACCGGCGCATTTATCTGGTGGTTTTCATTGTCGGGCATCGTTAGCCTGTTCAGGCACAAAATAAGTCTCCGGATTCTTTAGTGGATCAATAAATCAGCCGGTGTTATTATTGTTACTTTTGTTTTGGTTACCGTTATTGTTTTGGTTCAGAAAGAATTGGGTGCCTCCTGAAGAAGTTTTCAGTATGCAGTCGCAGTTTTCAGAAAAAAAGCTAACAGCAAGTTTTTGGATGCCTGAAGTTTGAGCCTTTTTGTATTCCATTCACTTATAAATTAAACAGGCGGATCATTTCGTCAGTGAAGAATTTAGGTGCGGCAACAGGTTTATTGGTAACCGCACTGAAAAATACCAAAACTACTTCTCCTGAATTGATCAATTCCCCTTTTTCGTTGTATATCTCGGTTTTTATCGGAAACTTCACTTTCGGAATAGTATCGACAATGGTTCTAATGGTTAGTAAATCATCGTAATATGCTGATTTGTGGTAGTTTATTTTCAGACTCCTGGCAGGGAGCATGATGCCCAACTCTTCCATTTGTTTGTAAGTAAATCCGAGATCACGAATCATTTCGGTTCGGCCAATTTCATAATACCTGGCATAGTTTCCGTAATAAACAACTCCCATCTTATCAGTATCCTGGTAATAAACCCTGATTTTAGTTTCAGTAACAATCATTGAATTTGATTTATTTAAATGGTGAATTGGGTTCTTTTGCCATGTGGTTATATGTCAGTATATCCAGTAAAGCCGGAAAAAATTTGCCCAATAGAACAGTCATTTTCCCTTCAATGAATGTCAAAATCAGCGTACGTTTACGCCTTTTTATTGCCCGTATAATATGTCTGGCACATTCTTCTGCCGACATCATTTCACTTTCATCCCGTGGAGTTTCACCTTGTTGTGTACCATCAGTTGTAAGCGCTACCAAGCGAACTTCGGAAGCAGTAAATCCGGGTGCGGCTACCAAAACATGAAGGCCTTTTTTTAAGTTTTCGATCCTGATAGTATCCAAAAATCCACGAATAGCGAACTTGGAAGCTGAATAACCTGTGCGCCCCGGAAGTCCGACATAACCGGCTATTGAAATAATTCCTACCAGGCTGCCTTTGGATTTCAGGAGGTGAGGTAGGGCATATTTTGTGCAATAAACAGTGCCAAAAAAATTTACATCCATCAATTGACGGATCACTTTCAGGTCAACTTCTTCAAAAATGGCGCGCATGGAAATACCTGCATTGTTGATCAATACATCGATTTGTCCGAAACGTCTGATGGTTTCTTCCATTAGAATCCGACAGTCATCTTCATTACTGACATCAGTCTTTTGAATTAATATTTCAGTATTGGGGAGTTCAGACTTAAGCTCATCAAGGAGCTCGGAGCGCCGGGCTCCAAGTGATAATTTCGAGCCCATTGAAGCTAACTTGATTGCCAGGGCTTTCCCAATACCTGAAGAAGCGCCGGTTATTACTACTACTTTGTTTTTCACAATCAGATGTTTGAAATATGAGAAAAAGCAAAAATAGCTTAAATTCTGAAGGTCGTATAAATAGAAAGCTAACAAATGGTTGTTTATAAAATATTCACACTTTTAGTGATTAATTACCGGTATGGTTTGCAAAAAAGAAAATAGAGTTTACCTTTGCAGCGCCTTAACAAAAAGGCGATACAATAAGGATGACTCAGTAGCTCAGCTGGTAGAGCACATCCCTTTTAAGGATGGGGTCTTGGGTCCGAATCCCAACTGGGTCACCGATACAAAAATGAAACCCTTGCAGCACTAAGCTTGCAGGGGTTTTTTGTAAATTTTGGGTCAAATTTTGGGTCAAAACTTTTGTATCACTGCTAATACATTTTCCATTTTTTGATGATTA
>JBBRXN010000191.1:0-4408 GCA_038248385.1 Bacteroidales bacterium
TCTGGAAGACAGATTGTAGATTTTTCACTGTAACAGCTCTTTTGCTGCTGCGACTGATGTTTGCGAGTAGTTTTCGCCACTTAACATCTGGGCAATTTCTTCAATCCGTTCCTGATCATTTAGCTTTTTGATTGAAGTAAAGGTTTGGTTATCCTGATCGAATTTAAAAACCTTGTAATGATGTTTGCCTTTGGCGGCAATTTGCGGTAAGTGAGTAATGTTCAGCACCTGTACTGTTTTGGCCATTTGACCGAGTATAGTACCCATTTTAATTGCCACTTCGCCAGAAACACCGGTGTCAATTTCATCAAAAATAATGGTTGGCAACGATTTGGTATCGGTAATCAATGTTTTTACGGCCAGCATTAACCGCGACATCTCGCCTCCTGAAGCTACTTTTGCAATTTCCTGCAATTCCTGACTTTTATTGGCCGAAAACATGAAACTGACTTCATCCAGCCCGGTGAGTGAAAAATCGGTCAGTTTTTCGAATTTCAGTTTAAAGGCGGCATTGGGTATTCCCAGATTTTGTAAGACTTCAATTACTTTATTTTCAATTAACTGCGCCACTGAAACCCGGCGTTTGCCCATTTCAGCAGCCAATTCATTCAGTTTGTGCTTTTGTTCCTGAATATTTTTCTGTATTTGCTCAATTTCAATATCATACGAACCGATCTGTTCTATTTTGGCATTTAAATCTGTATGAATCTGCATTAATTCATTTACCGAAGACACCCTATGTTTTTGCTCCAGGGTATAAATCAAGTCAAGACGTTGATTTATTTGTTCGATTTTATCCGGATCGTTTTCCGTTTTATCAGCAAGCGCTAATGATTCCGAGGCAATATCTTTCAGCTCGATATAAACTGATTCGAGACGTGCAAAAATTTGTTCAGCTTCAGGAAGTACCAGACGCAATTTTCCCAGATTATTCAGGTTATCTTTCAGAACATCCAAAACCGAACGATCATCTTCGTCAAGCATCTGGTTGACCTGGCCGAAAACAGACTTTATTTCTTCGGCATGTGTCAGTTTTTCCAGTAAATTTTCAAGATGATCCTGCTCATTTTCAACCAACCTGGCTTCAGCCAATTGCTTAAACTGAAATTCAAAATAATCAAGATCTTTTTTCGATTGAGCTGACAATAGGAGGATTTTGTTCAGTTGTTCCTGAAGGGAGAGGTATTTTCTGAAAACATCACCGTATTGTTTAAGTAGTTTTTCATTCCCGGCCACCAGATCGACCAGCCGCAACTGATAATGCTTTTCATTCAGGTCCAGGTTCTGGTGTTGTGAATGAATATCAATGAGTTTCAATCCTAGATCGTGCAATACCTTTGCATTGACAGGAGTGTCGTTGATAAAGGCTCTGGATTTGCCCAAGGGTGTTATTTCGCGACGCAAAATAGTTACCTCTTCATAGTCCAATTCATTTTCACTAAAAAAGTTCTGAAGTCCGTAATTTCGGATCTCAAAAACTCCTTCAGCTGTGCATTTTTGGGTTTTATCACGTAATACTGACAAATCAGCCCGTTGACCAATGATTAGTCCGATTGCTCCCAGCAGGATAGATTTTCCGGCTCCGGTTTCACCGGTCAGGATATTTAAATCGTCGCTAAATCCAATATTCAGCGATTCAATCAGCGCGTAATTTTTTATTGAAAGAGATTTTAACACAGGAATAATTCAAATAAGGTTCTTTATGGACAGTCAAAACAACTCCCATTTCGACGATAAAGATAGTTGTTTATTCAAATTTTAAAGACCTTCTGATTTGAGTATTTTTTCGTATTTACTGCCGTTGGACGGATCACATTCATTTAAAATAACCGACACCCTATTTCTTTCATCCGGAAACGATTTTGAAAAAATATTGACCAGTTCATCAGATTTTGCATCAAAAAATACCTGCAAAATATATAATGACGGACGAACTCTGAATACTTTCTGGATTGATTTTAACGACTCGGCAATCACTCCCCGGCCTTCAGGAGCTTTATCTGACATTATATCCAGTCCTTGCCTGTGATATTGGTAAATGCAGGACCTGAATCCCGAATAAGATTTATTTAAAATATTTTCAACCAACCAGTAGCGGTTACGTTCACTTTCAAATGCTTTCCAACCTTTCTGAGGAGCATTTTGCGAATTGTTTACAATGGCCTGGGCTTTTTGGAAAAATTCAGTTCCTCCTTCCGGAGAGAAAGAATCGTAATCAATGCCTAAAATAATATAAGCATAATAGGCCAGAATATTGGTCAGGTTGTCTTTATTCGAAGTTTCATTATATTCGAGCGTCTGGTATTCAACATATTTCGCATGAAAATCTTTATCCTTAATATTCAGCAAGATCGTTTCATAAGATGAATTAAATACGGGGCGGCGTACCTGAACCTGAATGCTTCCTTTAAATTCATCGGACGATATCTGCTCTTCAAGGTTTATAAAAAAACTGCACTCAATACGCTCATCCATTGCATATTTATGTTCGGTCCACTTTCTGTTATTCATGAATTCATACAAATCTGATTGCATGGTTTCAAAAACAGTTTTATTGGCTCCCTGAATTTTCTGCGCAGATATACTGATGTTGCAGCGCAGCTCCTGAGCAATCAAATGTTGGAACAAAGAGCAAACAATGATTAGCAGCCAAATTCTCTTCATATCAGTTATTTAATCTGAATAATAAATTAATTCTGAAGGTCTCCCCTTCTCTCCATTTCTGAAATGATAGCAGCGACAATATCGGTTGCAACTTCAGTCTTGGATTTTAACTCAAAAAAAGTCTGTTTATTGTCTTTATCGATCAATGTTATTTTATTGGTATCAACTCCAAATCCGGCTCCCCGGTCGTTCAGTGAGTTTAAAACTATAAAGTCCAGATTTTTCTTTTTCAACTTCAAAAACGCATTCGAGAGCTCATCGCTTGTTTCGAGGGCAAAACCTATAAGCAGTTGATTTTCAGATTTGATCAGACCTAAATCAGCAGCAATATCCTGAGTAGGTTTGAGCTGAATAACAAGGTTGTCCTTTTCTCTTTTAATTTTTGAATCAAAAAAGGTAGCAGGAGTAAAATCAGCAACAGCAGCACACATCACCGCGCCATCGGTTTCAGAAAATATACTGAGGCATTTTTCATGCATCTCTTTGGCTGATTCAACAGGAATAACTGTTACATCAGGATTTGTATTTTTAATTGGAACCGGTCCGGAAATAAGTGTAACTTTTGCTCCGGAATAGGCAAGCTCATTGGCAATTGCATAGCCCATTTTGCCTGACGAATAATTTCCGATAAAACGCACAGGATCGATTTTCTCGTAGGTAGGGCCGGCTGTTACAAGAAAATGTTTATTCAGTAATTTTTTTTTTTGATGGAAGAATTTAACGACCTCCTCAATGATATTTTCAGGTTCTTCCATTCGTCCTTTTCCATGCAACCCGCTGGCCAATTCGCCTTCGCCCGGTTCAATGATATGATTTCCATACGAACGTAAAACTTCCAGATTCCGCATATTTGCCGGATGCCTGAACATATCAAGGTCCATCGCAGGCGCAATCATTACCTGACATTTAGCCGACAAATAAGTTGTGATGAGTAAGTTATCACACACACCATTGGCCATTTTACCGAGGGTAGCGGCTGTTGCAGGTGCAATCAGCATCAGATCGGCCCATTGTCCCATATCCACATGAGAATACCATGTTCCGTCGTTGGCTGAAAAAAAATCGGAAGCAACCGGTTTTCCAGACAAAGCGGACATGGTAACAGGAGTGATAAACTCTTTGGCTGAGGAAGTCATGACAACCTGAACTTCAGCTCCTTCTTTCACAAGGCCCCTCAAAAGATAAGCTGCCTTGTAGGCAGCTATACTTCCGGTAACCCCGAGAATGATATGTTTTCCTGACAGCCTCATAAAGGCTTGTATTACAATTCTTTGTTACGGGCTTCCTTTGCAGGGTTGCGATGATAAATCTGATCGTTTACAAATTCCTCATAAGCAATCAAAGTTGGTTTTGGAAGGCGTTCATAGTATTTTGATATCTCGATTTGTTCGCGATTTTCAAATACTTCTTCCAGATTATCGGTGTAGGAAGCGAATTCCTGAAGTTTTGTACTTAACTCTTCCTTCATTTCAGATGCAATCTGGTTGGAACGTTTTGCCAAAATCATCACCGATTCATAGACATTACCTGTCCGTGTTTCCAATTCTCTTAAATCTCTTGAAATTGTTGTTGTTTCTGCTTTTGTTTTCTTAAAATCCATATTATCTATAAATTAGAATCAGCTTTATAATTTAATAATTTTGCAGTCGTAGAATGGTATCTTTCTACTTCTTTCAGATGTTTACTTTCCGGATATTCATCGACAAAGGTAAAATATTCATCCAAAGCAGAACTCAAACGCTCA
>JBBRXN010000192.1:0-4381 GCA_038248385.1 Bacteroidales bacterium
AAGTTTAAGAAAACAAAAAAAATCATACCATCATATCCTATCGGTCATCACCGGGCGTAAACAAACCGAAATAGAATTATTGAACGAGAAAAATCAATTAAAAACAATCATTGATTCTTCTCCGGTTTCAATTTGGTACAAGGATACAAAAAACAATTTCATCCGCGTAAATAAAGCTGCGGCAAAAATTGCAGGCCTAACGGTTGAAGAGGTAGAAGGACATTCTACAGATGAAATTTTCCCTTCAGAATCTGCAAAATTCTATGCCGATGATATGGAGGTTATTAACTCCGGAATACCTAAGTTGGGAATAATTGAATCAGCTGTTGCAAATGGAATAACTACATGGGTTCGATCTGATAAAGTGCCGTGGTACGATGCTGATGGAAATATTGCCGGTATAATTGCATTTGCATCGGATATAACTCAGCATAAGCAGGCTGAAGATGCATTGCGTCAAAGTATCGAATTGTTTCAGGGTTTATTCAATGCCTCGCCTGATGCCATCGTATTAATCAATCCCCATGATCCAATAATTTCGTGGCCAATTGTTGATTGCAATGAAGCAGCTTGTAAAATGAACGGATATACCCGTGAGGAATTGATTGGTCATTCGATCGATTTGCTCAATACTTCGGTTGAAAAACCTGAAAAACGCATTACCTATTTTGAGCTTCTTCGCAAAAATGGAACCATCCACATAGAAACTAATCACCGCCATAAAGATGGACACATCATCTCGGTGGAGGTCTCCACATCACTTATTATCATAGGCGGACGCGAGATGGTGCTTGGTATTGATCGCGATATCACCGATCGAAAACGAACAGAAGAATCTTTGAACGAAAGCCGGCAGCTTTTTCAGAACCTTGCACAAGTTTCGCCGGTAGGAATTTTTCGGACTACGGCTGACGGATATACAACTTATGTAAATCCTCGCTGGATGGAACTCTCTGGTTTATCATTCGAAGAAACAATGGGTCACGGTTGGATTAATGCAGTTCATCCTGACGACAGGGAATTGGTTAATAAAAATTGGATTGAAAAGAATAAGATACAACAGCCATCAAATGCAGAATATCGCTTTTTGAGGCCTGATGGAAGTATCGTTTGGATTATTGGAAATGCAGTTCCCGAAATAAAAGACAATATTGTAAAAGGATTTATTGGCACCATTACAGACATCACCGAACGAAAACAGGCTGAAGAAAAGTTGAGGGAGAGTGAAACCCTGCTGCAAACACTTGTGCAAACCATGCCTGTTCTTATCTGGCTGAAAGATCTTGATGGTGTTTATCTTTCCTGCAATATATTGTTTGAACATTTTTTCGGTGCCAAAAGTGACGAGATCGTTGGGAAAACCGATTATGACTTTGTTGACCGGGAAATCGCTGATTCTTTCCGCATGCATGACCGCAGAGCCATGGTTGCAGGAACATCAACCAGCAATGAAGAATGGCTCACCTTCGCTTATGATGGACATCGCGCATTGATGGAAACCACAAAAACACCCATGCACGATTCAGAGGGAAGACTCATAGGCATCCTGGGAATTGCGTACGATATTACAGAGCGCAAAGAGGCAGAGGAAAAGGTACGCGAAACGGAAGAAAAATTTCGTATGGTGTTCGAAAATATTTTTGATGGCATTTCTATTTACGAAGAATATCCTGATTACGACAAGAGGAAACTCATCGAATGCAATGAACAGTATGCTACCATGGCAGGCAGGTCACAAGAAGCACTACTCAATTCAGGATACACACAGGCGCTTCAGGTAGCGATTGAAAATTCAAATGAGGCACGCATTGAATCGCGTACATCGAAGAAAGCATTTCGGGGAACCTTCTCATGGATTCGACCAGATGGAAAGGACAATATCATTGAATACATCGGCGTACCGATCATGTGGCACGGAAAATCATGTACAATTGGTATCGATCGCGATATCACCGAACGTAAGTTGGCCGAAGCGGAACTATTTGCTGCCAAAGAAAAGGCCGAAGAATCAGACAAGTTGAAATCTGCTTTTCTGGCGAATATGAGCCACGAAATACGCACGCCACTTAACAGCATCATCGGGTTTTCTGATTTATTGCTTGATCCGTTTTACGGATTTGACCAACACAACAAATTCGCAGGTATAATTAAAGAGAATGGGAATAACCTGCTCGCGATTATAAGCGACATCATGGATCTTTCGAAAATTGAAGCTGGTCAACTTCAGGTAAAAAAACGCTTGTTTTCTGTGAGCCAATTAATTCTCGACATTCAAAAAGAATACTCCTTTAAAGCAAATGAAAAAGGGATTGAATTTAGACTTGATTCTTCAAACCCGAAAGAGGAAGTTTTTATTGAAAGTGATGAAACCAAAATACGCCAGATTTTGGCCAATTTTGTGAGCAACGCCATAAAATTCACCAATAATGGATTTATCGAAATTGGAATAAAAACAATCGGTAACTTCCTGCAATTTCATGTAAAAGATACCGGTATCGGGATACCTGCTGAATATATTGACACCATTTTTGAACGTTTCCGACAGGTCGAATCAGCCCACACACGCAAATATGGAGGAAACGGTTTGGGGTTGCCTATTTCCAAAAGCCTTGTTGAATTATTGGGCGGTAAAATTTGGGTAGAATCAGAAAAGGGTAAAGGATCAACTTTCTACTGCACCATCCCAAAATAATTGTTGAATGCATTACAATGCGAAGCTGGCAAATCTGAAATAAACACCATTACAATGGGGAGAATCCCTGCCTTAGAGTGCGCAGAATTAATATTGCATAGTTATTTAATTTATTGATACCGCATTTTCTGATGAGAAATCAAATTCGTAAATTCATAGCAAGCGAAATCAGTTTTTCTCCTAGAACCTTACGCCTTGGATTAATTCTCGGATTAATTATTTATGGTGCTTTTGGATATCTGGATTTATACATGATGCCTTCAAATTACAAGGCCACATGGATCATTCGTTATGCGGTAGTAATTCCTTTGGTAATAGCCACATTTTTTTTATCGTACTACAAATCTATCTATCGATACAATAAAATTATTCTTTTTCTGCTCCTTAGTATGGGACAAATCGGGATCATTGTCATGATTGGAATAAGCATTCCAGGCGATCCGGCTTTTTATACTTATTATGCAGGGCTAATCCTCATAATGCTTTGGGCTACTTTTGTCTTTATGCTTAATTTTATTACCACTGTTTACATTGCTGTTTCAACGGTAGTGCTTTACAACCTAACAGCTATTTTCCAACAGAACCTACTCTCCTATCCATCCGGTTCAAATGAATCATCATTCCTGATGAATAACAATTTTTTTCTTATTTCGGCTGCAGGCCTGGTGATTATTGGAGCCTATCAGCTTAACAGGCAAGAGAAAGAAATAAAGAAAGTACATGATGAACTTTTAAAAGAAAAAATACAGCTTGAATTAGCCAAAGAAAAAGCCGAAGAAAGCGACCGGTTGAAATCCGCCTTCCTGGCGAATATGAGCCACGAACTTCGCACTCCGCTCAATAGCATCATCGGATTTTCGGACCTGATACTTGATCCCGACTTTGACTTCGGACAACATCTCGATTTTGCCCGGCTTATCAATGGCAGTGGATGCAACTTGCTTGCGATTATCACCGACATCATGGATATTTCGAAAATTGAAGCCGGTCAGGTTCAGGTTAAAAAACGGATTTTTTCAGTTGGTCAATTGGTTGCCAGCATTCAAAAAGAATACTCTTTCAAAGCTGTTGAAAAAGGGATCGTATTAAGGCTTGATGCTTTAAACCCGGTTGAGGATGTTTGTATTGAAAGTGATGAAACCAAGACCAGACAAATTTTGGTTAATTTTGTGGGCAATGCCATCAAGTTTACTCAAAAAGGAAGCATCGAAATAGGGTTCAAAACAACCGGCGACTATCTGCAATTTCAGGTAAAAGATACGGGAATCGGCATTCCTACTGAATTTCATGAAAAAATATTTGAACGCTTTCGTCAGGTCGAATCAGCCCATACCCGAAAATATGGCGGCAACGGATTAGGGCTTCCTATTTCCAAAAGCCTGGTTGAATTATTGGGCGGTAAAATCTGGCTGGAATCGGAACAAGGGAAGGGATCGACGTTTTATTTTACGATACCGAAAATCAAATCAACGCCATAAATGGCGTTGCTAATCAAAAAACCAATGCTCGATTTTAATGAAATATCCTTAAATTTGGTTTTGTTGTTAGTCTAAAAAAATCAAACATCCATTTATGTCGTACATCAAGGTTTATGTCCATTACGTATGGTCAACAAAAGACAGATATCCATTTTTATCCGATTCCATTCGTTCCCAACTATTTGCACATATCAGGGAAAATGCAAAAAAG
>JBBRXN010000193.1:0-4293 GCA_038248385.1 Bacteroidales bacterium
GGGGAAGTGTGGTTCTGTTTGAAAAAGTCAATGCTGAAATTGAATGCCCTGAATTGAGCTTTAAAATAAACATGCCACTCTTCCCTATTTGATCGAGGCTTGTTCTCGAAATGCGGAGCAAATGGAGCGAACAGGCCGCAGGAATGATCATCCAAGATTTTCTTTGGGAAACAGTGTTTGAAAAAAATGGCTAGACCAGAATCTCCCAATAACCTGAACGACGCCCTCTTCTTACAATAATTCCCTTTTCTTTAAGACCTTTTATACCACCTTTTATACCACCTTCTGTACCACCTTCTATACTACCATTGGAAGAATTCTTATGAAGAATTAAAAAACCAATTTTAAAGATTGGAGATAGAAAGAGCATCAGTGTTTCAGTATTATAAACGAATAGAATTTAGTTACCGCTTAACTGAAAACTCTTGAGTATTTGATTAAATACCTTGATTACATTGACGTTTCCAAGTCCCATTTCTTTAAGAATGGCATTGTTGGGCAGGTCGGCAGCAATAGTATCCATAAATTCCTGCATGTGGGTTTGAATACTATCTGGCAACTTATAGACATCGTTTTCTGTCAACATCACCGCCAAACGAAAAACATCTCCCTTATGCTTGCGTAGTTGCTTATTACCTTCCACACTTCCCTTTGCAATGCGTTCTGCAATATCAAGATAAGCTTTTGCTTTCAGGCATATTAATGCTTCCGTATTTGCACGATGCAGACCATTTTCCGATTTACTATGATCCAGCATAAAATGGTAGTACTCATCATTCAATAGGATTGCCGAAAGGCTCGACAGATCATCATCAACCGGGATCGGGGTAAGGTGAGATTGTTCATCAATATCCAACAGATCAGGATTCCGGGAAAACAGTTCAATCTGGAAAGGAAATTCCAGGTTTTCCGGTTTGATGAAACGGTAGTATTTCCGTTCATCTTCACTTTTTTCTTTCCTTTCGTAATTCCCGTCTTTTATGAATTGCCAGAACTGCTTCACAAATCCGGCATTCAGGGCTTCAACCACAAGGATTATATCAATATCTTTGGTGGCTCTGGGTATAAATCCAGCTTCATCAATAATAATATCACAAGCTGTTCCTCCTATAATGACATAATTTTCAGGATATGCCTCAAAGTATTTTTTAAATATGTTTAATCCTCTTACCATATAAATTTTTCAATAATTTGTTCCAAAGCCATTTGCATGCGTTCGTCATAGCTATCTTTCAGACTCAGGTACAATGAAAGCGGATCTACTAACATCCTGTTGTCATGCATTTCTCCTACCAGGGTCAAAGGATTATACTTCCAAACTTCCAAACAGTATTGTCCTTCGTTTTCGTTGAAATTTACCAAAACATTATCTTTTTGCAACCCATAAAACACGTTTTTCTCAATCGCGTAAAATTCCTGGCGACTGGGACTCATATCGCTGAATTCAGGCAATGCTGATTCATTACTGCGAAGCATCACAATATCGGCTGGCTTTTCATCCACATATACCCTTTTTAAAACGGGGCTAACCAAAAGATTCCGTTTCTCCAGATCGTGCCACATTTCTGCCCTGCTTAACCTAAAGCGAATGAATTTTTCTTTCTCTCCGTTTACATCAATAATCTCATGGTATTTCAGATTTTCTATGGCTTTTGTTATTGCCATGGCTGTATAACCCAGTTTTTCGGCTATTTCCTTGAATGAGTGTTCTTCGATTTCCCATTTTCCATCTCGATGAAGGATGTAATAAATTACCAGCAATTGTGCTGATGGAAGGAGTTTTTTCTTTTTTCTCGTGGCTCTGGGATGTGAAAAGTTTTCCCTTAAATCAATCAGCAATTCAGGCAAATAAAGATGTTTTCCCGGTACAATGAAGTTGATGCCTTTTTCAATCAGCCTTTTTCGGTTAATGGCAGAAAGTTCCGGTATTACCAAAACAACATTTTTTTGAAGGATATTTTTTAGAAGATCAATATGCTTCTCTGCTTGTAAAATGCTGAATGCTTCCATATTTTGGAGTTCAGCCAACACCAATTCCCGGTTAAACAGAATCGTATCATAAATTCTGTATGTTTCGACAATAAACATGGGCAAACTGCCTAATTTTTGCCTGATGACTGGTTCCGGATGAATATCCAAACCTAAAGTCTCATAAATATAGCGTTCCAGTTCTTTCATTACCTTTCGTTAATAAACTAACAAAACATTAATAAACCTTATTGGTTTATTATGCAATACTAAGTTTATTATTTTGAATTTCAAAGACTAAATGATTTATTCGGATTAAAAAACTGTTGTTCATTGTATTTTACGTATCCCAACTGATTGGTAAGCATCTTTGTATTGCCAATTTCAAAATCCGGTGTATTGTTGTGGTGGTGACCATAGACCCAAAATTCAGGCCCTCTATCTTCGATCAGCTCATACAATTCAACAGCAAATCCTTCATTCAATACATCGCCTTTGTGTTTTGCAGGATAGTTCAACAAAGTAGGAACATGGTGGGTTACCACTACTGTTTTACCGGTGTTGTTCCGGTGCAGTTCCTGCTTTATAAACGCAAGGCTCTCATCGTGCAATTCATTAAAGTGACCTGAAGCAAAATGGGATCCCTTGTATTTGATTACATGAAAATCACTCATTCCCCTTTCTATCAACCATTGGTTTACAGGACTTATGTGTGACCATAAGGTGGAGAATAGGAAGCGGACATTTTCATGTTGGACCGATACATTGTTGACCAAAAACACATTATTTCGGATTTTTTCGTTAAGCGTTCCGCATTTTGTAGCCAAATCGAAATAGTAATATTCATGATTGCCGGGAACCCAGTAAGTTGCCTGAAAATGATCGGCCAGATAACTAAAAAAATCATCGTGCTTATCCATTACAGCGAAAGGCACAATATCACCTGCCAACAATAAAACATTTCCTTGTGGCTGAACAGGATGTATTCTAAGGAATTCCTTATTCTGGGTGAATTCCAGGTGAAGATCTGAGGCAAATTGTACAATCATAATAATACTTCAACTCTTTTAGATACTTTGATAATTCCCTACTTTTAAAGTTGATCTTTATTTTGCAAATAAAGTCACATTTCAACCAGCATAGCAAAATACTGAGCAATTGTTTTTCATCCGTCATCGAAATATTTTATTCCATTGAAGCATTCCGAAGAGTCAGAATATCAAATTCTCTTATCTTTTGTTTCCCGATCAAATGACACCAGGTTAAACATTTCGCGCATCCGGCTTCTGATACGGTTGCCATAGATAGATTCCAGCTCGGAGGCTGAAAGGTTGGTGGTAATGTGGGTCATCATGCGTTTGGAGACAAACAGATCGTAGCGGTTTAAAAGGATTTCGGCCATCACGTTGCATTCGTTGCCATAGTATTTCGGGGTTTGTTCCAATCCCAAATCATCGAAACAATACACTTTGGGGATGAAAGGCATATTGGCGTATCTGACAAATGAGCCCTTGCTGTAATGGTTGATCACCGCAAAACCATCTTTCTCAAACTCAAAACTGATCTCCCGGGCGGGTTTCACCTGATATTGAGTTTCACGAGGGAAAAAGTAGCTGACCAACTGCATCAGAGAAGTTTTTCCGCAACCGATTGGCCCTGTCAGGAGAATTCCTTTTTTCAGG
Source organism: Bacteroidales bacterium (assembly GCA_038248385.1). Classification (GTDB taxonomy): domain Bacteria; phylum Bacteroidota; class Bacteroidia; order Bacteroidales; family Prolixibacteraceae; genus Aquipluma. The sequence goes on from JBBRXN010000193.1 coordinate 3,651, forward strand.
CTGATCCCATGCCTTGCCGCATTTTCATGATCCCCGATGGCATAAACCAGCAGTTTGTAGATCAGTTCAAAGTCGGATTCGACCAATGAAAAGTGGTTCCCGAACAGGATTTTTCCACGCTCTTCCATCCATTGCAGGCTGGCCGGGAAACTGAAATTAAACACTCCGCCGCGGTAATCGGCGATCTGTTCATAAGGGTTCAGCGTAATCTTTGTTGACGGTGACACTGAGTTTGCTGGCCCCGACTTGATTGGGTTCTCGTTCATCTGTTTTAAAACTTTGGGTGTTTTCTATCCATTTCCTGGCAACGGCCTGCCAGGAAAGTATCTTTTTCATATCCCCGGTCTTCCAGTCCGACGACTGATAGTGGGTGTAAAACTTCTGCGCTTCGCTGCGCGGAAACTGGTTCTGCTCAAAAAACCGTTCGACTTCGGGTAAATCCGGAACCGGAGATTTCTCATCCGGAAGATTTTCTGAATTGGTCGTTCGGATTCGTTTTTGCTTTTTTTCGTTTTCATCAAAATCAAATTTTCGATTTCTTCTGACTGACTCTTCTTCTTGTTTGTTTTTGTTTAGACTGTTTATAAAAGGTGTATCACTTGCTGTATTCCTTGCTGTATCACCAGCAGTATCACTTTTGATA
>JBBRXN010000194.1:0-4269 GCA_038248385.1 Bacteroidales bacterium
ATGAGTTGATTTTTATAGTATTTCCGGATAAACTCATCAATCTTCCGGATTAACAACGTATAGTTACTCACCATTCGTTTTTATGGTCAACACACATTTAGGGCAAATAAACGCTAAACCCGGTGTTGTAAACAATTTAACCTGCAAAGGTAACAACTAAAGCGAAGCGATTCCACTTGAATTTTGTGTGCTTCCTGAGTTTGATATTGCCTGGAAGAGATAGTTTAGTCAGAAGGATTACTTTCAATAAACCATGAAATATATTGCGGAATCATAAATGACAAATAATAGGGCAAATTCAATAATAGGTATGATTTCCCAGCAGGAGTTGTTGCGTTTTCAACAGATAGTTTTCCGGCATATACTCTAAGGGCATACTTATGGTTACACCGGCCAATAAACTGATGCAATGAACGTAAAGTACCAGTTTTGCCGGATTTAATTTCGATTGGTATGATATATTTTTCAAATTGATACACCAGATCCACTTCCGAGTTACTGTCTTTTTCTTCGCGCACCCAAAAATTGGGTTTATATTCAGTTTCTAAATGAATGGACATTAGCTCTTGGTAAACCATTTGTTGAATAACTTTACCTTTATAAAAATTACTGAAATCAGCAAGTAAAAGCATTTCACCCTGAAAAGATAAAACATTGTTAATCATACCCGTATCTAAAAACTGAATACGAGGCCTTTTCCTGTGATCAGCCGCGAGAGGTGGCTTAAGTGAGGTTGTTGAATATATAAGCCGCACAATCCTAGCCATATCTAATGCCCTGAAAGCTTCTCCAACTTCTCTTGAACGATAATTAGATTTCCCAAAGCCTTCAAATTTGATCCTGTCTGTTTCTGATGGAGCTGTTTCCATTACAAAGCGCATAATGTTACGATACGTATTGTTTTGTGCATATTTTTCAATATCATCTTTGTACGCTTGCCATGTTTGGCGATATGTTTTCGACAATCCTGCTATATTCTGATTTCCGATGTAATTAGCTACTATTTCAGGCATACCACCAATAGTGGTAAAAGCATGAAACAAATCCAACAAAATCGTATGGGCATATTCAGGAACCGGAATCAGTTTTAACGCTTGTAAAGCTTGTTCATTATTCTGGGCACCCAAATATTCTTCAAAATTCAACGGGTGTAAATACAAGTATTCCACTCTGCCAACCGGGAAATTAGGGACCTTTTGCATCGCAAATTCTAATAAAGAACCAGCAGCCACTACATATATTTCAGGCGTATCTTCATAGAAATAGCGCAGCATCTGTATTGCTTTAGGCGATTCCTGAATTTCATCTATAAATAATAAAAGAGAACCTTTTTTAGGTGATATTTTTTTTAACAAAAATGCTGCATTTAATATTGTAGTAATGTTATCGCTAACAAAAAGGTTATTTTCATTTTCCTTTTCCAGATTCAATTCAATATAATTATCAAATTCGTCCGCAAATTTCCTTACTAAAGTAGTTTTGCCCACTTGTCTGGCCCCACGGATTAATAATGGCTTTCGGGACGGTGAGTCCTTCCATTCCACAAGATTTCTATATGCTGATCTTTTGATATCCATAGTATTTTAGTTTTAATTCAGAAGACAAAAATAAACATTTTGTAATATAGATGATGCATTTAATGCATTTTTATGTAATGAATAGGATGTAACATATAATAAAGATTGTAACAAAGGGTACAGTATTGTTTCTTTTATTTGTACTTATGAAAAAAGCATTACATGAATAGAATGAACGTAAGATGTAGTTTATCTTGCTGATGCACTTCAATAAAGAATATTCATTCAAAATACTATGATTTAGTAGCGATCGAAATCCATCAATTTATTTATCTATTCCAACCTATTTCCTTACTACTTACAGCGGTTTTGTATCTTTGCCGCCTATAAACAAAAAATCATGCGCGAAGTCAGAGTACGTTTTGCACCCAGCCCCACAGGGCCACTGCATATCGGCGGAGTAAGAACCGCTTTATATAATTATCTTTTTGCCCGAAAAAACGGCGGTAAATTTATTCTCCGTATCGAGGATACCGACCAGGGGCGTTTTGTACCCGGAGCCGAGCAATATATTATCGAAGCACTTTCCTGGAGCGGCATTCATTTCGACGAAGGCGTCCATATCGGCGGACCTTATGCCCCTTACAGGCAAAGTGACCGCAAGGAAATTTATCATCAGTATGCTATACAGCTTCTGCAAAACGGCACTGCTTATTATGCCTTTGATACCCCAGAAGAACTGGATGCAACCCGAAAAGAATATGAGAAACGAAAGGAAACATTTCAGTATGGTCCGCAAACCCGTATGGGTCTAAAAAACTCGCTCACATTGACTGAGAATGAAGTAAAAGTGTTACTCAACTCAGGTACACATTATGTAATCCGTGTTAAAATCCCTGAACATGAAACCATTACGGTACTCGACCTGATACGTGGTGAGGTTACGGTTGATTCGGCTTTGCTGGATGACAAGGTGCTGTATAAATCGGACGGGATGCCTACGTATCACCTTGCCAATGTGGTGGATGATTACCTGATGAAAATATCGCATGTAATCCGTGGCGAAGAGTGGCTGCCTTCGGCTCCCTTGCATGTCTTGCTTTACCGCTATCTTGGATGGGAAAAAGAGATGCCTGAATTTGCCCATTTACCTCTTTTATTGAAACCGGAAGGAAACGGCAAGCTCAGCAAGCGCGACGGCGACCGCCTGGGCTTTCCTGTATTCCCCTTGCGTTGGACCGATCCTAAATCGGGTGAAATATCATCAGGCTATCGCGAAAGCGGGTACCTGCCCGAAGCATTTATCAATATGTTGGCATTCCTTGGCTGGAACCCAGGCACAGAGCAGGAATTATTTACCATGGATGAACTCATTGAGCATTTCAGCATAGACCGCGTGAGTAAATCAGGTGCTAAATTCGACGTTGAAAAAGCACATTGGTATAACCACCAGTATCTTTCGAAAAAGACTCCTGCCGAACTCGCGACATTTTTAATACCCGTTTTGGAAGAAAAAAATATTGAAGTCTGTCAAGAGTATGTCGAACAGGTGTGCGAACTGATTCATGACCGGGCTGTCCTGATTCCTGATTTGTGGACACAATCCAATTTCTTTTTCCTTGATCCTGAATCGCATGATGAAAAAGTGGTAGCCAAGATCTGGAAACCGGAAACCCCTGCCCTGCTCACTGAATATATCCCTGTACTGGAAGCTACTGAACCATTTACAAAAGAAAATATTGAAATCCATACCAAAGACTTTGTTCAGAATAAAGGAATCGGAATGGGACAACTTATGAACCCGTTGCGGCTTTTGGTAGTCGGAACTAATGCCGGTCCCGGAATGATGGATATGATGGCTGTGATTGGAAAAGAGTTTATTATTCCACGCATTCAAAAGGGAATTGAAAAAATCGGGGGTTGATGAAAACAATATTTTGACGGAAGTCCGGAGACGGGAGATTTCCATTAAGAGGATTACGGTTGACTTAGCAGACTTCCGACTCCGGACTTCCATCTACTTGGTCATTTCGTGTTAAAACCTTTGCAAAACCTAAAAACTATAATTCACGACATTACAAACCAATTCTAAGCCTAATTTCCCAATGAAATCTTTGTTTTATTTTTCAGGTTTAATTGCTATGGTTGCCCTTATGGCATCCTGTACAAATAGTACGGCCAAACAGAATGAAAAAGATGCACTGGCCATGCATATCGATTCCACCTTTAAACCGGGTGATGATTTTTTTCTGTTCGCCAACGGGACATGGTTTAAAGAACATCCCATTCCTGCCAGTGAACAAAGTAACGGCCTATGGCAGATGATACAGGATACCATCAACGACCAGGTACTTTCCATTTGCAAATCCTCGGCAGCAATTACTGATGCTACCAAGGGCAGCGATAAGCAGAAAATAGGCGACTTTTATTCATCAGGCATGGACAGCATTACCCTGAACAAAAAAGGGATTGAAGATATACGATCATATTTATCCATGATTGATGAAGCAAAAAACATTAATGACCTGGTTAAGGTTGCGGCTGATTTGCGATATCTTACCGGCTCGGCCTTGTTTCAGTTTTACGTTGGCCAGGACGACCGTATCAGCAGTAAGAATGCCGTACAGTTGGGCCAGGGCGGGCTGAGTTTGTACGACAGGAAATATTACTTCGACACGGATAAGCGCGCCATTATGATCCGCAATAAATTTGTTGAACATATGGCGAATATGTATAAACTGACCGGTTATGA
>JBBRXN010000195.1:0-4044 GCA_038248385.1 Bacteroidales bacterium
GGGTTTAAAACTAGATGTTTTGTAATCCAAGCCACCCTTCAATTTCCGAAACTTCCTCCGTTCGATTGTGTACCAATATAAATTTTTCCGCATTTTCGAACCATCCAATAACCTTTTCTCTTTGTAGTTTAGTTTGTTTTTTTGAAATACAAGTCAAATAACTACTCCACGGATATTCAGCCGGATGGCTGCAAAACCCATGATGAACCGGATTGTTATGGACATATAAAACCAATTGCATGAAGTATTTGGAATGATCCACTTCCTTTCGATGATAAGTATGTTTAAATAAACTGCCTGTCCGATGATATTTTTTGTTTACTGCCTGCGCATAAGCATTAAAAAGATTTGAGAACTGTTGCTATGGTTTAAATCGTTCATGGGTAAAATCTATTATGGGATCAAAATCGCTTGATGAAATCAATGATTTTGATTCAACTTTTGCTAAGACCTGCTCTTTGATGATTAATTTTCTTGGGTTGAAATCTATTGATTTTTCATCTTTGATCTGAACAAGGAAATGAAAATGGTTTGGCATCAAAACCCAAGCGAATGTGTCAGCAATGCAGGGAATATATTTGTCGTACAATTTCAAAAAATACCTATAATTCTGGTTTTCCAGAAACAAATTGCATCCATTTGTGCCCCGATTATAGATATGGAAAAACTTTCCATGCGAAAGTGGTGGCTGTGGATTTGGCATTTTGACGGGCTTGTTTACTGTTATCTGATTCTTGTTTCAAAAATAATCAATTAATTTTAATTCTCCTAACCCTTCAAGGGTTTTGAACCCTTGAAGGGTTCCGACACAGAAGAATTCCGTCAGAAAACTGATGTCTTTCGCAATGTAACCGGCACGAAAAAGAACTTGTTTCTGACCATGGTTACCACTTATGGCGTAAGCAATAATATGTACGCTAAAGAACATGTAATCAATTCATTAACCATCGAAAATTTATTCTGAAAACCTATAACCGGCCAAAACCCATGTTTTGAGTGGATTTTGGCCGGTTTAAATTAATCGAAAACTTATTTGAAATTTTTATCCAACACTTCAATCATCGCTTGCCGGTTGCGGTATTTCGCGCGGTAAGAGGCAATCATTTTATTCACAACCAGTTGGCTTCCTTTAATTTTCTGCATTTTTTTAAGATACTCCGCCATCCTGTTGTATATTTCGCGACCGGTATTTTCAACAAGGTGATTTATTGCATTTTCATAAAGTGTGATCATTTCGGTGGGATAGTTATCCTGTAGATGCTTTGAATACGAGTCAATAAATTCAATCTTTGACCGGTTCAAGGACACCAATACCAGCAATCTTTCAAGATAATTCTCTTCAATAAAAATCCTGGCAATTACGTTAGCATCTTCGAAACGGCCACGCTGTTCAGGTTTTTTGATTTTATTGATAATCTGTTCGCATTTTTCTGGCCATTCCTGGATTTCAAATGTATTTTTAAAATCACGATAGTATTGCATAGAATAAGTGCCATCGAAGAACAAAAACTCCGACCATTTCCGTATATCAGATACATTCTTTTCAGTTTTGGCTATTTCAAGAAGCCTTTTGCGAAAGAAAACGGCGGTACCCGAATCCCCCTTTTCAACAGCTATTACTATTCCATCATGGCAAAGCTGACGAGATTCAACAAATTGTTTTTTTTCAATTGCGTCATCAATAAGCATTTTCCGAAAATCGGGGTAACGAATATTTTCTTTTACGATGGCGTCGGCTTCATTTTCCCGCTTGTTTTGCTCCAGATAATTACACTTTTCCTTCAATAAATTAACCACTGCATAATCACTATATTCATTCTTCTTTTCCACTTTGATCTGAGAATCAATCAGATTAAAAAATATTTTCTCCTGTACATCAGTTCCAACCAGAGTTGATAATATTTCCAGAAAATTATAATCAAAACCGGATGTTTGATATTTTTTCTTGGGATACTCAGCTATCAGGTATTCGAATAATTCATCTCTGAGCATGGGAGGTGATTCCGAAATGATATTTCTGAGGTTTTCGATCGCCCGATCAACCATTTCCGATCCATCTACATTTGAGTCTTCCGCTTCTTCAATTATTTCAGGAATCTCTTCTATTAAAGCTTTGGTAAGGGCAAGGCTATCCACCAGGTTTTTATGTGCCAACATTACTTTGCCTTTTTTACACAGATCTTCCAGTTGTTTGAATAGTTTCTTTGCTTTAGCATATTCGATGTACCCATATCTGTCAGTTAAGCCAACAGCCATAGCTTTTATTACTTTCCGATATTTAGCTAACCCATCACCTTGCTGTTTCTCAATAAATGTAGTAAAGAAGGCATTTTTCAGATCGCGGTTTTTCGCCAGCTGCTGTTTCAAAAAGATACGAAGTTCTTCATTTGATAGCCGTTCCAGTAATTCTTCAGTTTCGTTAGCTGGTTTCTTCTTTCCCTTTTCTCCTTTTAATTTGTGCTTGTTGTGATCTTTTAAAATTGGCTCTGAAGGACTTGCATCAAGTGAATCGTCATCTGCGAATTCATTTGAAATGGCAAACAATACCGCCACCACATGTTTACAAACCGGCTCGTTTTCGTAAGAACAATCACATTCCCATTCAACAATTTCTTCTCCGTTAAACTGAATCAGGATTTCATAATCCGAAGTACCTGAGACCATTGCCTCCCACTCCTCATTGTTTCCTTGCCGGAGATCTTCCACAGCCTTGTTTCGGAAATATTCCTTGCCACGCCCAACAATCAACGGGCTAATCTCTGACTGAAAATTGCGAATATTCATTGCTTGATGAAATTTGATTAGTTTACTAGCAAAGCGTTACAGCTTCTTTGGGGATTGTAAAAGTAAAACAAAAGCCGGTTTCTTCGTGGGATAAGCTGCATGCAACAAGTAGTTGTTTGGATTAATTTGTGATATCAGGATGATTTACAATGACTAACTTTAAATTTATTTGACCCTGGTATGTAAACCTTGTATAAACAAAACAGGTAAAACTTTTGTTCTTTCAAATAAACTTGTGCTTTACTATTGCACCAGATACGTGTATTATTATCTATAAAATCATTTATGCCCGAAAACCGAGTCAACAAAATCATCCTGAAACAACGCCTTGCCAATGAATCCTTTACCCGGAAAACGCTTTCGTTTTATCGTTATGTAAATATTGAAAACCCAAAGGAATTTCGCGATAAGCTTTATAAAGAATGGTCGGCGCTTGCATGCTTTGGGCGCATCTATGTTGCCCGCGAAGGCATCAATGCCCAGATGAGCGTTCCGGAACATAAGCTGGAGCGTTTCCTTCACCAACTTGATTCAATACCTGAACTGGCTGAGGTTCCAATAAAATATGCGCTTGTCGATAACGGGAAATCCTTTTACAAGCTTACCATCAAAGTCAGGCCAAAAATTGTTGCCGATGGGCTCGACCATGGGACCTATGATCTTTCAAAAGTCGGGAAACATTTAACCGCTTTGGAGTTTCACGAATTGGCAGGAAATCCGGAAACCGTTGTTATTGATATGCGTAACCATTACGAAAGCGAGATCGGAAGGTTCGAGAATGCAGTTTGCCCCGATGCCGATACGTTTAAGGATGCAATACAAATGGTGATCCAAGATTTTGCTAGTGAAAAGGATAGAAATATCCTTCTTTATTGCACAGGCGGCATCCGTTGCGAAAAAGCAAGTTCATTCCTTATCCACAATGGATTTACTGATGTTTCGCAACTTTATGGTGGCATAATTGAATATGCACAGCAAATAAAGCACCTGGGGCTAACATCAAAGTTTATCGGAAAGAATTTCGTGTTCGACGAACGACTGGGCGAAACTATCGACGGACAGGTTATTTCGCATTGCCACCAGTGCGGGAAACCGTCAGACACTCATGTAAACTGTGCCAACGACGATTGCCACCTGTTATTTTTACAATGCAGCGAATGTGCTGCTGAATATACGAATTGCTGCTCCGAAGAATGCCGTGAAATAAATAGATTACCTTTGGCGGCCCGGCGTGAACTCCGGCTTGCCAACCATCGGAAA
>JBBRXN010000196.1:0-4040 GCA_038248385.1 Bacteroidales bacterium
CCAGTCATTTCTTGTTTCAAAGACAAAACAGGGCATAAATGCTCCTTTGCCCGACTGGCGAACACCAACTGAAAACACTTCGGATTTATACAACTTTTCCACCGAGCTCAAATCAAGATTGGCAGGAAAAGGAGGTATATCTAATCGAGGCTTTGCTGACAACGTGAAAGTAAGTGCAAGGCAACATAAGAAAATAAGCATCCTGGAAAAAGTCGAAGGGTTCAAATAAATTACCTGGCTTGAAGTATTATTAAAGAACGTATGGTTAAATTCATGCTCTACTGAAGTTGTTTTTTTACATGTCATAATATTAATATTTTAAAGTTTGATGTCAATTGGTGAAATTCTTATCGTTTTTGATGTTTTATCATTCGAAAGCGTTATTGCCATTATCCTGATTTTATCGTTATCAGGCAAAGTCAACATTTTTGCACCTGCAGGAATGTCAATAGCGTATTTATACAAATAACAAAAAGTATATGCTTCGTTTATACCTAAAACGCTATGTCGGTGCGTGCCAACCCAAGCAATATTATCTGTTTTTAAATAGGCAGGTGTTTGTGCCACAAGTTTCACATCATCCATTGGCACATCTTCATTCAGCGTACTCATTGGACGGTCAAACTTGGGTGAATTCCATTGACCAATAAAACCAGAATAATTTTGAATACCAAGCGTTTCTTCTTTTCCATCAAGCTTGAAAATTCCCTTTATATCCTCAGTGGCTGCCGCCAAAATATATATTCGATTAAAAACGCCTATTGGAAGTTGGATGGTTTCGCCATGTGGTATGACTGCATTATTTTTTGACCGACGATTTTTATCCATTTTCAGGTTGAAAATAATTCCTTCCGAATTTATTGTATCAGGTAAAAGTTCGGTAGGCAAAGAATTTCCTTGCAAATCAAACTGACCAGTTGTTCGATCACGATCAGAAGTGGTCACTTTGGTATTGTACTTTAATTCAAGAGGTATATTTTCTGTTTTTCCAACCTTTGTTTTACAATCTGCCAACGTTATTGAAAAGGTTCGTGGCTGATAATATTTCATGTTGAAAACCAATTTACCATCTTTTACTACTGCATTTCCAATTACTTCTTCCTGAGCATTCAATTCTTTTGCCGAAACAATCGGTGAAGCAAAACTAACCGAGGCGTTATCTACCTTTCCGCCCATCAATTCCTGTAAACGTATCACAATCGAGTTTCCATCTTCAGCTTTTTTAAGTGCTTTAATAGCCACTTGTTTTGTACTGACTGAAGACATTGAGAAAGATTTACCCAAGTCACCATTATGTGTTACCGTTTGAAAGGCTATTAATGGTTGATTCAAACAGGCTGCCTGCCAGAGATTTGAAATATTGTTCCATGAACTTTTATGTCCCGAAATGGAATAAGTGAAATGATGTTTGCCCAAATCCTGATAGGTTTGATAGTATGACCGATTTTTTGTCATTGGACTGTGCAACAAAGTCAATCGCAAAATATTGTCCGCAGGCTTATCCCAACCATATTTGCCATCATTCAGAATACTAACACCGTAGCTATCGTCTTTGTGAGTTATATCTGCCCATTGTTGTGCCGATACTTCATACAATTTTTCAGTATTATTTTTACGTTTTATCGTTCCAATTCCTAAATCGTATGTTGCCACACTGTTGGAAACAGTAAGTGGGAAAGACGCTTTCAGCAGTGTATTCCTATTATTCCAATCAATATCATTCGCAATATCAATACGTTGTACGGCATCTCCGGCAGCAAGACTAATTCGTTGAACGAAAGTAGAACCTTCTGTTTCACGAGTAATTTTCAGCGAAACGCGTACCGGACCGACTTCTTCAATTTCCACATTTTTTACATTGCCTACATAATTCCGTGGTTTGGCAGTAATTTGATTATAATAAATTCGCCAAGCTGGTTTTTCAGGTGTTTCATCATTAAGCATTTCAATTCGGGCTGGAGCAGCAAGAAGTTCTTTCTTTTCAATTTTATCAAAAATGCTGGCAATATCACCATTGGCATCAATACTAACTTTATATTTCTGATTCTCAATCTCTTGCTTTGAAATAGAAAGCTGACCTTTCCCTGAATTCGTTGAATTTGTTGGTTCTACGCTGTAAACTTCATAACCATTAGCCGGAACGTTTGCCAGGAATACAATAGAATATTTATTTCCTTCTTTTTTATTGAGTTGCGATAAGACTTCTTTTCCTGCTTTATCAATAACCTTAATAGATGTAGCATTGCCGGGAATTTTTACCGTTGCTTCCACCGGCTCATTACGAGCAATAGACAATGCGTTGTTTACCACTACCGGAATGCCTTTAGTGCGGGTGTCCAATGCTTGTGCAACAGTTCCTACACCTTGCGTAAACAAGTTGCCAAAATCTTGATAACTAATCAGTTCATCATTCCACGAAAATGGATATACTTCAGGTATACTTGTACCTGTAATGTCATCGTGAAATTGATGCAAGATAAATCTGGTCCATGCGTCGTTTAGTTTAAGTTTTGGATAATCGGCGCCTTTCAACCAGTCGGCTGCCACCATGGATCGTTCGGCTGCATCAGCCAACAGTTCATTTTTCCGATTAATATATTTCAAAAATGCCTGTGAAGTATAACAGCCGGTTCCGTGAATTGTCAATGGTAATTCGCCATTATAAACAGGCATTTTATTCAACTGCTCTGCCGAAAGGTGGTTTCCCAAATAATCAGAACTGACCATTTTTACTTTCAGGTTTGCCGTATCTCGAATGGTTTTTGCAATGTTTGAAACAGAAGCTTCATCTGGAGCGCCACCGCGATCACCAACGCCGTAATACCGAAAACCAAAATACATGCCTGTTTTTTTTCCCATGCGATCAATTTTATTCAACTCTACTGTGTCAGTTGTAATTCGGGAATTAAAACCACGTGCATAATTCCCTGCATTCAGTGCTGCAAAAATACGCGACCCATCTACACCCTGCCATTGTCCGACATCAAAAGGAATGCCATAGGCAGATCCCCAGGTAAGTTTTTGAGTAGAGAATCCTTTCAAACCTGCATGAACAGCAATTGTTGGTAAAGTATAACCAAATCCAAAACAATCGGGCAAAAATATATCCGTACTTTTTTTGTTGAATTCAGACTTATAAAAGTTTTGTCCCAGCAAAATATTCCGAAATTGCGATTCAGATGAAGGAATATTTACGTCAATGGCATCTAATGAGCTTCCAGCAATATTCCAACGGCCCGCAGCAATATATTCCTTCAGCTTTTCATAATCTGCTGGGTAATATTCCTTCATCCACATGTATTTTATGGCACCTTCGAAGTTAAATACATAATCTGGATATTTCTCTAAACGGCTGAAATTATCCATCAATGTATTGTACACGAAGTTATTAATAGATGTTTGCACCGTCCAGTTCCACTGAGTATCGAAATGAGCATTGGCTACAAGATAAAGTGTTTTATCTTTTGAAAAGTCGGGTAGTTTTTTATTCTGTGCAATTGCTGAAATAGCAAAGAAAAATAGGAGTAAAAATAGGTGTGTTTTTTTCACAATATTTATTTTTTGGCTTTGCTGTTTTAATTCTACTTTACTAAAATATAAAAATGCATAAATTGATTAAAGATTTTCAAGAAACAATACTAATCTCAAGTCCACTTTAGGGGATTTAGAGTGGTTGAAAAGGAATTGACACTCTTTTTTCTCCTTTTCTTGCACCGCCCCAAGTCCGCCAGATGACGGAGATGTAAAGCTACTTTCGGCTCTGAAAATCCAACTAAATTCTAATTTGGTAAAGTAGAATTAAAGTCAGAAACTGTTTAAAAAATAAGTTTAATTTAAACTGACTATCAGTTGTTTAGTTGAATAATATTTCGTAACTTTATGGAAATTAAACACATATAGAACGATGGAATCATATACACCCAACCTCACCGATAGTCAATGGGACATAGTAGATGGCATTTTAATTGTCAATCGACCACGAAAATATGATATTAGTCAGATTTTTAATAGCATCTTCTATATGCTTAAAACGGGATGTC
>JBBRXN010000197.1:0-3916 GCA_038248385.1 Bacteroidales bacterium
ATGGTTCCTTTTCCTGCGCCTAATGTGCCGGTAATTCCTATAATCAGCATGGTGATAATAAAATTAAATTTGAAAACTATTTTAGTTTTTTATTCTCTTTTGCGACTGGTAATTCTTTTGCATTTTGAGAGCTGACTATCTTTTTGCCAGTTTGTATTTCAATTTGCTTTCGTGCATCGCCAGCAATTTCGCCCCCTTTTTTCGCAATCCGTTTATTGTCATCAAAAGTTTCAGGATTATTTTCCTTGCTGATTTCGGTAGTAGTAGCTTCTGCTAACATATTCAATACCAGTTCGAGGTTAGTCATATTATCCCGTAGATTTTCTTTCTTCAATCCCTTGAAATTTTTGTACTGCCCAACAGTTTTTCCGCTCCATGCCTGAGTTATAACATCTGTTAGAGTTGCAAATTCCTGACCTTTCTTAACACCTCTGTTTTCCCATTCGACAGTTAGTTCCTTCCTGACCTCAATGCTTTTTAATCTCTGGTTTATCCAGGCTGAGCTATAACCTAATTTCAAATAGCCCTCCATAGCTCTGTCAATTGTTTTCTCCGGATCCTGGCTCTCCTCTATTCTTTCATAGCCGACTTTTGCCAGCCATTGCTTAAATGGTTCTGCTTTTGGCGAAGGAATTGATTGGATTAACCGGAATAACTGCTCATTATCAGCAACATCGGTTAAACGTTGTTTGCCTCAGATGCTTCCATTTTCAAAGCGTTACAATTTGTAACGGTTTCATTTCCTTCGGCAAGAAGCCTTTTTTTTAAAACCCGCCAGTATACCTGGGGATTATTACTATCTGTTAAGGATTCAATGATATCAACGATAGAAAAATACCATTTCTCCTTTTCGGCATCCCAATTGGAACGTATTTTTTTATTTTCGAATAATTTTATATCTTTCATTGTTTCTGCTAATTTCTCTTTTTAAAAATTCCATTAAACCGATAATGTTAAAATTGGCAGGCTAAATTTAGTGAAAGAGAATAGTATTTTGTGGTATCAAAGATCATGGCAAAGTACCCTAAAATATTCCCATTTAATCATCAAACTTCCTGTTTTCAGAACTTATTTTCTTTCAATTCTTTAATCCATTTCCCACCATCCACTTTCACAGGTTCGTAGTTGAATATTTTGTCGAAAAGAATATTCTCATCACTTTCAGAAATCAGGTTGATGCGGTGTTCAGGTTTCATAAAGCGTTGATCTACTGAATGCTCAAGAAATGAAAGCAACAGGTCGTAATATCCCAGAACATTAAAAAGTGCCACCGGTTTGTTAATTATGTCAAGCTGGTTCCAGCTCATCATCTCGAAGAGTTCATCGAAAGTTCCAACGCCACCCGGCATGGCAATAAAAGCATCCGAAAGTTTTTCCATAATGGCTTTACGTTCCGCCATTGTGCTTACCACATGAAATTCGGTAAGCCCTTTGTGCGCTACTTCGCGGTCAATCAGCGTATGAGGCATAACTCCAATCACTTTGCCGCCAGCTTCCAACATGGTGTCTGCAATTTCGCGCATAAGCCCTACATTGCTACCACCATAAACCAGCGAAATATTTTTTTCGACAAATAGTTTACCTAGCGCGATTGCTTTTTGGGTATAAACAGGATTACTTCCGCTGGACGAACCGCAAAAGACACAGATGGATTTTATAGGGGACATGGCTAGTTAATGTTTAAAAGTTATTGGGGAATAGTCAGTAATATATACGATTTCAGATTTACGAGGTACGATTGGGGCAGTTTCAATTTACGATTTCAGATTTACGAGGTAGGATTGGAGAATTTTTTGATTTACGATTTCAGATTTACGAGGTAGGATTGGAGAATTTTTTGATTTACGATTTCAGATTTACGAGGTACGATTGGGGCAGTTTCAATTTACGATTTTAGATTTACGAGGTACGAATGGGGCAGAATATTCGTAAATCGTCATTCGTAAATCGTAAATCCTTGTATTATCAGGCCAACTCCATCCCGAAAACCTCCGCCAGTTTCTCCTTCAACACCATTTTTACCTCGTTGATATCGATTTCTTTCCCCAGTTCCTGCCGCAACGAAGTTACTTTTTTATCGGTGAAGCCGCAAGGGTTTATCAGGTTGAAATAGGATAAATCCGTATTTACATTAAATGCAAATCCATGCATACTCACCCCACGGCTCACGCGAACGCCCATTGCGCATATCTTCCGTGTTTTTCCGAGAACTTCAGGGTCGAGCCATACGCCGGTAGCACCAGCCAGCCTGTGACCTTCAATTCCGTAATGCTTCAGGCATAGGATAATGGCTTCCTCCAGTTTTTCAATGTAATCGCGTATTCCTTTTGCAAAATAATCCAGGTTCAGAATCGGGTAGCCAACGATCTGACCAGGACCGTGATAGGTGATATCCCCTCCCCTGTTGGTATGAATAAATTCTGCATTTTTAGTCTGAAGCTGGATGAAATTGGCCAGCATATTATCTTCGGAACCGCTTTTACCTAAAGTAAAAACATGCGGATGCTCGACGAAAAGCAAATAGTTATCAGTAAACAGAAAATTGTTGCCTGGTTGTTTGGCAATTTCAAGCTTTTGAGCAATAATCTTGTTAAGCAGTTTTTCCTGAAAATCCCAGGCCTGTTGATACGGCATAAGTCCAAGATCAGTAAAGATAACTTTCATCGGTTGTAGAATTCAAATTTTTTATTTCAGCATCGTTAGCATCAAACCTGTTTCTCCGCATGATAACTGCTTCGCACCAATGGTTTGCTTTCCACATGTGTAAAACCTTTTTCCAATCCGGCCACACGGTATCTTTCGAAAACATCGGGGTGCACATATTCCTCAACCGCTAAATGCGACTTAGTTGGCTGCAGATATTGGCCGATGGTGAAAATACTGCAATTCACTTTTCGAAGGTCATCCATCGTATCCAGTACTTCAGCCTCTTTTTCACCTAAACCGACCATAATCCCTGATTTTGCACGTAACCCCGATGCAGCAATCTGTCGCAATACTTCAAGGCTACGATCGTATTGCGCAGCACTGCGGATTTGAGGCGTAAGGCGACGGACAGTTTCCAAATTGTGTGAAATAATCTCAGGTGCGGAATCAATAACCAATTGCAACTGATCAGTATTACCACCAAAATCTGGCACCAGGGTTTCGATAGTTGTTCCGGGGTTCAACTCTTTTACTTTTCTGACAGTTGCCGCCCATAGGACTGCACCGCCATCAGGTAAATCGTCACGATCAACGGAAGTGATTACAACATGTTTTAGGTTAAGGTGTTTAACCGATTGTGCAATTTTATCCGGTTCGTTCTCGTCAACCGGCAACGGTTTACCCGTTTTTGTGGCGCAAAATTTACATGATCGTGTACAGATTTCGCCCAGGATCATAAATGTAGCAGTGCCTGCATTCCAGCATTCGCCCATATTCGGGCATTTGCCGCTAGAGCAAATAGTGTGCAGGCCCTTTTCTTCGAGTATTCCTTTAACTTTCAGATAGTTGTCGCCTTTTGGAAGCTTTATTTTCAGCCAGTCGGGTTTGCGTATATGGTTACTATGGTTATCGGACATAAATCAAAATTTGAAAGGACAAAAGTACTTTTTTTAGCGCTACAATTTTTTTGCTTTGGGCGATTGAGGGCTAAATATTATTTTGATGTGCTGGGAAAAGAAAACACAAGTTTATATTCTATTTTTTGTTTTTTTTCTTGTTCTTTTGTCTTAACACAAAAGAACCAAAAGGTCAAGGCTTACTATAAATTTCACACAGATGTACGACTCGGTAAGGCTCGCAAAACAAGGCCTTATAGATTTTTCCATAGCCTGACAGCACGTGAGGCTGGTGTTTTGCTACGCACATGCCCGCGCGGTTTACCTTCGTCAACATCTGTTGTGAAATTTCTATTAGGCCGGTCCCTACACCC
>JBBRXN010000198.1:0-3909 GCA_038248385.1 Bacteroidales bacterium
CAGTCGAAAAAATAATTGAAATCAGCTGTTGTCTTTTAGAAAATACTTAACATTGCTGCCTCAAACAGTAATTATTTTATAAATGAAAACAATTAATCAATTATCATTTCTGTTGCTTCTAAGCATGATTTCTTCTTTTGGCTGGGCGCAATCAGTTGTACAACCGGAAACAACAAAATCTAATGGCCTTTACAAAGCATTCGAAATGTCTGCCAGCGAAGGACTCAATCTTCAGGCAGCAGCCAAAGTCGGGATCAAGCCGGTTTACGGCATTTTTGGTATCGGAACCCAGATTCTATCGGAAGACTATAAATGGGCTTTCGGATTGGGAATCGGAACTCATTTGATTAAACAGGAAAAGCAAGCGATGAACCTGGAATACATGATTTATCATGTCAATCAAAACGAGATATGGACCGATAACTACAATAATCTTCAGCAGATTAAGCTGTTGTATAGTAAACGCCTTGGTGAAAAGTTAAGCTTTTTCGGTGGTCCCAGCATCAATTTAAATATTGCCGAAAACAAGGAGAGTTATAGCCATACTTTCGAAAGCACTTTTGCTCCTTATGATATTTACTCGAATGTAGGCAACAACCACACTGCGAAAGGTTGGATAGGGTTTACCCTCGGTATCCGCTTCGATAAATAGTTAAGAAAATCATAAATAGAAAGACCTGTCAAAATTTTCAGAATTGACAGGTCTTTTTTTATGATATTTAAAAACTTTCTGCTAAAGGTCTTCACCATACGCAAATCCTTCGCGCATTGGTTCTTTGATATAAACATCCAACTCCGGATGATTGGTAACTTTCATATTTTTAGCATCATACTCGATGCGTGTATTAAACCGTTGAGCCAAGACTCCGGTAAGTGACATTTCAACCAGTTTCGTAGCATAATCGAAATTAGAACCACAAACAGTTCCGTTTTTGATAGCTTCAACCCATTCACGTTGAGGGTTTTCTTCAAAAGTTCGTGGAATTGTTTGTGCCGGTGGATTCTTCTGAAATTCAATCCACTCCTCGTCTTTCATTAATAGTCTTGGTTCATTTGGCCGTCCGCCAGTCATCAGACATTGCTTGTCGCCAACCATGATCATACCGCTTCCGGGTAATTTGGCAAGATTCCATTCCGGACGATTTTCCGGTTTCAATCCTCCCTCGAACCAACGCATCGTTACAGGAACTTTTTCACCGCGAGTAGGGAAATCCCAGCGAATGATGGCTTGGTCGGAAATAAAACCTGGATCGGGAACCGGTGATTTGAATTCTGCTTCAACCATGTCGGGCATCCCCAGATCGAGCGACCAGAATGGTGCATCAAGCGTATGGCAGCACCAGTCGCCCATTTCTCCATTCCCGAAATCGAACCAGCTACGCCATGTTTTTGGTGTATATATTCCGTTGTAAGGACGATATGCTGCAGGCCCCAGCCACAAATCCCAATCTAAGTATTCAGGAATAGGTTGTTCTGCAGGTGGAAAACTTTCAGGTTTATTGAAATACTTTCCGGGTCCAAACTCAGGTCCGTTAAACCAGGCAAGTACCTCAGTAACATTACCTAAAAGTCCGGCATCAAACCATTCTTTTACCAATCTGATACCATTGGTGGTATGTCCTTGATTGGCCATTTGAGTAATTACACCGTAATGTTCGGCTGCTTTTTGAAGTGTGCGTAATTGCCAGATATTGTGTGCCAGCGGTTTTTCAACAATCACATGTTTGCCAAGCTGCATGGCTGCCATGGCAGCCGGAAAATGCGAATGATCGGGTGTACATACCATCACTGCATCAATTTCCTTGTGCATCTGATCGAACATGACCCGGTAATCCTTGAAACGTTTCGCGTTAGGCATCACCTTGAAAGCTTCAGCTGCGCGATTGTCATCCACATCACAAAGTGCAACAATATTCTCGTTCCATTTCGGATTTTTTTGATTGATCAGTTTACTCCAGTTGGACATTCCCTGTCCACCAACGCCAATAACTGCAATATTCAGTCGGTTTGACGGTGAACAACTCATTAGGTTTGGAATAAAAAATGCACCGGCCGATAATACGCTGGCCGATTTTAGAAAATCTCTTCTGGTAGGTTTCATGGTTGGAATTATTAATTAGGTTAATTGGCTAAAAGTAGGAAAACAAAATTACTTTAAAAAATGCTTCGAGTCGCCCCATTCGCCATACCCGATTTCGCAACCTGAAATCTCAATCCGAGCTTCCAGACAATTTTTACACAGTTCGGCATCTTCATCCAGGCAGGGTTTGCCTTCATAGAGTTGGTATTCTTTCCGGTATTCGCATGGTGTAAGATTGGGCATAAGGATATTGGCACCGATTGTCAGCGCTTTTTCACGGCCTGCAGGATCAATGGCCTGCAAAGCGGTAGCCGCAGCAATATTGATATCGGGCATCAACAGGCGCAACGTTGCTATCATTTTTAATGCCATATCGAACCGTTCCTTTTTGGTTTTTAAACTACTTCTGAATTGGTAAAGAGGTGTATCTTCATGTTCAATGAATGGTCCCATGCCAACCATTGCGATGTCCAATTGTTTGAAAAACAGCAAGTCATCGGCCAAATCTTCCACAGTTTGAAACGGAAATCCGATCATCACTCCGGTTCCGACCTGATAACCACAGGCTTTCAAATCTGCTAATGCCTGAAGACGGCGTTCGAAACTGTGAAAATCATTCGCCGGATGGATTTTTCGATATAATTCCGGATTGGAACTTTCGATACGAAGTAAATACCGGTGTGCTCCGCTTTCATACCATTGTTGGTAGGTTTCTGTAGTTTGTTCACCGCATGAAAGGGTAATTCCCAACTCGCCGTTCGACAAATCCTTAATTTTTTTCAGCAGTTCATTGACTCGTCTCACAAATACAGGTGAAGAAATTTCTCCTGATTGAAGAACTACCGATCCAAACCGGTTGATCCATGCAAACCGACAAGCTTCCATTATTTCGTCGTCAGTAGCATCATAACGGACAACTTTCTCATTGCTTTTCCGAATTCCGCAGTAAAGACAATCTTTTGAGCAGATATTTGAGAATTCAACCAACCCACGGAAATACACCTTATTTCCAACCGTTTGCAGCTTGACCGTTTGAGCCCGATGAAAGAGTTGTTGACGATCTTCACCTTCGGAGTTTAATAGCTTCACCAGTTCTTCGCTGGAAAATTCAGTGTTTTGCAGTATATCTGAAATGGTTTTCATCTGTGGCGAATATAAGAAATATTGGGCAGGGGCATAGAGCAAAGGGCAAAGAGAGTGAGAATGAAATTAAGAAACGGGAAGAATAGTGATCAGTTGCAGTCTCAGTGTTCAGAAAAATCAATTTGTGTTGCAGTAAGCGTAGTTATAGTTAGAATATACTAACTATATTTGCAGCATGGAAAAACTGGTTGACATCATTGCAATATTTTCGCGCGAGATCGGACATAAGGAAGAAGCAGCCAAAGAACAATTCGATTTTAAGGAATTGACATTGACGCAAATGAACTATCTGGAAACCATCAGTCAGTTGGGAAACCCAAATCTTACCGAGCTGGCAGCCGAATTACGATTGACAAAACCTACCGTTAAAGTAGCTATAGATAAGCTGATTGAAAAGGATTTTATCTATCGGGTAAAGTCGGATGAGGATCGCCGAAGCGCTCATTTGCACCTCACGGTAAAAGGTAAGCTGATTAACCATACACACGATTTTGCACACAAGCAAATGGCTGAACTGATTTCCGGCAAATTGGATCAAACAGAAGTTGGGTTACTCGAAATGTTGCTTGAAAAGGTTTTCAGAAAGCAATAGAAATTCAGAAATATAGTTAGTACAATCTAAGTAAATGCTCAAATAATTAAGAGAATACATTATGGCAATTGATTTAAAATCGGAAAAATTTCAG
>JBBRXN010000199.1:0-3775 GCA_038248385.1 Bacteroidales bacterium
CAGTTGGCCTGTAAATTGTGTTGTTCCATCTTTAGCCAAAACAAAATAAGTCCCTGAAGTAAATTTTGCAAACGACAGTGTAAACGTCGGGCCATTTTTTGATTCCTTCGTGATTAACTTTCCATACATATCAAAAACACTTACTTCCATCTTGTTTTTTGAATCGGAACCTTCAAGGGTAATTGTTGCCTTGTCTTTGGTCGGATTGGGAACAATAATCAGACTGTTTACTTTTATTGAAGGATCATTTTGAATTTCTTTTGGAACAGCAGTATTTTTAGTTCTGAGTTGTTCCTTGCTTTTTGGATGATAATCGGCTGGCAGACTAAAATTTACAGGCATCGAGTAAGCTACCCGAACTGGTTCACCGGCTTGCGATCCTGGTTTCCATTTTGGTAAACTATTTACAATTCGTAAGGCTTCCTTATCGAGCGATGGATCAACACCACTTGCAATTTTTGCATCAGTAACCGATCCGTCTTTTGCCACTACAAAATTCACGACTACCTGCCCAATAATTCCATTTTCCAGTGCTATGGCAGGATATTTCATCGTTGTCGCGACGAATGTTTTTAAGGCTTCAATTCCGCCAGGGAATGAAGGCATTTCTTCAACAATAAGGAAAACATCGCCTGGGTTCTTCGTTTTGATCAGAATCACACCGTTTTTACCTTTTTCACCATATACAGCTGTTGCTGATTCATTTTTCAAAACAGAAATTGATTCAATGGTTTCAGGAGGAATGTTATTAATATTTTGGCTCTCTGTTATTACTCCATCCAAAATAATTAGTGGCTGAGCTCCTGAACCGAATGCATTCCCAAATTTTAAGGGAGAATTTGTTTGAACTTTAAGCGTTTGCGTTGAAAAATTTATATCATCAGATTTCAAAGAAACTTCAATCACTCCATCTTTTCCCTTTTCGCCATATTTTTCGATGGACATTTTATCTTTTAAAATATTGACTTTTTCAATTTTTTCAGGATTGATACTTGTCATAATGGCCTTGGTGGATTCTTTTCCATCAATGATGATTAATGAAGGTTCTGTCACCTTTGCTGA
The DNA here is from genome assembly GCA_038248385.1 of Bacteroidales bacterium. Taxonomy (GTDB): domain Bacteria; phylum Bacteroidota; class Bacteroidia; order Bacteroidales; family Prolixibacteraceae; genus Aquipluma. Next base: position 1,063 of record JBBRXN010000199.1, read on the forward strand.
TTCAATTGCTGACAAATCGTTTCCAGTAGTTTCAATCCCAAAAACCTTGGTTTTTAATGAAATGGTCATTTCTCTATCAAAATCAGGATTGACTTTCAGCGATTCAAAACCTACATACGAGATAATAATTGGTGAATGATCGGTTAAGACGAGCTTGAAATTTCCGGATGCATCGGTAGTTGTTCCGATGGTTTTACCTGAAACCACTATTGAAGCCCCTTTTAGTGGTTTTCCATCTTCGGAAATAACTTTTCCCGAAACTGTTTTTTCATTTATTGCGATGGGATCTTCCGACTTTACAAACTTGTATTCCGGAGCGGCAAAAGCATAGAAAACCCCCGCGATTAGCGGTACAATCAATAAAAGTTTGAATTTTCTGATGGGTGAATGTATAATCTGTTTCATCATGTTGAATCTTTTTTTGTTGAGTGAATAATTGAACGAATTGGCCAGTTGAATAACTGGTCCACCAAACATTTGATTGAGTAATGCTGCACGGTAAACAGCCGGATTAGAGCTACGCTGTAGCGCCCGCTCGTCGGCAAGGTATTCGTGGTTTTGCCTGATGAAACGGCCATACAGCCAGCTCACCGGATTGAACCATTGAATGGTACAGAGGATTTCGAACAGCAATAAATCTATCCAGTGCTGTTGCCTGATGTGCTCCAGTTCGTGGTTCACAATCTCGTTCGTTTCGGTGTCAGAGGTTGAAGGATTGACAAATACGAACGAAAAAAATGAAAACGAAGCGGGGTATTCAGTGGTACGGATCAATTTTGCTGAATTGAAAGGAAGTGTTTCTGATTTTCGGATAACCCGCAAAACAGCAGCTGTTTGCCGGATTACGCGGAAGAGCAGGTAAATAGCGCCTGCCAAATAGATATACAAAAGTATAGTCTGTGTTGGAAATGGTTCGGCAACTACTGTGGTTCCAATAATCTGCGGTTCAGAAACCTCAACCATTGGAGTAACAGGCAGCACCACCGTATAATGCCAGGTAAAAAGCGGAAAAACAATGGAAACCAGAATGCCGGAAACCAGATAAATCCGGTTCAGCACAAAGAAACGTTCGTTCCGAAGAAACAAGAAATAAATCAGGGAGAATCCAGTCAGCCAAACTGACGATTTGATCAGATACAAGGCAAATGTTTCCATGATTTTCGGGTTTTATTCTTTTGAAAGTTCGCGCTTTGTTTCTTCCATCAATTGTTCCAGGTCCTGAATGGTCAGGTCTTTTTCGCGGGCAAAAAACGACGCCATTGCTGGAAACGAATTGTTAAAATAACTTTTCATTAGTCCGAAAAGCTGTGTCTTTGAGTATTCATCCTTCGATACCAAAGGATAATAAACATGCACGTTTCCGTAGGTTTTGTGCGAAACAATTTCCTTCTTTTCCAGAATCCGCAGTACTGTCGAAACAGTGTTGCGCACAGGTTTTGGTTCGTCGAACCGGTCGCGGATATCCTTGACCAGCCCCTCGCCCATTTCCCACAAATGTTGCATTACCTGTTCTTCAGCTTTTGTCAGTTGCATATCAGTAAAATTAAATTTGTCAATCCTTCGGCACAAATATATGACTATATATTTAGTCATGCAAATATTTTGAGGTTTTTTTGACTAAAAATATAGTCGGAGGAAAAGTTGGCAGTCTCAGTGCTCAATATTCAGAAAAAAAGAAAAATTTTGCGGATTTATATATGGATTGTAAAAGATAGTACTTTTTTTTGATTTTGCCCCCTAAATCCCTCCTTCGACCACGGCTCAGGTAACACAAACGGGGGACTTTAGACCCTGCAATTCAGAATCGAATTCAGAATGTTCAGAACCTTTAGTACCAAACTCCCTTCCCTTTGGGGGAACAGCTGGGGATGGGGCTTTCATTCTATTTCCCTTTTCTCCAGTAGTGCATTGGATTGACCTGCGTGAACAGGCCTTTGTTGACGAATTTAACATCGGCAATAGAGTAAAAGGCATTGGGATTGTAGGTACCGATGATCTCAATTACTTTGGCCAGATCAGTTCGTTTGATAATGGAATAAATAATAGAAACTTCTTCAACTGCTCCGTGCGCTTCCTGATGGGTAATTCCGTACCCTTCGGTTTTTAATTTTTCAATTAATTTATGGGCATCGACCCGGGTAATAATCTGGAGCTGAATAATACCCATTGCCAGCTTTTCTTCGATAATCATACCGATGTAATTTCCGGTTGCAAACCCGGCACCATAAGCAATATAGCAAATCCAGTTGTCGAGGTGCGCAATAATCTGGCTAATAGCAATCAGCCAGATCAATACTTCAAAAAATCCAAGGATAGGGGCAATCTTTTTCTGTCCTTTGGCAACCATTACAATCCTGATAGTTCCTATGGTTACATCAGTAATCCGTGACAAGAAAATCAGTAAAGGTAGAATTACATAAGAAAACAGGTCGCTGTGGTAGAAGTCCATACAGTTGTGATTTTAATTGTAAAAGTATGAAAAATGATCAGAGAATTGGTTATTACACAGAAGTAAAAGTGCTTTGTCAAGAAACTTGAAGCTATCTTCAAAAATGTTTTGGCATTCTATTTCCTTAATGAAACACCAAATAAAAATACCGTTATTTTCGGATGAAACGAACATGCCGCGGAATTAATTTCAAAGGAGGCGGCGCAAAAAGAGAATGAAAATGTTATGAGAAGTGGATTTCTCCTGGCATGAGAGTTCCATGAG
>JBBRXN010000200.1:0-3679 GCA_038248385.1 Bacteroidales bacterium
AGAATAGATTGATGAATTAATTCGGAAATTGAATTGATATTTATTTTTTCGTCCTTTTCCCTTGATGGAAAAGTACCAACTTAGCGAAGCCGAAGTATCATGACAAAAGAACAAGAAAAAAAACAAAAAACAGAATATAAACTTGAGTTTTCTTTTCCCAGCACATCAAAATAATATTTAGCCAAAATAACAAATGTATTTTGGAAGATTAGATATTTTGTGATTTACGAATGCCGATTTACGAATGACGATTTGGTGCCTGGTGACAAGTCAACCATCCAATTTAAAACCTAAAAAGTTCGAAAACGGATATGATGACAAATTTTTAGCCATCAGATAAATCTAAAACAGGTACATTTGTCGGACTAAAAGTAAGCTATGGAATTCACTGTTTTCTCCGATGAATCGTTTATGCGTGAAGCTTTGAAAGAAGCCAGGAAAGCTCTTGCCAAAGATGAAGTCCCCATTGGTGCCGTAATCGTATGCGCGAACCGCATCATAGCCCGTGCACATAACCTAACTGAACAACTGAATGATGTTACGGCTCATGCCGAAATGCAGGCATTTACTTCCGCTTCAGGATTTATGGGCGGCAAATACCTGGAAGGTTGTACCTTGTTTGTTACCATTGAACCCTGTGTGATGTGCGCCGGAGCTTCATTTTGGTCACAAATCAGCAGGATAGTTTATGGTGCCGATGATATAAAAAGAGGTTATTCGTTACTAAGTTCTTCGGTTTTGCATCCACGTACCAAGGTAACAAAGGGGGTTCTGGCGGAAGAATGTGGCGAGCTGATGAAAGATTTTTTCAGAAAAAAAAGGTAGTTTGGGATATTGTCTGTAAATTAATAATGCGGATTATGGGTTGAAATTGTAGCTTGTAAACTGCCAGGCGAACTCTTTCAGAGTTTAGTTCGCTATAGATAAAACATGAATTCAGCTCTTGATTCGTCTTAATATTGATTCATTATTATTTTTATACCCTTTGAATAAAGGAAAGTGTAACTTTGCAGCAGTAGTTTTAACTGAAAGTAAAGTGAAGAATATCAGATATTTTACCAATGGAGTGGATACAATTGAGTGGAATCTGGAATCGTGTATGCACTCCGGCAAATGCCTGAAAAATATGCCATGTAGTATAGATAAGCCTGGAGTATATAGTATCAATGTATCGGAACGTCAGTTTGATGAAATTTTGCACAAGGGTGAATTTTGCCCTTCAAAATCATTAAAATTAACAAAATCCGGGGCAAAATAAAGCTCATCTGAATTGTTCGGGAAAACATAAATTGATTCGATCAGTTATAAATACAAAAGACAAATTCGTCATTTTTTCAATGCAGATTGGTTATTGACTGCACACTAATAACCACTTTGGATCGTTTTTTGACTATGATAAAATAAAACACTCTTAATGCCCCGTCTTCTAATCATACTAATTTTATTCAGTTGTCTGTCAGCTTTCCCGCAGTCGTACCGAACGATTCAAAATACAGCATTTGTGCGTGGCGAAAAACTGAATTACAGGGTTGCGTTTAATTCGGCACTTACAGGCAGCATTACAGGTGGTAGAGCTTCGTTAGAAGTGAAGAATGAAAATAAAATTATAAATCAGAGGAGCACTTATCATGTAGTTGCCGAAGGCAAAACAACAGGTTTTATAGAAATATTTTACAAGATTCGCGACAGGTTTGAGAGTTATTTCGACCAGGATGCATTGATTGCCAGACAGTTTGTGCGAAACACACGTGAGAACAAGTACAAAAAAGATGATCTGGTAATTTTCCGACAGGAAGACCGTTTGGCTGTTAGCATGACAAAAGTGGTGAAAGTGCCGGCAAATGTTCAGGATGTTGTTTCTGCTTTATATTATGCCCGTACACTCGATATTTCAGATTTAAAACCGGGCGGATCCATACTAATCCCATTCTTTCTGGATGATTCAGTATATCATTCACGGGTTATTTTTAAAGGCCGCGAAACAATAAAAATCAAACTGGGAACATTCAAATGCATTGCTTTTCAACCCATGGTTGCAACCGGCTATGCTTTCGACGATCCATACCCTATTACCATCTGGATTACAGATGATGCAAACCGCCTGCCGATACTTATTGAATCGGAACAGCCTGTAGGCCGCGGAAGAGTTGAACTGACATCGTATTCAGGGCTTGCAAATCCTATCACTTCAAAATTACCCGACTAGGCTGGGTGTCGGTAAGACAATTCGACGATTCGACAATGTGGGAATTGAACAATGAGAGATAAAGACTTAGGGTCAAAGAGACTTAGCGATATGAAGTGACTGGAGATTGTTAAATGGATAAACTGGAAATCTGGAATTTCTTGAGGGGATGATAGTATTATTCCTGCTTAATAACAATACCTCTGGTATTAGGTGCCAGTAAAAACGGGAAAGGAGTCATTGTGTCGAAACGCACCAGATTATACCGTTTTATCATCTGATCAATATGCGGTATCCATGAGGATGACTTGGCATAACCCGACGCTTTTATCGCTTTCAGCCATTTCATATAGTCCATATTACCCTTTAAAGCCGGATAGTATTTCCTTCCGGAGATCAGTTTTCCTATGTAAAGATAAGAATCTTCATCTGTATCGAAACTGCGGTATGAAGTTGTATATCCCGATTTGGTTTTTTTTGATTTAACTCTTCCTTTCACGCCAAAATGATTGTGATTTATCTGGCAAAGCTTGCTTGTGCCTGCCGCACTTTCAACCAATGCAATTCCAAGTATGATACTTGCCGGAATTCCATATTTATTCAAAACTTCAATAGCCAGTGTGTCGAACTTGGCAATATAAACTTCGGCAGTGCTTTGAGCCTGAAGAAAAACTGTAGAGAAAAGAAAGGAAACAATAAAAAAAATCCTCATGAATCTAGCTTAAATAAGCATTAAAAGTAAAACTTTTTATGAATACTCAACTTACTATGCACGGAATTGTTCAATTCAATGATGGGGTTAAATATTCGGAAAGTTAAAAATCAAGTATGTTTTTTGCAGTTATCCGGAAAACTAATCTTCCTGCCTTTTATGGAAAAACCGGTCACTTTGCATTCTGATACCATCAAATTGCATAATTTTATCTTTTTAAGCCCAACCAAATCTCTATGAAAACATTTTTCAGTATCCTTATCCTGGCATTCAGCCTTACGGCAATGTCGCAGAATCAATACTCAAATGAGTGGAAACAGGTTGATTCCCTCGCCACCATTGGCCAGTCGCAGACAGCACTCGAAATAGTGACCCGTATTTATAACCAGTCAAAAGCTGCCAGCCAGGCCGACCAGTTTTTAAAAGCTTCGCTTTACCGCATGAAACTGGAAGCGGATTTTCAGGAGGATTATTTTGAAAATGGAATTGCGCGTACGCAAATGGAAATTCAATCGGCGCAAACTCCGGTGAAACAAATACTGCATTCGGTACTTGCTGAACTTTACTGGCGATACTACCAGCAAAACCGATGGAAGGTTCTTGGCCGCAGTGAAACAGCCAATTTTGCAACCGATGATATCAAAACCTGGGATCTGAAAAAACTGGTTACCGCCTGCATGGAAAATTATTCTTTTTCGCTGACCGAATCGGAGTTGCTGAAGGAAACAGGCATTTCAACTTTTGATTCAATACTTATAAAACAAAAAGATTCGCAGAAATTC
>JBBRXN010000201.1:0-3654 GCA_038248385.1 Bacteroidales bacterium
AAAGCGCCATACTCGGCAATAATGGCTGTTGTTGTAATTGACATGGCTATAAAAAATTAAGAGTTTTGATCTACGTGTTTGTTGTGTTCGAGATTGTTAATCACATCCCATTCTACACCATCAGAAACAGGATCGCCTTTTCCCATGTTTCCGGCAGGCTGAACAGAAGGTTTTTTAGAGAGAAGGGCGCGGATAGCCAGAACTTTGGCTTCCGGAGTTTCTGCACGGGCAATGCTGGCATCAATGGCATTGAACGGGTTCAAGGCATTGGCAAGGTTGGTACTGATAGTGTCGCGCTCGGCAATGGCCGCATCACGGGCAGTGTTTGCCACATCGCGTTCAGCAATGATTTGCTGGTCCATGGCAAGTCTGTTCTCAATTGCTTCAAGTTGCTGCTCGTTTAGGAAAATACCTTCATCAGTTGATTCGAGTTTTTCCACGGTCAACAATTTGTTGACATTCAAAAATTGTGTTTTCATTTCGGTTTTTTTATCATTTGTAATTTCACTTTTTTCTTCTTTTTGTTTATTAGTAATCCGGTTCCAGATCCTGTTAAAAATGGATTCTTCATCTATCTGGGCTTCGACTGCTTCGCGCTCAGCCACCGCAGCATTACTAATCGGCTTGCGTTGTGGCACTGGATAACCGCTGGCGGTGATCATGGCAACCATTTGCAGGTTTTCGATGTAATTTACAGCTACCTCTGGAGCGTAAATTTCATCCACAAATCCCCATGCAAGGGCTTCTTCGGCTGTGAGCCAGATTTGCTGTTTCATCAGTTGTATGATTTCATCGAGGGTTTTACCCGATTTTTTGACATACATTTTGGCCAGCTGCAGGGTGATTTTTGAAAGCTGTTGTTTTTGGGTTTCCAGCTTGGCAATCAGGGCTTCAATTTCATCCTCATTCATATTTCCCCATTCGTCCACCCAGTTCAGCGCTTTGTGAATAAGATAGAAGGCATTTTCGTTCATGCGAACAGTTTTCGCGCCCAGGGAAATAAGCGTTGCTGCACTGGCAACAAAAGCAGATAGTTCAACGGTCACGTTTCCATGCCCGACGAACTGGTCAAAAATATTCAGGGCATCATCCACTGCACCTCCCAGACTGGAGATTCGGACCAGTACCGGATTCTGGGTATTCCCGGAAAGTTCGTTACGGACGAACTGCTTGGAATATCCATAATTTCCTATCGGACCGTCAATAGTGATAATTTTCTGTGTCATAAGCTTGTTATTTTCAGCAAGTTTAAGACATAAAAAAGGTGGAATAAAGGACAACGACCACCGTAAAAAGCAGAAAATGGTTCTGGCTTCGACTGCTTCGCGCTCAGCCAGCGGAGCTTTGAAGAACTGAGCGACGCTCACTGAGCTTGTCGTTAGTGGTCATTGTATGGACGACACAACAAAACTAAAAGTTCGACCACTCAACTTCTGAATTAATCTGTTAATATGAAATTAACTCAGCCAAATCATTGAAGAAATTCTTTTTGCTCCGTTTTATTGTGCGATAAATAATTTTTGAATAAAAATGTATATTTATTGTTATTCAATAAATATTTATTATTTTTGCGATATAATTTTAAATTTTAACGGTTATGGAAAAAAGAAACAACTTCGTATTTAAAGGCCTGCATATTGTTGCCTGGGTTATTTTCGTAGGCTTGTGCATTGAAGCCGGAGGCTTGATTGTCAATTTTGTTATCAGTCTTTTCAAACCTGAATTGATCCCCAACTTATACCAAAAATTGGACTTAAGTAAAATGTATCATCTTAACCAATGGGCTTTTTTCGGAATGTATAGCTTTATCCTGTTCATCTCGATCCTGAAGGCCTATCTATTCTATCTTGTTATCCAGCTTGTAAGTAATCTTAATTTGTCAAAACCATTCAGCAACTTTGTTGCCCATCAGATTACAAAAATTAGTTACTACACTCTTTCCATTGGACTCATAAGTTACATTGCCCGACAAACAGCCAATAATTTGCAGCATTATGGATTTGAAGTCGACGCCCTAAGCCAGTTTTGGGCAGACAGTCAGGCATTTATATTAATGGCGGCTGTAGTCTATGTAATTGCGACTATTATTTCAAGAGGAGTCGAACTCCAAAACGAAAACGATTTAACTGTTTAAACCATGCCAATCATTGTAAACTTAGATGTAATGATGGCAAAGCGAAAGATGTCGCTTAATGAGCTATCAGAAAAAGTTGAATTAACTTTGTCGAATCTTTCTATTTTAAAGACCGGAAAAGCAAAAGCAATAAGGTTTTCCACTCTGGAAGCTATTTGCAATGCATTAGACTGTCAGCCAGGTGACATTCTGGAATACAAAGAAGATGAGAAAAAAACAACGAACCGCTAACAACGGTTTGGTAAAAATGGCGGTTCAGTGCTTCGTATTACAGTTTTGTGGGTCAACAAACAGGAGTACTTCGTATCAACATTTGTGGTGAAAATTGCCACCTTCGCCAGGCCGCGAAACGAAGTGAGCAATTATAAAAGAAACGGATCATCAATAAATTTCGCTTTTGATGTTTGTGTTCCGTAAAACGAAATGGAATGACCATTTCGGTCAGCTGTGTCCGCTCCAGTGTCCAGGTCGAAAGAAACCCGAAGCGGGATTTCCGGAGTACCGGCAACTTTAAAATATCCATTCTGGTCCATCATCACAACCACCCATTTGCGACCACTCATTTCATTTATGATTTTCAGTACTTCCAGCGAATCTTTGGGAATAAAGGCGTTGAGTTCATTTTTATAGGCAGTTCCGTATTTTTCCTGAACCTCTTTTTCGGTAAACGACATGCTTCCGAGAGTGCAATAGATTTCAAAGATGTTTTGAGTGCTTAAAAAATCGACGGAATTTAAACTTACGATAATGTCCGTCGGAGGAACAGCCCAAATTAATAAAAGGCCACCAAGGTTGTCGGAAGGTTTATTCAGGTGTTTCATACTGGATTTTGGCTTTTTTACTAATTGTCCCTAATTCATACAAATTGTGCAAAACTATTTTTTCAATTTTATTGAAAATCTCGTTGTCAAAATCCAGTGGATCCTTCATTCCATTGCGGTAAAAGTCCTTTTTGATGGTTTCATATTGCCATGAGTTTTCATCAAACCGAAACCTTTCCTGAAACTTTGCGATGCTGCGAAAGGGTGGTAATCCCAGCGCCACATATACTCCCACAAAAGAACGCATCAGGCATTTGGCCCGGTCTTCGAACTGTTTACCGAAAGCAACCATATCCGTTCGTGTCAACTCCCAGCCATATTTGTAAAAATCATGCTGCGATATTAATACTTCGGCTATTTCGGTGTAAGAACAGAATTGATCGGGATATTGCTTGTCACGATAGGTACTGGGTTTTCGAAGCAGGCTTTGAAAAAAGCGGTTTACTTCCGGATCGGAAGTAAAATCAACAGGCTCGCCATAATTGATGGAAAGAAACCTTTTAACGTAAGGTTTGACAGGAATGGTAACAACAAACTTTTCGGACATAAAAAATCGGGTAAAATGGTTTGACACATTTCCCCGAACAGATGATGCGAAGATAGTCAATTTTGATTGCTGACATTTCATTTCGGATCATCTTATCCCGGGGAAACTGTTTTTTTTTAGAACTGGTTTTCTACGTTCGGAGCGTGTATTCT
>JBBRXN010000202.1:0-3299 GCA_038248385.1 Bacteroidales bacterium
CCAGTCAATGGATATTCGGTTGGCGAAGTTTTTAATTCTTCTCTTTTGCTGTTCAGAAACGTGACCTGATCTCCGATATTGTGATAGACGTAATCATTACTTATCGCATTATCAGATCTGAAAATATCAATATAATAACCAGTTGCTTCTGAAGTTCTGACAATCGCCAGCGTACGCGACTGATTCGTATTGGTCGATTTGTCGACATAACGTGTATCCGTAAAAGAATAATCGGGAGAAACCGCCTTTTGATCAGGCATTGGTTCCATCGCTGCCAGTTCAATCTGGCCAATGTTCTTGGCACCCGCCGATCCGCTGAAAGGGACAGAACTTGATGATCCGGCTGCGACAACAGTATTATGGGCAGCCCACTGACTGTGATAATTGCGGTGTAGCGGATGTTCATAGTTGGGACCGGTTCCTGCATCAATTCCCATCACTTCACACAATCCGTACAACTCCATGGCCATTCCATTGCAATGGTTGTGATTGTAAGTTGCCCCCTGTACGCCAACCATTAATCCGGTCTGCGGATCAATCCCGTTACGTTGCAAGAAATATTTTGCAAATTCCAATACCCCGGTACGAGGCCATTGGTAAGTTGTTTTTGCTTCCGGGATCTCAGTAAGAAAACAAAGCAAGCCCAAAAACCCTGATTTTTCCCGGTTGTACATTCCGCCGTTGATGAGCTTTTTCATGGATGCAAGCATCTCCGGCAATGCTGGCTGATTGTATTTTATAGCTCCGACCAAACCTATTTCGAGCGATTCGGCACTTTGTGAGGCACGGCCTGTATCACCAAAACCACCGACGGTAAGATTTGGAAATGAATATTTAAGCATCGCATAGGATGCTTTGAATAACGCCGGAAATTGTTGGAATACGTCATGACCATTTTTTTCAAGTGCCAGAGATGAGAGGAGCAAATTGCCGACCGGATAATTGTGATAACCACCCGGTTCTTTCCAATGGCCATCATGCGTCAGCCATTTTTCGACTGTAGAAGGTAATGCCAGCTGACCGCAAGCTCCGTTGATCGTATCTTTTTTAAGAATAAACTGAAGGTAATAATCCTGTTTCTGCTTATTTTCAAGACTCATTGCTGCAAAAACCATGGTTGAACTTTCGGCTGCATACCAGTTGTTATTCCAGAAACCGCGGAAAGCCAACGTGGCTGCAAATTTCTCAAAAACCGGTTCATACCAGTGCAGATCATATCCGTTTTGTTTCATGAACGGCTTCACAAAATCGTAAGCCAGAATGATGTTGCGATAATTCTGGTCGCCTAATGTCTGCATATCGAGCAACCCTGTCCGGCATGGTCCGACGATAGCTTGCTGATAATAAACACCTTTGGCCCACTGATCCAGCAGATCGGCAGCAAACTTTGCATATTTTTCATCACCGTTCAGCCAGTATAAAATAGCAGCGTCGAGTGCCAGATCGTTAATGTCGCCATTAATGGCGGTAGTATATGCCTGCGGATCGGTCCAATCTTTCGTACCGGTTTCCGGGTTAAAAAGCAGCATCACGCTTGATGTGTCGTTCGGAACCAATTCTTCAATGGTTGGTTTGCGGTACGAAGTACCCTTTTCGGTGATCGGCGATCTCAGATACGTGTTTACCCTGACTGTTGGAACCGGTGCATCACCTTCCCATTTGATAAGTCTGGAACCTGATTCATCGGCATAAACAGTAGTATATCTTTTGCCCGGAACACGGTTCATCAAGTAACGACTTAGTATCCAATCAGGATTCGTCGTGTGGCGTTCCACATAAGGATTGACTTCCTTTTGGATTTCCACAAAAATAGATTTTGCCCAAACCTGTTGCTTTACTTTATCGAGTACAGTTTGTCGGTCGCCGGCATTCACCAGAATATGCGGATTTTGGGCTGTTGCCGTTCGGGTGGCAAAACCAAGAGAAATAACAACAAGAATGATTAGTAGTTTGCTCATTTATAAAAATTTATAAAAATTATCTTAACACTAAGGTATTAGCGAAATGGAAATATCACATTCCCAACTGGTTAATTAGCTCTGGCCAATTAACGGCTGATACCGAAATTTTCTTTCTGCTGGTTTGACTTTTGCGTTGATTCAAAGGTGAAAAATTGCCATTCTCGGATGATCTAATGTGCGAATACTCAAATGCAAACAATTGATGCCCTCCAGTCAAAGGTGGAGAATAAAATTAAATAGTTATCGTTGTGAAATTCAAACGTTCTTGACGCCTAACTTTCTGGGATTCTGTCTGCAATCGAATATTGTAGCAATTGTTACAATATTTTCGTCGATCAAATACACAATCTTGTAATTTTCATATACAAGATACCGTATCTCTTTTTGTAAATGGGCTAACATTTCCTCGGGTTGGCCCATTTGAGGCGTTTGCTCCAATAATATTGTCTGGTCAACAATGGCATTCGCCAAATTATCTGCAACTTTCTCACTCACTTTAGAATAGTAGTAGTTATATATGTCCTGCAACTCTGCGATTGCAGTATCAGACCAAATAACAACTATTTCCATGTCACAATTTCTTCCTTTAATTTCCGGGCACTTTTTACTTTATTATTCTTAACATCATCTAAAGCCTTTTCAATACGCTTTTCATATTCTTTCAATGTCATAGGTCTAATTTCTTTTTCAAATGCCTTTTCTCGCTCTTGCTTTAACATTCCTTCAAATTTGGCAAGCATATTTGCATTAGCACATTTCAGAAATTCTTGAATAAATTGTATTTTCCTTGTCTGTAAGTCCATACTTTTTTTTGTAAAAATAATGATTTTTTATTCCAAATTAATGATACGAACAATTCTTTAATGAAAAATAAATACTTGTATTTACCACTGCGCCAAAGCTTTCGTCACAGGTATAATACTATTGTCAACTCCCGGCCATTGAGGTGTCAGCAAAACAGAAATAGTAACATTTCCAACTGGTTCAGTCGTTTTAGCCATTAAACGGCTGACACCGATATTTTCTTTCTGTGGTTTCGACTGTTGTGCCGACTCGGAAGTGAAAACACCATTTGCAGGGGAAAGGATTCTGGCAATCAGCTTTTGTCCTCCCAGTGTAAGTTCGGCTTGTTTCGGGTTAACGATCCGGATTGTGGCCTCTGTTGTCATTCCCCAGGCAACTTCGCCAGGTTTTGTTAAGACAAATTCATCCTGAATCAGAATTGCTTTGCGTCCACCAACCACTTTCAGACCGCGTTGTGCCGAACTTGCGAAATCTTTGTATGCTTCGGTAAAATCAATCACCGAAAACGGTTCGTCAACACCTTCGCCATGTTTA
>JBBRXN010000203.1:0-3083 GCA_038248385.1 Bacteroidales bacterium
TAAGCTCGTCTGGCTTCCTCCGTTTGAGGAATTCCGTATTGTTCAAAGCGCTTTTTAATGGTTGGACTGCTTTCGTCCATTGCCAGGATGCCCTTGTAATTGGCTACCAGCGCCTGAGCAGTTTTAATAAGCTTTTGTGTTTTCATTTTATGGTAGTTTTATATTTAATTTCACAAATATCTTTTCGGTTAGTTAATTTAAAATACTTTCAATCCTTGCTTTCCTCCTTTTGTGCAATATGTATAATTTTATTAGCGATTTCTTCTGGAGAAAGAATAAAATCAATAAATCCGCTTGCTATTGCACTTTTAGGCATATCCGGTTGCTTGGCTGTTTCGGGCTTTTGCGCGATGGTAATACCGCCTACTTTTTTTATACCACTTAGTGCATCTGCGCCATCACCATCATAGCCAGATACAATGACAGCGATCAATTTTCCATCCCAGTTTTTCGTCAGTGAATGCATAAAAACCGTAATCACATCGGGCCATCCCCAGGGCTTTGAAATCGGCATCAGTCGGAACTCTCCTTCAAGAACATGTAAATCACGTTTTTCGGGGATGATAAAAACATGGTTAGGTTTGATATCCAATTTGTCTGTAATCAATTTAACAGGCATTTTGGTGTAACCTGGCAAAATCTCGTGGAGAGTGGTGGCTACGGTTCTCAGGTGATTGACAATGACGATTGCCACACCCATATCGTCCGGTAAATGTTTAAGTAAACGGATATAGGCATCAAGGCCACCTGCTGAACCACCTACACATACGACAGGAAAATCTTTTGCATTACTTGTAGTTTTCATATTTTTTTGTTCATTCTTTCAAGGATATGATATGCAGCCATTGGCGTACTTTCAGGCACAGAATCAGATTCGAGGGCTTTCAGGAGAATTTCCAGTAAATCATTGAATCCGACACTCCGCTGTTTCAGTAGTATGTGATGCGCACCGTGGCGTAACAAAACCGAAGCAGATCCCCGGTCTTTCAATGCGCGCATAAGTTCAGGCCATGCGGCTTTGCTGAATTTTTTCAAAGCTTCGGCAGCCAGCCAGGCCACGTCACTTTCAGGATCATCGAGCGCTTTCACCAGTGACGGAATGGATTTAATATCGCCAATTGCACCGAGTGCCTTGGCTGCTTCCCAGCGAGCTTTGTAAATTCCTGAATTTTCCAAAACCAAGGACAAAGCAGTAACGGCTGGTTGCCTGATAGCCACCAAGGACTTTCGGGCTTGACTGCGCACCTTATCGTCTGTGCTTTCCAATAGATTGATCAGAGAATCAATGTTTCTTTCAGTTTGATTTTGTTCGTCCATTGGTTCATATTCAAATTTGTTCTTTAATCGGGATAATTAGCAAGGGTATATTGGTCTGATGCAACACTTTTTCTGTTGTACTTCCCATTAATATTTGCTCCAGCCATTTTCGGCTATGAGAGCCCATCACAATGGTATCAGCATGCAAATGTTTAGCTGTATGTAATATAGTTTCAGCCAACTCTCCTTCGCTTGTAATAATTTTGATGTTTTCATCACCCAAATGAGATTTTATTTTTTCCAGGAAATTTTCCGCTGCTTTTTTCAGTCCTTCTATATCCACAATCTGAAGAAAATCGGTATCCATGAAATTGCTGAATCCCATTATCGGTGTATATTGAGGAGTGGAATAATAGGTCATATCAGCTAACACATGTAACAAAATCACTTCGGCATTCATGGCTTTTGCAATTGAAAACCCTGCTTCCGCAACTTTTTTAGCTGTTGGATCATAATCCAGGGCAATCAATACTTTTTTTATTGGTTTCAAATTAAATTTCAAATCGGCTTGTGTTTTCATGACAGTTATTTTATTGAATGTTTTACAAATGACTAATCCTATGTTCGATCCTAAATTCAGGATGAGGAAATAATTCAAAGTTGAACTATTTAACATGAAATGTTTTACACAAATCTGAAAATAAGTTACAAGAATCACACATTTAATCTGCTTTTACTCTTGAAACATCACCTGATTTAAAGTATTCTCGTCTGAAAAATACATGTTCAGGAGAAGCGAATCTCCTTCAATAATTTTTGAAAAATCGATTCGCCGGATATAATACATGGTGGAAGATAAATCGGGAATCTTTTCCGGAACAACATGAGGCCCGGTTAATTTAGAGTTTACAGAATTGCTTTTCCGGTCGTAAGTCACTTCATTGTATTTGGTGTAATGACCTTCTTTGACATTACTAATCTGTTTGTTAGGCAGGTTGGTTTCCAGATCGAACCAGCTTTCATATATATCTTTTACGCCATAAATCTTGTCGGCCAATCCGGTAGTATGAAGAACGGTTGCTGAATGAAAAGCCGGTTTCCCATGGTAGGATTCTTCAGAAAGATTTAGGGTAGCAATTCCGGCTGAAATAAAACCATATTTGAGCTGAAAGGTCAACTTTTCACCAGATTTAAAAGCGTTATTGTGTTTAACCGGCGGATTGAATATTTCCTGAGCATCGATTGAAAGAGTCAACTGCAAAAGAAGGAAGAAAAAACATATGCGAACCATCATTTTGAAATAGTAAAATGTTCCATAACAAAAGCCTGCTGTTGATTTTCGGTCAATTTATCAGCCGGTTTTACGTCAATTTTAACCCCATTAAAACGATGATCGTCTTTTAATTTGTTTAACAATTCAGTTTTGGCGTTTGTTGGTCCAAACAGTAATACTTCATCGTAATTGATGATTACATCGCTTATTCGCTTGAAAAAACCGGATAGTTCGTTTTGTTCTTTGTTCTGTATCAGCGTTTCATCTTGTAAACTAAGTGGCTCATCCTGTTCTCCAACTTTCGCCGTAATGGATTTGTTTTCTGTCGATTCATCGGTTAGTCCGATTAAATTGGCGATTGAATGATCCATCCAAATGCCTAATTGTTTTTTTGCTTTCATAATTTTTTTTGTTTTAATAAGTGTTTCATTTTTATAATTCCTCATCACGAATTTCCTGCTCAGCTTCTTTCCAGTCCTGATCTGCATTTCCTTCGTGGTGTCCATGCTGCTCGTAAATTTCATAGGCTCGATCGGCGATATCCTGCTTACTA
>JBBRXN010000204.1:0-2952 GCA_038248385.1 Bacteroidales bacterium
AACGTAGCATTTAAAATAGAAGCCATAATTTCTTTGGTGGCGTTAAAAATCACCATCGAATCGTCCTGCCTTTCGTGGGGTTCGCGCCTGGCATTTAACCTCAATCGTTTGTAGGCATTGTCAACCACGATTATCGCGTCATCAACCAGCGCACCAATGGCGATTGCCATACCGCCCAAACTCATGGTGTTGATGTTGTATCCAAATATTTTCAGCGCGATGATGCTGATAAGAAGTGATATAGGAATAGCAACCAGCGAAATAATGGTAGTTCTGAAATTCATCAAAAACACGAACAATACGATGATCACAAAGAATGAACCTTCGAGGAGCGCTTTTTGAACGTTATTAATTGAAGATTCAATAAAGTCGGACTGGCGGAAAATATGGGTATCAATATTGATATGTGCAGGCAAACTCTTTTTAAGGTTGGCGATGTTTTCGTCAATCTTTTGGGTAAGGACCAGCGTATTGGTATTGGGCTGTTTCAGAACGGTGAGTATAACGGCAGGCTTGCCGTTTAACGAACTATATCCCAATTTTTGAGCAGAGCCAATTGTTATTTCAGCAACATCTTCGAGTTTTACGGGATAGTCGTTTATTACTTTTATCACCGATTTTCCAATTTCTAAAATATCGCTGGTACGCCCCAGGCCGCGAATAATATACTCGTTGCTGTATTCGTACATTACACCCCCTGTTGCGTTGCTGTTCATCCCTTTGCATGATTCCATGAGTTCAGTGAGCGTCACATGGTAATACTTCATTTTGCCGGGATTGACAAGTATTTGATACTGCTTGAAATCTCCTCCGATAGTTGTTACCTGCGAAACGCCTCCGGTAGCCAACAAAGATGGTCGGATGGTCCATTCTGCAATAGTCCGTAAATCCATCATGGAAGTCGAATCAGAAGTGAGGCCAATCAGCAGGATTTCTCCCATGATCGATGATTGTGGCGCAAGCGTTGGTGTACCAACCCCAACAGGTAATCCGGCCCCGATGGTGATGAGTTTTTCGCTCACAATCTGGCGTGCTTTGAAAATGTCTGTTCCCCAGTCAAATTCAACCCAAACAATAGAGAACCCCGCAGAAGACGACGAACGGACCCTGCGTACATTTGTAGCCCCGTTCACGGCTGTTTCAATAGGAAAAGTAACCAGACGCTCCACTTCTTCGGGAGCCATCCCGTGGGCTTCGGTCATTACGACTACTGTAGGCGCTGTAAGGTCGGGAAACACATCTACTTCCATATCGGAAGCGATAAATGCCCCGCCAAGGGTAAGCAATGCCGCGCAAAGCAAAACCAGCAACCTGTTTTTTAAAGAATAAGAAATTATTTTATTTAGCATACGATCTGTTTTAACTGATTAATGAGCATGGCCGTGAGCAGGGATCGCCCCCGATACTGTTGCAAGTTTGATCTGGTATGCTCCTTTGGTAACCACGCGTTCACCATCATGAACACCGGCAAGTACCTGAACATTGATCCCATCTGAACCGCCCAATTTAAGCTCACGCTTAACAAAGCTTTCGCCAGCAGTTTGAATGTATGCGAAAAATACACCCTGTTCTTCAATCAAAGCAGATAAGGGAATTACAATAGCCCCTTCAAACGGTTTTAGTTTCAGGAATACATCAACCAAAGATCCGGAAACTACATCTCCCTTATTGTCAAAACTAAAAGTAACCGGGATGAAAAGTGTACTGGCATCATTACTTTTTCCATACGAAATCAGTTTGCCATTCATCGCTTCAATATCATAAGTTTTACCATCATACACAGTTTTGAAATTGGCCGATGTGATGGAAGGCAATTTTGTGAAATATTTCTGTGAAAGTTCCGCATTAAGCACCAACCGCCGGTTCTGCGATACACTGGCCAATGGCTGACCGGCAGTTACAAACTGGCCTTCGGCAACCAGTATGTTTTTCACGAATCCAGAAATTGGGGAAACAACCTTTTGTGCTCCAGTCTGGTAGTTCCGTGAAAGATTGTTATAATTGACTTGTTCGGTCTCATATCTGGCTTTTATTTCCTGAAAATCTTTCTGCGAAACGATATTATCCTTTGTCAATTCCTGGGCCCTGTCGAAATCAGCTTTGGCTTTTTCAAAAGCAACTTTTGCCTGCTGAAACCGGGTTTCAGTATTACCACTGGTAAGGTTCGCTCCCGAAATAGCAAAAAGCATTTCGCTTTTACCGACAGGTGTTCCAACCACAGCCTTATTTCCTGAAAAAGTAACAATTCCGTCAGCATTGGCAGTCACAACCATTTCATCGCCCTGGGCAGGTAATATTTCGCCGGTAGTTTTAATTATTTCATAGAAAGTTTGAGGACCGACTGGCATATTGGCAAATTCTACTTTCCATGCCTGTTCTTTCAAATAAGATATTTGGGTGCCTTTGGGTTCTTCTTTTTTTGAAGCAATCGCAGATTTCGTATCGGTATAAACAGTTACGTTATCAATGACAATCTGGTCGGTATAATCTTTATTTTTGATGTCGAAAACCATTTTGCCGATTCCAGCTTTTCCCGGCACTATTGCATACCTGAATATGCCCGGAGACGATGATACCGAAGATTCTTGCGAAACAGTATTGTCGCCAACCGTTAACGAAATGGTTATTGTACCGTCGGTTATGGCTGTAAAAAGCTCGGAAGTGTGTGTGAAATGTCCGGCTAACTTTGTCGTATCACCCGCGACCATACTGCGGAACTCAGCAAATAACTCGGATTTTTCAGTGTAGATTGTATATGAAAGTGAAGGCAGTTCAGTTGCTGTTCCTCCTTTAGAATTGCCTGAATTGTTCTGTTTCGATTGACAGGCTACCATTAGCAGCACGGCAATCGTGTAAAAAAATAATTGCTTCATAAATTAATGATTTATAAGAAAATATGCCCACAGAAAATGGGTGTAATTAAATGAAAAAATACTTTGGGAATATTCAGGC